>JBKBJT010000005.1:0-119900 GCA_046294345.1 Ferrovibrio sp.
GGCGGAGGAACTGGTGAACGACTCTTCGAGCAGGGCGGCAAAATTCTCGTTATCCGCGGAATAGGTCTCCGCAGCCTGAGCGGCACTACGCTTAGCCATATTTTCTCCTAGATGCCCCTGATGTTGGGCCTGCCGGGGTGCGTATCTGAAGGCACCACCGCGGGGCGGGCAGGCATCCGGCGCCGACGCGAGCGAACCGGTGGGTTGAGTGGGCCGCCTGAAGCGGACGTCAGCGCCTCAGGGTTGCCGTAACGGCCTCAATAGCCGCAGCAACGGCGGCTTCTATAGCCAAATCCGAGGTATCCAGCAAGTGGGCATCGTCGGCGGGCTTCAATGGCGCGGCAGCGCGGGCCTGGTCCTGGGCGTCGCGCTGGCGCAGATCGGCCAGAACCCGCTCAAAACTAACATTTTCGCCCTTATCCATCAGTTCCTTATAGCGCCGCTCGGCCCGCACCTCGTCGCGGGCGGTGACGAACAGCTTCACCGGCGCATCGGGGCAGACCACGGTGCCGATATCGCGGCCATCCAACACGGCGCCCGCCTTGCCGCCGGGCGGCTGGTGAGCGAAACGGCGCTGGAAATCCAGCAGGGCCGCCCGCACACCGGGGATGGTCGCCACTTTGGAGGCCGCCAGCCCCACCGCCTCGGACCGCAGGTCGGGCGCGGCGCGATCGGATTCACCCAGCGATTCCGCGGCCTTGGTGGCAACAACCGGATCGGCCGGATCGCCACCCTGGCGCAGCACCCGTGAGCCCACGGCGCGATAGAGCGCGCCGGTATCGAGATAGGCATAGCCGAAATGATCGGCCAGCCGGCGGGCCAGGGTGCCCTTTCCGGCGGCGACCGGACCATCGACGGCTATGATGATGGAATGGGTGGCTTTTCCGGGCATGCTCATGCCCCTTGGTAGACTGCCCGCCACGGCCGAAACAAGGGATTGCCGCCGGGAATTCGGCTCAAGCCGGGGCGGAACGCTTCTCATTTGCCAGGCCCGCGGCCAGCCGTTACCCCTGATGCCCATGGAATGGGCATGGATTCCGATCACCATCTGGGCCGCCTTCTGCCAGACCATCCGCACCGGCCTGCAGAAGCAACTGAAAGGCCGCCTAAGCACCAATGGCGCCAGCTTCACACGTTTCGTGTACGGGCTGCCGCTGGCCGCCGCCTATCTGGGCGCCACGCTGTGGGCCACGGGCAAAACGATGCCGGCCGGCCATGGCGACTTCTATCTGTGGACGGCCCTGGGCGCAGTGGCGCAGATCCTGGCCACCAACCTGCTGATCCTCGCGCTGTCCATGCGCAACTTCGTGGTGGCGACGGCCTATTCCAAGACCGAGGCCCTGCAGGCCGCCGCCTTCGGCATGGTGATCCTGGCCGAACCGGTGAGCATGGGCGGCGTGGCCGCCATCGTGATCGGCACGCTGGGCGTGCTGCTGATCTCGCTGAAGGGCAGCGAAAACCCCACGCGCGCCTTCCTGCTGGGCTGGACCGAACGTTCGGCGCTGGTCGGTATCGGTTCGGGCGCCTTGTTTGCCATTTCCGCCATCGGCTTTCGCGCCGCCTCGCTGTCGCTGGATGAAGATTTCCTGCCGCTGGCCGCGGCGACGACGCTGGTGCATGCCATCGTGTTGCAGATCGCCCTGATGATGGCCTATCTCGGCCTGCGCGAACCGGGCGAACTGCGCCGGGTGGCCGCAGCCTGGCGGCCGGGCCTGATCGTCGGCATGGCCTCGGCGGCAGGTTCGGCCGGTTGGTTCACCGCCATGGCCCTGCAGGTGGCGGCCTATGTGCGCATGCTGGGGATGACCGAAATGGTCTTCACCTTCCTGATGTCGTATCTGGTGTTCCGCGAACGACCGACACGCAGCGAGGTGGTCGGCGTGATCGTGCTGCTGGCCGGCATCCTGCTCGGGCTGGCCGTGCGGAAATAGCCGAAAAAGAAAACGGGCGGCAGGTTACCCCGCCGCCCGCAGCATTTTGGCCGCCGTGGCGCGTCAGGCCACGATGAACTTGATCAGGAAGACCAGCGAAACCGCCGCCATCACCGGATGGATATCCTTGGCGCGGCCGGTGAATATCTTCAGCACGACGAAGGTGATGAAACCCAGGCCGATGCCGGTGGCGATCGAGAAGGTGAAGGGCATCATCACGGCGGTGATCACGGCCGGCAGGTATTCGGTGATATCCTCCCAGTCGACGCGGGCGAGGCTGCTGGCCATCACGCAGGCCACGAAGATCAGCGCCGGCGCGGTGGCATAGACCGGGATCGAGCCGGCCAGCGGAGCGAAGAACAGCGCCAGCAGGAAGAGGATCGCCACCACCACGGCGGTGAGGCCGGTGCGGCCGCCCACGCGAATGCCGGCTGCCGATTCGATGTAGCTGGTGGTGGTGGAGGTACCGAGCGCCGCGCCGGCAATGGTCGCGGTGGAATCGGCGACCAGCGCACGACCCAGGCGTTTCAGCTTGCCGTCCTTGTCCATCAGGCCGGCACGCGGCGCGACCGCCACCAGCGTGCCCGCCGTGTCGAACAGATCGACCATCAGGAAGGCGAAGACAATGGTGAGCAGGCCGAGCGACAGCGCGCCGCTGACATCCATCTGCAGCAGCGTGGGCGCCAGACTGGGCGGTGCCGACACGAGACCGCCGAATGGCGACAGGCCCAGCGCGATTCCGAGCACGGTGACGCCGAGGATCGAGATCATGATCGCGCCGGGCACCTTCCGGTAATCCAGCACGGCAATGATAAAGAATCCGAGGATCGCCATGCCGACCGCCGGGCTCATCAGCTTGCCCAGGCCAACCAGAGTCGCGGCGTGATCCACGACGACGCCGGCATTCTTCAGGCCGATCAGGCCGAGGAACAGGCCGATACCGGCGCCGATGGCGTATTTCTGCGACATCGGGATCGAGTTGATGATCTTTTCGCGCACCGGCAGCACCGAAAGGATCAGGAAGAGGATGCCGGAGACGAAGACGGCGCCCAGGGCGATCTGCCAGCTATGGCCCATGCCCAGCACCACGCCATAGGTAAAATAGGCATTCAGGCCCATGCCGGGGGCAAGCGCCACCGGATAATTCGCATACAGACCCATGATCGCGGTGCCGATGGCGGCCGCCAGGCAGGTGGCGACGAAGGCGGCGCCCTTGTCGATGCCGGCATCGCCCAGGATCGCCGGGTTGACGAAAATGATGTAGGCCATGGTAAGGAAGGTGGTGATGCCGGCCAGCACCTCGGTGCGGACGGTGGTGCCGTTTTCGGCAAGCTTGAAATATTTATCAAGCATTTGTCTGGTCCCCCTGATCATCGCCCGACCGCCCATGCCCCCCGGCATGCCGTTGCGGTCGAGTCGCTAGATTCGACTTTAGTATGAAACCTTCCCCCGGCCTACCCGTTCCTTAACGACAGACCCAATCCCATGACCCTTCCCCAGATCGAAATCCTCGCCCTGCTTGCAGGGGCCCTGGCCATGTTCGCCTGGGGCCGCTGGCGCCATGACGTGGTCGCGCTGACCGTGCTGTTCATCGCCATTGCCATGGGCCTGGTAAAACCCGACGAGGCTTTCGCCGGATTCGGCCATCCGGCGGTGATCACCGTCGCCGCCGCCCTGGTGATCAGCCGGGCCATCGCCGGCACCGGCGTGCTGAGCACGGCCGCCGCCTGGCTGGCGGGCCGCGCGGAACATCCCACCCTGCTGCTGGTCCTGCTCTGCCTGCCGGCGGCATTCGCGTCCGCCGTGATGAATAACGTGGCGGCGCTGGCGCTGATCATGCCGGCGGCGATTGCCGCCTGCCAGGCGGCAGGGCGTTCGCCGAGCCTGGCCCTGATGCCGCTGTCGTATGCCACCGTGCTGGGCGGCGTGATCACCCTGATCGGCACGCCGGCCAACGTGATCGTTTCAGGGGTACGAGCCGACAAGCTGGGCCAGGGCTTCGGCCTGCTCGAATTCGCGCCCATCGGCATCCCCGTCACCCTGGCCGGCGTGGCCTTCATCGCGCTGCTGGGCTGGCGCCTCGTGCCGCAGCGCGTGGCGGCCGGCCGCGACGACCATGGCGGCGTGCAGGAATACCTGCTGGAAACCACGGTGGAAAAAGATTCCGCGCTGATCGGCAAGCTGCTGGGCGATGTCTATGCCATGATCGATGAATACGAGGCCTCGCTGCTGGGGCTGAAACGCGGCAGCGTGCATATCCCGGGAGCGGCGCAATGGACGCCGGTACGCGAAGGCGACACGCTGCTGATCGAGGCCGCACCCGACAAGGCCGGCGCCATGCTCAAGCCGCTGGGTCTGGCATTGATCAAACCCGGGCGCGACGTGAAACCAGAGAACAAGGCCAGCGACCTGCATATCGCCGAAGCCGTGGTGCGGCCTTTCGGCGGCATCATCGAGATGACACCGGCCGAGCTGCGCCTGCGCCAGCGCCATGCGGTGAACCTGCTGGGCGTGGCGCGCGAGGGCAGCAACCGCTTTGGGGGGCTGAAGGACTGGCGTTTCCATGCCGGCGACGTGCTGCTGCTGCAGGGCGAAGCCGAACGCGTGAACGAGGCCATCGGCGCACTGGGTCTGCTGCCGCTGGCGCAGCGCGATCTGCCGCTGCGCCAGCCGGGCAACCTGCTGCTGACGCTGGGCATTCCATTGGCCGGCCTGCTGGCACTGGTTTTCGAACTGGCACCGGCGGCGATCTGCCTGGGCGCGGCGGCCACTTTGCTGCTGGTGACGCGGCGCCTGAGCCTGCGCGAGGCCTACCAGTCGGTGGATGCGTCCGTGCTGGTGATGCTGGCGGCCTTGATGCCGGTGGGCGATGCCTTCGACAACACGGGCACGACGGGCCTGCTGGCGAAGCTGCTGGTCGACCTTTCCGGCGAGATCGGCCCGATCTGGCTGCTGGGCCTGACATTGCTGCTGACCATGTGGGTGTCCGACATGGTGAACAACGCCGCCACCGCGCTGCTGATGGCACCCCTGAGCATCGACATCGCCAGACAGATCGATGTGAATCCCGATGCCTTCCTGATGGCCGTGGTGGTCGGCGCCTCCTGTGCCTTCCTCTCGCCCATCGGACACCAGAACAACCTGCTGGTGATGGGCCCGGGCGGCTATCGCTTCGGCGATTACTGGCGGCTCGGCCTGCCGCTGCAGGTCGTGGTGTTCGTCACCAGCATGCTGGTGCTGCCGATCTTCTGGCCGCTCTAGATATTCTGCTCGACCCAGCGCGTCAGCTGCGGCAGCGGCATGGCGCCGCTGATGCGCGCGATCTCGCGCCCGCCACGAAACAGCGCCAGCGTGGGAATCGAGCGGATATTGAAACGCGCCGCCAGGCCCTGTTCGGCTTCGGTGTCCAGTTTGCCCACACGCAGGCGCGGCTCGAAGGTGGCGGCAGCCTGATCAATCACCGGCGCCATCATGCGGCAGGGTCCGCACCAGGCCGCCCAGAAATCCACCAGCAGCGGCAGGTCGGCCGCGCCGGCATGGCGCTCGAAATTGGCCGATGTGAGCGTGAGCGGCCGGCCGGCGAACAGCGGCTGGCCGCATTTGCCGCATTTGCCGTGATCGGCCACACGCTCCGCCGCCAGACGGTTCACCGTGTTGCAATGGGGACAGGGGATAAGAACCTGATTCGACATGCGGAAATCCTCGGCTGCCTGGCCGGCATGATGCTGCTGGCTTTTCCTGTATGTATTAGCGGTATCTAAAATAACAAGAGGGCTGCGGCATCGCGTTTCAAATGATCGCTATCGCCGGCGGCGCGCTTGTGGAATCCTGTTGTCCAGAGGGTTGAGTGCCGCGTTCCCAAGGACCGGCAGCAGAACCGGTCCCCGTTTAAGCCGCCAGGCTTGCCGCGTTATCGACGCGCCAGACCGCTTGCATCTCCATGCAGGCAGACAGGGAGACCGCCATGCCGAATGCATCCTCCTCTTCCCATCCCAGTGTAAGCGCTGCCGGGAGCAATGCCCCCAGGGTCGCCGCTATTGTCGGTCCATATACGGCCGGCAAGACCACCCTGCTCGAAGCCCTGCTGTTCGCCGCCGGCGCGATTCCGCGCAAGGGTTCGGTGGCGGCCGGCACCAGCCTGGGCGACGCCTCGGCGGAAGCGCGCAGCCGCCAGATGACGGTGGAACCCAACCTGGCCCATTGCGATTTCCTCGGCGAGCCCTGGGTGCTGCTCGACTGCCCCGGCTCGGTGGAACTGGCGCAGGAAAGCCTCAGCGCGCTGATGGTGGCCGACATCGCCGTCGTGGTGGTGGAACCCGACCCGGCCCGCGCGGTGACGCTGGCGCCCTTGCTGAAATTCCTCGATGCGCGGCGCATCCCGCATCTGCTGTTCGTCAACAAGCTCGACAAGACCAGCATCCGCATGCGCGACCTGCTGGCCGCCCTGCAGCAGGTATCCAGCCGGCCGCTGGTGCTGCGCGAGGTGCCGATCCGCGAGAACGACGTGATCACCGGCTATGTCGATCTGGTATCGGAACGCGCCTATCGCTATGGCGAACAGAAACCCTCCGACTTGATCGAGATGCCGGCGGATATCCGCCCGCGCGAGAACGAGGCGCGGCAGCAGATGCTGGAGGCCATCGCCGATTTCGACGACGCATTGCTGGAACAGTTGCTCGAAGACCGCGCGCCGGCGCCGAAGGATATCTATGCGCTGCTGCGCAAGGATGTGGCCAACGACCTGATCGTGCCGGTCTTTTTTGGTTCCGCCGAGCGCGGCAACGGCGTGATGCGCCTGTGGAAGGCCCTGCGCCACGAGACGCCGCATCATGATGCCACCGCCACGCGGCTGGACGTGAATGCCGATGGCGGGGCCCTGAGCGCCACGGTGTTCAAGACGCTGCATCAGGCCCATACCGGCAAGCTGAGCCTGGCGCGGCTGTGGCATGGCGGCATCGTCGAAAATGCCATGCTGGGCGGCAAACGGCTGGGCGGGCTGTACCGCCTGATGGGCAATCATGTGGAAAAGGCCACGCAGGCGCAGGCCGGCGACATTGTCGGCCTTGCGCGGCTGGACGACATCGCCACCGGCCAGACCCTGAATGCCGAAGGCCAGGGCCGCGCCATCATCGACTGGCCCGACCCGGCGCCGCCGGTGCATGCCATGGCCCTGCATACTACCGACCGCAAGGATGAGGTGAAGCTGACGGCGGCACTGGCCAAACTGCGCGAGGAGGATCCAAGCCTGGTGATCGAGCAGACGGCAGGCCAACTGCTGCTGAAAGGCCAGGGCGAGATTCATCTGAAACTCAGCCTCGACAAGCTGCAGCAGCGCTTCAATGTCGGCGTGCATGGCAGCGCGCCGCTGACCGCCTACAAGGAAACGATCCGCCACGGCACGCAGCAGCATGCGCGCTTCAAGCGGCAATCGGGCGGCCATGGCCAGTTCGCCGATATCAAGGTAGAGATCGCGCCGCAGCCGCGCGGGGCGGGCTATGTTTTTGTCAATCGTGTCGTCGGCGGGGCAATCCCGAAGAACTTCATCCCTGCCGTGGACGACGGCATCCGGGAATCGCTGCATCGCGGCCCGCTGGGCTTTCCCGTGGTGGACGTGATGGTGACCCTGACCGACGGGCAGTATCACTCGGTGGACTCATCCGACCAGGCCTTCCGCACCGCCGGCGGGCTGGCTATGGCCGAGGGCCTGCCGAAATGCGCGCCCGTGCTGCTGGAGCCGATCCAGTCGGTCACCTTCACCGTGCCGAACGAATATACGGCGAAGGTGCATGCCATCGTGTCGTCGCGGCGCGGGCAGATCCTGGGTATTGCCGCGCGCGAGGACTGGCCGGGCTGGGACCAGATCGACTGCTATATGCCCGAGGCCGAGATGCATGACCTGGCGGTCGAACTGCGCTCGATGACTTTGGGCGTCGGCGGCTTCACCGCGCGGTTCGACCATCTGCAGGAACTGGCCGGCAAACTGGCCGACCGCGTGGTGGAAGACCGCCGCCGCGCCCTGGCGGCATAGGCCGCCGGCGGGCGCTGGCGGCCTAGCCACCTAGCGTGCCTCAGCCCACCGGCACCGTGGCCTTCACCGAGGGCCGCTCGAAGAAACGCGCCGCCCAGGCGGCGGTCTGCGGATATTTCTGCCGCCAGTTCATGTCGCCGAAGCGGAAATCGAGATAGCCCAGTGCGCAGGCGATCGAAACGGTGCCTATATCGACGCGGTCGCCGAAGGACGGCGCCAGCTTCTCGATCTCGGCCATGGCGCCGAGCACCTTCTTCATCTGGCCATCGGCCCAGTCGGACCAACGCTTGTCTTCCGGCCGCAGGAAACCCTCGTAGCGCACCAGCAGGGCGGCATCGAGCAGACCGTCGCCCAGCGCCTGCTGGCGCAGCACCGCCCAGCGCGAGGCATCGGCCGGGAAGAATTTCTTGCCCGCATGCAACGTGTCGAGATACTCGCAGATCACGCGGCTGTCGAAGAGGTGCAGGCCGTCGTCGGTGACCAGCGTGGGCACCTTGGCGATCGGGTTGGCTTTCGCCACATCGGGATTCTGCGCAATCGGCGTGGTGGCGGCCGGGATGCGTTCGATCTTCGCATCCAGTCCGGTTTCCATGGCCAGGATGACCACTTTGCGCACATAGGGCGAGGTGGGGGAATAATAGAGCTTCATGGGGTTTCCTCGTTGACGTTGGCCGGCAGACTAGCGGCCGGACGCCAGCGGCGCCATGCGGACAATGACGACAATATGGGCGCGACAATGCGGAGCCATGGGGGATATGAAAAAAAGCGCCGGCAGTGTCCGGGGCAACCCGGCACGGCCGGCGCAAGTGTCCGTCTCGCCACCCGGCCGTGGGAGACCCAGGGCCGGGGATACTCGCAGCCCGATGCGCCTCGGCACCGGATGCTGAAAGATACAAAGCAGGTTTCATGCCAGCGCCGGGATGGGGATTCCGCCCGCTTGCGGCCATTTGGCCCCGGTTTCATGCGCAAGAAGCGGGCGATGCCGCCCGCCTCCTGCCCAGCCATGAGGCATCAGGCAGCGGAGGGCCGGTCAGGCCAGCAGGGCGGCGAATAACAGGCTGCCCACGGCCGCCAGCGTCAGCGGCGGGCGCAGCCGGGCATACCAGAAGGGGGTCCATCCGCGCAGGCCGGCCCAGAAATCGAAAGCCAGCAGCAACGCAAAACCGGCCGCCAGATAGAGCCAGCCGGTTTCCGCCGACAGCCACAAGGCCGGCCAGGCATACAAAGCCGGCACCGCGCTGGCCGCATATTGCCACGGGCGATGGTCGCGCATCGCCAGACCCCAATGCACGCCGCCCATGAAACTCAGGATCACGATGCCATAACCGGTGAGCAGGGTTTCGGCGACGAAGTTGCCCGGCACCGGCGCGAACCGCACGGCCAGCGCCAGAGCGATGAAGGGCAGCGCACCGGCGGCGCCGAACCAGAGTGCCGTCGATGGGACGCGATCAGACATGGCCGGCCTCATGCATGGCCTGCCTGGGGCGCCTGGCGTTCGGCATTTTCCATCGCGCGCAGGGCCGTGGCCTGCAACTCGGCGGCAAGCCGCTGGGCGACGGGCAGCGGCGCATGGATCATCGCGGCGCGGATCGCGCTGGCCATGCTTAAGGCCTGTAGCACATCGCCGTTGCTGGTCTCGCCCAGGACGGCGATCTCGCGGTCCAGCGTTTCCAGGATGGCGGTGAGCAACTGGCTCACCCGCATGGCCGAACCGGTTTCGGCATGCAGCGGAAAACTGATCTCGAACACGTCGCCGCTGCTGGTGCGGGCGGTATAGGGCATATGAGTGGCCATGGCATACCTCGAGCGACGGGAATGAGATGGGGGGATGAGATTGCGGGAAATGAGATGGACCGCGCCGGGCTTTCGGCCAGGGCCTCAGCCGACCGGCAACAGTTCCACCGCCACGCCCACGCGATGTGGCCCGCCACCCAGCACCACGCCGCGCACCGGACTGATATCGCCGTAATCGCGGCCGATGGCCGCCGTCACATGCTCGTCGGAACAGATCAGGTTGTTGGTGGGGTCGAGGTCGATCCAGCCGAGCGCAGGCCCGCACCAGACCGAAATCCAGGCATGGCTGGCATCGGCGCCGCGCAGGCCGGACTCGGGAGCATCCGTCGATTTCAGCGTGCGGATGTAGCCGGAGACATAGCGGGCGGCCAACCCCAGGCCGCGCAGCATGGCGATCTGCAGATGGGCGAAATCCTGGCACACGCCGGCGCGCTTCTGCATCACGGCGGCGACCGGCGTGAACACTTCCGTGGCGGCCGGATCGTAACGGAAATCGCGATAGATACGGCCTGTGAGATCGACCACCGCCTCCAGGATCGGGCGGCCCGCGGTGAAGCTCGCCTGCGCATAGGCCAGAGCCTCGTCGCTGGTCTGTGCCATCGGCGAGTCATGCACGAATTCGCTCTCGCGCACCGGTTCGGGAAAACCATCGCCGCACAAGGCCTCGCGGATGTCCTCCCAGGCCGGCGCCGCCTTCGGGTCGGACGGCGACCAGGGATCGACCTCGACCTCGGCACGCAGTTCGACATCGAAGCGGGTATGCGGTGCATCGATGGTGAGATTGGCGATGCGGTTGCCGAAATGATCGACCTGCGCGGCGATACGCCCGGCATTGGGATTGGTGGTGACGATGCAGGATTTCACCCGTTGGCGCGGCAATTCGGGCAAGGCCAGGTGCAGCAGGTGGTGCGAGATATCGACCGCCCAGGAATAGCTGTAGGAGGTGGTATGGCGCAGGCGGTATTTCATGGCAAGCCGATCCGCATCATGAACCGAAACCGAAGGCGCGCGCCACCTGCACATGGCTGAAATAGCTGCGCGAGAGCTGGTCGGATATATCCATCAGTGCGTCGCAGGCTGCGTCCAGGCTGCCGCGCAGGCGGGTGCTGAGCTGCGCCATCTCCTCGCGCGGTATCTCGTCGCGGTCGAATAGCACGACCAGATCGGCGAAGGGCTTGGCCAGGGCAAGGCAGTCGGCGGCGCGTGGCGGCGCATCGGGATTGGGCAGCGCATCCAGATGCTGTGCCATGGTCTGCAGCTGGAAGACCAGCGCATGGGGATTGCTGCCATCGAGCAGCAGCAGGTCGAACACGGCCGCCGCCTGCAGGGCGGCGCGGTAGCGGCGACGGTAGGTGAGCGTGGAATCGCTAACCTCCAGAGCAACGCGGAAGGCGGAATCGCTGTTCTGCCCCAGCACGGTGGTGGCGGCCGAAACGCTGCGGGCGATGAAGATGGCGCGCTCCAGCCGGCGGCCGAAATCGATGAAGCGCCAGCCCGAGCCGCGCGTCATGTGTTCGGCCAGCATGCCGGCGATGGCGGCGGTGGCGCGGATCATCTGGTCGCAGAATTCCAGCATGGCATCGGCATCGCCGGCCGCCGCTGGCTGGCTGATGCGCAATTCGCCCAGCAGATGGTTGAGCATGCGCCACATATCGGCCGAGAAGCGATGCCGCGACACGGCGGCCAGACGTTCGATGCCGTCGATGGTCTGGCCCAGCAGCTGGCTGGGTGCGCAGGCGCGCGTGATGCTGCCGACGAACAGGGCCGAATCCGGCGGCGCGGCGGCGGCCTTCTGGTCCAGCAGGCCGCAACGTGCCATGGCTCGCGCCAGCACCGTCATCTCGACCAGATCGCGCGCCGAGGAAAATTCGCCGACCAGGCGCGACAGCACGGCACGTAGCAGGCGCGCGCCGCCATCCAGCCGCTCGACCCCGCGGCCGAGCCAGTAGAGATCGTCGGCGACGCGGCTCTGCAGCGTGCCGGAAGACCGGCGCAGGGCCAGACGCTGCCGTGTGGCTGTGCCGCGGATCACGGTGGGTCCCTGCTCCTTGGCCACCACCCAGACGTCCTTGTTGATGCCGCCGCGCTGCAGCGTGGCGGCGAAGGGATCGTTGCTGCTGGGCACGCGCGCCAGGCCGCCCGGCATCACCACGTAATCCTCGCCATCGGCCACCACCTGCACCCGGAGCAGGATCGGCTGCGGTTCCAGCCCCTTCTCGCCCAGGCCAGGCGAAACGGACGGCGTGATGCGCTCCTGCGCTACATAATCGCCGGGCCGCGCCCGTATCTGGGCCAGGAAACTGGCGCGCTCGGCCTCGGACAGGCTGCCGACCATGACGGGCCGGTCGTTCAGGCCATAGGCACCGCGCACCACCAGCTCATCGAACCGCGATTCCACTTCCGACAGCGCATAGGACTGGCCGCACCACCATGTGGCGATCGACGGCAGGGTCAGGCTCTCGCCCAACAGATGTTCGCTCAATTTGGGCAGGAAGGCCTGCAGGGCTGGTGCACCGGCCAGGCCGCTGCCAATGGCATTGCTGACGCAGACCTGACCATCGCGCAGGGCTTGCATCAGGCCGACCACGCCCAGCGTGGAATCCGCACGCAGCTCAAGCGGATCGCACCATTCGCCATCCAGGCGGCGCAGGATCACATCGACCGGCTCTAGTCCGGCCAGCGTCTTGATGAAGATTCGACCTTCACGCATCGTGAGGTCGGCGCCTTCCACCAGCGTGGCACCCAGTTCGCGCGCCAGATAGATATGCTCGAAATAGGCCTCGTTATACGGGCCGGGCGTGAGCAGCACGACGCGCGGATTGTCGGTCTGCTGCGGCGCGCGGTTGGCCAGATCGGCCTGCCAGTATTCGAAATAGGAATTCAGCGGCCGCACGCGGCATTGCCGCAGGGCCTGGCCAAGCAGGCGCGACATCACGCGGCGATTCTGCAGGGCATAGCCGGGACCGGCCGGCGACTGGGTGCGGTCGGCGATCACGCGCCAGATGCCGTCGGGACCCCGCACAAGTTCAGCGGCGTAATGCTGCAGCATGCGGCCAGAAGAATGATTGGGCGGCTGGCCATCGGTGCGGCGGGCTGCACGCAGGAAATCGCGATGGCCATATACCAGGGCCGGCGGCAGGCGATGTTGTGCCAATAAATCCATCGGACCGTAGAGATCGCGCAGCACGGCATCGAGCAGTTGCGCGCGCTGGATCAGACCGGCCTCGATACCGGCCCATTCCTCGGCCGAGAGCAGCACCGGCACCGGGTCGAGCCGCCAGGGCCGCTGTTCCGGCAGGGGCGGCGCGATGGCGGCGCCGCTCGGCCCCGGGCTGCCGGGCAGTTCATAGAGATTATAGGTGACGCCTTCGTCTTCCAGATACTGCCGGCCGCGTTCGGCACGCTCGGCCAGGCCGGCAGCACCGAGTTCGCTTAAAGTCGCCAGCAGCGGCTGCCAATGCGCTCGGATAACCCCCTGCCCTGTGACCATTTCGTCATAGGCTTCCCCCGGCGCGGGCGAAGCCGGCGTCGCGGTGGGGGAAAGCCTGGCCTGCAGGGGCGAATTCATCATCCCGTCCGAATCGGGCGGAAGTTTACCCGGTTCGCAGATCGAGGGTAAGCGGCTGTTCGCGCGGCGGACCCAGCGGCGGCACCGGCATCGGGCCCGGCGTGTGGCCGATGGCGAAAAACCGGGCGCGCCGCCGCGCCTCGGCTTCGTTGCCGTTCACCGGAAAAGTGTCGTAATTGCGCCCGCCCGGATGGGCCACGTGATAGCTGCAGCCGCCAAGCGAGCGTCCGTTCCAGCCATCGAACAGGTCGAAGCAAAGCGGCGTATGCACGCCGATGGTGGGATGCATGGCACTGGGCGGCGCCCAGGCCTTGTAGCGCAGGCCGGCGACATACTCGCCCGGCACCCCGGTGGCGCGCAAAGGCAGCGCGCGACCATTCACCGCCACCACATGGCGGCCATCGACCAGGCCCCGCACCTTCACCTGCATGCGCTCGACCGATGAATCGACGAAGCGCACCGTGCCGCCGCCCGCTACCTCCTCGCCCAGCACATGCCAGGGCTCCAATGCGTGCCGCAATTCCAGCTCGATGCCGCGTGTGGCGATCTCGCCGATTTTCGGGAAGCGGAATTCGGCATGGGCGGCAAACCATTCCGGATCGAAGCCGAAGCCATGCTCGTTCAGATCCGCTAGCACATCGCCGAAATCCTGCAGGCAGAAATGCGGCAGCAGGAATTCGTCATGCAGGCGCGTGCCCCAGCGCACGGGCTTGCGCGTATAGGGCCGCTGCCAGAAGGCGGCGACCAGGCCACGCAACAGCAACTGCTGGGCCAGGCTCATGCGCGCATCCGGCGGCATCTCGAAAGCGCGCAGTTCGACCAGGCCGAGCCGGCCGGTCGGGCCGTCGGGCGAATAGAGCTTGTCGATGCAGAATTCGGTGCGGTGGGTGTTCCCGGTGATGTCGACCAGCACGTTGCGGAAGATGCGGTCCACCAGCCACAGCGGCGGATCCGGATGTTTCGTCACCTGCTCGAAGGCGATGTCCAGGTTCACCAGCGCATCGTCGCGGCCCTCGTCGACACGCGGATGCTGCGAGGTCGGGCCGATAAAGAGACCCGAGAACAGGTAGGACAACGACGGATGATTCTGCCAGTAGCCGACCAGGCTGCGCAGCAGATCGGGCCGGCGCAAGAAAGGGCTGTCAGGCGGCGTGGCCGCCCCCATCACCACATGGTTGCCGCCGCCGGTGCCGACATGGCGGCCGTCGAGCATGAATTTCTCGGTGCCCAGCCGGGTTTGCCGGGCCTCCTCATACAGCACCGTTGTCCGCTCGGCCAGTTCGCGCCAGCCGGCTGAGGGATGGATATTCACCTCGATCACACCGGGATCGGGCGTGACGCTGAAATGCAGCAGCCGTGCATCGCGGGGCGGCAGGTAGCCCTCCACTACCACCTTGCGGCCCAGCGTCGCCGCCGTGTCCTCGATGGCTGTGACGAGGTCGAGGTAATCCTCGGCCTGCTCCAGCGGTGGCATGAAGACATGCAGCAGGCCACCGCGCGGCTCGATGCACATGGCGGTGCGCACCACGCCTGCATCGGATTGCTGGTTGGCCGGCAAAGGTTTTTGTTCGCGCGGAAGCGTCGCGTAATTCTGCCCACGCGCCCAGGCCTGCATGCGCTCGGCCGTCACGCGGCGGGCCTGCCGGAAGCGTTCATGGGGCGGCAGCGGTGGCTGGTCTTGCATCGTATCGGGGGCGTACTGATAGGGATAATCCGCCGCCACCACCCAGGGCAGGGAATCGAGCGGCAGGCGCAGGCCCATGGGGGAATCGCCGGGCAGCAGATACATGGTCTGCGGCCGGAAGAACCACGGGCCCGAACGCCAGCGTTTCGATCCGTTCAGCCCTTCGCGCTGCAGCGGCAGGGCATAGCCCACCACCCTGTCCAGCCCCTGTTCGAATATGCGGGCCAGCCGTGCGCGTTCTTCCGGGTCGTCCAGATGCGACTGGAAGGGATCGACATTCACCGGCAGGCGGCGTTCGCGCCACAGGTAATACCAGAGGTCTTCATAGCCCGGGATGCGATAGCCGGGATCGAGCTGCAGGCGTTCGGCCAAAGCGGCAGCGAAGATGTCTGCGTCCTGCGACGTGGCGCCGTCGCCGGCATCCTCATCGGCCGCCAGCAGCGCGCGGTCGCGCCAGACCGGTTCGCCATCGCGCCGCCAGTGACACGACAGCGCCCAGCGCGGCAACTGCTCGCCCGGATACCATTTGCCCTGGCCGTAATGCAGCAGGGGCGAGACCGCGAAACGGTCGGCCAGGCGGCGCAGCAGGCGGCCGGCCAGCAGGCGCTTGTTCGGACCCAGCGCCGCCGTGTTCCACTCGGCGCCGTCCATGTCGTCGATGGAAACGAAGGTCGGCTCGCCGCCCATGGTCAGCCGCACGTCGCCGCTTTGCAGCGTGGCATCCACCGCGTCGCCCAGGCTGAGCATCTTCTGCCAGTTTTCGTCCGAGATCGGTTTGGTGACGCGCGGCGTCTCGCGGAAGCGCGTCACCTTCATCTCGTAGGAAAATTCCACCTCGGCCTTTTCCAGCGCGCCGCTGATCGGCGCCGCCGATTGCGGCTCGGGCGTGGCGGCCAACGGGATATGCCCCTCGCCCGCCATCAGGCCGGAGGTGGGATCCAGCCCGATCCAGCCGGCGCCGGGCAGATAGACCTCGACCCAGGCATGCAGGTCGGTGAAATCGGCGACCGGCCCTTCGGGACCGTCCAGCGGTTTGATATCGGCGACAAGCTGGATCAGGTAGCCCGAGACGAAACGCGTGGCGAAACCCAGATGTCGCAGGGCCTGCACTAGCAGCCACGAGGTGTCGCGGCAGGAGCCGCTTTTGCGTTGCAGCGTCTCCTCCGCACTCTGCACGCCCGGTTCCATGCGGATGAGATACTTGATCTCCTGGCTAAGCCGCTGGTTGAGGCCAACGAGGAAATCCACCGTGCGCGCCTTGTCGCGCGGCACGGTCGCCAGCCACTGGCTGAGCAGCCGGCCGGGCGGATCGACGCGCTGGAACGGCGCCAGCTCCTGCTCCAGCCCCGGGTCATACTCGAAGGGGAAATGCTCGGCTTCGGGTTCGAGGAAGAAGTCGAAGGGATTGATCACCGCCATGTCGGCGACCAGATCGACCACCACCTCGAAGACATCGGTGCGTTCCGGGAAGACCAGCCGGGCGAGGTAATTGCCCTGCGGATCCTGCTGCCAGTTGATGAAGTGATCCCCGGGCTGGATCTTCAGCGAATAGCTGACGATCGGCGTGCGGCTATGCGGCGCCGGGCGCAGGCGCACGGTCTGCGGCCCAAGACTGATCAGCCTGTCGTAACGATACGTGGTGCGATGGTGCAGCGCGACCTGAATGCTCATGCTCGATCCCGGCCCCAATCCTGACAGTTTTCCAGCCGGAACGATGCAATCGGTATGCCGGCCGGCTGTCCAGTCTAAAGCGGCAATACGACGGGCTTATTGCCCAAAGCCGGGCCGTGGCGGCGTAATTTTAGGCAAATCAGCTCAGTAGCCTGCTGCGGCACCGTCGCTGCGCGGATCGGCGGCACCTTCCAGCACGCCATCCGCATACTGCACGATGGCGCCGGCATGGCCCATGGTACCGGTGAAATCCTCCAGGATTTCCACATCATGGCCGGCGGCCTTCAGCGCGGCGACGAGGGCCGGATCGAAACGGCTTTCCAGTTTCAGCGTCACGCTGTTTTCGCCCCAGGTTTTGCCCAGCAGCCAGCGCGGCGCAGTGATTGCCTGCTGCAGGCCCTGACCGAACATCGCATAGCGGGTGAACAACGCGGACTGGGTCTGCGGCTGGCCCTCGCCGCCCATGGTGCCATAGACCATGACGCGGCCATCGGCAAAACGCGCCAGCGCCGGGTTGAGCGTGTGGAAGGGCATGCGGCCGGGTGCGAGCCTGCGCGGCCCCTCTCCATCGAGCAGAAAACTGGAACCGCGGTTCTGCCAGTTGATGCCGGTTTCCTCCAGCACGCAGCCCGAACCGAATTCGAAATAGATCGACTGGATGAAACTGACCGCGATGCCGCTGCCGTCGATGGCACCCATCCAGGTGGTATCGCCTGCGGAAGCCTGCTGCGGCCAGGGCAGCGCCTTTTTGCGGTCGATGCGGGCGGCCAGCTCATCCAGCTTGCCCGCTTCCAGGTATTTCTCCGGCGCCTCGGGCATCGTGTCGGGATCGCCGACGATACGGTCGCGCACGATGAATGCCTGCTTGGTGGCTTCCACCAGGCCATGAATGTGATCGAAGCCCTCCGCCACCCGTACACCGAGGCGGTCGAACAGGGCCAGGATCATCAGCGAGGCCAAACCCTGTGTGGGCGGCGGGAAGTTGAAGAGTGTCGCCCTGGCGATATCAACGCTGAGCGGCGCGACGCGGCGCGCCTGATGGCGGGAAAGATCCTCGGCCGAAACCGGACTGCCAATGCGGGCCAGATCGGCGGCGATGCGTTTGGCCAGATCACCACGATAGAAGTCTTCCGTTCCTTTCGCGCCAATAGCCTTCAGCGTGGCGCCCAGCGCGGGCAGTTTCATCAGGCTGCGTTCGGCGGGCGGATTGCCGCCGGGCAGGAAGCGTGCCGCGAAGCCGGCTACATCTTTCAACTCGGGCAGCTTGGACGTGGTGAGGTCATGCTGGCTCTGCGTCACCGCGAAGCCGTTTTCGGCATGCCAGACCGCGTCCTGCACCAGGCGCGAGAGCGGCAGCCTGCCACCCAGTTCGGCGCTGAGCTTCAGCGCCTCGCCCCAGCCGCTGACGGTGGCGGCTACGGTATTGGCCGCCAGCGGGCCGCGCCAGGGAATGCCGTTCAGGCCCTGCGCCTGATACAGCTCCGGTGTCGCCTTTGCCGCCGCGCGGCCGCAGGCCTCGATGGCGATCACCTCGCGACCCGGCACGGCGATCAGCCAGAAGCCGTCGCCGCCGATGCCGGTCATGTGCGGATAGACCACGGTAAGCGCCGCCGCCATCGCCACGGTGGCCTCGATGGCGTTGCCGCCCTCGCGCAGCACGGCAAGGCCGGCCTCGGCGGCCAGATGATGGGGAGCGGTGACCATGCCCCGGCGGGCGCGCGGTGTGTTCAGCATGAAGCGTCTTTACGACAGGCCCATGGCAGATACCAGTCTTACCACCCTATGGCGCGCGGCAGCCAGGTGGCAATCGAAGGCGTGTAGAACAGGATCACAACGGCGAGGAATTGCAGGCCGATAAAGGGGACAACGCCCTTGTAGATATCCATGGTGGTCACCTGCGGCGGCGCCACGCCGCGCAGGTAGAACAGCGCCCAGCCAAAGGGCGGTGTGAGGAACGATGTCTGCATATTGAGTGCGATCAGGGTGGCGACCCAGACCAGGTCGACATTGGCCGCCTGCAACACAGGCAGGAACAGCGGCACGACGATGTAGCTGATCTCGATCCACTCGATGAAAAAACCAAGGATGAAGATCAGGATCATCATGAACCACAGCACACCCTCGATGCCGCCGGGCACAAGTTTGAAGAAATCATGCACCAGCTGTTCGCCCTGCAGGCCACGGAAGGCCAGCGCGAAGACCTGGGCGCAGATCAGGATGAACATCATCGATGCCGTGATCCGCCCGGTGGCATAAACGGTTTCCTTCATCATGCCCCAATTCAGGCGACCGGCGATGGCGGCCACCAGTATGCTGCCCAGCGCGCCCATCGATGCGGCCTCGGTGGGTGCAGCGATGCCGCCGATGATCGAGCCCAGCACGGCCAGCACCAGGGCGATGGGTGGCAGGCCGACCTTGAAGGTCTTGCGCAGCAAGTCCTGCCGGCTCATGGCGAACCGTTCTTCTTGCGGGATCGGCGGCACCATATCGGGTTTGAAGATGCCGAGCAGCAGAAGGAAGATGCAGAAAATGCCAGACAGCAGCAGGCCTGGCAAAACGGCAGCAGCGAACAGCGTGCCGACCGACTGCCCCAGGATGTCGGCCAGCAGGATGATCAGCGTACTGGGCGGGATGATCTGGCCTAGCGTGCCCGAGGCGCAGATGGTGCCGCAGGCGATGCTCTTGTTATAGCCGCGCCTGAGCAACGTGGGCAGGGTGAGCAGGCCCAGCGTGACGATGGTGGCGCCGACGATACCGGTGGTGGCGCCCATCAGCACGCCGACCAGCACGATGCCGATGCCCATGCCGCCACGCAATCCGCCTGAGAGATGGCCGATCACTTCCATCAGTTCGTCGGCGATGCGGGATTTTTCCAGCATCATGCCCATGAAAACGAAGAGCGGGATGGCAATCAGCGTGTAATTGGCGGTGACACCGAAGATGCGCGCCGGCAGCAGATTGAACAGCAGCGAGCCGAAGCCGATCCAGCCGAAGAAGAAACCGCTGATGGCGAGCGTAAGCGCAACCGGGATACCGAGTGCAAGCAGGACGAAGAAGGAGGCGATGCAGGACAGCGCCAGGATTTCATTCAGCGGCATGTTCAAACGGACGATCAGGTTGGGACTCGGGCGGGATATGGCCGCCGAAGAACGGGATCAGTGCGCGTAACGTGGCGGCCAGGCTCTGGACCAGCAGCAGCAGGAAGCCAAGCGGGATCATCGCCTTCAGCAGGAAACGATACGGCAGGCCGCCGGGATCGGGCGATTTTTCACCGATCGCGTAAGACTGCATCACATACCCGAGGGACAGCTTTATGATGATGGCCGCGAAGGCGACGGCGACGAGGCAGGATATGACTTCCAGCACCTGTTTCAGGCGTGGCGGGAAACGGCCATAGAAGATATCCACCCGCACATGGCCTTCATGCTTGATCGCATAGGCCATGCAGAGCAGCGACACCGGCGCCATGAGATGCCATTCCAGCTCCTGCATCGCCACCGATCCGGTATGGAAGGCGTAGCGCAGCAGCACGTTGAAGGCCATGACGCAGACCAGCGCAAAACCAGTCCATGATGCGAGGCGCCCCGCATGCTCGACCACCAGATCGAGCATGCGGGCGCCGGACTCAAGACGCGACGCGAACATGGAAACGGATCATGCCTTGCTGAGCTGGCCGCGGATCTGCGTCTGATAGACCGATTCCGAAATGCCGGACCATTTGTCGTGATTGGCCTTGAAGGCCATGAAAGCATCGTGGACTTTCTTGATCGACGGATCCTTGACAGCGCCATCGTTCAGCACGGCCTCGGTGGCGTCCTTCAGCTTCGCCACCACCTGCGGCGGCAGCGGCTGGGCGATCACGCCCTGGTTCTTGACCAGATCGTCCAAGGCTTCGGCATTGGTGGCTTCGCACCAGGTGTGGCTGATCGTATTGCAGGCAGCGGCAGCCATGCGCACGATTTCCTGCAGATCGCCGGGCAGCGAAGCCCAGGCCTTCTTGTTGACGATCAGTTCGGTGACGTTGGATGGTTCGTGCCAGCCGGTGGTGTAGTAGTATTTCGCCGCCTTCTGCAGGCCGAGGCGACGATCCTGGTAGGGCCCGACGAATTCGGCGGCATCGATCACGCCGCGTTCCAGCGCCGGGAAGATTTCGCCACCGGGCAGCAGCTTCACATCGACGCCCAGCGTGGCATAGACCTTTCCGGCCAGACCGGGGATGCGCATCTTCAGGCCCTTGTAATCCTCGACGCCGGTGATCGGCTTGCGGTACCAGCCGGTCATCTGCACGCCGGTATTGCCCATCGCCATCGGTACGAGGTCGAAGGGCGCATAAAGGTCTTCCCACAGCTTCTGACCGCCGCCGTGATAGAGCCACGCGGTCATGCCCTGGAAGTTCAGGCCGAACGGCACGGTGGTGAAATACTGCGCGGCGGGAATCTTGCCGGCCCAGAAATAGCTGTTGGCGGCATTCATCTCGACGATGCCCTTCGACACCGCATCGAAGCCTTCCAGCGCGGGGATCAGTTCGCCGGCGGCGAAATGCTGGATCACCAGCCGGCCGCCCGACATCTTCTTCACCATCTCGCAGAAATCGGTCGGGCTGCCCGGACCGGCCACGTAGAAGGGCGAACCGGGGCCATAGGCATTGGTCATCTTCCACTGGAAGGTCTTGCCCTGCGCGGTGGCGATGTTGGGTTTGGCGAAGGTTGCGGCCGCGGCGGCACCGCCGAGCAGACCGGCTTTCACGAAGGAACGGCGTTTCATGGCATGCCTCTTTTTTGCTGCATGGAGGTCTGGAGAAAGACCTAGCCATGTATGCAATCGATATGCCATGGCGGCGCGGCGCCGTCGGAATTGGTACGGCCTTGTTTTGCGTTTCCATTCTGCGAAACAGCCGGACCAATTCGCTGCCGACGACCATGCCGGATTCAGGCCTTGCCGCGTTATGCGGCAATCAATTCGGATGCGATTGCCGATTTCTGCGGCAGAAAAAATGCTCAGTCCGCGCGGCGCGACATGTAGACGACGGGCAACTCCTCATCCGCCGCCGGCATCACGCCATGACTTTCCGCGACATAACCGAGCCGTTCATACAGCGGCACGGCATTGATATTGGCGCGCACATAGAAATGCGGATACCCGGCGGCGCGGGCCGCATCTTCCGCCGCCCGCACCAGCGCCGTTGCCAGGCCGCGCCGGGCCCAGTCGGGATGCACGAAGACCTTGCGGATGCGCGCGGTGCCGGCTCGTTCGGGAAATTCCAGCCAGCCCGCGGTGGCGACCAGACCGGCCACCGGATGCCGCGCAAGGATCAGGTGCGAACGCGCGAGGTCGTCGGCATAGGGGGCAGCAGCAATCAGCGCCTCATGGGCGGCGATTTGCGCCGCCGTGTGATGCCCGGCAGCCAGGTTGCGAAAGGCCAACGCATGCAGGCCGCGCACGGCGGCGGCATCGCTGGGTTGATAGGGCGCGAGGACTATATCGTCAGGACGTCGCGTGCTGTGGGGCATGGCCATGACGGTATGAATCCGTGAACGGAGCGGTCAAGCCGCCGCGATGCTGCCGCATTTCTTTGTCTGGATCGCTGCATGAAACATGCATTTCGCCATACCTTTCTCGCCGCGCTGCTGATGCTGGCGGCCTGCGCCGACCGTGGGGCGCCGGGCGAGATCGTACTGCCGGCCAGCGCACGGCAGGGCGAGGACTGGAGCCGCTTCCTGCCGGCGCTGTATCCCGGCCTGATGGCCTGCCTGGACGCCCACCCCGCCCAGCCGGCAAGGGCGGACGACGTGGTGCCGCAGAATCACGGCATGATCCTGGTGCGCGTCGCCGGTTCGGATGGCACCAGCATGGACTGCCAGGCCGGCAGCGGCGGGAACCCCGCCCCACGCCTGGAACCGGCGGAGACACGTCCCCTCAAGGGCCCCGCCTTCACGCCCGCCGCGCTAGCCGAGCCTTTTGCGCCCTGCTTCCTGCCGGAACCGGTGCTGACCCGCGATGGCCGGCTGCTGGGCTGGCTGAGCCATCGCCGCCCCGATTGCGGGCAGGACCAGGCCCCAGTCCTGCAGGATAACTGGCGCGCCTTCGGCAATGAGCCATTCTGGACCGTGCGGATCGCCAGCGACGGCATCGTGTTCGACCGGCTGGGCGATCTGCCCCGGCGTTATCCGGCCACGCCTCCCCAATCAGGCGAGGGACGCCGCAGCTGGATGGTCGATCCACCGGATGGCAATGCCCGCCACCGGCTGGAGGTGATCATCACCGACCGACCCTGCAGCGACAGCATGGCCGACCGACAATACGATCACCGTGCCGAGGTGATGTTCGGCGGCCAGACATTGCATGGCTGCGCCGAAAGGACCGCGCCGATCCCCTGAACCACATGCGACTTGACGCGGAGGCCCCGATGGCGAAGGTGTCAGGCATGAAATCGATCCTCACCGCCGCCCAGATCGAGGCCCGGCTGCTCTATCGCGACGGGCTGATGCTGGTGCTCGACAAGCCGGCCGGCCTGCCGGTGCATGCCGGACCGGGCGGTGGCGACAACCTGGAACGATATTTCACCTTCCTGCGCTTTGGCCTGCCGCGCCCACCCGCCCTGGCGCATCGGCTGGATCGCGACACATCGGGCTGCCTCGTGCTGGGCCGGCACCCCAAGGCTTTGCGCAAGCTGGGCAAGCTGTTCCAGGAAGGCAAGGTCGAGAAGGTCTATTGGGCGGTGACGCGCGGCCGGCCAGACCAGGCCGAAGGCCGCGTGGATGCCCCGCTGAAGAAGCTTTCCACGCGCAACGGCGGCTGGCATATGGCCATCGCCGAGGACGGCCAGCATGCCGTGACCGATTACCGCGTGCTGGGCACCGGCGAGGACATGAGCTGGATCGAATGTCGGCCGCGCACCGGGCGCACGCACCAGATCCGCGTGCATCTGGCATCGCTGGGCTGCCCGATCCTGGGCGATGCGCAATACGGCGAGACATCGCAGCAGCCCCTGCACCTGCACAGCCGCAGCATCACCCTGCCGCTGTATCCCTCGCGCGCGCCGGTCGGCGTCAGCGCGGCCCCGCCGGCCCATATGCTGGCCGCCCTGGCTGCCTGCGGCTATTCAGCCCTTGAGCACGAGCCGCAGGGCAAAACCGATCCCGGCAACCACCAGCACGCCGCCGGCCCATAAGGCGACGAACCACAACAGCCGGCGCCATAACGGGGCCGTTGGTTCTGCAGTGATACGGCCCTCAGTGGTAATGCGCATGGCGATCCACCTTGCCGCGGAAGACCCAGTAGGCGTAACCGGTATAGGCCAGGATGATGGGCAGCAGCACCACGGCGCCGATCAGCAGGAAACCCAGCGACGCATCGGGCGCCGCCGCATCCCAGATGGTGACGGACGGCGGCACCATCAGCGGCCAGAAGCTGATGCCCAGCCCGATATACGACAGCACGAACAGCGCCAGCGCGGCCAGGAAAGGCTGCAGCGGGCGTTTGTAGTCATGCAGGCCGCGCCACAGGATGCCGGCCATGACCAGGACCAGCAGCGGCATCGGCGCGGTGAGCGCGATATTGGGCCAGGCAAACCAGCGGCCGAGGAATTGCGGATCGAGGAACGGCGTCCACAGACTGACCAGGCCGATCAGGGCAACCAGCAGCACGCTCAGGCGCCGCGCATACAGATAATTCCGGTCCTGGATTTCGCCCTCGGTCTTGATGATCAGCCAGCAGGCACCCAACAGAGCATACCCCACCACCAGCGCGATGCCGGTGAGGATGCTGAAGGGCGTGAGCCAGTCCCACCAGCCGCCGGCATAGGCGCGGTCCGCCACGCGGATGCCCTGGATCAGCGCGCCCAGCGCAACGCCCTGCATGAACGCGGCCGCCAGCGAGCCGAGCGCGAAGCTCCAGTCCCACACGCCTTTGCCGCGCCGCGTGTGCCAGCGGAATTCAAACGCCACGCCACGGAAGATCAGACCGAGCAGCATCACGGTGATCGGTGCATAAAGCGCCGGCAACACGATGGCATAGGCCAGCGGGAAAGCCGCCAGCAGGCCGCCGCCGCCGAGGATCAGCCAGGTCTCGTTGCCGTCCCAGACCGGGGCCACCGTGTTCATCAGGATGTCGCGTTCCTTTTCCTGCTTGAACAGCGGAAACAGGATGCCGATGCCGAGGTCGAAACCGTCGAGGATCACATAGGCCAGCACGGCGAAGGCGATCAGTCCGGCCCAGATAAGAGGAAGATCGAGAGTCATGACGGTTTCCCCTCTTACTCGGCCGGCCGGTCGAGCTGCTGCGGCAGCAATCCGGCGGCTGGCGTGATGCCAGCAGCGCGCAATGGCCCATGCATCTCCGGCTCGGCACCGCCGGGCGTCTTGCCCATCAGGCGCAGTAGATAGAACACGCCGGCGCCGAAGACGGCAAAATAGACCACGATGAAGGCGAGCAGCGAGGCCGTTACGCCGGGCAGGCCGATGGGCGAGACGGAATCGGCCGTGCGCAGCAGGCCATAGATGGTGAAGGGCTGGCGCCCGACCTCGGTGGTGACCCAACCGGCCAGCACGGCGACGAAGCCACTCGGCCCCATCAGGACTGCGGCGCGATGCAGCCAGGCATTGCTGTATATGCGCCCGCCAAGGCGCATGACCAGGCTGACAAGTCCCAGCGCCGCCATCAGCAGGCCGAGCCCGACCATGATGCGAAAGCTCCAGAACACGGTGGCGGCCGGCGGCCAGTTCTCACGCGGAAAATCCTTCAGGCCTTTCACCTCTCCATCCCAGTCATGCGTCAGGACCAGGCTGCCGAGTCTGGGAATCTCGATGGCATATTTCGTTTCCGCCGCGTCGTTATCGGGCAGGCCGAACAGGATCAGCGGTGCACTGCGCTGCGTTTCATAATGACCTTCCATGGCCGCGATCTTGGCCGGCTGGTATTCCAGCGTATTGAGACCATGCAGGTCGCCGGCGAAGATCTGGATCGGCGCCACGATGGCCGCCATCCACATCGCCATCGAGAACATCGTCCGCGCCGGCGCATTCGTGCGATCCTTCAGCAGATGCCAGGCACCGACCGCACCGACCACCAGGGCAGTGGTGAGATAGGCCGCCAACACCATATGCACCAGCCGATAGGGGAATGACGGGTTGAAGATCACGGCCCACCAGTCCTCCGGCACGAACTGGCCGTTCGGTGCGATGGCGTAACCGGCCGGCGTCTGCATCCAGCTGTTCACCGCTAGGATCCAGAAGGCCGAAAAGAATGTGCCGGCGGCCACCATCAGGGTGGCGAAGGCATGCAGGCCCTTGCCGACGCGCTGCATGCCGAACAGCATCACGCCGAGGAAACCGGCTTCGAGGAAAAACGCCGACAACACCTCATAGCCCATGAGCGGCCCGATGATCGGCCCGGCCCTGTCGGAAAACACCGACCAGTTGGTGCCGAACTGGTAGCTCATCACCAGGCCGGACACGACGCCCATGCCGAAGGTGACCGCGAAGATCTTCAGCCAGAAACGGAAGACCTGCATGTAGACCTCGCGTTTGGTCGCGAGCCACAGGACCTCCAGAACGGCGAGATAGCTGGCCAGCCCGATGGTGAAGGCCGGGAAAATGATATGGAACGACACCGTGAAGGCGAATTGCAGCCGGGCGAGAAAGACGGGGTCGAGCAACGCTTGCATCAGGGGCCTCCGGTCGGGATAACAACGCGGAACACGGCAAAGCGTTCGATCAGGCTAACGCCATTTGCCGGATGTGGAAAGAAAATGCCGCATGCATGCCGGTGGTCAATTGCGGCATTCCGGCGCGAATTGCCGCACTGCGGCACGGAGTCGCGCGACGATAATGCCGGATATTGCAGATCGGCCCTGCAGCATTTGCAGGGATCATAACGGCAATTGCCTGTATGATGTCCGCTTCCCGTTTCCTGTTCGAACCCCCCTTATCTCACCACCGATGCTGATTCCGCTGATCGTTGCCTGCGCGCTGTTCATGGAAAACCTGGACTCCAGCGTGCTGGCCACCGCCCTGCCCAGCATTGCGGAATCCCTGGGCGAAAGCCCGCTCAAGCTCAACCTCGCCATCACCTCCTACCTGTTCAGCCTGGCCGTATTCATCCCGGTCAGCGGTTGGGTGGCCGACCGCTTCGGCGCGCGCACCGTGTTCCGCGCCGCCATCGCCGTCTTCACCATCGGCTCCCTGCTCTGCGGTCTGGCCGATTCCTTCTGGACCCTGGTGGGCGCGCGCGTGCTGCAGGGCCTGGGTGGCGCCATGATGGTGCCGGTGGGACGGCTGGTCATGCTGCGCTCGATCCCGAAATCGGAACTGGTGCGCGCCATCGCCTGGCTCACCGTGCCCGCGCTGGTCGGCCCCGTCATCGGCCCACCGCTGGGCGGTTTCCTCACCACCTATCTCTCCTGGCGCTGGATCTTCTGGATCAACCTGCCGATCGGCCTGCTCGGCATGGTGCTGGTCACGCTCTATATCCCCAATGTGCGCGAGGAAAATGTGCCGCCGCTGGACTGGCGCGGCTTCCTGCTTTCGGCACTCGGGCTCTGCGGCCTGGTGTTCGGTTTCGAGACCATCGGGCGCGGCCTGCTGCCCGATGCCGTGGTGGCCGGCCTGCTGGTGATGGGCAGCATCGGCATCGGGCTTTACATCCGCCATGCCCGGCGCCACCCGCATCCGGTGCTCGACCTCAGGCTGCTGCGCGTGCCGACCTTCCGCATCGGCGTGATGGGTGGCTTCCTGTTCCGCATCGGCGTTGGCGCCCTGCCCTTCCTGCTGCCGTTGATGCTGCAACTCGGTTTCGGCCTGACGGCATTCGAATCCGGCATGCTCACCTTCGTCTCGGCCGCCGGTGCGCTCACCATGAAAATGGCCGCCGGTCCGATCCTGCGCCGCCTCGGTTTCCGCAACGTACTGATCGGCAACGCGGTCTTAAGCGGCGCCTTCATCGCCATCTGCGGCCTGTTCCGTCCCGATACGTCGCATCTGCTGATCCTCGGCCTGCTGCTGTTCGGCGGCTTCTTCCGGTCGCTGCAATTCACCAGCATCAACACGCTGGCGGTCTCCGACATCGAGAATGCGCGCATGAGCCGCGCCACCAGTTTTACCAGCATGATGCAGCAGCTTTCGCTGTCGGCCGGCGTGGCAGTGGGCGCCATGGTGCTGCACGCCACCGTCACCTGGAGTGGCGGCATGGAGAAAATCGGCCCCGCCGATTTCACGCCGGCCTTCCTCACGGTTGGCCTGACCGCGATGCTGTCGGCGATCATCTTCCTGCGCCTGCCCCCCGAGGCCGGCGCCGAGGTGAGCGGGCATCGCCTGTTCGCCCCCACCCAGCGCATGAGCCAGGGCACGCCGCTGCCTCCGGACAAGACATGACCGAAATTTCCGATATCGCGTGGCTGGCGGTTCTGGCCCGCGGCCTTGCCACTGCCGGCTTTGTCGGCGGCGTGATCGCGCTGATGGAACGCAGTTCGCCGTTCATCGGTGGCATCGTGCTGGCCCTGCCGATCGTCACCGCGCCGGCCTATTTGTTCCTGCTGCTGCAGCATGATGCCGGCTTCATCGCCACCGCCGCGCTGGGCAGCCTCGCCACCATCGGCGCGGTGCTGCTGTTCATCGCCGTGGTGATCGGCATGGTGCGATACCTGCCGATGCCGGCCGTGCTGGCCTGCGCGCTGGGCACATGGTTCCTGGTCGGGCTGGCGATCCGCCTGCTGCCGGCCAGCCTGCCGACCTCGCTGGGTATTCTGGCGATGGCTGCGCTGGTCGCCTGGCTGGCCGGCCGCAATGTATTGCTGACCGCGCCGGCCGCGCGCAGCCGCTCGCCGGTATTCGAGGTCGTGCTGCGCGGCGCCATGGCAGGTGTGCTGGTCATCGGCGTCAGCCTGCTGGCCGAACTGTTCGGACCACGCATCGCCGGCATCTTCGCCTCCTTCCCGGTCGCGCTGCTGGCGGTCTGCTGGTTCCTGCCACGCCGGCTGGACGCCGCCGGCATCCGGGCCGCCATGCGCGCCACCCAGATCGGCATGGTCAGCCATATCCCGTTCTTTTTCAGCCTGACGCTGTTGGGCCCGGCCCTGGCGACACAGGGCTGGCCGCGCTTCACCGCCTTCGGACTGGGCATTGCCGGTTCGCTGCTGGTGGCGCTGACGCTCGGCCTGTTGCGTCGGCGGCAGATGAAGCGGGTTAACGCGGTCTGAGGACTGTCTGGCCCTTTTGGCCGGCCCGGCCGCGTGCTACATGGCGCCATCCCTGAAAACCAGCTTGTCCGTCGCCATGACCACCCGCCTGAACCCGATCTTCGCCGACGCGCCCACCACGATCTTCGAGACCATGTCGCGGCTGGCGCTGCAGCATGACGCGATCAACCTGGGCCAGGGCTTCCCCGACGATCCGGGCCCCGAGGATGTACGCGCCAAGGCCGCGCAGGCCGTGGTGTCGGGCTGGAACCAGTATCCGCCGATGATGGGCCTGCCAGACCTGCGCCAGGCGGTGGCCGAGCATTACAAACGTTTTCACAAGCTCGATCTCGACTGGCAGTCGGAGGTGATGATCACCTCGGGCGCCACGGAAGCGCTGGCCGACAGCCTGCTGGCGCTGCTGGAGCCGGGCGACGAGGTCGTGCTGTTCCAGCCGATGTACGATGCCTATCTGCCGCTGGTGCAGCGCGCCGGCGGCATCGCCAAGTTCGTCACCCTGCGCCCGCCGCATTGGCGGCTGGACGAGGCATCGCTGGAAGCCGCCTTCTCGCCGAAGACCAAGGCGGTGGTGTTCAACAACCCACTCAATCCCACCGCCACGGTGTTTCCGCGCGAGGATCTGGAGCTGCTGGGCCGCTTCCTGGTGAAATACGACGCCATTGTGATCTGCGACGAGGTCTGGGAACACGTGCTGTTCGACGGCCTGACCCATACGCCGCTGATTGCCATGCCCGGTCTGCGCGAGCGCTGCATCAAGATAGGCTCAGCCGGCAAGATCTTCTCGCTCACCGGCTGGAAGGTCGGCTTCGTCTGCGCCGCGCCGCAGATCATGAAGGTGCTGGCCAAGGCGCATCAGTATGTCACCTTCACCACGCCACCAAACCTGCAGACCGCCGTGGCCTATGGCCTGGGCAAGACGGACGAGTATTTCGCCGGCATGCGCCAGACCCTGCAGACGGCGCGCGACCGCTTCGCGTCGGGTTTGACCGAAGCCGGCCTCACCGTGCTGCCCAGCAAGGCGACCTATTTCCTCAATGTCGACCTCGCGCCGATCTATGCAAAAAAAGGCAGCAACGCCATCGACGATGCCGAGTTCTGCACCCGCATGGTGGAACAAGCGAAGGTGGCCGCCATCCCGGTCAGCGCCTTCTATGCCGAGGACCATGTGCGCAGCGTGGTGCGGTTCTGCTTCGCCAAGAGCTACGACAAGCTGGACGGCGCGGTGGAGCGGATCGCGAAATTCATCAGGAAGGGCTGACGCCCAATCGAGAAGCCGTCATGCCCGGCCTTGAGCCGGGCATCCACGACTTTCCAAAACGTGGATGGCCGGGACAAGCCCGGCCATGACAATCTGACTGCTACGCAGCCTTCCTGATACTGCCGATGTTTTTCAGCGTGGCCGCGCAGGCCAGCGCCACTTCGCGGCCCTTCACCACGAAGTGATCCATGAAGAAGCGGCGATGCTCCTCATGCTCGTGAAAGCGCAGCGGCGTGAGCACGCAGCTTAAGACCGGCACGCCGGTTTCGAGCTGCACCTGCATCAGGCCCTTGATCACGGCATCGGCCACAAAATCATGCCGATAGATGCCGCCATCCACCACGAAACCAGCGGCGACGATGGCCTGATACCGTCCGCCCTGGGCCAGCAATTTGGCCTGCAGCGGGATTTCGAAGGCGCCGGGCAGTTCGAAACGGTCGATACTGCCCTGACGCAGGCCGGCCCGGCCCATTTCGGCCAGGAAGCTGTCCCAGGCCTGATCCACGATGTCGCGGTGCCAGCAGGATTGCACGAAGGCGACCCTGATGGCCTGGCTGCCGCCGGCATCGAGACGGAACGATGAGGAGATGTGTTCTGCTTGGCTCTGATTCATGATGGCGTCCTTTCATCTGCCATTGCCAGAATCAGGGCGCACGGCGACAGAGGCGCGGCCGCCCGCGCGGCGCAAAGCCGCACAGCCGTCCGACACGGACTGCGCACCGTTCTCTTCCATCCGGACTGTAACCGTCGGCTTCGGCCTTGCACCGAATCTGCTGACCCCGGCCACCGCATGAAAGCGACCAGGCGCTCGCGGGCTTGCATCCGAAGATGCTTACCGCCGGTGGGGACTTTCACCCCGCCCTGAGAACGTGGCCGCCCGGCTCATCCGGACGGCCAAATCCTGAATAGGACGGGACGAGGCCAACGGCAAGACTGTCGTTACGTCAGCGCACGGCCTTCAGCATTTCGCGCGGCGTATCCACGCCACGCACCCGGCCGCGCAGATATTGCGGCGGCACATGGACATCCGCGCCCAGCGCATCGGCGGCGCGCCAGGGCCAGAAGGGATCGTTGAGCAGGGCGCGGGCCATCGCCACCAGGTCGGCACGACCTTCCGCCACGATGGCTTCGGCCTGCGCCGGCTCGGTGATCAGGCCGACCGCCATGGTGACCATCCCGGTAGCTTTCTTCACGGCCTCGGCAAACGGCACCTGATAGCCCGGCCCGGTGACGATCTTCTGCTGCAGCGAAACGCCGCCGGACGAGACATCGACGAAATCGCAGCCCAGCTCTTTAAGCGCTGACGCGAAACGGATCGCATCGGCAATCTCCAGGCCTTCGGCGCCCATCCAGTCGCTGCCGGTGATGCGCATGCCCAGCGGCTTGTGCGCGGGCCAGGCGGCGCGCACGGCTTCGAACACTTCCAGCGGGAAGCGCAGGCGGTTGTCCAGGCTGCCGCCGTAAGAGTCGTTGCGCCGGTTGGAAATCGGCGAGACGAACTGGTGCAGCAGGTAACCATGGGCACCATGCAGCTCGATCAGATCGATGCCGGCGCGGTCGGCGCGTTGCGTCGCTTCGACGAAGTCACGCTTCACCCGCGCCAGGCTTTCCTCATCCAGCGCCTGCGGCACATGCCAGCCTTCGCCGTGGGGCAACGCGCTTGGCGCCTCGGTCAGCCAGGCTTCCGGGCCGATCAGTGGTTTGCCGCCGCGCCAGGGCAGGTCGGTGGAGGCCTTGCGGCCGGCATGGGCCAGCTGGATCGCCACCGGGGCGCGGCCAAAATGCTTGAGATCGGCGGCAATGGCGGCGAATTCAGCCTCCTGCACGGCGTTATAGAGGCCGAGGCAGCCGGGCGTGATGCGGCCCTGGGCACTGACATGGGTGGCCTCGGCCATGATCAGGCCCAGGCCGGCGGCGGCATAGCGGCCGAGATGGATGCGGTGCCACTCGTTCGGCACGCCATCGGTGGCGGAATACTGGCACATCGGCGACAGCACGATGCGGTTGGGCAGCGTGACGGAGCGCAGCTGCAGGGGCTCGAACAGGGCGGACATATCGGGATTACCGGAGGCTGGTTGGAACGACGCCGCTTAAGTGTGGCGCTGTGCGCCGCGATTTCAAGCGCTTCGCGTCCAGTGCACCAATCTCAGGATTGGTCACGCCAGGCGTAGTTGAAGCTGATCGAAATCCGTTCCTGTTTCGTGAAGCTGGGCGGCACCTCGTGGCGCAGCCAGCTTTCGAACAGCACCAGGCTGCCCGCCTTCGGCTTCACGCTGTAATGCAGCCTTTCGCGCGGCGGCAGGTCGTCGCGTTTGGGCGGCGCCGCCATCAGGCGGTCCAGCCGTGGATCCTCGAACTTGATCGCCGCCGCGCCGCGCGGGGTCTGCACATAATAGGTACCGCTGATGAAACTTAAGGGATGCAGATGCAGGCCATGGGTGACCGGGCCCGCCATCATGTTGACCCAGCAATCGGTCATTTCCAGCCGACGACCGCGCATGTCATAGCCCAGCTGCCTAGCATAGGCCTTCACATGCGGCGCGATGGCTTTTTCCAGAGTCGTAAAGGCGGATGAGATGCAGTGCAGCTTGTCGTGACTGCCATAGGAGGTATAGCCGCCGGGATAGTTCTTGGCGCTCCAGGCCTGGCCGGCGAGATCGGCCGAACGCAGGCCGTCGCATTCGTCGATCAGGTCGCGGTTGAAGCGCTCCAGACCGCTCTTCTTCAGAGGCGCGGCATAGATGCGGGTGGGAAACAGGCTGATCAGGGTCATGGCACTTTCTCTCAGTCATCCCGGCCAAGCGATGCGTCAGCATCGCGCGAGCCGGGATCCCATTGCTTCAGCACCAAATGGGACCCCGGGTCAAGCCCGGGGTGACGGTGCCGATATCAGAACATCTCGAAATATTCGCGATGCTCCCATTCGCTCACTTCGAGCTGGTAGCGCGCGATCTCGGCTTCCTTGATATGCAGGAAATAATCGACGAAACGATCACCGAGGCCGGCACGATAGCAATCACTGGCGCGCAGGGCGGCCAGAGCGGCCTCCAGCGAGCGTGGCAGCATCGGCGCCGGCGTTTCATAGGGCACATCAGCCGAGGGCGGCGGTTCGGCCTGCTTCGCCATGCCGTCCATGCCCGCGATCAGCTGCGAAGCCATGTAGAGATAGGGATTGGCCGCCGGTTCGCCCAGGCGGTTCTCGATGCGGCTGGCCGGATCGCCCTTGGCACCCAGCACACGGCACATCACGCCGCGATTGTCGCGGCCCCAGATGGCGCGGTCGGGCGCCAGCGAATAGGGTCGATAGCGGCGATAGGCGTTGATGGTGGGGGCGGCGAAAGCGGCCGAGGCCGGCGCATGTTCCAGCAGGCCGGCCAGGAAGTGCCGGCCAAGCTTCGACAGCGGCTGGCCGTCTTCTTCCGGGATGAAGGCATTGGCCCCGGTCTTGCGATCCACCAGCGACTGGTGCAGGTGCCAGCCAGAGGAAAACACATTGGGTAGCTTCGGCCGGCACATGAAGGTGACGTGATAGCCATGCCGGCGCGCGATCTGCTTGGCCGCCGAGCGGAACAGCACCATGGTATCGGCGGATTCGAGATTTGCACCCGGGCGGAAGGTGAATTCCGCCTGGCTGGGCCCGAACTCGACCTCCAGCGACCGCAGCGGCAGGCCCAGCGCCTGGATATCCTTGCGCAGGATTTCATAGATCCCGTCATACTGGTCGTAGCGCTGTTCGGTCAGATACTGATAGCCCTGCGTCAGCAGGCTCACCTCGGGTGGATTGCCGGGTTGGCCGGCATCTTCGGGCTTCAGCTTCGGGTCTTCGAGTTTGAAGACATGGAACTCGACTTCCAGGCCCGAGACGTAATCGTAGCCCTGGTCGTTCAGCCTGTTCAGCGTGTCGCGGAAAATCCGGCGCGTCGAAAACGGTACCGGCCGGCCATCGGCGAAATACAGATCGCAGAGCAGCCAGCCGCTATGCGGCGCCCAGGGCAGGATCTTGAAGGTGGTGGGATCGGGCACCATCAGGATGTCGGCGGCGCCCTGCATTTCCGGCAGGCCGAAACCGCCGCCCTGGGTGAAGACCGGAAATACCGTGCGGTGCGCAGTGTCCTTGGCCAGCAGCGTGGTGGTGAAGCCAACGCCCGCGCGCATCGCGCCCGGCAGTTCCTCGGCCACCACCGTCTTGCCGCGCAGGATGCCGTGCTGGTCGGCGAAGGAAAACCGCACCACGCCCAGGCCGCGGCCGGCCACCTCGCGCTCGACGGCCTCGGCCGCCTTTTTCTGCTCCGGCGTCCACAGGCCGTGCCGTTCGACAAAACTCACGCTGCTGCCCCCCAACGCAAAATCGCTGCTATTCGGCCGCCTGCGCCAGCCAGGGCGCCTGGCGGCGCTTGCGGGCATCGGCCTCGCGCCAGTATGCCTGCCACTGCGCCGTGGGGGCAACACCATCCACCGTGATCGGGCCGCGAATGGCCCTGGCGCTTTCGCCATCCAGCACCATCAGCGGCCTTTCGCCGCCCTGCTCGACCTGGTCGATGGCCTTCATCAACATCGAGCGGTAGTTGATGATGGCCTTGTCGGTGCTGCCCAGATGCTCGCGGGTGCGATCCTGGATCGGCCCCAGACTCTCCACCGCCCATTGGTCATGCACGTTGATGTCGAAGCCCATGCCGGTATAGGTCTGGGTCTTCTGCTGCTGCGGATCAAAGCCGTAATTGTTGGCCTTGTTCAGGCGCGGGATGTAATCCGGCAGGGTGTAGAGTTCCAGCCGCTGGGCCCGCATCTGCGCCTTGTCGACCGGCACGCCGAAGCTGGTGAAAATGGCATACCAGTAGCAGTTCACATCATCGATCGGCACATGCCATTGCGTGATGGTCATCTCGGCCGAGAGCGGGATGTTGAACGTCTGCGGGAAGATCAGGTTGGTGACGCGCACATGGGTGCTGGAGTCGCTGATCTGGCGCAGGGCGAACAGCCGCATGCCGTAATCCGTGCGCTCGACCTCGATCTGCGGCCGGTCGAATTCGCGCAGCACCTTGGTCATCGGCATGTCGGAATCGGCCGAGGCCGCACGGAACTGCTTGCCGTAACTGGCACTGGTGTCTTCGTCTTCGAAAAAACGGTGCAGGAAGGAGGCATGAGCCGGATCGATACCCACTTCCAGGGCCTGCAGCCAGTTGCAGGCGATATGGCCCTTGAAGGCAAAGACATGGCTGTCGGGCGCGACGAAGCAGTCGAAATCGGGGAAGGCCGGTGGCTCACCGTCTCCGAGGTAAGCGAACAGGATGCCGCTGCGCAGGACCACCGGATAGCTTTTCTGTTTAATGCGCTGGCACAGGCGGCTGTTCTCCGGCTCGGCTGGGGTTTGCAGGCACTGGCCCTTCACATCGAACAGCCAGCCATGGAAGGGGCAGCGCAGGCCGCCATCCTCGGGCCGGCCGAAGGCCAGATCGGCGCCGCGATGCGGGCAGTCGCGATCCAGCAGGCCGTAACGCCCCTGCTCGTCGCGGAACAGCACGAAGTCCTGGCCCAGCAGCTTCACGGCGCGCACCGGGCGCTCGGGATCAAGCTCCTCGATCAGGGCGGCCGGCTGCCAGTATTGCCGCAGCAGTTTGCCCGCCGGCTTGTCCGGTCCCACCAGGGTCATGCGCATATTCTGTTCGTGCGTGGTCATCGCGGACTCCCTCATATCCGGCCGGCTCGCCTTCGGCCTTGACGGGCCCTCCCACAGGCCCGACAATGTGTCCGATTAGCGAACATATGTGCGATTTTAAACCAGCGGGCTTTTACCGGCAACGGAAAACCATGACCAGACTGCGCCAGAGCGATGCCGAAAAACGCGCCCAGAGCGGCCGCAGCCCAGATTTTCTGGAAGCGCTGGCCCGGGGCTTGAGCGTGTTGACCGCTTTCGACGGCGGCCGGCCGCAGATGAGCCTGAGCGATGTGGCCCGCGCGGTAGACCTGCCGCGTGCCACCGCACGCCGCGCGCTCTACACCCTGGAACAGCTTGGCTATCTCGATAGCGACGGCAAGCTCTTCCGCCTGACGCCGCAGGTGCTGCGGTTCGCCTCGGCATATCTTGGCAGCGCCGGGAATTCCCCTGCCCTGCAGGCCGCCTGCGACCGGTTATGCGCCGCCACCGACGAGGCCTGCTCGGCCGCCGTGCTGGATGGCGAGACGGCCGTGATGGTGGCGCATGCCTCGCCGCAGCGTTTTCTTTCATCGGCGCCGGGCATCGGCTTTCGCGTGCCGGCCTTCTGCTCGGCGCTGGGCCGTGTGCTGCTGGCGGCCAGCGGCGCGGAACCGGTCGGCATCCGGAGCCTGACACCCAGGACCGTGACGAACAAAGCCGAGTTGCAGGCGATCATCGACAGAGCGGGCCGTGACGGCTACGCGCTGGCCGACCAGGAAACCGAACTGGGTTTCCGCTCGCTGGCCGTGCCGGTACGCCGCTTCGACGGCCGCGTGGTGGCGGCGCTCAACATCGGCATCCGCATCGAACGCGCCACGCCGAAGCAGATGAAGGGAAGTTTCCTGCCCCTGCTTCTGCAGGCAGCGGAAGGCCTGCGCGATCAGGTGGTATAGATATTCAGATCGGATAGATCAGCGAGTTGAGGATCAGTTCGCTGTCGAACACGCAAAGCCGCTCTTCCAGCAGCAGCACGCCCTTCTCGCCATAGACGAAGCGGTCGATATACCGCCCCACATTATAGACCTCGGAAACCGAACCGGGCTTGGTGCGGAATACGGCATAATTCGCCGTGGCCTGGATGGTCTGATCGTTATCCGACAGGATGCGCGCCGTGCCGATGACATGCCGCTGGTAATAGGGCGCATGGAACAGCGTGTTGGCGATGCCATAGGCACGATCCTTCAGCATGCCCTGGCCTTCCAGCGCCATGGTGCAGAGCGGCAGGCCGGCATCGAAATTCTCGCGCGGGATCACCTTGTACAGGCAGTCGGGCGTGAACATGGCGACCCAGGCATCGAAATCGCCGCGATCAAGACAATCGGCATAATCGGCATTGAACTGGTCGACACGGTACTGCGATTCCAGGATCGAGAGCGCGATGGCATGGGGTCGCATCGGCATGGTCAGATCTCCATCACCTTGCGCCAGTAGCCATACATGCCGCGGATCAGCGTCTCGGTCACCATATGCGGCGTGGGCGCGGCATCGCGGCCATCCAGTTCGCAGATCGTGCTGGCCGCGCCGCCATTCTGGCGGAAACCATCCTGCGAGAATTCGATCACTTCGCCATCGTCGGCCGAGACGAAGCCGGCCGGACCGAACAGGTTGGCCTGGCGCAGGCGGCGCCGCGTCATTACCTCGTCATCCTCCTCGAAGCCGAAATGGGTCCAGACGAAGTCGAAGGCATCGGGCCCGCATGGCACGATATGACGGGTGGAGAGTGAATTGACCTGCTGCTGGATGATCACGCTGGGAAACAGGGTGATCATCGTCACTGTCGGACCTTTCCACCAGTGTTCCGGCACCACATCCAGCAGACGCGGGTCGTTCAGCGTCATGTCCTTCTTGAAGCTGGTGACGCCCTCGGTGACCGCCTTCGCCTCGCCGCCGGCATTGCGCTGCGAGATCATCACCGCATGGCGGCCATGGCTGTCCATCACCATGCGCGACTGCTGGTCCGCGCGCCACAGACCGAAGGTGACGAACCAGGTGTGCAGCAGGCCCGGATGATACGGGTCCTTGATGTTTTCCATCATCAGCTTCCAGTTGCCCGGAATGCGCTGGCGGTTGGTGCCGAGGATGGTGAGCCTGCGGCCATCGAAGATGCGGTTCAGCCACGGCATCACATCCGGGCCGAAATAATCCTCCAGCGCGGGCGCATCGGACGAAAAGCTGGCAAAGACCAGTCCGTTATAGGTGGCGACCTTCAGCTTCGTCAGGCCGTGCTGCTTCAGGTCGAAATCCGCCGGCATGCCGCCCTGTACGCTGCCGTCTTCTTTCTTCACGCCATGGCGGAACGGCAGGCCGGCAAGGTCGCCGTTCAGCTTGTAGGTCCACTGGTGATAGGGGCAGACAAAGCTGCGCGCGCTGCCGCGCTGTTTCTGGCAGAAGCGCACACCGCGATGGGCGCAGCGGTTCTCCACCACGTTCAGGCTGCCGTCGCGGTCGCGCGCCACGATCACCTGGCGCTCGCCCACATATGACAGCTTGTAATCCCCTGGTTTGGGCAGTTCGGCCGCCAGCGCGACGTAGCACCAATGGCCGCCGCCATGGAAGAACCGCTCCAGCTCGCGCTGATAGACGCCCGGATCGGTATAGGCCCAATAGGGTACACGGCTGGATCCTTCGCCCTCCCAGCGGGGCAGAGCATCCGGCCCCGCCGGCTGGCGCAGTTCGGCATGCATGGTCATGCGATCCTCCCGACACGGAATTTATTTGTATTTGCAAATATATTCGCGCCGGCGACGCTGCCCGTCAATGGGCTTTCTCACGTCACCTTCCGTAAGGTAACCAATTGAATTGGGCGGTAAAACACCCGACGATACCGGTCCGTCAGGGAGGAAAATCATGTTCGACCGGCATTACGCGGTCTGGCCCAAGGGCGTGCCCAAACACCTGACCCTGCCCGAGACCAGCCTGTACGAGAATATCGAGATCTCCGCGCGCCGCTTCCCGCGCAAGCCGGCCCTGCTCTATTACGGCGCGGCTTTGTCCTATGCCGAGCTGAAAGACCACATCGACCGGCTGGCTGGCTGGTTGGAGCAAAACTGCGGCGTGCAGAAAGCCGACCGCGTGCTGCTGTATATGCAGAACAGCCCGCAATTCGTGATCGCCTATTACGCCATCCAGCGCCTGACCGCCGTGGTGGTGCCGGTCAATCCGATGAGCAAGACGGAGGAGTTGCGCCACATCGCAACCGATACCGGCGCGACCACGGTGATCTGCGGCCAGGAATTGCTGGGTTTCGTGCAACCCCTGCTGGGCGAAACCTTGCAGCATGCCGTGGTGGCAGCCTATGGCGATTATGTCACCGCACCAACCGACCTGCCGCTGCCCGATGCGGTGGCCGCACCGCGCGCCGCCTTCGACACGCCCGGTGCCATACCCTGGAGCAACGCCCTGACGGCGAACCTGATCGCATCGCCGCATCAGGCCAGCCATGATGACTGGTGCGTGCTGCCTTATTCCTCAGGCACGACGGGTGCGCCGAAAGGCTGCCTGCACAACATCCGCGGCGTGACGGCCACGCTGTTCGGTTCGATCGCCTGGAATCCGGCCACGCCGGAATCCGTGCAGCTTGTCACCCTGCCGCTGTTCCATGTCACCGGCATGCAGAATTCGATGAACGCGCCGTTGTTCAACGGCGCCACGCTGGTGCTGATGACACGCTGGGACCGCCGGGTGGCCGCCGAGCTGATCCAGCGCCACCGCGTGACGCACTGGCGCAATATCACCACCATGTGCATCGACTTCCTGTCCGACCCCGGGATCGGCAAATACGACCTGTCCAGCCTGATCGGCATCGGCGGCGGCGGTGCGCCGATGCCCAAAGCGGTGGCGGCCAAACTGAAGGAACTGACCGGGCTGGATTACATCGAGGGCTATGGCCTCTCGGAGACCATCGCCGCCACGCATATCAACCCGGTCGACAATCCGCGCCCGCAATGCTTAGGGATTCCCGTCTTCGACGTGGATTCCCGCGTGATCAATCCCGATACCCTGCAGGAACTGGGGCCGGGCGAGACCGGCGAGATCGTTGTGGCGGGGCCGCAGGTCTTCCTGGGCTACTGGAACCGGCCGGCCGAAACGGCGGCGGTGTTTTTCGAGCGTGACGGCAAACGGTTCTTCCGCACCGGCGATCTGGGCTATTACGACGATGACGGCTATTTCTTCCTGGTCGACCGACTGAAGCGCATGATCAACGCCTCGGGCTTCAAGGTCTGGCCGACCGAGATCGAGGCGATGATGTATGCCCATCCCGGCATTCGCGAAGTCTGCATCATTGCCACGCCCGACGCCCATCGCGGCGAGACGGTGAAAGCCGTGATCGTGCCGAAGGACGATGCAAAAAACCTGACGGCGGAAGACATCCAGTCCTGGTGCCGCGACCGCATGGCCGCCTACAAGGTGCCGCGCGTGGTGGTGTTTGCCGATGCGCTGCCAAAATCAGCCACCGGCAAGATCCTCTGGCGTGTGCTGCAGGATCAGGAACGCAGCCAGCCGTCGGATTAGGTCGGGAACCCCACCTTCTGCGGCCACAGATTGGCGAAGGCCCGGATCGACACCGAGGCATAGACGCCATTCTGGGTGAAGGGTTCATGCCGCAGCCATTCCTCGGCGGCGGCGCGGTCGGGGAAATCGATCACCAGCAGGCTGCCCTGCATCGTCACGCCATCGTCGGCCAGCAGAGGCCCGGCAAAGGCGATGCGGTCGGCGATCCTCGCCAGATAATCCTTGTGCACAGGACGCCATTTCAGACGCAGGTCGGCCGTGCCGGGCTTGTCGAGATTGTAGAAACAGAACAGCATGCCACGCCCTCCGTGGGTCAGTAGCCCAGGCTGCGCGGCAGCCAGAGCACGATATCGGGCACCACGATCAGCAGGACCAGCGCCAGCATCATCGCCAGCACGAACCACACCGCCCAGCGCGCGGTCTGTTCGATCGGTATGCCTGCCAGTTTGGACGAGACCATCAGGTTCACCGCCATCGGCGGCGTGAACTGGCCGATGGCCACCATATAGGTGAGCAGCACGCCGAACCAGACCGGGTCCCAGGCAAAGGCGCGCATCATCGGCAGCAGGATCGGCAGGAAGATCAGGAAGATCGAAATGCCGTCCAGCACCATGCCGACGAACAGCAGCACCACCACGATCATCGCCAGCGTGCCGTGAGAGCCCAGGCCGCTGCCGGTGATGGTCCGGGCAATCGGATCGACGATGCCCAGCGTGTTGACCGCATAGGCGAAAATGCTGGCCAGCGCCACCACGATCATGATGATGCCCGAGGTCTCGGCCGCATCGACCAGGATATCGAGCAATTCCTTCATACGGATGGTGCGATAGACCACCATGCCGACGAACAGGCCGTAGACCACAGCCACCACGGCGGCTTCGGTGGGCGTGAACCAGCCCATGCGCATGCCGCCCAGGATCAGCACTGGCGCGGCCAGGCCCCAGCTCGCCGCCCGCAGCGACGGCCAGAAAGGCGGGCGCCGGGAATCGATGTCAGCCAGGCCGAAGCCGTGCCGCTTGGCCAGCAGGACGGCCGGGATCATCAGGGCCACGCCGGCCAGCAGGCCGGGAAACAGGCCGCCGGCGAACAGCGCCGGCACGGATGCGCCAGGCACCAGCACCGAATAGACGATGAAGGCGATGGACGGCGGAATCAGAATATCGGTGGCCGCCGCCGAACCGATCACGGTGGCGGAATAGGCCGGCGGATAACCGGCACGGGCCATGGCCGCCAACATCACGCCACCCACGGCCGCCGCCGTCGCCGGGCCGGAACCGGAAATGCCGCCCAGCAGCATGGCGACCGCGATAGCCACCAGCGGCAACCGGCCGGGCTTGCGGCCGACGATGGCGATGGCGAGGTTGACCAGCCGTTCGGCCACGCCCGATTTCTCGAAGATCACGCCCACCAGCACGAACATCGGCAGTGCCAGTAACGGATACTTGGCGATGCCGGCATAGAAGTTGTTCGGCAGCGACATCATGCCCAGATCGGCCAGTCCGATGCCGAGCGCACCGCCCAGCATCAGCGCCACGCCGATCGGCACACCGGCCAGCATCAGTACGACGAAGACGGCAAAAATGGCGAAGCCGATCATGCTTTCGCCCGCCACTTGCGCCAGAAGACCTGTGCACCGCGAAGCGCGATGGCCGCCGACAACACCGGCAGCCACATGCTGTACCACCATTGCGGCACGCCGATGCCCGGCGAGGTCACGTCGAAACGATAATCGTCATAGGCAAACCGCGCCGCCAGCACAGTGAGGATGACAAAACCGGTCACCGTGGCCGCTGCCGAAACCAGCGCCAGCAGACGGCGGCGACGCGGCGAGCCGCGCTCGAAGAACGCCTCGATGCGGATATGGCGGTCGCGTGCCACGGCGGCGCTGGCCGCCACCATGGTGAGGATCACCATCAACGAGATAGAAATCTCTTCGGTCCAGGCGAAGGACTGGTTGGTGAAATAGCGCGCGATCACGTTCGCGAAGGTGATCGCCGCCAGCAGCAGCATGACGGCCGCACCGATCCAGTCCTCCCAACGCAGCCGGCCACGTGCCTGCAGCTGCGGCGGCGTAGACGGATTGGATTTCGAGGTTTCCTGCACGCTGCTTCCCCCATACGGGCAACCGGCGGGCGGACCGGAAAAGCAAAGGCCGGGAAATCCCGGCCCCGCTTCCGGCCTGCGCCACTTGCCGTACCGATCAGGCCTTCTTGCGCGAGGCGGCGACGGCAGTCTCAGCCTTCTTCACCAGATCGGGCCCGATCTGCTGCACCCACTTATCGTAGGCCGGCTTGACCGCCTGCTTGAAGGCATCTTTCTCGGCAGCAGTCAGCTCGGTGACCTTCACGCCCAGCGCCTCGACTTCCTTCACAAAGGAACTGTCGCTGGCGGTGAGGCCCTTGCGGGCAATGGCGATTTCCTGCTTGCCGGCGTCGATGGCCGCCTGCCGCACGATCTTCTGGTCGTCGGCGCTCCAGGATTTCCACACATCCTGGTTGGCGACGAAGATCAGCGGATCGGCAACATAGCCCCAGCGCGTGACGAATTTCTGCGCCAGCGTGTTGAGCTTGGCCGCCGTGAAGACATGCAGCGGATTCTCCTGACCCTCGACCGCGCCAGACGCCAGCGCCGGCTGCGCATCGGCCCAGCTCATCTGCGTCGGGTTGGCGCCGAGCGCGGTGAAGGTGTCGTTGAAGATCGGCGAACCGACGACGCGGAATTTCAGGCCCTTCATGTCGGCCGGCTTGCGGATTTCGTGCTTGGAGTTCGATACCTCGCGGAAACCGTTCTCGCCCCAGGCCAGCGGCATCACGCCGTTCTTCTCGACCAACGCCATGATCTCCTTGCCCACGTCACCCTGCACCATGGCGTCGAGGCCGGCATGGTCCTGCGCCAGGAAGGGCAGCGAAAAGAGGTTGAGCTGCTTGATCTGCGGCGACCAGTTGATGGTCGAACCGATGGCGAGATCGATCACGCCCTGGCGGATCGCAGTGAATTCGCGGGTCTGGTCGCCGTTCACCAGCGACACGCCGGGATACATCTTGATGTTGATGCGACCCTGGGTGCGTTCCTTCACCAGTTCGATCCAGATGTCGCCGCCCTTGCCCCACGGGAAGGCCGAGCCGACCACGGTGGAGAGCTTGTATTCCGGCTTGTAGGTGCTGGCATAGGCGCTGCGGCCGATGATGGCGGGTGCGGCGAAAAGAGCGGTGCCGGCAAGACCGGCCTTGAGCAGCGAACGACGATCCATGGTCTGTTTCCTCCTGATGTTTATTTTTGTTGTTCAGCCAATACAGCATTCCGTGTGGCACGCCAAGATGGGATGGATACGGAGCGCCGCATATGCCGCTTTCCTGCCCTGCTCATCGCGCAAGCAATTCGCGCGCCTTCGCCGCGATGCGCGCCGGCGTGACCCGCGTTTCCGCTTCCAGCACCGGGGCATAACCCACCGGAGCGCGCAGTCCGCCCAGCCGCGCCACCCTGACGTTGCCGGCTTCAGCCAACGTCGCCGCGATTTCCGCGCCGAAACCAGCCACCTGGATCGCTTCATGCGCCACCAGCACACGGCCGGTTTTCGCTGCGGATGCGAAGACGGTTTCACGGTCCCAGGGCCAGAGCGTGCGTAGGTCGATCACTTCGGCATCGATACCGTCTTGTGCCAGGGCAGCGGCCGCTTCCAGCGACCAGTGCACCGCCTTGCTCCAGCTGATGATGCTGAGATCCCTGCCGGGGCGGCGGATGGCGGCCTTGCCAAGCGGCACGGCAGCGGCCGGATCGACTTCGCCCTGCATGGCCCAGAGTTCCTTGTGTTCGAAATAGGTGACCGGATCGCCGCATTGCAGTGCGGCCTGCAGCAGGCCGTAATTGTCCTGCGGCGTGGACGGCGCGACCACCACTAGGCCCGGCACATGGGCGAACCAGCCTTCCAGCGACTGTGAATGCTGCGCGGCCGAGGCGCTCCAGATGCCGATGGGCATGCGGATCACGGCCGGCACGCGGCCCTGGCCGCCGAACATGAATCGGTTCTTGGCGGCCTGGTTGATGATCTCGTCCATGGCGCAGAGCGCGAAGTCGATCACGCGCAGCTCGATCACCGGCTTCAGCCCGGTCAGCGCCATGCCCACGGCCGCACCCATGATGGTGGCTTCCGAGATCGGCGTGTCGATCACGCGGTCGGACCCGAAAGCCTGCTGAAGGCCGGCATACTGGCCGAAGATGCCGCCGCGGCCGACATCCTCGCCCAGAGCCACGATGGCGGCATCGCGATGCATGGCATCGCTCAGAGAGGCAGCCGCCGCAGCGGCATAGCTCATCACAGCCATTGCCCCGCCCCCGTATCCTGGATATGCGAGAAAGCCGCATCCGTCTGCGGCCATGGCGCCTGCGTGGCGGTTGTGATGGCGGCGGCGACTTCATCACGCGCCGCCTGCATCACCGCGTCGATCCCGGCCTGGTCCATGCCATGGGCGCGCAGCTGCGCTGCCGTCACCAGCAGGGGGTCGGATTTCAACGCCGCCTCCAGTTCCTTCGGATCGCGGTAGACGGCGGGATCGACCGAGACATGACCCTTGAAACGATAGGTGCGGGCATGCAGCAGGCGCGGCCCCTTGCCGGCGCGGATATCGCTGATCATCTGCCGTGCGGTTTCGGATACGGCTCCGGCATCGTTGCCATCGACCACGGCGGCCTCGATGCCGAAACTGCGTGCGCGCGCCGCAGCGCCTTCGCCGGCCGACATCGCGCCGGTCTTTGTGGTGGCCGACCACTGGTTATCCTCGCAGACGAACAGGATCGGCAATTGGAAGGCCGCTGCCCAGTTCAGGCTTTCGGCGAAGGGGCCGCGATTGATGGCGCCGTCGCCGAAGAAGGTGACGGCGATGGCGTCAAGTTTGCGGATCTTGATCGACTGTGCCGCGCCCAGGGCAATGGGAATGCCTGCCGCAACAACACCGTTGGCGCCCAGCATGCCGACCGAGAAATCGGCGATATGCATCGAACCGCCGCGCCCGCCGCAGAAACCGGTCGCCTTGCCGAACAGCTCGTGCATCATGCGTTCGAGATCGGCGCCCTTGGCCAATGTGTGACCATGGCCGCGATGGGTGGAGGTGAGATAGTCGGTCGGACGCAGGTGTCGGCATACGCCGGCCGGCACGGCTTCCTGCCCGGTGGAGAGATGCAGCGGCCCGCGCACATGGGCCTGACCCGCCGCCTGCTGGCCGAAGGCGGCGACGCCGCCCTTGCTGGCTTCCTCGGCGGCATCCTCGAAGGCGCGGATGCGGCACATCATGCGATAGAGCTCCAGCAGCTCGGCTGCCGGAATATTGGGTGGGTTCACGGGCCTGTTCTCGGGACTTTATGTTCTGGTTGGCGCCGACCGTAGCAATGGATCGTACAATGATCAATTGGCGCGGGCGTGCGAAACGCGAAAAGCTTAGCCGAAAGTCCGCCGCGCCTGCCGGTTATCCAGCGCGGACAGCACACTCATGCCGGTGATCGCCGAGGTTTTCGGGTTGGCCGCGCTGCTGCGGCCCGACACGGTGACGGTGAGCCGCGAGGATGTGCTTTCCGCCTCGATGCAACCGGTATTGCCGGTGGCGGCGGGATCGGCCACCAGCTTCACCTGCGTGCGTTCAAACCCCAGGCCGGCCAGCGCGACGGTCGCCGCCAGATTGGCATTCTTCGGATAATCCAGTGCTGCTTCGTCGGCGCGACCGGAGAAGATCACCGTGGGCGCAGCGATGGCATCGAGGTCGAAGGCCCGTTCCGCTGGCGTGCCCTTCCATGCCTTCGGCGGCTTGGTCGAGGTGTAGGTGACGCTGAGCAGGCCGTCCTGGCGCATCGCCAGCAGACCGTCGAGGCCTGCCGTGGCGCCGACCGGAATGACCACACGGCCCGTGCCTGCCAGTGCCAGGCCCAGAATGCGCGCGCGGAACGCCGCATCGGCCAGCGCACCGGTGGAGATAATGAAATAATCGCAGCCCTGCTTCAGCGCCGCTTCGGCGGTCTCGCGCACCGCCGGCTGGCCGGCGGCCTCGATGACGATGTCGGGTCGATGCGCGAGAAAACCCGCGAGGCTGTCGGTCACGGCCAGATCAGGCCAGGCGGCCTGCGCTTCGGCGCGCTGATGGGGCCGCACCAGCAGGGCCGCCATCTCATGGCCATCGATGGGTCGCTGGGCCCAGGCGGCCAGGATCGACCGCCCGATGCCACCATAACCGATAAGGCCGAGCCGCAGTGTCATGCGCCCGGTTTAGCGTTCCTGGAAGGCCGTGTCGATGGCGCGATAGACCGGGTTGAGCAGGAAACGCAGCACGGTGCGTTCATCCGTCTTGATGTCGGCCAGCACGGTCATGCCCGGCAGTAGCGGATTCCTCGCCGGATCCTCGCCGGCATAACCACGCTCCAGCCGCACCAGCGCCTTGTAGAAAGGCGCGATGTTCGGGCCATGGAAGGTGGACGGCGACACATGCACCAGTTGGCCCGGCACGCTGCCGAACTGGGCGAAATCATAGGTCGAGACCTTCACCGCCACGGGCTGGCCCGGGCGCAGCTGGCCGATATCGGACGGGCTCACGCGCGCCTCCACGATCAGTTCGCGGCCCACCGGCACCACCTCGGCGACGAAACCACCCGGCTGAATCACGGCGCCGGCGGCATAGGCGCGCAGATCCTTGATGATGCCACGCACCGGCGAGACGATCTCGGTCCGCGCCACACGGTCTTCCAGCTTGACGCGCAACTCCTCTATCTGGCGCAGATCACTGGTCACCGCGCCCAGTTCGCGCATGGCATCGGCCGAGAGGCGCGACTCCAGTTCGATCAGACGCTGTTCGGCCTCGGCGATGGCTTCGCGCGCGCGACCGATATTCACTGTCACCGTGCTCAGCTCGCCCTGCACACGGTTCATCTCGCGCTGCACGTCCAGGAAGGTCAGCTTCGAGTTGAGACCCTGCTGGGTCAGTGTCTTGCGCATCTCCAGTGCTTCGCCCGTGATGACAATCTGACGCTGCAGGGTTTTCTGCTGACTCAGCAACGCCTCCAGATCGGCGCGCCGCCCGGCCAGCTGGCGTTCCAGCACGGCGCGCTGGCTCAGGCGGGCCTTTTCCTGGCTGCGCAGGATCGCGGCCTGGTCGGCCGACAAGGACTGTTCCGCGGCATCCTCCAGCGCGGCGATGCGGCCCTCGGCGAAGGCGCGCAGACGTTCGGCCTGAAGGCGCAGGCTGCTCTCACGGGTGCGCACCTGCTCCAGTTCGGCCATCACACCAGTATGGTCCAGCCGCACCAGGACCTGACCGGCCTCCACGAGGTCGCCTTCGCGCACCGCCGCCTCGCGCACGATGCCGCCTTCCAGATGCTGGATCGGCTGGGTATGGCCGTTCGGGATGATCTCGCCCGGTGCACGCGCCACCTGCGCCACCTTGGTGACCGCAGCCCAGCCAACGGCACAGGCAATGATTGCGGCGACCAGCCACACGGTGAACTGCATCAGGCGGGGCGGTTGCCCTTCCTCGAGCTGCAAAGCCAGCGTGAGGTAGCGGATACGGGAAGGATCGGCGTGCATGGCCGGCAGTTTTTCACTCATCTCCCGACTCCCTGGGACGTCATGGCGTTGCTGTTGCCGGTGCCGCGAACTTCGGCAATACGGCCATTCTGCATCAGCACGACGCGGTCGCAGACTGCGAGATGGCTGGGCCGGTGGGTTACGATAGCAATAGTCTGCTGGCCTTTGCGCCGACGCAGCGATTCGATCAGCGCGGCATCGCCGGTTTCATCCAGCCACTGTCCGGGTTCATCCAGCAGCATCACGGCGGATGGGCGCAGATAAACCCGGGCGAGCGCGATGCGCTGCAGCAGGCCGGTACCCAGCCCTTGCGCAGCAGAATGATCGCCCAGGCCGGTATGCAGGCCTTCGGGCAGGGCCAGCACGTCGTTCAATGCTCCGGTCTCGGCCAGCGCGGCCTTCAGCTCGTCATCACTGGCCGCCGGCGCGGCGAGGCGCAGGTTCTGCGCAATGGTGCCGTGGAACAGATGCCGGTTCTGCGGGGAATACGTGATGGCGTTGCGCAGTTCATGCGGCGTCATCTGGCGGATGTCGAGACCATCCAGCAGCACGGCGCCGGCCTGCACCGGATATAGCCCCGCCATCACTTTCAGGATGGTGGATTTGCCGGAACCCGACGCTCCGGTGATACCGATGAGTTCACCGGGTTTCAGCTTGAGATCGACGCCCAGCAAGGCCGGTTCGGCATCGGGCCGGTAACGCAGCGAGACGCGATTCAACGTGACCGCGCCGCGGAAAACGCGCTGCACGATCGCTGGGCCGGAGCGGTCACTCAGTTCCGGACGAATCTGCAGGAGGTGGTCGATCTGCGACAGACCAAGACGGATCTGGCCGAGGCGGGTGAGCGCCATCAGGCCCATTTGCAGCGGCGCCAGAACACGCCATGACAATGCCATGGTCGCCACCAGGGCGCCGACCGACATGCTTCCGTCGGTGATGCGCAGGGCGCCCCAGGCCAACACGATGGCGCCGGTCAGCATCATCATGGTCTGTGACAGCGTGTTGAGCAGGCCGGCAATCCTCTGCACAGCGCGGCTGTCGACCGCGGCGGCGGCGGAAGCGGCGCGATAACGTTCCAGCCAGATCGCGCCGCCGCCGGACTGCTGGATGGTCTGCAGGTGCGACACGATTTCCACCGTCAGTCCATGGCGCGCGGCATGGCTGGCGGCAGCACGCTGCACGGCGTCGCGCTGGAAGGATTGCGAGACATAGCCGATGGCGAGGATGGCCAATCCCAGCACCAGCGGTACCAGCACCAGCGGCCCGCCCAGCCAGGCGATCACCAGCAGGAAAACAAACAGGAACGGCAGATCGAAGGCCACACCGGCGAGCGGCCCGGTGAAGAATTCGCGCACTGCCTCGAATTCTTTCAGCCGCGCCAGTTGCGTGCCGATCGGTGCCGATTCCGTATAGGCCACCGGCAGGCGCAGCAGATGCCTGAGCACGGCGATGGCGATCAACCGCTCGACCCGGGCGCCCATATAGGCCAACATGCGACTGCGCAACAGCCGCAGCGCCAGATCGAACACGAAGACAAGACCGATACCGGCCACCAGATAGACCACCAGTTCGCGCGCCTGTCCGCCGATCACCTTGTCATAGACCATCAGCGCGAATAACGGGAAAGCCAGCGCCAGGATGTTGTTCACCAGGGTGATGGCGCCGAGCTGCACGGCGATGCCCTGGAACCGTCGCGCCAGCAGGCCGATGAAGGAGGTCCGCGGCGCGCGCTCATCCTGCACCGCCTCGGCCGGCTCGATGAAATAGGCCGTGCCGGCGATAGCGGCGGAGTCCAGCACGATCTCCTCACGCCGCTGGCCATCGAAAACCCGCACGATGCCGTCGTCGATCGCGATCACCACGCGCGGGATGCCGCCGCTGTCGACATGCAGGCATGGCAGCAGGCGGGGATCGATCCGGTCCAGCCGGCGCTCATGCGGTTTGGTGGCGTAGGACAGCTCGATCAGCACATTGCGCAGGCCGTCGAGATCCAAATCGGCGGCGAAATGCGGCAGCGCCTCGACGATATGGCGTGGATCGCCCTGCCAGCCCAGGGCAGTGAGCAGTGGCATCAGACAGGCAGCGAATGGCGAAACCGCCTGGAACGCGCCCATTCGTCCCTGGCGCAGGGCTTCGACCAGCGGCTCGGCCCGAACCACCTGCAGATTGCCGGCGGGCATGTCGGTGGATGCAGTATCCGCCATGTTGCTCATGGCTGGCTCGAGGGTGCGGCGTCCGCTTGGACCGGACCGGCAACAGCCGGACCGACAGACGGACGAGCGATCAGCTTGCCGTCCTGCAGCTCGAACAAGCGGTCGGCCAGCCGTAGCACCGAAGGCTGGTAGCTGACCAGAACGATGGTGGCTTTTCCCTTTAGTTCGGCAAGCAGTTGCAGCAACCGTTCATTGGAGGCGCGGTCGAGACCATTGTTGCTTTCATCGAACAGTATAATGCGAGGCTGCTCGACCAACGCACGAATAATAGCGATGCGCTGCCGCACGCCGCCAGGCAGGGTTTCGGTCTGCCCACCACTGACCATCGTGTCATAGCCATTGGCCAGGGTAGCGATATAGCCGTCCAGCCCCAGCTTTTCGGCCAGGCGCAGGGCAGTGTCTGCCGCCGCGCCGCGCCGAAACATGGTGAGATTATCGATCAGGCTGCCCTGGAATACGGTGGCATGATGCGGCAAAAATCCGATTTCATCCGGGCCGGGCCGAGGATCGGTCAGCTTCAGCGGCACGCCGTCATAGAGGATTTCACCGCCGGTCGGCCGCAGCAGGCCCGCAATCAGCATCAGCACCGCCGAACGGTCGCTGGTATCGGCTCCGACGATACCAATGGCCTCGCCCGCCGCGATGGTAAGATTGATATGATCGAGCAATGGCGGCCCGGCGCCGTCATCGACGCTGACATCACGGAATTCCAGGCGGCCGTCCTTCACAATATTTGCCTGTCGTTGCAACCCGCCGGGCTCCTGCGGCAGGGCATGCAGCCGGCCGATCTGGGCCTCGGCCAGGCGGATGCTCTGGAAATTGCTCCAGATTCCCATCGCACGCAGCAGCGGTTGCATCACCCGACCGGCCAGCAATGAACAGCAGGCGAGCTGGCCCACCGTCATCTGGCTGTCGACCACCAGCAGCGAGCCATAAACCAGCACCACAACGATGGCGAGATTGGAAAAGAAGCTACCTAGCGCTTGCGACATGGCCGAGAGAAAGGTGACGCGGAAGGCCGCGATCGAGGCGCCGTCCATCAGCCGCTCGTAACGACGCATCATCAAGCGCTCCATCGTCATCGCCTTGATCGTGGTGATGCTGGACAACACCTCGATCATGAAGCTGGTCCGGCGCTTGTCGGACTCCGCGCGACTGTCGACTGCCGCATGCAATATGCGGCCAATGATTCCGGCAACGATGGCAAAGACAAAGAAGATCAGCACAGTCACCCAGGCCAGTGGACCACCGACGATCCAGATGATGGCGGTGAACAGCAGAGCAAACGGCAGGTCGATCGCGATGATCGCCCCTTGGTTGGCATAAAATTCGCGCAGGCGATCGATGGCGCCGAGACGTTCCAAATGGGTGCCGGCCGTATCGGCGCCGGCCGCCCTGTATTGCGCCCCCAGGAGCCTTTCGATACCGGCACAGCCGGTATTGTGTTCGAACCGAGCGCCGGCCCAGCTGGCCAGGGCGCTGCGGATACCACGCATGAAGCCCTCGCCGATCAGCACGGTGAACAGCAGGACAGTCAGCATCAGGAGCGTGTCGCTGGCCGCATTCGGCAACACTCGGTCGTAAACCTGAAGTGTGAAAATGGGCAGAGCTACTGCCATAAGATTAAGTAATACCGAGCACAATATGAGTGTCGGGTTGAAGATCAGACTGGCCCCAGCAGTCTTATGCAGCATGGGCATCAGGCTCATTGAGGGCAGATCCGTTCGCAATGGATAGGAGCCAATATCACGATTAAATCGAGCACTTGTTGACACGCATCAATCTTTACCGGGCTTCGTTCGTTTATACTGAAAAACTACAAAGTGAGTAATCGCCGGACAAGATTAACCCTTGGTTACACTCACCCCCCGGTTACGGATAAAACATGGCGACCAAACCAGACGTCCTGATCGACGAACTGACCGCCTTGCCCAAGGACGGCAAGGCGCAGACGGCGGCTGGCGACGAGTTGGGTCTGTCAGTGCAGCAGGGCGGCCAGAAATCCGGCACCGACGACGCCAATCTCGACGCGGTGCATTACGGCACCGTGATCGGGGACGAACGCAGCTATCAGGAAGGTCGGGCGAGCCTGGCGGGACCGTTGCCTCCGGGCGGCGCGGCACTGCCGGCCAGCCCGCAAAGTCTGGCCGTTGCCGAGGCCAAAGCACCACCGACCGCGCCGCAGGCGGGCGAAGGCGTCATCAGCGTCACCGCCGTCACGCCTGGCGGCGCCCGGATAGAAATGGCGGATTTCACCCCACACCTGCATGCGGGAGCGCTGAGTACGGCCCGTGCTCAGGACGGCATTGCCGCAACGGACCAATCCGTTACAGCGTTGGGAGGCGCAATAAACGATCTGCCGCCATCGCCCATCGCGGCGGAGCGTGAGGCGACAGCGATTCTTCCGACCGAACGGCTGCCCGAAGAAGAAGCCGAAACTGCCGAGGTCTCCGAAACCGGCGAAACCCGCCCGGTGCATGAAGGCACGACAGGCGACGATGTCTTCGAAGCCACGGCGGCAGCCGAGACATTCGACGGCGGCGCCGGCAGCGATACCGTCAGCCATGCGAATGCCACTGCCGGCGTAACCGCCGATCTGGTCAGCGGCGGCAGCGCCGGTTTCGCCAGTGGTGATACCTACACCGGCATCGAAAACCTGACCGGCTCGGATTTTGCCGACACCCTGCGGGGCGACGCCAATGCCAACACGCTGACCGGCGGCCCCGGCGGCGATACGCTGATCGGAGGTGCCGGCAGCGACACTGCCAGCTATGCCGGCTCAACCGCCGGCATCACCGTCGATCTGGCCACCGGTGCCGGCGCGGGCGGCGATGCGGCGGGCGACACCCTGTCCGGTATCGAAAACATCACCGGCTCCGGCCATGCCGATACGCTGACCGGCGATGCCAATGCCAATATCCTGCAAGGTGGTACGGGCGATGATACGCTGCAGGGCGGCGGCGGTGCCGATACATTGACCGGAGGCGCGGGCAGCGATACCGCGAGTTATAGCGCCTCAACCGCCGGCGTCACCGTCAATCTCGCTACTGGCACCGGCACGGGTGGCGATGCCGAAGGCGATACGCTGGACAGTATCGAAAACATCACCGGCTCCGGCCATGCCGATACGCTCACCGGCGATGCCGGCGTCAATGTGCTGGAAGGCGGGGGCGGCGGCGATACGCTGACCGGCGGCGCGGGCAGCGATACCGCCAGCTATGCCGGCTCTGCTGCTGGCGTCATCGTCGATCTGGACACCGGTGCCGGCGCGGGCGGCGATGCGGCGGGCGACACCCTCTCCGGTATCGAAAACATCACCGGCTCCGGCCATGCCGACACACTCACTGGCGATACCAATGCCAATATTCTGCAAGGCGGCGCCGGAACCGATACGCTGAGCGGTGGCGGTGGCAATGATACCCTGGTTGGTGGCGCGGGCGCCGATGAACTGATTGGCGGCACCGGCACCGATACCGCCAGCTATGCTGGTTCCACCGAAGGCGTCACCGTCACCATTGGCACCAGCCCGGGCAGCGGCCAGGGCGGCGATGCCCAGGGCGACGTGCTCAGATCCATCGAAAATCTGATCGGCGGCGCCGGTGACGATGCCCTGACCGGTGATGGTACGGCCAATGTGCTTGAGGGCGGCGGCGGCGCCGATACGCTGATCGGCGGCGGTGCTGCCGATACCCTGATCGGTGGCGAGGGTGCGGACAAACTGCAGGGCGATGCCGGCGACGACACGCTGACCGGAGGCGCCGGTGCCGACATCCTGCTCGGCGGGATCGGCAGCGATACGGCGAATTATGCCGCTTCGGCCGCGGGCGTGACGATCGATCTGGCCGCCGGCACCGGTGCTGGAGGCGAAGCCGAAGGCGATACGCTGACCGATATCGAAAATGTCACCGGCACGGCGCATGCCGACACCTTCATAGCCAGTGATGCGGCCAACACGCTTGCTGGTGGCGGCGGCGACGACACGGTAAGCTATGCCGGCTCTGATGACTCGGTCAGCGTAAACCTTGCCACCGGCAGCGCCACCGGCGGCTATGCCACGGGCGACGACATTCTCGATATCGAGAATGTCATCGGCTCGGAATACGCGGACACGCTCACCGGCGATGCCGGTGCCAATATCCTGCAGGGTGGCGGCGGGGAAGATACCTTGGCTGGCGACGGCGGAGACGACACGCTGATCGGCGGCGCCGATAGCGACACCGTCAGTTATGCCGCTGCAACTGCCGGGGTGACGGTCGATCTCACGGCAGGGAGCGCTTTTGGCGCCGATATCGGAACCGACGCCCTTTCGCAGATCGAGAATGTCATCGGCTCGGATTTTACCGATACCCTGACCGGCGATGCCGCTGCCAATATCCTGGAAGGCAGCGGGGGCGATGACGTCCTGAGCGGCGGCGGCGGCATTGACTCGCTGGAAGGTGGGATCGGCAATGACACTCTGTTCGGCGGTACCGAGAGCGACATCCTCAGCGGCGGCGGCGGTGACGACACGTTGATCGGCGGCGCGGGCGCCGATACGCTGATCGGCGGCACCGGCAGCGACACGGCCAGTTATGCCGGTTCGGCCGAAGGCGTCGAGGTGAACCTCACCACCCTCTCCGCCAGCCGCGGCGATGCGGCGGGCGACACAATAACGAGCATTGAGAACCTGACCGGTTCGGGTCACGCCGATATCCTGACGGGGTCCGGCGGCGCCAACATCCTCGAAGGAGTTGGCGGTGACGACATCCTGATCGGCAGCGGGGGGGCCGACACGCTGAAAGGCGGCGCTGGCGCCGACACGCTCACTGGCGGTGCCATTGGTGATACGCTGATCGGCGGGGCCGGCGGCGACACGCTGACCGGCGGCGGCGGGATTGATACCCTCAGCTATGCCGGCTCAGTCGAGGGCGTCACCGTGAACCTCGCCACCCGATCCGCCAGCGGCGGCGATGCCCAGGGCGATGTGCTGACAGACGTGATGGAAAACCTGACCGGCGGCGAAGGCGACGATGTCCTGACAGGTACCGATACGGCCAATGTGCTGGAAGGCGGGGGCGGCGCCGACACCCTGTTCGGCGGGGGCGGACGCGATACGCTGGCCGGCGGCGCGGGCGACGATACCCTGGTTGGCGGGGCCGGCAACGACACCCTGACCGGCGGTGAAGGCGCTGATACCGCAGTTTTTGGTAGCGGCGCCGGCGATGACAGTTTCGCCGGCGGCGATGGCGCCTGGACCGACAGCATCCATATCGAAAACGTGACTGGTGGCCCCGGCTCCGGCGGATGGACCGTGACGCTGGCAGACGGCACCCCGGTCATCGATGCCGCGGACCATGGCGAAATCGTCTTCGCTACTTCAGTGGACGGCATTGTGGTGATGAGCGACGGCAGCGAGATGACCTTCGAGAACATCGAACGCCTGAGCTGGTGAACGGCTTTTGTGCCGTTGCAGAATTCGCGCCTTACATTGTAAGTGTAAGATGAGAATATAAATCTACTAAAAATAGATAATTGCTGAAATCCGAGACGTATGCCCGCTGTATGCGTGCGGCAGCAGCCCTTCTTCCTGATCTCGAAAACACCATTAACGATTATAATATTTAGTTAAATAATAGTAATAATAGCGGGTATTGATCCATTTCAAATTCTCTCATTACGAAAGTTATAATATATAAAGGTGCATACTCTAATAAAATAGGGCACGCATACCGCACCTTAAGACCACCCCATCACACCTGAACCCGTTGGCCTTATGGCTATGGAAGGATCGATTTTGGCGACCCGGCTCGAGATTATTGACGACGAATTGCAGGCATTGCCGAAGGATGCAAAGCCGCTGCCGTCGCCAGCGGGCGACAGCCCGCTCTCTCAAGCCGCTGGCAATGCAGCTGGCGACACTGGCACTCATATGCAGGGTAGCGTCCATTACGGCACGGTACTGGGCCATGCGACGAGCAATCAGCCAGCCTCCGTCGCCGCTGGTACACCTCTTCCCTTCAGCAGTTCGTCGATCGGTGTCGCGACAACGCCAAGCGCTGTGGCAGCCACTGACACGACCAGCGTGACGGTTGCCCTGGCCGGCGGTCCATCCGGATCTCTGCTGGGCACTGAGCGGGCGGCCACGGCGCGTGGCACTATGCCCGTCATGGCACCCGCCGATGCCGCCGATGCCGCGAATGACAGCGGTGCGCCGGCGGCGCCTGATATGTCTGCGGCCATGGGAGCAGGCGCGGCGTTGCCTGTAACCGGCGATGCGATGACTCTGGGAAATCCATCGCAGCCATCCGCCGGAACCTCGCAACGGACTGCAACGGCACCTGCCACAGAGGCACCTGCCACAACCAACAGCATCCCGCCGACACCATCCATCGCGTCGGAACGCGAGACGACGACCATCTCAGTGGCCGAACGGCTGCCTGAAGAAGAAACCGAAACCACCGAAACCGGCGAAAGCCGCATAGTGCAGGAAGGCACGGCGGGCGACGATGTCTTCGAGGCCACGGCGGCAACCGAGACATTCGACGGTGGGGCCGGCAGCGATACCGTCGGTCATGCGAATGCCACCACCGGCGTGACCGCCGATCTGGTCAGCGGCGGCAGCGCCGGTTTCGCCAGCGGCGATACATACACTGGCATCGAAAACCTGACCGGCTCGGATTTTGCCGACACCCTGCGGGGCGATGCCAATGCCAATATCCTGACCGGCGGTGCGGGCGACGACATCCTGATTGGCCGTGGCAGCGGCGACACGCTGATCGGCGGCGCGGGCAGCGATACTGCCAGTTATGCCGGTTCTTCTGCCGGCGTGACCGTCAATCTGGCGACCGGTACCGGCACGGGCGGCGATGCCGAAGGCGATACACTGTCCGGCATCGAGAACCTGACCGGCTCGAGTCACGACGACACGCTCACCGGCGACGCCAATGCCAATGTCCTGAATGGCGAATCCGGTGACGATACGCTGCAGGGTGGCGGCGGCGCCGATACGCTGATCGGCGGCGCTGGCAGCGATACCGCCAGCTACGCCACCTCGGCGGCTGAGGTCACGGTCAATCTTGCCATGGGCACCGGCACGGGCGGCGATGCCCAAGGCGATACGCTCAGCGGTATCGAAAACATCACCGGCTCGGATTTTGCCGATACCCTGACCGGCGATGCCAATGCCAATATCCTGCAAGGCGGTACGGGCGATGATACGCTGCAGGGTGGTGGTGGCGCCGATACGCTGACCGGTGGTGCCGGCAGCGATACCGCCAGTTATGCGGCCTCAACTGCCGGTGTCACCGTCAATCTCGCCGCCGGCATCGGCACGGGCGGCGATGCCGAGGGCGATGCGCTGTCGCAGATCGAGAACATCACCGGTTCCGATTTTGCCGATACGCTCACCGGCGATGCCAATGCCAACATCCTGGATGGTAGCGCCGGCGATGACACGCTGCAGGGCGGTGGCGGCAGTGATGCGCTGATCGGCGGCGCGGGCAGCGATACCGCCAGCTACAGCGCTTCGGCGGCCGGCGTGACCGTGAACCTGGCGACCGGCGCGGCCAGTGGCGGCGATGCGGCAGGCGACACCCTCTCCGGCATTGAAAACCTGAGCGGTTCCGACTTTGCCGACACCCTGACCGGCGACGCCAATGCCAATACGCTGACCGGCGGCGCAGGCAACGACCGTCTGGATGGCGGCGCCGGCGACGACACTTTGCTGGGCGGCGCGGGCGCCGATATTCTGATCGGCGGCACCGGCACCGATACTGCCAGCTATGCCGATGCCTTGGCCGGCGTGACTGCCAGCCTGGCCAGTAGTGCCGGCAACACCGGCGATGCGGCGGGCGACACCTATACGACCATCGAGAACCTGACCGGCTCGGATTTCGTCGACATCCTGACCGGCAATACCGGTGCAAACGTGCTTGCCGGCGGCGCCGGCAACGACACGCTGGATGGCGGCAGCGGCAACGATACCCTGATCGGCGGTGCGGGCGCCGATATGCTGACAGGCGGTGTCGGCACCGATACCGCCAGTTATGCCGGCTCGACGGCCGGCGTGACGGTGAACCTGGCCACCGGCACCGGATCGGGCGGCGACGCCGAAGGCGACACGCTGGCCACCATCGAGAATGTCACCGGCTCTGATCTTGCCGACACCCTGACCGGCAATACCGGCGCCAATGTGCTGACTGGTGGTGAAGGCGACGATACGCTCATCGGCGGCGCCGGTGGCGACACGCTGGTTGGCGGCGGCGGCAACGACACCGCAAGTTACGAAGCCTCCGGCGCGGCCGTCACCGTCAGTCTGGCATCGGGCACCGGCTCGGGCGGCGATGCGGCCAGCGACACACTGAGCGGGATCGAGAACCTGACCGGCTCGGCCTATAACGACACGCTCACCGGCAATGCCGATGCCAATATCCTGAGCGGCGGCGGCGGCAACGATATCCTGCAGGGCGGTGCGGGTGCCGATACCCTGATCGGCGGCAGCGGCACCGATACCGCCAGCTACGCCGCCTCCACGGCGGCGGTGACCGTCAACCTCGCCACCGGCGCGGCCAGCGGCGGTGATGCCGAAGGCGACACGCTGTCGGAGATCGAGAATGTCACTGGTTCGGCCTATGCCGATACACTGACCGGCGACGCTGGCGCCAACACGCTGGATGGCGGCGCAGGCGATGATCTGCTGCAGGGTGGTGCGGGCGCCGACATACTGACCGGCGGCACCGGCACTGACACCGCCAGCTATGCCGCCTCCGCCGCCGGCGTGACGGTGAACCTGACCACTGGCATCGGCAGCGGCGGCGACGCCCAGGGCGACACGCTCGCCACCATCGAGAACCTGGTCGGCTCTGAATATGCCGATACGCTGACCGGCAGCACTGCGGCCAACCGCCTGGAAGGCGGCGCTGGCGACGACGTTCTGATCGGCAGCGGCGGCGCCGACACCCTGATTGGCGGCGACGGTAGCGATACCGCCAGCTATGCCACCACGGCAACGGCGGTAAATGTCAATCTCGCCACCGGCACAGCGACGGGTGGCGACGCGGCGGGCGATAGCTTCGACAGCATCGAGAACCTGACCGGCGGCGGTGGCGCCGATACGCTCACCGGCGATGCCGGCGCCAACATCCTCGACGGCGGCGCCGGCAACGACACGCTGGTGGGCGGCGGCGGCGGCGATACCCTGATCGGCGGCGCGGGCACCGACACGGCCAGCTACGCCGCCTCCGCGGCTGCGGTGACTGTGAACCTGGCCACCGGCACCGGTGCGGGCGGCGATGCCGAAGGCGATACGCTCGCCACCATCGAAACGGTGATTGGTTCGGATCACGACGACACGCTCACCGGCGATGCCAATGCCAATACCCTGACCGGCGGCGCGGGCGACGACCTGCTGCAGGGCGGTGCGGGCGCCGATGCGCTGCAGGGTGGCGCGGGCACCGATACCGCCAGCTATGCCGATTCCACCGCCGGCGTCACCGTCACGATTGCCGCCGCCACCGGCAGCGGCACCGGCGGCGATGCCCAGGGCGACACACTGACCGGCATCGAGAACCTGACCGGCTCAGCCCATGACGACACGCTCACCGGCAGCACCGCCGCGAATATCCTGCAGGGCGGTGCGGGCGACGACATCCTGATCGGCGGTGCCGGCGGCGACACGCTGGTCGGCGGTGCAGGCAGCGACACGGCGAGCTACAGCACCTCGTCCACCGCGGTGAACATCAACCTCGCCACCGGCGTGATTTCCGGCGGCGACGCGGCCGGCGACACCTACGACAGCATCGAGAACCTGACCGGCGGCAGCGGTGCCGATACGCTGACCGGCGATGCCGGCGCCAACCGCCTGGATGGCGGCAGCGGCAACGACACGCTGGTCGGCGGCGCGGGTGCCGATACCCTGATTGGCGGCGCGGGCACCGACATCGCCAGTTATGCCGCTTCTTCCGCCGGCGTGATCATCGATCTGACAGCCGGAACGGGCAGCGGCGGCGATGCTGAGGGCGACACACTGGCCACCATCGAGACGGTAATCGGTTCGGATTTCGCCGATACACTGACCGGCGATGCGGCCGCCAACCGCCTGGAGGGCGGCGAAGGCGACGACGTGCTGTCAGGCCGTGGCGGCAGTGACACGCTGATCGGCGGCGGCGGCACCGACACGGTCAGCTATGCCGGTTCGGCGGCAGCCGTAAGCGTCAATCTCGGCACCAACGCCGCCTCGGGCGGCGATGCCCAGGGTGACAGCATCTCGGGCTTTGAAAACGTGATCGGTTCGGACAATGCCGATACGCTGACCGGCAGCAGCGGCATTAACGTGATCGAAGGCGGTGCTGGCAACGACACCCTGCAGGGCGGCGGTGGCGCCGACACCCTGATCGGCGGCGCCGGCACTGATACAGCCAGCTACGCGGCCTCCACCGCGGCCGTCACGGTCAATCTGGCGACCGGCACGGGCACGGGCGGCGACGCCGAAGGCGACAGCTTAAGCGAAATCGAGAACCTGATCGGCAGCAGCTACAACGACACGCTGACCGGCGATGCCGGCGCAAATCGCCTGGATGGCGGCAGCGGCAACGACATCCTGGAAGGCGGCGCCGGCGCCGATGCGCTGGTCGGCGGCACCGGCACGGATACTGCGAGCTACAAGGATTCTGCCGCCGGCGTGACCGTCAGCCTGGCCAGTGGCACCGGCTCCGGCGGCGACGCCGAAGGCGACACGCTGGCCACCATCGAAAACATCACCGGTTCGGCTTACGACGACATCCTCACCGGCGACAATAGCGCCAACGTCCTGGAAGGCGGTGCGGGCGCCGATACCCTGACCGGCGGCGGCGGCACCGATACCGCCAGCTATGCCGGCTCGACCGCGGCGGTGACCATCAATCTCGCCACCGGCACCGGTTCCGGTGGCGATGCCGAAGGCGATACGCTGATCACCATCGAGAATGTCACCGGCTCGGTTTATGGCGATACATTGACCGGCAATACGGGCGCCAACGTGCTAACCGGCGGCGACGGCGACGATGTCCTGATGGGCGGCGCCGGGTCCGACACGCTGGCTGGCGGCCTGGGCACCGACACGGCCAGCTACGCTGATTCCACGGCGGCCGTGACGGTCAGCCTTGCCACAGGCTCGGGCTCGGGCGGCACGGCGCAGGGCGATACGCTGTCAGGTATCGAAACGGTGATAGGCTCAAGCTACAACGACACGCTGACCGGCGACGCCAATGCCAACTGGCTGCAGGGCGGCGCCGGCAACGACACGCTGCAGGGTGGTGCGGGCGCCGACGTGCTGACCGGCGGGGCCGGTACCGACACCGCCAGCTATTCCTCGTCCAATGCTGCGGTGGATGTGAATCTGGCAACTGGCGAAGGCTTCGGTGGTCATGCCGAGGGCGACAGCCTGACCGAGATCGAGAACCTGATCGGCAGCAGCTATGCCGACACGTTGACCGGCGATGCCGGCGCCAATCGGCTGGATGGCGGCACCGGCAACGACATCCTGATCGGCGGAGCGGGCGCCGACGTTCTGATCGGCGGCACCGGCACGGATACCGCCAGCTATGCCACGGCCACGGCCGGCGTGACCGCCAGCCTGACCAGCAGCGCCGGCAATACCGGCGATGCGGCGGGCGATACCTACACCACCATCGAGAATCTGACCGGTTCGGATTACGCCGACACACTGACCGGCAGCAGCGCGGCCAACACGCTGAACGGTGGCGCGGGCGACGACACCCTGATCGGCATGGCCGGTGGCGATACGCTGGTCGGTGGTGAAGGCAGCGATACCGCCAGCTATGCCGGTTCGAACCAGGCGGTGAATGTGAACCTCGCCGCCGGCACCGCCAGCGGCGGCCATGCCGCCGGTGACAGCTTCGACTCCATCGAGAACCTGACCGGCGGCACGTATAACGACACGCTGACCGGCGACGCCGGCGCCAATATCCTGGATGGCGGTGCGGGCAACGATGTCTTAAGCGGCGGACTCGGCGACGACATCATGATCGGCGGCGCCGGCAGCGATACCGCCTATTTCGCCGAGGGCTGGGGTCAGGACCAGTTCAGCGGCGGCATGGCCGGCGGCTGGACCGACACGATCTATATCAACGACGTTTCGGCCGGCCCCGGTATCGGCGGCTGGACCGTGACGCTGTCGGATGGCACGTCTTTCACCAACGGCGCCGCCCATGGCACACTCACCCTGGGTAGCGATGTATCGGGCGTGATCCTGATGAACGATGGCAGCGAGCTGACCTTCGAGGGGGTCGAACGGCTGCAGTGGTAGCCGGCCAGAAGATCGGCTTCACACCTCGGCATTCAGAAATCGTGGGAACAGAACATTGTTCTCCAGATGGATATGCTCGACCAGATCGTCGATCAACTTGCGCAGCCCCGCATATAGCGCATGCCAGGTGGCGCAGGCATCGGCCGGCGGCACACAACCGGCCGTCAGCGATTCGAGCTGGCGCAGCATGGCACCGTGATTTTCATGATCGAGTTTCATCATCTCGATCGGCCCGCCGATCAGGGGGCCGTTTCCCTCCTTGATCAGGGCGAAAACGATATGCTCTTCCTTGCACATATGCATTTCCAGATCGAGCCGCATGGTCTGGAGCAGCTTCGACAGATTTTCCGGCAGGGCCGTATGCCCGGCATGGACCCGCTCGACTGTCTGGGCCAGGTCGATCAAGGCCGGCAGCTCCCGGCGATGGGCTTCATGATAGCGCTCGACAATATGATCGATCAGTTCCCTGGTCATCGCCGGCCGGTGCCAGGGACTGGACTGAGCCATCGTCGCCAGTTCCGCCTCGATCTGCGACAGCGGCAGATTCGAATGATGCGCCACATCGGACAGTGTGCGGTCGCCCTTGCAGCAGAAATCGATCCGATGGGTCCGGAACAGCGTCGCGGCGGGCGGAAGCGCGCGCACAATTTCGGCCAGAGTTCTGGACGCGAATGTTTCCGGATTAGGTAACCACTCTTGCATGATCGCCCCCAGCCAAAACGGTTCACGGGTGTAGGCCCGGCTTGCGCATAACGGCGACGAGAATACGCAGGCGGGATTTTCCCTCTTTGCGCTGGCGCAAATCCGCGGCATTTGCCGGTTCATATCCCGCTGCTATTGCTGTTAACTCGCACGGACCGGATCGCCACCAGAGATATATGGGCCAGACATGCTGCCAGCAGAGAACGACCTGCAGGATTTTCCCCTCTTCAAGGGAGTATCCCCCGATATCGTGGCCAGACTGACACGCGACTGCACGGTGAGGACCTGCCAGAGAGGGGCCGTCCTGACCCAGCAGGACGGCGCGGCTGACCATGTGCATCTGGTGCTGGCCGGGCGTGTGGTTCTGGTGGCCGAATGCGACGACGCGGACAGCACCGTGGTGGCATCCTTCGGGCCGGGTGACATGCTGGTAACAGCGGCGGCCATCCTGCAGGTGCCATACCTGGTGACGGCCAAGGCCACGACGGCATCGCGGGTACTGCTGATCCCGGCCGAGCGTTTCCGCAAGGCACTGGAAACTGAACATGCCCTTGCCCTGGCCATGCTGGATATCCAGGCGCGGCATTGGCGCCTGCTGGTGGATCACCTGCGCGGCCTGAAGCTGCATACCGGGCTGGAGCGACTGGCACGGTTCCTTGCGTCGCAGAGCCCGGCGCCTACGGGCAGCGTGAATTTCCGCCTAGAACACGACCGCAGAACCATCGCCGCGATCTTGGGCATGAGCCCGGAATTCCTGTCGCGCGGCCTGCGGCAGCTGCGCCAGCACGGAGTCCGTGCCAGCGGCAGCCTGATCCAGATCGACGACGTGGGCAGGATCAGCCGGCTCTACCGTGCCATTGAGCGGCCTGCCACTCCGGAAACCACACATTAGCCATAGGCGGTGCAGCTTTCGCAGACCGTGCCGCGCACGTCGCGGGCGAGATGGGCGCGGCGCAGGGCCTGGAATTTGGTCGAGTTCCACGCATCCAGGAAAGACTCTTCCATCAGGTCACCCATATGGAAGCGGCCGTCATGGTCGAAACAGCAGGCCGACAGCTTGCCGTCCCAGGTGACATGACCTTCAGTGAAGATCGACCAGCAGGGCAGCGGATCGCGTAGCGCCGCAGCGCGACCACGATTGCCAGCCACCGACGACCAGCCGCGTTCGGTTTCCTCGCTGCTGACCAGGTCGGCCTGGTTATAAAGCGGCAGGGCATAGACCTCGTCCACATAGGGACGGATCTCGTCCAGGGCCGCATGCATGCGGGTACGCTGGTCGCCGTCATATTCGATATAGGATGCATAGAGGCCGCAGCCATAACCGCCTGCCTCGCGCACCCGGTGGGCGCCGATGATGTTCTGCTTCATCTTGTCGAAATAGCCGCCCTTTACGCGGGTGACATTGATGAACTGTTCGACATCGGCGTAGTTGTAGGAGAATTTCAGCGAATCCAGACCGGCCTTCATGCAGGCTTCCACCCGTTCGGGCGTTGCCAGCGAACCATTGGTGGTGAGGAAAACATACGGATAGCCGCATTCCTGCTTGGCGAAGGCAATCGCTTCCGGCAGCCAGGGCACCATGAAGGATTCGCCCAGGTAAAACAGGCCGATCTCCTCCACGCCGGCTGTCCGCATCTCACGCAGCAGCCGCTCGAATGTGCCACGATCCATGTCGCGCTGGTCACGCAGCCGCATGCCGCGGGCGCAGAAGGCGCAGTTGAAGTTGCAGCGTGCCGTCAGCTCGATCTTGACCGAGCGCGGAACCGGCGCATGCGCCACAGCGCGGGCGGGTTCGATGGCGGTGATGGCGTCGATACGTTCTGTGATGGGCATGACGAGATTCTCTCGGCTGGTTGCGGGGCTCAGGTTGAAAGCGTCACGGTCTGGCCTTCAGCGGTGACCAGATGGGCGCGGCCGGCGCCCAGGCGGCTCAGGACCCCGTGAATCGCTGACGGGGCCATGATGGCGAAGGCGGTGGACAGCGCATCGGCCGCCATCGCCGTTGGCATGATCACCGAAACGCTGCGATAGCGCTGCGGCGAATATCCTGTGCGGGGATCGAAGATGTGATGGAAGCGGCCGGCCGCATCGAAGCGGAAGCCATCGCTGCCCGATGTGGCCAGTGCCTCGTCGGTCAGCGGCACGATCAGGCCTTGCGACATGGCATCATCCACACCGGCAATGGCGGCCTGCCATGGCCGTCCGTCGGGATGATGGCCGAGCGCGCGGCTTTCGCCCATATCCACCAGCGTATGCTCGATACCGTACTCGCGCAGCCGCTCGATCACCCGGTCGGTGATATAACCCTGGGCGATGCCATTCAGGCTGAGCGCCATGCCCGGCCGGCGGAAGGCGATGCGGTCGCGGCTGACCAGTACATGATCCAGGCCGACCGATTGCAGCGCGGCCTCGGTTTCGGCCCTGCCCGGCCCTTCCGGTGCGGCTGCCGGCTTGGCGAAATGCCGGCGATACAACAGCCAGAGCGGCTGGATGCTGGGATCAAAAGCGCCATCGGTGAGTGCCGCATAGGACTGGGAGGCCTGCAGCAGCTCGACCAGCTCCGTTGCCGGCGCGACCAGGCTGCCGCGGCGGTTGAGTTCGCTGAGCGCGGAATCGTCGCGGTAAAGACTGAACACCGCTTCCAGCCGGCGGATATCCTGCAGCACCAGCCGCAGGGCCTGCCCGGCTGCTTCGGCATCGTGATGGTGAATCCGGATGCTGGCCTGGGCACCCAGCGCGACGCCCTGCCATTCGACCATCCGGGTATCAGCTCTTGCTGCGCCGGCCAGCGGCAGCAGCCCGAGGCCCGCCACAGCAGCCGAGATGCCGAGAAAGCGGCGGCGCGGCAGACCTGTCATACGGCGTGGATCAATGGGCATGGCCGTCCTGCCTTTCGGCCAGGCGCTGCGTCGTAGCCAAACCATCCGAACGGCTGCCATCGTCACCGCTGCCGAGGATGTAATCCTGCGGAACATCGGAGAAGCCGACGATGCGGCCGCCATGCTCGGCGGCAAAACGCTCGGCGGCAGCGCGGTCGCCGAAGGGCACAGCCTCGTCGGCGCCCATGCCGCTGCGCATCCGGCTGCCGATCACGAATACCGCCTGGCGCGCCTCGATCCAGTTCTCGATGCCCGGATTGTCCCAGCTCTGCGCCCGGGCCATGTCGGATACGTAGATGGCGGCGATATTCTTCGCCTCTTCCGGCAGCATGGTATAGGCGAAGGCATCGCGCGCCGACGAGAACCAGACCGGCTCCGGCCAGCCGGCCAGCAGGATATGCCCCTTCGGCCCCGGATGTTCCAGCACGTTCATGCCGCAGTAATTGCCGATGGCTTCGGCGGTCAGTGTGTGTGGCGGCGGCAGCGCGGAGCTTTTCGGTTCATCCTTGCAGCCGGCCAGCAGAACGGCGGCCAGAACCAGCGCCGTACAGGCGAAGCGTTTCATAATTCCCTCCGCGAGAAGATGGTGGTGGCGATCGCCAGCGGCAGGAGTATCCAGGCGGCCAGCGCACCCAGCAGCGCAAGCGGCCGCAGGCCCTGGATTTCCGCGATGCCGGCCATGCCGGAGAAGCTGCTGACGCCGGCCGAGCCGGCCAGATTGAACATCCGGTAGGTATCGGTGGGATTGAGCAGCAGCAGCACGTTCAGGATATCGGCCGACAATGTGCGTCCCTGGTCCACCACCAGGAAGCCCAGGATCGCCATGTCGTAAAGCAGAACCAGCAGCAACCAGATGCCGATGGCGATGCCGCCGGCCGTGCCGCGATCCTGCACCTGGGCGCTGATCAGATAGCCGATGGCGATGAACACCGCGCCCAGCAGGATCGACGAACCGATCAGCCTGGCAAAGGCCATCCAGCTGTCGGCCTCGATCTGCGTGCCGGTGAGCGCCAGGGCGGCGGCCGTCGCGCCGTAGCCGAGAATGGTGGCGAAAGCGAGAATGGCGAGATGGCCACAGAACTTACCCAGCAACACCTGCCAGCGCGCCACCGGATAGCTGAGCAGCAGCAACATGGTGCCACGATCCACCTCGCCGACGATGGCATCATAGGAAATCAGCAGAGCGATCAGCGGCAGCAGAAAGATGGACAGGCTGGACAGGCTGACGATCACCACGTCCAGCGCGCGCACACCAACATTGCCGGTCGGTGCGCTGCCGAGGAAGCTTAAGGTCAGCGACAGGGCCAGCAGCAGCAGCGTGGTGGCCAGAACCCAGCGGTTGCGCAGGCCTTCCTGGATTTCCTTGCCGGCAATGATGCAGAGGCTGTTCATCGGGCATCCTCCTGGCTGCGCAGGAAATGGGCGTAGAGTTCGTCCAGCGTGGGCGGCACCACCTCGATATCCTCCAGCGCATGATCGGCATGGATCGCCTGGCGCAGCAGGTCCATCTTCTGCTCGGGCAGGGCATCGAATTCCACGACATGGCCGTTGACCGGACGCCAGGCCTCAATGCCATCGAGCCAACCGGGCATCTGCGCCGGGCGGCCGCCGGTCAGGTGCAGCCGGATGCGTGTCGGCAGCCGGGCGATGCGGCGCAGCGCATCAAGCGAACCGTTTGCCACCATCAGGCCGCGGTTCATGATCACGACCCGGTCGGTGCGTTCCTCCAGTTCGGTCAGCGCGTGCGACGACAGAACCACGGTGGCGCCCCGATCACGCAGTTCCTGCACGATCTCGTAGAAGCTCTGACGCAGGGCCGGATCGAGGCCGGTGGTGGGCTCATCCAGCAGCAGCAGAGCCGGCTCGCCGATCAGGGCCTGGGCCAGGCCGAGACGCTGGCGCATGCCCTTGGAATAGGTGCCGACGCGCCGGCCGGCGGCAGCCGCCAGGCCGACACGATCCAGCAGCGCCATGGCCCGGGCCGGCGCCTCGCCTTTCAGCCGGGCATAGAAGGACAACAATTCGCGGCCGGTCAGCGCCGCATTGAACGAGACATTCTCGGGCAAGTAGCCAAGCCGGCGACGCGCGGCGAATTCGCCGGCGGCAGGATGTTCGCCCAGAATTTTCACGCTGCCCTCGCTGGCATGGATCAGGCCAAGCATCAGCTTGATCAGCGTGGTCTTGCCGGCGCCGTTATGGCCGACCAGGGCGACGGTTTCGCCCGGCGGCAGGGTGAACGACACGCCGCGCACCGCTTCGATGCGGCCGTAGCGCTTGCTGACATTGTCGATTTCAACGGTATTGTTCATTGCGTCTCGCGATCTGCCCGCGGCGGCTGCGCCGGCGGCGTCATCAACGGATGGCTGTCGACCACGCCGCCCGGCAGCAGGGCGGGAAATTGTGCCTGGGCCCAGCGGATCACCTGCACCGCCGGGCTGTTGACCAGAAGCTTCGCCTGCGGCGCGGTCCACAGCACCTTGTCGACCAGGTCGTTCGGCCGATAGGCGGTGTCGCCAAGGCCATCGCCGTTCAGGTCGAAGGCCGGATTGTCGCTCCAGTAATTGCCGCGCCCGCCCTTCGACCAGTCGAGATAACGGGTGCCGACATATTTCACCTGGTTGCGATTGCGGATGAAGGCATTGCCGGCCATCTCGTTGCCTTCAGAACCGGCGGTGAAATGGATGCCGATCTCGCAGCCTTCGAAGCGGTTGCCGTGGAAGCGGTTCTGATTGGCATTGTAGATGAACACGCATTTCTCGGGCCCGATGCGGCTGGCCGACACCGGCGCCGAAACCGCCTCGCTGACGGGCATGCCATGGCCGATGCTGCGCGTGCCGGCGCCGATCCAGCGCTCCACCGGCTGCGGCCGGCCATAGACGGCATTGCCCGAGATCCGCGAGCCGTTGGCGTAATTGAACAGGAATCCGTGGTCGCGATCGCCGTCGGAGACGTTGTTCTCCACGACCAGGCGGTTCGAATACATGATGGCGAAGCCGACCGAATTGCCGGTCGAGACATTGCCGCTGATCTCGCTGTCGTTGGTATACATGTAGTGGATGGCGAAGCGCAGGTCGCGGAAGCGGTTGCCGCTGAACACGTTATGCCGGCTGGTGATGGAATAGATGCCATCGCGGCCAAAGCTGATGTCGTTGTCCACGACCTTCGCACCCGGCGCGTTCCACAGCGACACACCGTTGCCGGCCTCGTTTATCCGGCCCTCGGTGACGCCTCGGATGAGGTTGCCGCGCACCAGCGCATGTTCGGCGCCATGCACATAAACCCCGTAAAGGTTGCCTTCCAGACGATTATTCTCGACCACCGCGCCGGTCGCGGTCTTTTCCAGGAACACGCCGGCATGCATGGCATCGAGGTCCATACCGGAACCACGCACCAGCAGCCCGCGCAGCACGGCGCCGGCGGCGGTGACGGTGATCGCGTTGCCCTGCCCGTCACCCTCGATGACGGTGCCGTCTGCGCCTTCCAGCGTCACCCGGCGGGCGATCCTCAGGTTGCCCCGATAGATACCGGGCTGCAGCGAAAGCACATCGCCATCGACGGACCGGTCCAGCACCGCCTGCAGGTCGGCACCGGGCTGGATCACAACCCGTTCCGCATAAGCAGGCGGCACGAGACCGGCGGCGATCAACGCCACCGGTCCCAGCCAGAACACGATCCGTCGAGCGCGCATGGTGCCTCAGCTGCTCTTCGGCTCGACCAGCATCCGGCCCGACATCTCCATGTGCATGGCATGGCAGAACCAGCTGCAATAGTACCAGTACACGCCGGCACGATCCGCGGTGAAGGTCACCGAGGCCGTGGCCTGCGGGCCGACTTCCATGTTGATGCCGTAATTGACGATGCAGAAGCCGTGGGTGAGATCCTCCACGTCGTCGATGTTGGTGATATAGACGGTCACCTCATCGCCCTGCTTGACGGTGAAGTCGTCCAGGCCGAAGGCCGGCGCCACCGAGGTCATGTAGACGCGGACCTTGTTGCCCTGCCGCACCACCTTGGAGTCGCTTTCCAGATCGACGCCGTCGGCCTTGGCCTGTTTGACCGCGTCGGCGAACATCGGGTCGTCGCGCTTCCAGCGATGGGCGACCTTGCCCTCCAGCACCGACCGGTGAACGATGGTCGCGTCATGCGGCTCGGCGAAGCTCGGACCGTCATGCACCAGAACCATCTTGTCGCCAGAGATGTCGATCAGCTGATCATTCTCCGGCTTCAGCGGGCCGACATTCAGGTAGCGGTCCTTGGAGAACTTGTTCAGCGAGATCAGCCATTTCCCATCGGCATCCTTGGTCTGGCCCATGGAAGTGTGGTTGTGGCCCGGCTGGTAATGCACATCCAGCTTCTGGATGATCGGATTGACCTTCTCGCCCTTGTAGGCGCGCTTGGCCAGATCGATGTTCCATTTGCAGACCTGGCTGTCCAGGAACAGGGTCGTGTAGGCGTTCCCCTTGCCGTCATAGGCAGTGTGGAGAGGCCCAAGGCCCAGTTCCGGCTCGGCCACGACGGTGTCGCGCGGCTTGATCTTGTCGTCGAACAGGTCGTCGAACTTGCGCACGTCGAACACCGTGACGGTCGGCGACAGCTTGCCGTTCGCCACCACATGGATGCCATCGGGCGCGGTGTTCATGCCATGCGGGCTGTTCGGCACCGGGACGTAGCGGGTATACTTCGAGCCCTGGCGGCCGTCGATCACGGGAACGCCGCCCATGGTCTTGAAGTCGCCCTTCTTTACCGCCTCTTCGATCCGCTTGAGATTGAAGATCACGACCCAATCCTGCTCCTTGGCGGTCATTTCGGGCAGCGTGACGCCTTCTTCGGAATTGTAGCAGGTGGCGAAGGCATACTTGCCCTGATAATCGGCATCCACGTTGTCGAGGTTGCCGCTGACGATCACCTGCCAGGCGACCTTCATGCTGTCGCCATCGATGGCGGAGAAGACCGAATGATACTGCTTGGGATCATTGAGGATCTTGCCGTCATTCGGCAGCGGCACGCGCTCCTCGCCGTTGGCGAAGACATAGCCGGTGCGGGGGTATTTCTGCACGCGCAGGCCATGCACGGTATGCTGATTCGGCAGCTCGATGATCTTGTCGCATTTCATCACGTCGCAACGGATGCGGGCCACGCGGGTATTGGCCTTGTCGTTGACGAAGATGTAGCGGCCATCATAGGTGCCGTTCGTGAACGACATATGCGGGTGATGCAGGTCGCCGTTCAGATAGGTGGCGCCGCGATTCTTCAGGAATTCCCGAGTCTGCGGGGTGAGGCCCTCGGTCAACACCTTGAGGCTTTCGTTGGTCTGGCCCCAGCCGGTGGCGCTGTCGCGGTTGAACACCGGAACGCGCATCAGTTCACGCATCGAGGGCAGGCCGACGATGCGGAGTTCGCCGGTCTGGCCGCTGGAGAAGAAGACATAGTATTCGTCCAGTTCTCCGGGCTTGACCTCGTATTTATTGGCAGCCGCCGGACGGCCGGCCTGGCGCTGCTGGGCCTCGGCCGAGCTGATCGCGCCATTGCGGCCGGTCATCAGGCCGCCGGCCAGGCCGGTGGCCCCGGCGGCTGCGGCAACGGCGGTCGTACCGAGCACATGGCGGCGGCTCAACCCCTTCCTGCTGTTGTCATTTTCCATGGTCATCGTTCTCTCCTTCGCATTGAACTCAGTCTGCAGGCACGGCGGGTTCCGCCGGCTTGCGGTTGCGGTCGGCATAAGCCGCCTTCGGGCCGCCCGCCCTGGTCAGCGGTGCGGCCAGCGCGTCGTAACGTTCGCGCTTCAGCCGCACCTGGATCATGTGCGGGCAGCGGTGGTCGTCGTGGTACAGTTCCTGGCAATGCATGCAGTAGATGCATTCATTGACGTTGATATGGCCCTCGGGATGGATCGACTGCACCGGGCATTCCTTGGCGCAGCGCTGGCAGGGCGAGCCGCATTCCGGCCAGCGCTTCAGCCATTCGAACATGCGGATGCGCCCCGGAATCGCCAGGGCAGCACCCAGCGGGCAGAGATAGCGGCAGAAGAAGCGCTCGATGAACAGCCCGGCCGACAGCAGGGTCAGGGCATAGATGACATACGGCCAGTCGCGGCTGAATTTCAGGATGATCGAGGTCTTGAACGGCTCGACCTCGGCGAACATCTCGGCCAGAGCCACCGAGTAGAAGGACAGGCCGAACAGCCCGAGGAAAATGACGTACTTGATCGGCCATAGCCGCTCGTGCAGGGCCCAGGGAACCTTGATCTGCGGCACCTTCAGCCACTGCGCCAGATTGTTCAGCAGTTCCTGCAACGCGCCGAACGGGCAGAGCCAGCCGCAGAAAGGCCCGCGCCCCCAGAACAGCAGGGCGGCGGCGATGGCGGCCCAGAGGATGAAGATCAGCGGCGCGGCCAGGAAGAATTCCCAGTTGAATCCCGTGACCAGCGCATTGGTGAAGGTGACGACATTCACCACCGAAAGCTGCGCATTGGCATACCAGCCCAGCCAGACCAGCGTGAACAGCAGGAACCCGCGCCGGACCCAGGCATACAGGCGCGGCCGGCGCACCAGCGTGTCCTGGAAGAAGAAGATCGCGGTGAGGACCAGCAGGCCGGCCACGGTGACGCCGATCTCGAAGGTGTTGGCCAGCCAGATGCGCTGCCACAGCGGCTGGTCCAATCCATTGTCCGGCGAACCGGCAGCAGGCTGCAACGCCGCAGCGGCGGAGCCAGCCGCAGCCGCCACCACCGGGCGGAAATATTTCTCGGGCAGGCCGTAATCGAGGTCGAAACTGAGAAAGGCCTTGTCGCGGGCGCCGATATTGCGCTGCACCAGCAACTGCAGCTGCCACGGCTCGGCCAGGTTGAGCGTGAAATCCTCGGGCATGACGAACAGCGCGATCTCGCGCAGGTCCGGCGCACCCGCGGCCGCCAGCGCCCCCAGCCGGGTATGATCACGATCACGGAAACGAATGCCGCTGCCATCCTGCAGCAGCTCAATCCGATCGAAAATGCCGCCACGCACATAGCCCGATCCCTTGAAGGAATAGGCACCGTCGCCGGCCACCACGATGGCCTGCTGGTTCGGCTTCAGCGTATTGCGCAGGCGGTCATAACCCTCGTCGCCCAGCAGGCTGCGGCCGATGGTGGGCACCGATACCGGCGCCACGAACATCTCTATGAAGCTGTCGGCGGGATCGTTCGTTTCCGCATTGCGGGCCGCCTCGGCATTGCCGGCGCGGGCAAAGGCCTCGTTGACATCGCCGACACTGAGACTGAGCCGCCGCACCGAGCCATCGCCCACCAGGTCTTCCCAGCCACGGATTTCGCTGCGTTCGGTATCGACCTGGCGCATCTCGCCCGCAGTTGCCACGACATCCGGTTGCACGCCGCTTAGACGGCCGCTGCGCACCAGGCGCACCGCCGAGCGCACCACGCTGTCGGCCATGACCAGCACCGTCACTGTCGCACCACTGACGATATCGACCTGGGGCGGGCGTTCCGCACCGCTGGCGATCGCGCCCATATTCCGGCCGATCAGGCCGTTCATCGTCGCGACGACCTTGGCTTCGGGAATGCCGATCAGCACGATCGGTTCCTTGTGCTCGATCAGGCGGATGCCGGTGATCGCGCCTTTCGGGTCTATGCCGACCAGCATGTGGATGGGTTTGCCGGAATAGCCCACGGCATTGGTGAAATCGGCATTGAGATAGACGTAGCCGAGCAAGTCGCTGCCGCGATAGGCCGGCACCATGGGCGGATCGCCTTGCACCGGGCCGAACCGGTCGGCACCCGGCACCAGTTCCGATGGCTGCGCTTTGGGCAGGAATTCCGCAAGCCGGGTAGCCGCCATGGCCGGCAGCGCACCCAGCAGCACAAGCATAAATGCCGTCAGAATGAAAACGCGCCAAGGCCGCAGTTTTCCCCTCCCCCGCCCTGCGGCGGTAGGCTTGCAATATCCCGGAAGGGCAAACGATGGATTGAGACTCATTGTTCCTTGTCGCGGCCGGCTGGGGAAAGTGAAAGAACCGCCTTTGCATCAAGGCTATAGAAATCGGAGCGCTGATATTCGTTGTGCTATGTCAAATATTTCTCCGTCTTCAGAGAAACCCCGGGTCATTCTTGATTATTGTCAAAATTTGACAGCGCCTGCGGTAAACGCCGAGAGTCACGCCGATCCACTGGCAGGAGACGCGGGATGAGCCTTTTGAAATCGGAACCCCCCGCCCCGGTTCGCTCGCTCGAAGAGCTGCTGGCGATCGCCTATGTGCTGGAGCATGAAGCCGCCAGTCATTATGCCGCCTTCGCTGAACAGGCACGGCGGGAGAGGCTGGACGATCTCGCCGCCCTGTTCGGACAACTGGCCGAGGAAGAGCGGCATCACGAGCACAGCGTGGAGGCCTGGTCGCGGCAATTATGCGGCAAGTTGCCGGATGCCGGCGCCGTTCGCTGGGAACTGCCGGAAACCTTCGATCAGGCCAAGGGTGCCGAACTCGCCTCATCCCGGCTGGCCACCGCCTATCGCATCCTGTCGGTCGCCGTGCAGAACGAGGAGCGTGCCTTCGCGTTGTGGAGCCATATTGCCGCTCATGCCGACGCGACCGGCATCCGCGAAGCTGCCGAAACCATGGCGCGCCAGGAATTGCAGCATGCCTGGCAGCTGCGCCGCGCGCGCCGACAGGCCTATCATGCGGAAGGCCGTGACAAGGCCCGCCACGCCGATGCCAAAACGCTGGCCGGTCTGGCCGCCGGCGAAACACGGCTGGCTGATCAGCTGGACATGGCCGCCGTCACAGCAGGCGGAAGCGATGCAGTCGAGCTTCGCCGCCTCGCCACGGAATCGCGCGGGCTGGCGGCAGACCTAGACGGCAATCCAGCTGCGCAGGATTCACGCCAGGCCGAGACGGACATCCTGACCCTGGCCGAGCGGCTGGTGGAGGATTACCTGGAGATCGGTGACCGCGCCGCCGACGAGGCCGTGATCGCCCGATCACAGGCCATGGCCGAACGCGCCGTGCTGCGGCTGGCTCAGTTGCGCGCCATGGGCAGTGCATTGCCGCGCGGCGGTGTAGCGGACTGAGCGGTCCGCCCACGCCGGCGGGCCAGCCATGTCGCGCCGGCCATGGTGAGCATGAAGGCGACCAGCGCCAACACCGTGAGCGGGCCGCTGGCCTGCCGGAGCATGGGCCATTCCGCCAGCCCGCCGGCGGCACGCGCCAACATCGACAGGTGCAGCAGCAACAGCGGCCCGTACAACAGCGGGGTATAGGCAACGCGCCATTGCGTCACGGCAGGCAGGATGATCAATGCATGGCCGAACACCATGGAAAACACGAAGCCGATCAACACCGCATGCAGGGCGATGTCATAACCAAAGGCCCCAACAGCAGGCGGCCAGCGCAGCAGCGCCGCGCCGGCAAAACCGAGCCAAGCATATCCGAGCAGCATGCAGATGGCGAAGAACCGGGTCTGGCCCTTCTGCCGCACGGTGCGCCGGGCGATGTCGTGTCGGAACAGCCATAGCGTCGCCGCCAGCAGACCGAGGCCGAATAGCACGGCGCCATTGTCGTCCGTCGGACCATTGCGTGCGCCGACAGCCAGCAGGCCGATCACCATGACGAACAATCCTTCGCTGCCCGCCCTGCGCGGCAGCAGGCGGCTCATTTCCAGACGTTCGCCCGCGATGGTGAGGATGAGGAAAACCAGCCACCAGCCGACCAGATCGGGCACCGCGCCACCCAGCAGCCAAAGCAGGTTGCCGGTCAGCCAGGCGAGCGCGCCGAACAGCAGGGCGCCGGTGAACAAGGCCGGCTGCTGGCGCAGGATCAGCAGGGATGCGACTGCCAGCACGCCGCTGGCCAGCAGATAGGCGGCGGCGCCGAAAACGGCCGGCAGGCCGAAGACCAGCATCAGGCTGCCCATGGCCGCCGACAGCGGCCCCAGATAGGGCCATGGTTTGGCCAGCGCGACGGCGCGTTCCAGGCTGATCAAAGTGCCGAACAGGCCGGAGATCATCAGCGGGCCATGCAGCTCGGCGAAGGATGCACCATGCGGCAGCACCCAGCCCAGACGCCACAGGCCGCCGCATAAGCCCACGAACAGGCTCATGCCGCCGAGCATCAGCAGCAGGATGCGGAACCGCTGTGGGTTCCGCATCGCCGCCGGCAACATGTTTTCAAGCCGCGGCACGGCCGATCCGCACCTGCCAGACATCGGGGCCCTGCTCCTGGTAGGTCCAGTCGAACAGGCCGGGGAATTCGGCATTGAACTGGTAGTAGAGCGGCTTGGGATCATGATCGTTCACCAGCAGGAAGGCCTGCCCCGGCGCAAGATCGAGGAAGGTCTGGAAGATCAGGGGATGGCGCATGCGCGGCGCGATCTCGCGGACATCGATGGTGGTGGTGGGAATGGTATCGGCGCTCATCGCGGCCTCCTCAGTGGCGGCCGAGCAGCGCCCGGCCCTGTTCGGTGATGCGGTCCGGCCTCCATGGCGGCTCCCAGACCAGTTTCACATCCACCATGCCCGCATCGGGAAACCTCTGCCGTAGGCGGTCTTCCGCCTCGCGCACGATCATCGCACCCAGCGGACAGGCCCGCGTGGTGAGAGTGATCGCGACATCGATGGCATCTGCCGTCCGCGCCGCATGGTAGACCAGCCCGAGGTCGACGATGCTCAGCCCCACCTCCGGATCGATCACGGCCTGGAGCGTGTCGAGGACATCGGAATCGAAAGAACCGGAAGATGCTGGGGACGTCATGGGCAACCTCGTATGGACAGGGCCTATATGCGGCACGGGGCGAGGGTCTTCTTTGTGCTGACGCAAAGTCCGATGCTGCAGTGCCATCCGGCAGCCAGCTTGCGCTGCGACAAAGACGCGCGCCCGCATAAGCCTATCGTAGTGGCGTGGCCGGAGGCTTTTGCATGGCGATCATGCCCGACGATATCGTGGACGAGGTGCTGCATCGCAGGCCGGCGACGATCCGCGTCTTCCTCGATCACCGGATGCGTTGCGTCGGCTGTCCGATCGCCTGTTTCCACAGCATCGACGAGGCCTGCCGCGCCCACGGCATCGCGACCGAGGCTTTTCTTCTCGCCCTGGGGCGGATCGAAGAGGCTCAGGACTCCGGCTGACCTTCCGCCAGCAAGAACAGCCGGTGCGGATCGGCCAGAACGATCCGCTGGCGACCGCCCCGCACCAGGCCGCGGTCTTCCCAGGCGCTGAGAATGCGGCTGACCGTGTGCAGGGTGGTGCCGGTCATCTCCGCCACGTCCTGGCGGGTGATCGGGAAATCGATCTCGATGCCCTGCTCGATCTTGCGGCCGGACTGGCGGGCCAGGCGCAGCAGGGCATGGGCGACGCGGCGTTCGACCTCTTCGGTCGACATCTCCATCACACGCGCCTGCACATCCTGCAGCCGATTGCCCAGCGTCTGCATCGTGCCCGCGGCGAGCACCGGATATTTCGCCGCCAGCTGCGGCCAGATCGCGGATGGCCAGGCCAGCGCCAGGCTTTCTACGATGGCCGTGGCCGTGGCGGGATAAGTATCGCGGCCGATGGCCATGGCAATGCCGAAGATGTCGCCGGGCACGATGTAGCGCACCACCACCTGCTGCCCGTCCGGCGTCAGGCGGCCGACGCGCAGGTGGCCGTTCAGCAGCAGGAAGAAATGCTCCGCTTTGCCGTCCTGCTCGAAGACGTTGCTGTTCTTCGGATAACGGCGTGAGACCGCATTGCCCAGGATATCCCGAATCTGCTCGCGCGACAGATCGCGGAACAGCGGCAGTTCGGCAACGAGGGATGGATCGATGGCGGTCATTCGCCCTGCCCTTCCGAAGAATGCATCAAGGCAGGATAGCAAGCGGAGGCAGGTCTTTCCACCCGGCCGGCACCGGCAGGTTTTAAGCGTTTTGTTTGCGACCGCACAAATAACCGCCGTGGCGCCGGCGCTATCTACAGCGGCAGACAGCGCTGCCTCCCGGCGCTGCACTGAAATGGAGAATGCCAGATGCGTACAGCTTTGTTCTGCACGGCCGCCATGGCGGCTTTCGTGTTTGCCGGCGCGGCCATGGCCGCGGATATCGAAGTGAAGATGCTCGACAAGGGCGCGACCGGCCTGATGGTCTTCGAACCCGCCCTGGTCAAGGTGGCGCCGGGCGACACGGTGAAATTCGTGCCAGTCAGCAAGGGCCACAATGTCGAGGTCATCGCCGGCATGCTGCCCGACGGCGCGGCACCATTCACGGGCAAGATCAACGAGGCCGTGACCGTGACCTTCGACAAACCCGGCATCTACGGCTTCAAATGCAAGCCGCATTACGGCATGGGCATGGTTGGCATGGTGGTGGTTGGCACGCCGGCAAACGCGGACGCGGCCAAGGCGGTGAAACACCCGGGCAAGGCCAAACAGGTCTTCGCCACCCTGTTCGCCAATAGCGACGTGGCCAGCAAGTAGCGGAAAATCGTTGTCGTGAAGCCGCCCCGGAGAGCCCATGGGGCGGCTGACCGGCACGAAATGGCTGGCGGAGGGAGTGTTTTTCTCCGCCTCCCGCCTGAGTTCGCCTATGTTCGCCTACCATTTGATCATTGTTTAGTTCCAATGGCTTAATGGCAAGCGAACCTTTACAACATTAGGCGAACACGCCACAATCCGCCGCTCAAATGTGGGTAGGACTGTGGGTAAATGGTTCGATTCCTGAATCGGTTGAAGGCTCTGCATCTGTCGAAGATGACAACGCCGGGAATGTATCCCGACGGCGGCGGTCTTTACCTGCAGGTCAGCAAGTCGGGCACCCAGTCGTGGGTCTACCGTTATGGACTCAACGGCCGAAATCGCGAGATGGGCCTCGGCCCGCTGTCCGTTATCTCTCTAGCTGAAGCGCGCGCCCTGGCTGTCGAGTGCCGCAAATTACGCCAAGCTGGGACCGATCCCATCGACGCCCGCAAGGATACCCGCAAGGCGCAACAACGCGAAGCCAAGACCTTCCAGGTGTGCGCAGAGACGTATATCGAGACGCACGCCGCCGGTTGGCGAAATGCAAAGCATGCCGATCAGTGGCGCAATACATTCAGCACCTATGTCTGGAAGCAGATGGGTGCCACTGCGATAGACAAGGTTACTACCGATGACGTCCTGAAGGTGTTGGAGCCGATCTGGAAGGAGAAGACCGAAACAGCTTCGCGGTTACGAGGCCGGATTGAGGCAGTACTCGATTGGGCTACGGCGAGGGGATATCGGTCGGGCAACAATCCCGCTCGTTGGCGCGGACATCTCGACAATCTTCTGCCCCCTCCATCGAGGGTCAAGAAGGTCGCCCATCACCCTGCGCTCCCCTATGGCGACGTAGCCACCTTTATTGCCAGCTTGGCCGCTCATAGAGGGACCGCTGCCGATGCGCTTGAATTCACCATCCTGACTGCTTGCCGGACAAGCGAGGTTGCTCAAGCAACATGGACCGAGGTCAATTTGGGTGAGAAGGTATGGATAATCCCCGCACACCGGATGAAAAGCGGTCGCGAGCACCGCGTCCCACTATCCGCGCGCGCTGTTGACCTCTTGAAGCGGTTGAAAGCCGATGCTCAAACTCGCGACAAGATCAGCGAGTACGTTTTCCCGAGTGCAAATCTGAAAAAGCCAATGTCTAACATGGCCATGCTGAAGTTGCTTGACCGTATGGATCGCGGTGACATCACTGTGCATGGTTTCCGCTCGACATTCCGGGACTGGGCGGCTGAATGCACCAATGCATCGCGCGAGGTGGCCGAAATGGCCCTCGCTCATGTAGTCAAGGACAAGGTGGAGGCTGCATATCGGCGAGGGGATCTCTTTGAGAAACGCCGGATCTTATTGGAAGAATGGTCATCCTTCTGCTCGGCCGCGACTGAGACAAAGCTTCAAAAGGCTGGCTAATGGTTACGTTTATACAAGCGATGGCGACCTTTGGAAGTAGGGAAACACTGGATGACTTGAAGCGAGGTGCGCATCAGGTCGGGGGATTGTACGCGCTCCTCGCAGATGATCTTCCGTCCTTAATTGAACGTCTAGCGACCCCACCTAAATTCTATCAACTCGCCGACACGCATGTCGTAGATGAAGTGCCTACCGAACTGCGGGCAGACCATCAGGCTGACGCGGGTCTTCCAAAGATTGATATCGCTGCTATCGCTGCTTTGGCTGAGAATCCTCAGCCGGAAATCGTGCTCTATATCGGCATACCAGAGAAGAAAAATTATACAGAGAATGAATTTATTAGGGATGCAGCAATACCGCTCGCATGGCTCAAGAATGATGTCCTTCGTTTGCTTCAAAGCGGGAAATTGAAAGCGCGCGGTCTTCAGCGAGAGGACCAGAACCCGAGACTAACCCCGCGCGGACACTGGTATAGCCTCGATGTTGATATATGCGGGAACTATGCATGGGATACTGGACGAGGCATTAGAATCCATGAATTAGATATTTCACCTGACCAAACACTGCATGGCCAGGCGGATGATGCAGACGAAAACGATGCAGAAGATAAAAAAGAAAAAGTGAAGACCAAGCCATATCTCGATGAATTCTATCGTCGTGTTAAACGTGGCGAATTCGAGATGCAGGCAGCTGTGGATTATGAAGAGCAGTTGATTGAATGGGGTCGGTCTCAAGGTCTTCCGGTCCCTAGGCCAGGATCAATAATTCGAGCGATTAATCGCAAGCCCCGCATACCGCCGCGATAAACCATTGATCTAAAGACAAAATGATGTCCTAGACACTTGTCCGGGACGCTTTGCTGATTGCTCAGAGCCAGCCCTCCAAACGACAACGGAGGCATGGCTGACCGCGACAAAATCACTGAAACCCTGCATCGCTTTCCCACGGGGCGTCTTGGATACGCCATCAACGAGGTAAAGACCGTCCTTCCGTTGGGCGAAACCAAAATCTACGAAGAGCTTAAGCAACGCCGCCTACGGGCCAAGAAGATTGGCGACCGTACGATCATTCCCATTTGGGATTTGGTCGAATGGTTAGAGAACCAGCCTGACTATCAGTCGCCCCTACCCGCACGAGACGGCGAGTAAGCGCGGTGTCTAATACTGCCGGTCTTATAAGGCAAAAGATTATACGGCCTATTGCCGATTTTCTTGCTCGTGGTGGCCGCCAGAGTCGTCGTGTTTCCGCCATCCTCCGCGCCTGCCGCGATGAGAATCCCTGCGGCTTGATGGTCTGCCCGATTTGTCGCGACAATCAACTGCAACCCTTCCGCCAGCACCTGAAGGCGTTTCTTACTCAGTATCCCATCATCACATGGATGACGGCGGTGCTGACCCAGGCCGATTTACGACAGGCCAATCTGGGCCAAGTCATTCCCCACGCTGTATTACGCCGCTTTCGCATGATGCTACGACGCGCGGGCCTGTCGCATCACCAGATTGTCGGCATCCTTGAAGCAGACTGGAGCGAAGCATCTCGGTTCTGGGAACCTCACTTGCATTTGTTCATCGTCGGTCCGCGTCCAGCCACGGCCGCTTTGAATGATTGGCTTAAGGAAACCGACCCGTATAACGGCAATCCCCCCAAAGGCGTCTATCGTCCTATTCACGCCGTTGAGCTAACCGACCACGCCACGATCAGCGCCAAGGTGGACTACGCCACCAAATTCCATGCGCACCGCAAGTGGGTCTATTACAAGGGCGGCAAGGCGACCGCCAAGAAGGGTCGATTGCGCGGCACAAAGTTGCGCAATGCGATGCGATGGTTAGCCCATCCGATGCGCGATTTCGTGTTTCTGCAAGGCGTCGCTCTCGATAGCAACGGCTTCCGCTTGTTATCGCGAAAACCTCCAAAAACCTCGATCTGAGCCACAAACGAGGGGAAAGGAGGCACCAACCAGCTACTTCTGACTAAGGTCGCGACCTTACTACAAATCGCTATCTCAGCCAACGCCGCCATAGGCATGGCTTTCTAAAATCGGTGGGCTCTGTGGGCGCGGTGGGCAATATGCCCAGCGCGAAAGGAGCCCCTTTACCTAAAAGGATGCTCACTCATGGAAAATGAGAAGAAGATAATTGAAGTAACCTATCTTGGATCTGACATCGACTCCAAAGGAAACAAGTATGGAGTTCTTGATGTAACCCGCCCTGGCGTCGGAACGCGACGGTGCGCGATGCCTTTCAATGCATCTGAGGGCGTCGATCCCGCGACTAAAGCAGGAAAGATCGCTTCATCGCTCGATCTTCCATCATTGACGGGACAGGTGAAGGCCCTGCTGCTACAAGAATTCCAGACCGCCATGCTGCAGGGTGCGCTCACAGGTGCGAAAGCCAAGGTAGCCGATTTACCTGGCTGGATTCTTCCCGCTGTTTACCTGACTCCGAATGGCGATATTTACGGAACACCCAAGATTCCAGTCGGCGTCGCGTTGGAAGGAATCGCCCGCCCCAACCGCTGGGCATGGCGTGGTTCACTGAAGAACTGGAAGAAGGCGGCAAAGACGTTTGCGACATATAACCCGTCTTTGATCTTCGCTTCGTCGGCAGCCATCTCCGGTTCGCTGTTGGAGTTGGCTGACCTTGAAGGAATTATTTTCTGCTTTATCGGCAAAACATCAAAGGGGAAGACCATATCTCTTGATTTTGCTGCCTCCACTGTGGGCGGCGATTCCACGCATAGGGCGGGGTTTCGTGGAAAATGGAAAGCTACCGACAACGCATTCGAGGTTATCGCCCGCGAAGGGCGGGACGGATTAGTTGTTCTAGACGACACCCTTCTACTTGATGGCAAGGGTCGCCAGCAAGGTGAAGCCCTCGCGCGCATGATTGTCGATTTTGTATCGGGAGGTGAAAAGCGCCGCCTCAACAATCCCACGGGAGACGCCTCGCATCGAGTCATTGTATGGGCAAGCTCCAATACTCCGATGCGCGAGCTACTGCTGAACGCCGGCGTCAATTACGACGAGATGTATGACGTGCGCTTTATTGAAATACCTGCCGACTGGCGATTCGGGATGTTCCACTCTATTACACCCGGCATGGTTCCAGCCGAGTTTGCAAAGGCCCTGCGAGCCGCAGCAAAGGATAACTACGGTCTTGTCAACCGACGCTTCCTGAGACGGCTCGCGAAATGGCGCGACCGCGACGAAGAGGGGCTACTTAAATACCTTGCGCAGCGTCGCCAGGAGGCATGGAAGGCTTTGAACGTAGACGGCAACGATAGCGTTCAGAGCCGCACCGCCGATTACTTCATACTAGCATATCAGGCCGGAAGTCTCGCTCGGAAATTTGGCGCCTTCCCGTGGGCAAGACAGCGCATCCTACGGGCAGTCAAGAGTTGCTGGAATAAACATCGCCAGCATGTCGCTTCCATGAAGGGGAAAGGCGATCCCCTCACCGTTCTCCGAGAATACATTAAGTCCCGCTCGGAAAACTTTGTTGCCCTAGGCAAAGACGTCGATGCGATAGCTCCAGATGCACGGGCACGCGTGCCTGGCTTTCTCCGCCGCCGGGATACTGGCGAAGTTCGTGAGTTCATTCTGCTTGAGAACCATCTGAACGATCTTGTAGGCGCAGATCGCATAAGCGTTCTTGTCCAGCAACTTCGCATGAGGGGCTATCTGATTACAGACGGGAAGAAGACGTGCCCAAAGCGACAGCTAGCCCGTGATTGGCGGCCACGCGCTTACTGCATCAGTCCAAACATTCTTTCGTAGCCTTAGAAGTGGGGCAGGTGCGCTTCACTGCCCCACTCATCTTTAGGACAAGAACTCTCTGCCTGAATAAGCCTATAAAATTAAACAGGATTGTTCAGCGTTAATGTCTGAAAGAAGCCTCTAACCGGTCGAAGTGCGAGGGTAGGAGCAAGGGGAGAGGGTCAGATTCGAGACCAAGGGCCTAACCCAGGGTAAGCCCGAAATCGGGAATCTCACTCAGCGCGGATAATGTGATGGTGTATTCATTCGCTTTGTTGAAGATGTATGGATCGCGAGATGCTCACGCCTAACTTTGCCTGTGGCATACAAAAAAGCCGAGAGGCTGGAATAAGGCAGTTTTAATGGCCGACTTTCTTAAATGTTCGTACAGCCGAAACGATCAGGATAATACCGAGGCCAAGTTTGAAAATTTCCGGGGCGATCAGCCCGATCATCAGGCCGCCTGCAATTGCGCCGAGAATCGAGCCGCTGCCCATAGGTATGGCAATGGCTCGGAGATTGGCCCTGCCGGGGAGTAGCTTCAACTGGCCGTAACGGACAAGGGCGGCCAGAACCAGCACCATCGAGACCAGGATGCTGGCGGTCCCCGCCGTGGCGATATCCGCGCCAAAAGCGAAGATAAATGTCGGGATCAGCATCTCACCCCCGGCCACGCCGAGCAGAGCAGCAATCGCACCGATCAGCAGGCCGAACAAAACACCCGCCACAGCCCTCGTGACCAAGCCCGACGGGATCAGGGCCTGGCTCTGATTGGGAAGCGCCGACTCCACGACCAGCAGCAGTCCGATACCGGTCAGCAGCGCAGCCAGTATGCGAGACAGGCGGCGGTCTGACAGCTTGGACAGCGCCCCGGCTCCCCAGATCGCGCTGACCAGGCCGCCCGCGATCAATCCGGCGATTTCCGGCACATGCGGCTGGATCGGCACAAGACTCAGGCTGGAGGCGCGGCCGATCAAGGCGGCCGACAATGTGATCAGGCTGACCACGAGATTCATCGGCACGGCTGAACGCGGCGTCATGCCGAGCCAGCCCACCAGCACCGGCAGACGGAACTCAGCGCCACCGAGGCCAATCAAGCCACCGAGAAGGCCAATCGCTGCGCCGGAGCCGAAACCGAGGACGCTGCGGTTCATGACTTGCCCTGGCCGGTTCGGGTGTCGCCTTCCGACATGACATGAATACCTTCGGCCAGCAGTGAAACCGTGGCCTCGACGCCTTGTGCGATGGCGTTGCGCTGGGCGACATGCATCGGCACCGAGAAATGGAGTGGCATGGCGCGGGCGTGATGCGGGCGCAGAACGATCTGTGCTGTCTGCCCAATCGTGAGGACGCTTTCAACCTTGCCGGTGACCGGGTTTTCGTGATCGCCGCGCGAGGGTCGGTCGCGGCGATGCAGCACTACAAAGCCATCCGGAATGACCCAGGATACCGTGCTTCCCACGGCAAGCTCAGGATTATGTATCGCCTCGATCATCAGCCCCTGCCATGCGATGAGCGTCCGGGCGGGGTCTGCCTGGTGTCGCACGATGCGGCCCTCGAACAGGTTGCGCAGATCGACCAGGCGGGCGACTTCGGCCGATGCTGGCCTGGAGGTAACGTCCACCGGTGTGCCGGTCTGCAATGTGCGGCCCCGATGCAGGATGGTCATGCGGTCAGCTAGCATCATGGCCTCGTCCAGATCGTGGGTCACCAGCACGACAGGCATGTTGAGGACGCGGCGCAGTTCGGCGATCTCGCGGTAGAGCCGCTGGCGTGTCGCCTTGTCCACCGCCGAGAATGGCTCGTCGAGCAGCAGCACCTTCGGCTCGCGGGCAAGGGCCCGTGCCACGGCGACGCGCTGCTGCTGCCCGCCCGAGAGTTCTGCTGGCCGCCGCTCGCCCAGGCCAGAGAGATGCACCAGATCGAGCAGGCTGGCGGCCCGGTCCTGGCGTTTAGCAGGGGGGACATGCCCCATTGCGGCCATCACATTGCCAAGCGCCGTCATATGCGGAAACAGCGCATAATTCTGGAAGACCATGCCGATCGCACGTTTATGGGCGGGCACGAATTGAGCGGTCGCTTCGTCCAACCAGACCTCGCCGTTGATCGCCACCCTGCCGCCAACGGGGCGGTATGTCCCGGCAATGGCGCGCAGGATGGTGGACTTGCCGCTGCCCGAGGGACCGACCAGGGCCATGATCTCGCCCGGCGCGCAGGCGAAATCCGTTGCCAGGGGAATGGGCGCATCCTGTGCCAGTCTGACCTGCAGTCCCGTCATGGCTTTATCCCAACCGCCTGCCGACCCGTCGCGAGAAAGCGAAAGTCAGCGCGATGGCGATCAGCGACAGCGCCAGCAAGACGCCTGACATCTGTGCGGCGGAAGCATCGTCGAACGCCTGCACACGGTCGTAGATCGCGATGGCGATGGTCTTGGTCTCGCCAGGGATGGAGCCGCCGACCATGAGCACGATGCCGAACTCGCCCAGCGTATGGGCGAAGCTCAGCACCATCGCCGACATGATGCCGGGCCATGCCAGCGGCAATTCGATCTTGAGCAGCGTTGCCAGCGGCGACAGGCCGCAGCAGGCGGCGGCATCCCGGATATCGCGCGGGATGGCCTCGAAGGCGCGCTGCATGGGCTGGATGGCGAAGGGTAGATTGAAGATAATCGAGGCCAGCAGCAGTCCCTCGAAGGTGAAGACCAGCTGGTGGCCGAACGCCTGTTGCCAGAACCGCCCGATGGGAGAGGCCGCGCCAAAGGTGACGAGCAGGTAATAGCCGAACACCGTGGGCGGCAGGACCAGCGGCAGGGCGACGACTGCTTCGGCCATGCCCTTGCCGATGAAATCTCGATAGGCCAGCCAGCGTCCGGCAACGATTCCGATGGGCAGCAGAAACAGGATGGTCAATCCTGCCAGTTCCAGCGACAGCCAGAGCGCGGTCCAATCCATTGTGTCGGAACCTGCCGTCAGCCGTCTTCGCCGGGCAGGACGAAGCCGTATTTGCGGAGGATGGCTCTTGCGGTCGGCTGCTGCAGGTAGGCATAGAACCGCTCGGCCACCGGCCCGGCGTTTTTCATCATTGCCATGCGCTGTTTCAGCGGGGTGTGCCAGTCGGCCGGGATCAGAGCATAAGACCCCAACGCCGATACGCGCGGCGACAGCGCCAGCGAATAGGCGATGATGCCGCCCTGGGCATTGGCCGAGGTGGCGAACTGGGCTGCCTGACTGACATTCTCGCCCAGCACGAGCTTGGGCGAGATGGCATCCCACAGCCCCTTGCGCCGCAGGGCTTCCTCGGCGCGTTTGCCGTAAGGAGCATGTTCGGGATTGGCGATGGCGAAGCGCGTGACCTTGCCACTGCCGAGGGCAGTTGCCAGGTCGGCCAGCTCGGGATCGGCTCTCAGCGGTGAACCATGCGGTACGATCAGCACGATCCGGCCGAGTGCATAGAGCGTGCCGTCATTCTGGGCAAAGCCATCGCGGGCCAGATCCAGCACATACTCTTCGTCGGCCGACAGGAACAGGCTGAAAGGTCCACCCTGGCGGATCTGGCGGGCGAAATTGCCGGACGAGCCGAAGGACAGTTTAACCTCGGCCTTGGTCTCGGCGGTGAAGGTTTTGGCGACTTCGTCCAGGGCGAATTGCAGGTCGGCGGCGGCGGCGATGATCGGAATGTCCTGCGCCTTGGCGCTGGGAGAGGTGCCGCAAGTCAGGATGACCACACAGACAGCGAGCAACGCGCCGAAGTGTCGACTCCATCGCATCGCGGCTCCGACCAATGCACGCATACGGCTCTCCATACGATATGTTTCATGGAACATATCGGTGGGTCATGTGCGGTGCAACCGTTATTTTCGTTTGGATATATCGCCCAGGAGGCGCTTCAACTTGGCGATGTCGGCGGCGATAGCCTTGTCGGTGGCGGCCTGCATGTGTCGATAGGCGGCCAGTACGGTTTCGCCGGTCTGGGTCAGCACCGCGCCGCCGCGCGCCAAGCCGCCCCGACTGGCCTCGACCAAGGGGGACTTGAAGCAAGCGTTCATGGTCTCGACCAGTAGCCAGGCCCGTTTGTAGCTCATGCCCATGCGCTTGCCAGCCGCCGAGATCGAACCGGTCTCTTTGATGCCCTGAAGCAGGTCGGCCTTGCCAGGACCGATGGCGATATCCCGCTCCAGCACGATCCGCAGCCGGGCGCCGAGTTGTTTGTTTCCTGCTTTCATGGGCGATACCCTATGCAAGATGACGCGGGCGTGACAATAGCGCCAGCCGATCAACCGGACGCCGGATTTATTGAGGGGATGTGGATGAAGACCACCGTGCTGTTTGTGATGACGGCCATCGCGGAGATCGCTGGGTGTTATGCGGTTTGGGCCTGGCTGCGGCTGGAGGCTTCGGTCTGGTGGCTGGTGCCGGGAGCAGCCTGCCTGGCGCTGTTCGCCTATCTGCTCACGCTGGTCGATAGCGCCGCCGCCGGTCGCACCTATGCCGCATATGGCGGCATCTACATCTTTGCGTCTCTGATGTGGCTCTGGGCCGTGGAGGGGATGCGTCCTGATCGCTGGGATATCGCCGGTTCGGCAATATGCCTGCTGGGTGCGGCGGTCATCATCTACGGCCCGAGGGAAGCGATGGGACGGTGAACCCGCTGCCGTTACAAGCCTCGTTCCTGTCGCTCGAACCATTTGAGCGCGGCCTTGCGGTCGCCGCTGACCAGTTTGCCCCATTGCCCCGAGCGCACGGCGACCCGCTCCGGCCCATGCCACCAATGCTCGCGGACGACCATGATGCGCCAAGCGGGCGCTCTCGGCTGATCCACAACGATGGTCTCAAGCTGGAAAGACGCCTGCTGGCCCCAGTGGCCGTACCGTTCGCGGGTCCAGACCGTATCGCCGACCGACCAGGCGTCGCATTGCGGATCGCGATTGCTGCCGACAAGCAGGGCGAAGATGTTGGCGAAGCGGCTATCGGTGAAGGATTTCATGGCTGTAACCATCGGAGCGGCAGGAGCTACTCTCTATAGCATATCCATTGACATGTAACAGCCGTTACATTAAATCCGTTCCATGTCACCAATCACTTGGCTCCTGCTGACCTACAAAGTGCCGCCCGAGCCCGCCAAGGGCCGGGTCGCGCTGTGGCGGCGGCTCAAGGGCATGGGTGGGGTCTATCTGCAAAGCGGCGTCTGTCTGCTGCCCAAGACCGACGACCATGTCCGCCGCCTCAAGATGCTGGAAAACGACATCGCGGAAATGCAGGGCGAGGCGGTGATCCTGGAGACCGTGGCGCTCGACAAGGCCCAGGAAGACAAGGTGGTGGCCCGCTTCAAGGCTGACCGCGACGAGGAATACGAAGAGTTTCTCGACAAGTGCAACGACTTCGAGGGCGAGATCGCCAAGGAGACGGCAGCCAGTCACTTCACCTATGCCGAGCTGGAAGAAAACGATGTCGATCTGAAGAAGCTGCAAAGCTGGCTGGAGAAGATCGAGAAACTCGACTTCTACGGCGCGACCTTGCGGGAGCAGGCGCGGAACAGGCTGAGGGCCTGCGAGGGATTGCTGGACGCTTACGCCCAGCAGGTTTTCGACGCCCATGACGAAAACCACTGAGACAACCGGCCCCGGCCTGAGAGCGCGCCTGAAGGATATTCCGTCCGGCATCTGGGCGCTCGGCTTCGTGTCGATGCTGATGGATGTGTCGTCGGAAATGATCCACGCCCTGCTGCCGGTCTATCTGGTGACCGTGATGGGCACCTCGACCCTGACGGTCGGCATCATCGAGGGCATCGCCGAAGCCACCGCCTCCATCACCAAGGTCTTTTCCGGCGCGCTCTCCGACTGGCTCGGCAAGCGCAAATTCCTAGCCGCCCTTGGCTATGGCCTCGCTGCCGTTACTAAGCCGGTCTTCCCGCTGGCCCCTTCGGTGGCCTGGCTGATCGCCGCTCGCTTCGTGGATCGCATCGGCAAGGGCATCCGTGGCGCGCCCCGCGACGCCCTGGTGGCCGATATCGCGCCGCCGCACTTGCGCGGCGCCAGCTTCGGCCTGCGGCAGGCGCTGGACACCGCAGGTGCCTTTATCGGACCATTGCTGGCCATCGGCCTGATGTGGCTGACCGCAGACCATTTCCAGACCGTGTTCTGGATCGCGGTCATTCCTGCCTTCCTGGCCTTGGCGCTGATCGTGTTCGCCGTGCATGAGCCAGAACGCCCGGCCGGTCTGCGCCGGGTGCGCGCGCCGCTCAGCCGCGCGGAGCTGGCCCGTTTGGGCAGCGCCTATTGGTGGGTGGTCGCAGTTGCAACCGTCTTCACGCTGGCGCGGTTCAGCGAAGCCTTCCTGGTGTTGCGGGCGCAGGATTCCGGCCTGCCGCTGACCCTGATCCCGGCCGTGTTGGTGGGGATGAACATTATCTATGCCGTGGCTGCCTATCCGATGGGCGCCCTGTCCGACCGTATGAACCGCATGGCGATGTTGGGCATCGGTCTGCTTGTGCTGATCGCGGCCGATCTGGTGCTGGCGCTGGTTCCGGGCCTGATCGGCGTCGCGCTCGGCGTCGTGCTGTGGGGCCTGCACATGGCGCTGACGCAGGGTTTGCTGGCCGCCCTGGTGGCCGACACCGCCCCGGCGGAACTACGCGGCACGGCGTTCGGCATGTTCAACCTGCTGGGCGGCATCGCCATGCTGGCGGCCAGCGTGATCGCGGGCGCCCTGTGGGATATCGCCGGTCCGGCCACGACCTTCCTCGCCGGTGCGGGCTTCGCCGGCGTCGCACTGCTGGGACTGATAGCCATTCGAGGCCGGTTCCGCGCGGGCTGATCGAAGCGCCTACGGCACAGACACGACCGCGCGCACCAGGACCAAGGCCGCGAACAGCGCGCCAATCGACAGCATCACCGAGCCGAGGATGTATGCCAACGCGAGAAGCTGCTCGCCGCGCTCGAACAGCAGTCCCGCCTCCAGCGAGAAGGCTGAGAAGGTGGTGAAACCGCCGAGAATGCCGGTGGTGAGGAACAATCGCCATTGCATCGGCAGCCCGCTTTTCAGCGCGAAGTATTCGGCGATCACGCCCATCAGGAACGATCCAGCGATATTGACCGCCAGGGTTCCGAATGGGAACGGCAGGCCGAGCAGCCGACCGGCCAGGACATTGACGCCATGCCGGGCCGCGCCACCCAGTCCGGCCCCGAGGAATACGATCAGATAGGCCATGATTCACAGCTCTCGTTTATTGGTTTATTGAAAATTCAGTCGAGCAATCGACCTTCCACCACCCCAAAGCGATCAATAGCCCGCACTATTTGAGTCCGGGCAAAGTCGGCGTCGGCCCATTGGGATATCTGGGTCCACTTTCCTTTCTCCAGATCCTTGTAGTGCTCGAAGAAGTGCGCGATCTGATCGCGTAATATCGCGGGCAAATCCCCGATGTTTTTGATTTCATCGTGGTATGGGTGAAGTTGACTGAGGGGAACTGCGATAATCTTCTCATCGTCACCCGACTCATCGCGCATTTGCAGGATGCCAATTGGGCGGCTTCGGATCATTGCGCCAGGCATGACAGGCGAAGGCGAGATCACGAGGACATCGACGGGATCATCGTCGTCGGCCAGGGTATTCGGAATGAAACCGTAGTTGGCCGGATATCGCATCGCCGTATGAATGAAGCGATCCACGACCAAGAGACCTAATGCTTTGTCGAATTCATACTTCACGGGCTCGCCGCCCATGGGTATTTCAACGACGACATTGATATCGTCGGGCGGATTCCGACCGGGCGGGAGCTGGGAGAAATTCATCGTCAGTTCTCCGGACATGAGAAGGCGCGAAGCCATATGCCACTGACATGTTGGCTGACGAGAGAATGAATGGGTGGATGATTCAACAAGACAGACTCCTCCTCACAGTTAACTGTGGGTAGGAGTCATCAGCACAAATCTTTATGTGCGGTTCGACCAGTATTCGGTCAGGCAGAATCCATTGCCGATAATTTTGATAAGCAGTCTGGCTTTTAGTGTCAACACCTTACTCAGCGGATGACGTTTGGTTCGTTGCGGGCCCGCTGTGTAACTCTCCGTACCTGTGCCGCCTGCCAACGCCCGCCGCGCGGTCCGGTGATCCCACGATTATTCAATTCTGCTGCTATCCCCGTGAACGATGAAACACCGGCGGCGCGGATATCTGAAATCACCAATGCATAATCTCGGGCGCGTTCATCGGCTTTGGCGATGAGTGCTTGCGTGCCGAGCTTGGTGTCTACCGCGACACCCTTGAAACCGCCGAGCTTCACACCCCGCTGCTTTGCCGCCGCCAGTGCCGCCTTGGTGCGTTCGGATATTAGCCCGGCCTCTAGCTGGGCCACGGCGGCCAGCTGCTGCAAGATGAACCGCCCCATTGGACCCGAGACCTGGGGCAGATCGGCGAACACCACCTCCACATCGCCGCTCAAGATGGTCTCCAAGAAGTGGACGTCGCGGGCCAGCCGGTCCACCTTGGCCACCACCAGGGCGGCCTTGTTAACCTTTGCCTGATGCAGCGCCTTGGTCAGTTGTGGGCGGTCGCGGCGCTTGCCGCTCTCGACCTCGGTGTACTCGGCGATCAATCGGCCACCGGGCTTCAAAACTGCCTGTACGGCCGTTTTCTGGGCTTCTAGACCCAATCCAGACCGGCCCTGTTTGTCAGTGGACACCCGGTAGTAGGCGATGGCCTTCATATTTCACACAGAATTAGTGTTTTGGTTAGATCCCGTCAACGAACGGCCACAGGATTCTAATATCGGGGCCTTGAGCGGTCATCCATCAAAGCTACGACTTGCCGAGACTAATGGCTGCGCCCCAGAAGCGCCTCTTTCACCTGATCGGTTGCTGCTGGCAAATTGCCTCTCACCAGAAGCTCATTGACCGCAATGTACCCCCCTGAAGCAGCTGCGATCCGGCGATCCACTCCAAGCTCGGAAACAAGACCTCCGGTCAAAGAGATAACCGTCTGGCCGCCATTTTCGCTGGTGGCAAGAATTACCCCTGGAATACTGAACGTAGAGCCCGCAGCCGGTCGCTCAAAGCTCCACCCCAACACGGACTGACGACGCAAGTCCCGATATAAAAGGTCTGCCGATGTATTCAGGCGGCCCTCGGAGAACATCGGTATCTCGCCTGAGATCAAGTAACTCAGCAATTCGGCGCCGATATGCCTGTCCAGTAGTGTATGCTCAAACTTGTTCCTGAACGCACGCAAGCAGCGATAACAAGATGCATCACAGTTGTCAGGGCAATTCTTAAGAAGCGCAAGCGCATCAGAGAAAAGTCGTGACCCGCGGTTAACCAACTGGCTCGAAAACCCTGCGCCACCTGGCAGAGTGTCATACAAGAAAACCTCCGCCTTCAATCCTTGCCTTCCATCAGGAGTTAGCGACGGGCGATACTCAGCCATCAACTCACCCGGCTCAATATCAAGCAATCGGCTAGCCGCCTTTGCCAATGCTTCGCTAACTGTTCGCAGCGCCACGTCAGTTGGATAGAAACCTGGTTTAAGTTGAAGTGGCTTAGCCACCTCGAGCGAGAACAGGGCGATATCAGTGATGAAATCTGTGCCGAGAACGACGTGCTTACTAGTCCACCCCCCCTCGCATTTGGGCTGCTTCTCATCAGGATAGGGCTTCGCATGTTCTGCAGCCAAGAGGGTTTCTTTGGCACTGCTTGCTTCTATACGTCCGCATTTAACGCAATAAGAATACCCCTCATCCTTGGGGCCGGTATTCGAAACCAGCAAATGCTCACGCGATGCCAAGACACGTATGCGATCATTAACTCCAACCCATCTATCGGCATCTGTCGGCGTCTGCATCGTCAGCTTAGCGCGCGTAGCGTAGCTAGCCTCCGGCATATCTTCTGGAGACGTCACTTCTTCAACGTCGATTGGGTGAGCAAATCCAGTCGGACGAAGCCAATATTTTGCTTCGCCGAACGTGCCAAGCTGGCCACATGCGGGGCAATCTTGTCGAGAACCACGTTCCAGAGTGCCGATTTCATCGGTCCTTGCAAAGCCACAGACCTCGCACTCTGAGTAAAGACGCTTATTCTCCCAAGCTCTGAATCTCTCGGCAGATGATACAGAATAGATAGCACCAGAAGTATAGCACTTCCCGGATATCCATACTTGCTTGCCTGGCGCGTACTGCGTAAGTGCAACAGGAAGTCCCTGAGACGGCGCAAATTTCATAACCGTTCTGAACGATGTTGAACGGCCGGTATCAAAAACATGAAATGTGGCGACATCGGTAGGGAATGCGTATCTGGGAAGGATACCGCAATACAATAAGCGGTCCAGTAGTTGCCCCGAATCCGATGGAGAAGTTGGGCGATCTTCTCCTACCTCGGGCGGCTCTTCTCCTGCACTCTCGATCTCAGAATCCCTCTCAGGGTTAAACGCAATAGCCGCGTTTACCGCCTCCCTACAGTCCGTAGCCATTTTGTCAAGAAGGTTATCACGAAGGGGTTTCGGAAGTTCCGACGGAATCCAGCTGGCGACCCTCGTGCGAAGGGCGACTTCGTTTGTAGTGAGCCATTTGTCGAAATCAAATACATTTAGAACTGACTTCCCATCCCTAAATGAAGAAACATCTCCGAGGACAGAGAAGAGGTTGGGCGATTGATCGGGGCTCACTTCCGGAAGACGATCTTGATGATAACACTGCAAAAGGAACGCGCGAATGTGCCGTCGCACGATCTCAGGGTTATCGAGTGTCAATTTCGGATCAATAACAGCTCCACGGATCATCCCATCAGGTTCAGAAAAATAATATTCGTCATGACTATCAACACTGCCAAAGGCTACCACAGTGGCAACCGAATTCCCCCTGCGCCCGGCCCGACCAGCTCGCTGCTGATAGTTAGCTCTACCTGGCGGCATGTTGCGCAGTGCTACGCCTGACAACGCGCCGATGTCGATGCCTACCTCCATAGTTGTCGTGCTGGATAAAATATCTATTGCGGTGGCTTTAGAAGCCTTCTTTCCCAACACGGGAATAATGTCTTGAAAGAGCAGTTCATTCTCTTCCGCCTTAGAGAATACGTCTTCGCTCTGCGGTGAATTTAACTGCGCAGTATGCTCGGCGGCTATTAATGCGAACGGTCGCGTGGGGGGATCAGACAATGCCGCTAATACCGGCTTTCGGTAAAAGCCTTTTCGTGCCAGGAAAACTTCGTCCGCAAAAGGATCAAGCGCGGAGACGTCTGTACTGCTGCAATCAAGGCAATGAAGTATTGTCGATACTGGCCGATGAACAGATTTGCAAGTCTGGCAACGACGCCACTCTCCATCGAAAGACAGAGAAAGCCGCGTTCCTTGCAACAAAAAGCCCCCATCTTCGCTGGCTGTAAATATCTCTAGGAGTTCAGGCAGCCATTTTTCGTTGAATATCTTCCGAGCCGGCTTGTCCAGCAGAATTCTGTCCATCGCATTGAACTTACCTTTTCCCCTTTTAGCTTTTACGCTAATGCCTTCGTTGCGGGACCGATTACGCCAAGTGGTCGGCATCCCAGACAACCAGAAACCATTGCCGCGCCAACATCTCAACCATGCTCGCGCTAGTGCAACTTTCTCATCAGGAACTGTGGCAATTCCTGGGATATCAGGAAGGGCACGAAGCTTCGATGTTAAGCCACGGCGTTCGCATATCGAGGCAAGGGCCAATGCCTCGAAACCCAAAAAAGGATCTTGGACAGTCCATAGAATATCCTCGAGCAAGGATTGCGGGGGTCTCTCCGACCGAATTTGAGGTAAAAGTTCAGCGAGCGTTTCATCTGAATCTAGCCCACCTTGGCGAACAGCTTGGTCTACTACGTCATCAGCTGCAAAGCTTTCAGTTTCACGACGTTCTGGCCGCAGTCGCACTTCGAGCTTTTTCGACGCAACCAACACAGCCAGATAGAGATCGTCTAGGCTGACAAGAGACGAGATGGTGGTAACGTTTTGTAGTCTAGTGAAGCCCCAAGAAATAAGAGGGCGCAATGAATCGCGGGTCGAATACATTTGGAGGTTTGGAGCAAGCCGTGCTGCGACCTGGCGGGAGTCTGAAAAGATGAGGACTTTTCGCCCCTGCAGCGGCGCGAAGCGTGAAATCTGGTCTGTAGAAGGGGGCTGAATTGCGATCTGCTTTGCAACAAGTGCCTGAAAGGGTTGATCGCCTTTCGTCTGGTGGTCCTGAACTGTTGATCGCCCGAACTTCGCCATCTTGTCGCAGCATCCGCACGGAATGTACATTCCTCGTGCTTCTAGGCTTTGGTCAAAATCGCAGTTCTCGTCAGGAGGTGGTGTAGTCCTGTCACTCCGTAAATATACCTTCCGTACCTTGGCACCCGCTTCGGGCGGATTTAACCAGCCACTCTCAATATCGAAGTTCGCTGGTTCATTTTTGTCCAGAGATCTCGGCTCTTCGAGCAATAGATCTAAAGGAAGTAGAGTGCTGGCGTCGCCACCATGCATTCGCATTGCTTGGCCAGGTGTGGACCAAAGGGTTTCTGGATTATCGACGTCATTTGTATAGGACCGCGCATATGCCGTTCCGCAGTATCTGCAGGTGAATAGCTCAAAAACACGAGCGCCACATGCGCACCGTTCGCGGGGTTGCCCATAAAGCTTCCCGCTGAACCCAGTGCGGTCGTTTTCGGGCACTTCACTGCAGCACGGGTCCATACAAACCCAGAGCCCGGGCAACCCTCTATAGAAGCTATGAATGCGACTTGGCAGGAGACCGGGCCCGGCTTCATCGAGCCGCGCCATGCTGCCTAAAGCCATCAACGTAGTAACCGCTTGGTCAGCTAGCCCGTGGGACCCAGGAAAGATTTCTGATGCCAACTCTCTTATGGGCTTGGCTTGCTTCATCGTTTCATTGATAAGTAGGCCGAGCGGCGGGTAGTCCTTCAGCGCATGATACAAATCCACTTCTGGTCGCTCAGAAGGCGCGATTCCTCTGAAGTCCAAGAATGCCTTTAGAGCAGCAGAGCGGCCGGCATTGTTTGCGTTGACAGTGCCGTAGACAGGCTGAAGATCAATTGACGAAAGGATCTTCGCATCTTGCTCAGCACCGGGCATCGCATACCTACTAAAGGCAAAATGACCTTGTATTGGCACAAAGGTTTCTGGCGGCACTCCAGCTAACTGCGCTCCAAAGTGAGGTGCGTAATCCTTGTCCTGAAAGCTTGCTGTCGCGCAGATCACTTGGAATCGCTCGGGGGCAATTCCAAGGCGATCTCGTAAACGGCGGAGTAACAGCCCCACTTCTGCCCCAGCCGCTCCCCGATAAAGATGAGCCTCGTCCAGTACGATTAGGAACTTCTCTGTTTGGTTCTCCTTAAGCCACTCACGTGTCTGATCAAAGATGCTGCGTTCAATTGGTCGCATCATCATATATTCCAGCATTGAGTAGTTCGTAATGAGCAGATCAGGGGGATTCTCATGCGCTTCGTGACGTGTGATAAGTTCCACGTCATGGTCTAGCGTAATCGCACGCTTAAATGATTTTGATTTGGTGTCTTGCCAGAGACTGCCCTTTTGCCCAAACCAGGAGACCAAGTCTGGCTTTGCGGGCCATTTGCCGCGTAACTTTAATTGAAGTAGTAAATCCGCAGCTTCCTTTTGCTCCGAAGAATCGGCGCGCTCTGACTTGCGCTGGATGTCGACATAATAATCCTCAAAAGACTTTAAGTTTCGCTGATCCTTGTCCTTATTGCGAACACCTGCATATGGCGTGCGACTCGTGTATCGAGAGAACCGTGCCGGTCTGCCAGCCCAGTTTTCAAACAACTTAACAATCCGTGGATCTCCAAATAATGCGCGCATTCTTCCCAATTGGTCATTAACAAGCGCATTCATCGGGTACAGTATTAGTGCTCTAACAGCAGAATGTTGTTTGAAAGATGAAGGATTCTTTGCAGCCTCACGAGCGAGTTTTCCGAGTATTGGGAGCAAAAATGACTCCGTCTTTCCTGACCCAGTGCCGGTCATGATCACGAGGTTTCGCGACTCAATTAGGCTATGCTGGATCGCATCGGATTGATGCTTATAAGGCGGATCATAAATAAGACGTGGAAGCGAGCCGTTCGGCGTGGAAACTGCCTTGTATGCCTCGAGGGCCGCACTCGGAATGCCCGGAATCTCAGAAAAGTGACGCTCTGTGGCATACCTGGGCGTCGATTCAATATAGGGTACTTGAGAGATCACACCGGGTCGTTGAAGCAATTCCTTTCGCTGAGAGACCAGTTGCGGTGAACTAATATGGTAGGTCGCTTCGATATAGTCGCTTAGCGAGAGATGCAGTTGATGGATGGTTTGCTGAATAGTTTGCGCCATTTGTTCCAGCCCTATCTAGCTAGTCTTCTGAAGCCACAATCTACTCTGTAAGAATGTCTCAATCTCGAGCAAGTCGGCCGCGGCGAACTTAAACGAGAGCAAAGAGCTCTTACGCTCAACAAGTGCTCCGGTGCTTAACAAGCGTCGGTTGGCCCACATTGGAATTGGCGAAAACAGATCGATTATTCGAGACCCATAAGCTTCTCGAATACGGTATGTTTGCGGCCTCTTCTGCTTACAATCCATTGCCATTTGGAGATGCCATGCAGCATCGCAGCCGCGCCACCGGTCTCCTTTGATTGGAAAGTCGAGGAATTTTGACAATGTCCCGTGTTCGAAATGAGCAAACCCCCATAGCGAAGGGCCGAATGCTTGCGGGCGTCGAGCGACATAGTACGAATTTAGATTTTTGGTGGTCATAGACCATCGGTCACGATACCTGTCAGGACGACGCGACCAATCAAGGACTTCCAGCCCATTCACTTCACCGGCTGGCGGTAATGCATCGGTCATGTCTTGATATTGCCGCACTAGCTCGAGATGAGACGCCTGAGCAGGGGCTTTTAACCATGCGCTTTCAGATAAGGCCAGCACGCCCATCTCTTTTAGAACATCTGGAAGATCTTCATCAGCATCGCATTGTATGGACCGAAATGGGCCATTGAATGTAATTCGAGCACTCAAGACACTGGGCAATGGAGTGTTTTGGTCTCGGACGACACCCATTATAAGAATACGACTCGCCTGAAGCGGAACGAATGCGAAGGGCGCTGGAAAGACCCAAGTTCTCCTCGCATCAACATCTTCAGTAGTCACTTGAGATAATTCCAATAGATCGCCAGCAACTATTGCATCGTCTATGGCGGTGTCGACCTCATCCAAAGTCAGAGCGGAGATGCTTGAAAAGACACAAAGAGCGTCAAAGACAACGCGTCGCAATCGAGCATGCGAGCATGGCGCAGAATGTCCGGCAGCTCGTCTTATCGCAGCTGCCAAGAACGGCGCATCAATTGTCGGATTCTCAGCATCCGGAAGCCCGAAGGCCGCACGGCTTTGAGTGAGCAGGCTTGTCGGTGATACGGCTTTGACTACCATTCCCACCTCGGAAAAATCGGGGGAGAGGCTTGGTTCTCGGAATGACAGCTAAGTAATGCAGCAAACCGGGCTCCTTTAACTAAAGGTTGGAGCTTATTGGTATTATCAATGAATTTTTCGAATTCTGGAAACATAGTTGGTACATATAGAGGCTGACTCGCAAGCAATAGTGCAAGACGACTATAGGCAAGGTCCACCTCGAGGCCGTATCGCCGCGCAACATCGTCAAACCAGCGTATCCTTAAATCGGAATCTTCGAGAGCTTTTGTGTATCCGCGCCTCAACACCGCAGCAAAGCTTCTATTGCTTGAAGAATGACGCTGAAGCTCGTCAAGAGAGTGATCCGATGGAGCGCGGCGAAATTCCCTTTCAGCCTGGCTCCAACTCGCTCCACAAATCCGGGTGTACAGCCCCATAACAAGTTCGAATAGTGCTTGCTCTTGCCGCAGATAGGCGAAAGGGCCTGCCCTCCTTGCGTTGTGCCATATCTGGAATTTCTTGATGAATTCAAGAAGAGCGGCGGAGGAACTCTCCGGATAGCTTACCTCTGGCGCAGTGGCAATGTCCGCCAACCGGACGGTGCGGGAACTGCTGCCGACTACTATCGTGTCAGCGTGAGGGCCCTGACGGACTACGTATAGCCCGCCAGGTGGCGACACTCTCGATCCCGTAGCCAGATCAGAACTTGGAATTGGGACGCCGGTTAGTGGCTTGGAAAAACTAAAGAAGCTGCACTCATCTGGCACTTCCGCATCAGTGTCATTTATGAGGCGAATATAGGGTGTGTGATCTTTTACCATTGTCGCGAATCGGACCGGCCTAGCCTCCCGCTCCAGTGGTCTTTTATATGTTCCTAGTTCATCGGCTGAGAAGGACAGCGTGCCAGAGGTTGCTTCAAGATATTTCCATGCATGTTTCTCATTTGAGGTGAACTTCTCAAGTCGAGCAGAGAACTCATCTGCCTTAACAGGCAGTCTAAGCGTGCCAATAGATTCATTTAAAATGACATTCGAATCCCGACCAATAAGAGTTAGAAAGCAACCAATTTCCCTTCCGTCAGGACCTGTTATATCGACGTCGACGCGTCCATCCCACAACTTATCAAGCGTGAGCGAAGCAGGAGAGAAGCGTACAACCAGGCCATCAAATAGAGTCCGGCCTGGCGTCCAAGGGGAAGGATCGCGGACAGTAAGCTCGACTGTCGCATCTAGGTTTCGTCGTTCTGCTACATTCGATTGAATGGGCTTGCGGATCACCCGAACACTGAGTTCGTGCTTGCCGGGCGGTAGCGCCGGTAAGCTGACCAGCGTGGCATTTCCTGAAGCGGCAGGCGCAATAGAGTACTCCAGGCCACCGTCAATGCTCACTTGAAACTCAGATACTGGGTGATCGTGTTCAAGAATGAAGCAAGGTCGGTCGGTGCTCAACCATTCGCTGTGCCCTTCACCGTCCCAATTCACGGCACTAACCCCAGCGGGCCTTATTTGAACGGCACGCGACACTGATAAGCCGAGTCTTCGTAGTTCGTCAATAAGTCCTGTCGGTGGAGACGCGGGCAGCGTGATATCAAATCCGTGGACACCACTGCAATCGAGTCCGCAATCAGCCAAGTGCGATCCCGGGAGACTGCCGTTGCCGCGTCGGACTACTATATAGCGATAACCTGGTCGAAGAATGTTGCTTTGTACCTGTCTCGCGAAGCCATCATCGCCAACTCGAAATAGCCAGTTTGTATCTAAGCCTATAGAGCATTCCGACAGGTAGATACTCAGTAGATGCGGGGGTGCAGTCTCGAACTTGATGAGAATACCGTCGTCTTTAGGCCAATCCTTTATCACTTTCGATCTTGAACCATTCAGAAGCCAGCCGCCAGGGTGCCAGTTATTTCCGGTGCCAGAGACCTGACAACGCACAGTCGATAGAAATGTATTGATTTCCATTCCTTGCCGTACGACTTCGGAGAAGCTGGGTAGCTCTAGTATTGGAGTCCACCTTCTATCGGCGGATGGCCTTAATATTATTTTTGGCTTTAGTGTGCGCTGTAATAGCCAAGATTGCGCCCTGTCAGGCATAAGCGAAGTCGATGCGGAAGCGGTGTAGCTTGTTTGGCGAATTGCGCCTTTGAAACGATCTAGGACGATAGCACGAGTTTCTCGTAGCCATTCTCGAGAGCGATGCACCCTCTCCAAATCACTTGTAATTCGAGAGAGTGTTGAGGGAGTCAGTGGGCCGCGCGGATCAATAGTAGTGGGATCCAGTAACGCAAGCATGATGCGCCCCACTAATGCCTCTTGCTGGAGAAACTCTCTGAATCGAGACGAACTGTCCCAAGTGTTCCGGGCGAGAATCCTACCAAGTGTACTTGTGTCGATTTCTCGGATTCGCGCCAGTTCTAACCGCGCATTATGCATCGCTTTTGTGAAGCGAGTTTGCAGGTAGACCGGAATGATCGCATGTGTGATTGGCCAGGAAATAATGCTGTACCACTGCGCCCAATCACCAGAAGGAATAACGCCGTTAAACTGGCGTTGGAATTGAATGAAGAGTGACTGAAGTGATTTTCGGCGAGCTTGGTGGTGCCCCCAATTGGACGTATTTCGTTCAAAAGAGTCCCAGTATTCGTGGCCGTCGTACGCATAACCCTGCTCAGCTGCGTAGACGACCCAAAGTAGCCAGTACGGTTCGAGACTCTGCATGCTTTTGCACGTCTCACGAAGAAGGTGGAATATCTCGTTGCGAGCCTCGAGGTCTAGGTCATGCTCTAATGCAAAAGTGGGAAGCTTAGAAGCGGACCGAATTCTAGCCAGTTGCCTGAAATGATCGGACAGGCGACTCTGCATTTGTTCGAGCCGCCCAGACATTCAAGCCGCCTCTACATTCCGGCTGCTCAACTGCTTTTCTGCTGACCTCTGAATGCGAGCCGTCACGTTCAGTAGCGCGCCGATTTGAGCAGCTTCCCAAGTTAGGAAATCAGGGTGCCGGATCGCCCTCGGGATAATCCAGCGCTGTAGAGCGAGGTGGCCGACCTGCTCTACAGTCAGAAGGGTATCGAGTTTTGGGCGGCCCTTGCCTGACTTGAGAATTGTGGTCGCGTTCGTAGTGAACGGGGATAAGAATACTTCGCGCTGAATTCCATGTTTCATTAGGTCGCGGCGTATGCCGAGAGCAGTAAGCGCGGCGCGTGTTGTCCTTAGTTTCCAATTCGGTCCTTCGCCGTAGCTATATTCATCCGCATACTTAAGTTTGTGATCGCGCAGGTATTTACGCAAATCTTCAAATAGCTCATCCGGTATGTGGAAGTGCCCGTACCCTCGCGTATATCCGATTGGTTCAAAATAGCTTTGGCCATCAAGCTTCAAGCGATTGTAAACGGAAGAACGCCCCAGCGAAGACGATGTAGTAACGGCAAGAAGGCGCGCTTTTTTCTCTTTACCAGAAATGATTCCGGCTGATTTGCCATAGGTGCGCGTAAAGTCATCATAGACTTTCCTTGTCCGAACCAGAGACGCGACGAGCTTTCCTCCGAGCAACTGATTGTATGGGGGGATGGCACCCAGAACGAATGCATCCATAATGTTGACTAGGCGCTCATTGCGGTCTTTCGCAGTCCAGCCAATGTGTTGGTCGCGAACCGAAAGATTGAATACCGGATCGCCAATCGCGATAAGGCCGATCAGCTTGTTGTTGTGATCATCCCAAACCAAATATCGGAGACGGCGGCCGAAGCCATTTGAAACTGGTACGGCCCAAGTAAGCGCCGCGAGTCGAAATAGGTCACCCTGCCATGTCCCGCTTTTTATTAGTTCAAGACGGGGAGAGATGTGCAGTGGGCTGATGTCAGCACCGGAGGCAAAATACTTGAAAAGTTTGGGGTACTGTTTCTCGATAAACTGACGGTTCGCACGGATCAGGGCACTCCTCTGCGATAAATGCAGGCTGCGCACCACTTCCTTGCCGCCTTCGGCAAACTTCAGGTTTCCGTCGTTGTCCCTCGAAAAACCGATGGCTTTTAGGTGGCGACGGAGGCGACGTTTTAGGTTCGCTTCTCGCGTCAGTGCGCCGATTACATTTGTATGCTTGGTCTTTTTTTTCTTACGTGCCACGTGAACCAGCCGCTCCCCACCCGACAGCTGTTGCCGGAAAAAGACTATGACAAGACTTACGATGTTTGCTCTACCCCAATCCCCTGAAGCACTATAATGACCGTTGGTTGATAGCACATATAAAAAACGTGGGACGTGAGTGAAACTACCTCAATGACGGCCAATCCATATTCGGCTCGTCTCTAAGGTCGGCGGATCGCCAATCTGCAGTTTCAAGCCGTGCACTCGACAGCTCCACATGTATCTTTGCCGAGCGAAGATCGGCCTCATCCATATCGGCATCCATGACCCCGCCCCCGCAGTACCAGAGTTCCTCATCTCCCACCGGGATAGGCCAGTCGTCTCTGGTATCCAGTATCTCTGCCCCGACCAGCCTCGCCCGCTTGAACCGCGTGTAGCGGAAGTCGCAGTCGAAAGTCCGAGCACCTGACAGGTCGGCCGCGGTGAAGTCGCAGTAGCAGAACCGGGTGTCGGTGACGTGGATGCCAGAAAGATGCGCCCCGGCGAAACTGGCGTGGCGCAGGTCCCAGCGGCCGAATTTCAATCCACTCAAATCTCGGCCACTGAAGTTGGCGAGCGCGCCGCCGGTTTTCCGATCCAGCCAAAACTGGTGCCGAACAACAATCCGATCCAGTTCGGCCTGGCTGACCCGGTTTTCCGATCCACTCGGCGGGACAGCCGAGGTCACGGTGAACCAGGGCGGGAGAGATAACCCCGGCCCCGCGGCGCTCCCCAGGCCGAAAAGGGGCCTGCGGCGGGTCAGGCTGGGCAGGGCGGTCGGCGGTCTCGGTCATCAGCGGTGCCTTTCTGCGGGTTCTGACCCCCGAAGTATACTCTGGGTGGAAACCAGAAATCGCATAAATGGCCGTATTCTGGCATATTGATTTGGGCTATTGATTATAATACACTACTCTAGCGAGCTGATTCGCCGATTTTTGACCGGTCTTTGGCCCGCCCGCCGGTCGCCTGACCGGCCCTTACCCCCATCACATCGAGGATCGAATGACCCCACCGGCGAAGCCTTCGCTGCGGGTCGCGGCCGTCTGCGTTCTCGGCCGCCCCGCCTCTACGCCTAAACAGAACCAAGCCCGAGGCCAGTTGCTGGCCCAGATCGTTAGCAGCATCCATGAGAGGGGCTGGGCCGGTCTGGACGTCCTGGTGCTGCCCGGCGGCTTCTACCGCCTGTCGCGCCCCGTCGGGCACCTGGCCGGACCGAAGCGCCTTGCCGGCCTGACGGGCCAAGCCTGCCTCTCTCCCGCCCGCCGCCAGCTGGGGCGGCTACAGGATGCCTCGCCGGGCTGCCTGCTGGTCACCGGCCTGCTGGCTGACCCCAGTGACACCCGCCAGCGCCAAGAGCAGCTATCGGTCGCTCTGTCGACAGAGCGCGTCGTCAGCCTGGCTCGAAAGCTGTTTCCGACGGCCGCCGAAGGAGAAGGCCGCCGACAAACGGTGCCCTGCGCCGACGACTATGGTAGCCCGGATCGGCTAGTGACCCTGCCCGGTGGGGCCAAGGCGATCTTGTCAGCCTGCTACGACCTGTTCGGTCTGACAGAGACCCCCGGGGAGGCATCGAGCCGGTATCACGCCATCCGGGCCTTGAGGACCCGCCAGAAGATCCTCCGTATGGGCGACCAGGGCTTCAAGCAGCTCAGGCGGCAATGCCTCGCTGACTGGTCGAACATGCTGATTAAGGAGAAGCCCGATCTGGCTATCGCCACCATTCACGGTTTCGAGCGGCCGGGCCTGGATGGCTTCTGGCAGCGGCATGGCATCGCTGCCGCCTCGGCCGCCATGCAAGGACGCTTCGTGGTTGGCGCGGCGCATTTCGAGGACTGGCTGCCTGCGCCTGGTCAATCGACGCTGGCCTCTGTTGGCGTGCCGCGCAAGCACCTGACAGCCGGAACGGCCCGTAAGGCGCACCGCCTTGCACCGAAGGACACCATTCAGATCGGAAAGGATGAGGAGGTGATTGCCCTGGTACGGCTCTTCGAGGCTCCGATAAAGCCCGCAGCGCCATCGAAAGTGAAGGCGACCACGCCATGACCGCCGACGAGCTTTCGGACCTGCTACAAGCGGCCAAGGCGGACGCACGGGTCTATCTGGTGTTGCCCGGCGATCCCGGTCTTCAATTCGATTTGGCCGAATTCCTTATCAGCACCAAGCGGCCATACCGCGTCTGGCTGATTGCTAGACCGGGAGCCCGCGCCTTCGATCCAGCCCAGGCCAAGCGCATCGCGCCGAAGCCCGGACAGTAGCCCCCGGCTCACCCGAGCCATTCCCCACAACCCGATCACTGACAAGCGGCCAGCGCGGTTGGCCGTAACGGGAGATTGTTGCATGTACCATGTGAACGACTATCGCAATGTCGAGCGCATTCGGCAGCTCAACGATGCCTTCCGCCGCAGCATGAGCGGCGGGCGCGTGATGATGACGCAGGGCGTCGCAGCAATGAGCAATGAGCGCATCGCCCGGCTCGTGCATATCATTAAAACCTATGACCGCTTCGATCATGCCAACGACCCGCATGGCGAACACGATTTCGGCGCGTTCGAGGACGACGGCGACTGCTTCTTCTTCTTCAAGATCGACTACTACGACCCGACGATGGCCTACGGCTCGGAGGACCCCGCAGATCCAACCCGAACTGTCCGGGTACTCACTGTGATGCTGGCAAGCGAGTATTGAGGGGCACATGCTTGAGGGTGAAAAGACCAGTAAGCGGCTGCTGACCATCAAGGACTTCGTTGCCGAGTATGGCCCTTCGCGAAGCGTCGTGTATCAGCTGATCGGCTCAGGCGAATTGCAGGCCGTCAAGTTTGGTAAGCGAACCTACATCACACGAGACGCAGCCGAGGCCTGGATTAAGACGCTGGCGCAGTATGAACCTAATGTGAAACATGTGCGGCGGAACCGGCGACAGCCTTAACGGCTCTTCTTCTGCTTGGCCTTAACAAAGGCCGTATTGATCTCGGCTAGGTCTTCCGCCGAGGCGGTGATCTCGCCGCGCAGGATTTTGCGGACACGGCTGACCAGTTCTTCCTGCCGGATTTCCTCAGCCGTCAGCTTCCGGGGGGCAACCCAATCGAAGAAATCGACAAGGCTGACTTTCAGGGCATCGGCGATATCGAACAGGGTGGATAGCCGGGTTGAGGCCGCGCCGGTCTCGATGTTCGATATTACCTCGTCGGTCTTGCCGATCTTCTCGCTGAGTTCTTCCTGGGTCAGGCCACGCTCTTTGCGGAGTTCGCGGATACGGCGGCCAAGGAGCTTATTGCGTTCGCTGAATTTCATGGCTCCGACTTTCCGTCGGGGCACTGGTCAAAACCATCGACCATAAGTCGATGCAATGGATTGACGTCAGACAAATACCGACTTTAAATCGGTACTATTGTTTGGCGGGGCAAATCAGACCGGCTCTATGTCGGAAATACAGGGGGAACTCATGTCGAGCGATGAGATCGCTAGGCTCCATAAATTGTTTAAGGATGGAGCTTTAACCGAGGCGGAATTCAACGAGCAAAAGAAACTCGTGCTCGGCCAAAAGCCTGCATCCGAGGGCAGTCCTGGCGTCACCGAATGGAGCAAGTTGTCGTTCTGGCAGAAGCAGTGGTTCGTCGGGCTTCTGCTCCTCCTGTTCATCCCAGCTGCCTTGCTTCTGATGTGGACCACGACGATCTACCGGAAGAAGCGTGGCGCAGTAGTGCCCATGACGCGCGGAGAGAAGGTCGCCTTCTCTGGCGTTGGCCTCCTACTTCTCGGGTTGGTCATCCCGAAGTTGATTGCTGATCTACAGATGGCTCCGACGTGCGCGAGTGAGGAGGCGCAGCAAACATTGCTGAGCGCGTTCAGCGAATCTCAGTTTGCACGTCAGCAGTCACTCAGCATCGTTGAGATCATTTCTCCTTCGGAAACGAGCTACGACGGCCGCCTTCGCACGTGCCAGGCACAGGCTGACCTCAACAACGGCACAAGTCTCAAGCTGCAGTTTACAATGGAGCCCCGTGGCGGGGGTGACTTCATGCTCCACTACAAAGTGGCCGGTCAAACTGAGCGACGCATTGAAGACACAGCTTCCCGAGTTGGGCCAAACACTCCGCATACAAGGCCGAAGCTGCAGGAGCCAGTTGCGCAGCAGTCGCAGGAAATTCAGCCGACCCGCCTCAACAAAGACGATCTGTTCGAGGGCTCGTGGGACCGGCAGAGAAATGTCCTTGCGGCGGTTGCCGCCTTCCGCAGAAAGCAGCAGGCCGATGGCGTGGTCGGTGTCATCGATGCCACCAGTGACTGCCATGCCGACGCCCAGGCCAGTCAAGACGCTCAGAAGGTCGAATACTGCATCGCGTTTGATCTGATGGCGTTTAACTATTACCAGTTCACTGCGACCCAGAATGGATGGCCGCTTCCCGATCAATGGGAGCGTGATGCCTTCTTTGAACGACAGGGGGAAAGCTTGGATAGCATCGGCATTCCACCGAAAGACAACATCGCGCTGATTACGTCGCTTGAAAAGCTTGTGATCAAAGCGTTCACGATAGCCACGCAGCAGAACAACTAGCCGGCAGATACCGGTGAAATGCGGGGCAATTCAAAAGAGAGCCAGCTGGAGGGGAAATGACTCATAGATCGTTAAAGAGCGTAAAAGCCGCCTTGCTTGGAACACTTCTGGTTCTTGGCGCATGCCAAACCACAAATCCGAGCCAGAAAGTTACCTATCCTACCGCGGCGATGCCGGGCCTGAGTGCTCCCGCCGATATCCGCTCTGAGATATATCGCCCCCAGGGCGAGGGGCCGTTTCCGGCAGTAATGGTGCTGCATGGCTGCGGAGGTATGGATAACCACCACCATGCATGGGCCAAGACGCTGACGTCATGGGGATACGTTGCAGCTGTTGTTGATAGCTTCGGATCGCGAGGTCACGGGAATCTCTGCGCCACGCCGACGCCTGTTGTCCTTCCGAAAGACCGGATATCGGACATCATCGGTATGGCCGAATTCCTGAACACCCAGTCTTACGTACAGAAAGGCTCTTTGGGGCTTATCGGGTTTTCGCACGGCGGTTGGACGATAATGAAAGCCCTCCAAGAGCAGTATCACCTCAAGGAGTACGGCATCAGGGGTGCCGTAGCTTATTATCCGTATTGCGATCCCCGAGCGGACGGCGATATCGCCGTATCATTGCTCATCCTGATGGGGGCCGAAGACAAGTGGACGCCCGCCGACCGCTGCCGACAGCTGGAAACCGAGAAGCGGCTGAAACGGCCGGAGTTGGTCGAGATGGTGTTTTATCCAAACACTTGGCACAGCTTCGACCAGGCGATTCCCCTTCGGGACGTGACTGTGCGCGGCGTCGGCAATGTTATCGGTCAACACAAGATTGGTTATGTCGCTGCCTCGGCCGAAGATGCCGAAAGGCGGACGCGGGCGTATTTCGACCGGCTTTTCAAACGAGCCAACTAAGGAGACAAAGCTTGGACAAGCTCATCTTGGTAGGTCGCGTGAGACTTCATGCAGTTGGTCTTCAATGCGACACGTTCTGCACCTGCGACCGCAAAACAATTCTAGCGCGACGAAAACTGCTTCCTAAAACGCCAATGCGAATACTATCGCCTGTTGAGTGGTGGCGTCACATTAGACCTTGGGCTGGCTTATGGTGTTAGCGCCCCGGCACCGTAGTAGCATTTGTGGGTAGATTTGTGGGTACGGAGGGTGCACCAACCCTGCGCGGAATGATTTCAATACCCTGGACCGGATATTGGCGGAGGGAGTGGGATTCGAACCCACGATACCCTTTTGAGGTATACACACTTTCCAGGCGTGCGCCTTCGACCACTCGGCCATCCCTCCGGCGCGGCCGGCACTATACCCGCCGGACACGAATTTGCAATCGGCCCACGGGACGGCGTAAAGTCTTGGGCCGACGGGCGGATTCACCAGGGGGAGCATCGTGCTGCTGGGACGGATTCTGGGCTGGCTGCTGCTGGCGCTGGCGATGCTGGCACTGGGTGGCGACGGGTTGCGCTGGCTGGAAAGCGGCCGGCTCATGCTGATCAGCCTGCGCGACTTCTGGATGCATTTCCATCCCGAGGGTCCGGCCCTGCTGCAGAGCCTGCTGCCGCCCGTGGTGTGGGACCCCGCCATGGTGGCGATCCTGGCCGCGCCGGCCGGCCTCGTGCTGGGCGGCCTGGGCCTGGTGCTGCTGATCCTGTTCCGCCGGCAGCCGCCGAAACGGCGCCAGCGCTTCGGAGCCCTGGCCTAAAAACCGCTCAGTTGTCCGAGATCTTCAGCGCGGCAATGAAGGCTTCCTGCGGGATCTCCACATTGCCCACATTGCGCATGCGCTTCTTGCCCTCTTTCTGCTTCTCCAGCAGCTTGCGCTTGCGGCTGATGTCGCCGCCGTAGCATTTCGCCAGCACGTCCTTGCGCAGGGCCGAGATGTCTTCGCGGGCGATGATGCGTCCGCCGATGGCGGCCTGGATCGCGATCTTGAACATCTGGCGCGGGATCAGTTCCTTCAGCCGCTCGCAGAGCTGCCGCCCGCGCGTCTCGGCGCGGGCCGAATGCACGATGGTGGCCAATGCGTCGACATTCTCGGCATTGACCAGGATGGTCATCTTCACCAGCTGGCCCGGCTCGTAGCCATCCATCTGGTAGTCGAAGCTGGCATAGCCGCGGCTGACCGACTTGAGCCGGTCGTAGAAATCGAACACCACCTCGTTCAACGGCAGGCGGTAGATCACCATGGCGCGGTTGCCGACATAGGTGAGCTCGATCTGACGGCCGCGCTTTTCCTCGCACAATTTAAGGATGGCGCCCAGATGCTCGTCCGGCACCATGATGGAGGCCTTGATCCACGGCTCGTCGATATGGTCGATCAGCATCGGATCGGGCATGTCGGCCGGGTTATGCACCTCTTCCATCGTGCCGTCGGTCTTGTAGACGTGATAGATCACGCTGGGCGCGGTGGTGATGAGATCGAGGTTGAATTCGCGCTCCAGCCGCTCCTGGATGATTTCCAGATGCAGCAGGCCTAAGAAGCCGCAGCGGAAGCCGAAGCCGAGCGCCGCCGAGCTTTCCATCTCGAAATGGAAGCTGGCATCGTTCAGCCGCAGCTTGGCCAGGCTTTCGCGCAGTTCGGGGAAGGCACTGGCATCGACCGGGAACAGGCCGCAGAACACCACGGGGATCGAGGGCTTGAAGCCCGGCAGCGCCTCGGCGGCCGGCCGCTTCTCGTCGGTGATGGTGTCGCCGACGCTGGTATCGGCCACTTCCTTGATCGCCGCCGTGAAGAAGCCCATCTCGCCGGGGCCGAGTTCGTCCACCATAACCTTCTTGGGCGTGGTGACGCCGACGCGTTCCACCAGATGCACAGCGCCCGACGACATGAACTTGATCTTCATGCCCTTCTTGATCGTGCCGTCGATCACGCGGAACAGCACCACGACGCCCAGATAGGCATCGTACCAGCTATCCACCAGCAAAGCTTTCAGCGGCGCGGCGCGGTCGCCTTTGGGTGCCGGCAGGCGGTTGACCAGCGCTTCCAGCACCAGATCGATGCCGATGCCGGTCTTGGCCGAGATCGGCACGGCATCGGATGCATCGAGGCCGATCACATCCTCGATCTGCTGCTTCACGCGGTCGGCATCGGCCGCCGGCAGGTCGATCTTGTTCAGCACCGGCACGATTTCGTGGTTGGCGTCGAGTGCCTGATAGACGTTGGCCAGCGTCTGCGCTTCCACGCCCTGGCTGGCATCGACCACCAGCAGCGAGCCTTCACAGGCGGCGAGCGAGCGGCTGACCTCGTAGGCGAAGTCGACATGGCCGGGCGTGTCCATCAGGTTGAGCACGTAGGTCTTGCCGTCCTTGGCCTTGTAGTTCAGGCGCACGGTCTGCGCCTTGATGGTGATGCCGCGCTCCTTCTCGATGTCCATGCTGTCGAGGATCTGCTCGCTCATCTCGCGCTTTTCCAGCGCGCCGCAGGCCTCGATCAGGCGGTCGGCCAGAGTCGATTTGCCATGGTCGATATGGGCGATGATCGAGAAGTTGCGGATCAGGGACAGGTCGGTGGCCACAGCGGACTCGTTTCCAGCGCGTGTTTCAGCGGAACAGGCTCAGGACATTGCCCTCGCGGGATTCCTGAGACGGAATTTTCATGATGCCCGAGGCGCGCAGGCAGGGCGCGCCATCGGCGGTGATCAGGCATTCGGAAAAGCCGAGATTGCGCGTCATGCGGATCAGCCGGCCCTTGCCCTCGACCCAGGCGCCCAGCGGCGCCGGCCCGACATAATCGCCGCCAAGCTGCACCGTGGGCAGGAACTTCTTGCCGCCGGCCGCCACCGAGACGGTGAAGCCCAGCAGCATGTCGGCAAAGGTCATCAGCATGCCGCCATGGCAGATCTGCATGGGGTTGCAGTGCCGCAGCTCGACGCGGAAGCCCATCACCGGCAGCCCGTCGGCCTCGTCCAGCCGGCCCCAGAGCGGGCCGTTGGTTTCCATGAAGCCGGCCAGCAGGTCGAGCTTTTTCATGCCGGCGGGAGCCGCTGCCGGCTGGTCGGTGATCTGGGGTGCGTTCATGGGCGGGGGTTGTATCACCCGCCATGATGGGCGGCAACGCAGGCCGCAGCGGAACGGGCTGCCGCGAGGCCAGCGGTTTTGCGCAGGTTTCGGACAATGCCACGATGCCGGCCGGCGCTTTGGCGCGCGATGGCCCGATTTGGCGGCGCGAGGCAGCGGTTTGGCGTCGTTTTGCGATGGTTTTGATAGGATAAACCATTGATTCTACTTAAATCGAGATTTTCGGAAGGTGGCGGCGGCCGGCCGCCCCCAGTCCTTGCTCAATTAGAACAAAAAGCGTACATTTCAACACTGACCCCGGAGACGCCTCATGACCCGCGCCCTGCCGCCTGCCCCCATCCCGCCGACGAGCTGGGCCGTGAATACGCGATCTGCGACCGGGAATGCCGGACGCTGGCCGCCCATCTGGGCCGGCGGCCGCGTTTGAACCCGCAGGAGGCGGAAACCTACAAGGCGTTGCTGCGTCGCCGGGCCCGGATCGCCGATGAATGGCGGATGGCGCGGAGCCTGGGCTGAGGCCCCGCGCCCGTCATCAGTGCGACAGCAGGGCCGGAACCTGCAGGTCCTTCAGGATGCCGTTCGTGGCGCCGCCCAGGACGAAGTCGCGCACCCTGGAATGACCGAAACCGCCCATGACAAGCAGGCCGGCGCCGATTTCCTTCGCCTTGTCCTGAAGAAGCTGCGCAACGGGATTGAACCTGCCGCCGCCGACATTGACGGCCTGCGCTGAAATCCCCCGGCGGGACAGATAATCCGCCAGGCGCGCATTCGGATCGTCACTCGGCAGCTGTTTCTCCTCCGTCACCGTGGCGATGGTGACCTTCGTCGCACGCTGAAGGAAAATTCCGGCATCCGTGACTGCACGGGCCGCGGCGCGGGTTCCATCCCACGCGATCATCACATGATCGAAATCGATTTTCTCCACCTTGCCGGAAATCAGCAATGTCGGCTTGCCCGAGCCGAAGATGATCGCCTCCGCCGCGCCCGGGGCCGATGCGCTGGTGTCCAAATCCACGACAACCAGATCGTGATATCTCGCGTGAACCGCTGTCACATCCCCGAATTCCGGCGGGAAACACATGATTTCGGTGGTCCGGAACTGCATGCGATGCCCGGCCAGTCCCTGCCCGATGGCCTCGACCAGTCCCTTTGCGCGCGCACGGCAATCCGCCTTCACGTCGCGGACCATCGACGGCACATTCAGCATCATGTTGCCGAGCGCGCTTGCCACGGGCGGAAAATCCGGCACATGGGCCAGGGCGTGGACATCCGCTTCAAGATATTTCGCAATGCCGGCAACATTGCCGGCCAGCTTATCGGTACTTCCAGCCTGATAAGTGATTACCGGCACCAGCAATTGTAACGCCATCATCTACTCCCTGCCTCGTTCTTTCGCTCTCATCAAAGATGCGTGGTGTCGATAACACGCGACAGTACAGACGAGGTTGACGCAGGTCAAAAAGGTTTCCAATCGCGCATCATGACGCGATTTCGTGCGCCAGGCGCTTGGCAGCAATGAAGGAAGCAATGGCGGAACGGATCATAATACCGTTCAGAGCACGATGTGCCGTGGCGGCGTGGATCATAATACCGCTGCGAACGGAATGACGGATGTGATGAGACGCGATGGCCGGGTGTAGATGGCCAGGTAAAATGTCCGTCATTCACGTTCCGGGACATCAGAAAAAACGTGGATGCCCGGCCCAAAAACATGTCCTGGTCCGGGCATAACGGTCAGAAGAAACTCATCCCTTCGCCACGGCTTCCGCGATGGCCTTGCCAACATCGGCCGTGTTGGCCTGGCCGCCCATGTCGGGCGTGCGCGGTCCGGCTTCCAGCACCTCTTCGATGGCCTTCATCACCGCGTCAGATGCATCCTTGTGGCCCAGATGCTCGAGCATCATGGCGCCGCACCAGATTTGGCCCACCGGATTGGCGATGCCGCGCCCCGCGATATCCGGCGCCGAGCCATGCACGGGTTCGAACAGCGAGGGGAATTTGCGTTCGGGGTTGAGGTTGGCCGAGGGGGCGATGCCGATGGTGCCGGTGCAGGCGGGGCCCAGATCGGAGAGGATGTCGCCGAACAGATTCGAGCCCACCACCACATCGAACCAGTCGGGATGCTGCACGAAATGGGCGGTGAGGATGTCGATATGGAACTTGTCGACCTTCACGCCGGCATAGGCTTTCGCCATCTCGGCCACGCGCTCGTCCCAGTAGGGCATGGTGATCGAGATGCCGTTCGACTTGGTGGCCGAGGTGAGATGTTTCTTCGGCCGGCTCTGTGCCAGATCGAAGGCGAATTTCAGGATACGATCCGTGCCGATGCGCGACAGGATCGTCTCCTGAACGACGAATTCGCGCTCCGTGCCGGGAAACATCTTGCCGCCGATGGAGGAATACTCGCCCTCGGTATTCTCGCGCACGACATAGAAATCGATGTCGCCCACCTTGCGGTTGGCCAGCGGCGAGGGCACGCCCGGCATCAGGCGCACGGGGCGCAGATTCACATACTGGTCGAATTCGCGGCGCCACTGGATCAGAGAGCCCCAGAGCGAGATGTGGTCGGGCACCTTCTCGGGCCAGCCCACCGCGCCGAAGAAGATGGCGTCATGCCCGCCGATCTGCTGCTTCCAGTCATCCGGCATCATCTTGCCGTGTTTCAGATAGTAGTCGCAGCTCCAGTCGAAGGAATCGAAGGCGAAGCCGATATCGAAGCGGCGCGCGGCAGCATCCATCACGCGCAGGCCCTCGGGCACCACTTCCTTGCCGATGCCGTCGCCGGGAATGACCGCGATCCTGTGTGTTTTGCTCATGGCGTTTCCTGTCCCTGGATAGGCCATGAAGTATAGATGCCGGCGGATACGGCGCAATGTGGAGGCGCCAGACGCGCCTGCTTCAGGCGCTGCGTTCCCACACCGCATTGTCGGTGACGATGTAATCCACGCGGCCATCCTGCAGCAGCTGCAGCGCCTCGGCCGGCGCATCGGCCGGCGGGGCCGCGCCGGCCTGCATCGGCAGGCCAAGCAGGGCCGGCCATTCGTTCAGGTTGGCATAGGCCGCGAGCAGCTCGGCCAGCAGGGGCTGCTGCCGCGCATCGACCGCAACCGGCACCACAAGACCATCGGGCAGCAAGGCGGCATGCAGGCTCTGCTGCCAGCGCGGCGCCGGCAGGGCCGCGATGCCGCCCTGGGCCTGCGCGACATCAAGGCCGGGACAGAGCAGGCCGAGGCCGACCTCGGCAACATAGACCGATGGCGGCAGCCAGCCGGGCCGCTCCAGCCGCTGGTTCGCCGCCGCCGTCGCGCCGGCATTGGCGCCGGAGAACAGCACCGCCCGCGCCGCGCCGCCTTCGGCGCCATAGGCGCGGCCGTCGTAACAGGCGACCAGCTTGCCGGCATTCAACAGGGCGGCGGCGGCGCGCACCGGATCGTGGCTCACCAGCCGGCAGCCGGCATTGCCCAGCACAGGATCGATATCGGCGCTGTAGTCGCGGCCCCAGGCCGCCCGCGACAGCGGCCGGCGCTTCTGCAGCCAGGCGGCGATGCCGTCGCGCTGCAGCAGCAGGTCGAGCACACCGCCCAGCGGCAGAGTGGCATTGGAGGCGCGCGGATAGAGCGACAGGACAGCCGGCGGGCCGGGCAGATCCAGGGCCTGGCCGATCATGTGCACCAGGCGCGGATCGGCGAACAGGCTGCCGCCCAAAGCCAGATGGCGCAGCTCATGCCGCCGCATCAGCGCGGTGATCGCCTGGGAAAACAGGCTGGCCAGCGCAAACACCAGCGAGGCGGCCACCAGCGCCGGCGGCTGTTCGCCCACCAGGCGGCGCAGCCAGCGCTGCAGGCCGCCCTCGGCGGTGAAATCGCCCGCGATGCGGCCGGCATCGTCGACGCGCAGATGCGCGAGGAAGGCCTGGCCCAGCATCGGCTCGCCATGGGCCGCCAGCGCGAACAGCGTGGTGGCATCGGGCAGGCCGAGCACATCGATGCACAGGTCGAGCAGGCGGCCGGGGTTGTACGCGGCTGTCTCGCCTTCATCGTCGAACAATGCGGCGAGGCGCCCGTATTTCAGCACCTGCGCGCTGCAGCCCTGCTCGCCGGCGGTGAAGACCAGGCCACTGTCCCATTCGGCCTCGGCCAGGGCCAGCAAGGCCTGGGCGGCATGGTCGCGATGCACATGCACCGCGATGTTGCGGTTGAGCCCGAGATCGTCGAGCAGCAGAGGCATATCGAGCAGACCGGTGGCCGCCTGGCCATGGCGGCGCATCTCGTCGCTCAGGTTCATCGGCGTGTCGCGGCCGAACATCTGGCGCAGGCTGCGGCCGAGCCGGCGCGGCAGCGAGAGCTGGCTGAAGTAGCGGCCGGGGAACACGCCCTGCGACAGCGACAGCGCGCCGATCTCGTCGGCGCGGACCTGGGCGATGTCGAGGCATTCGACGATGGCTTCGATGGGCAGGCGGCCGCCGTCGCGCGGCATGCCGGTCAGCCGCGCCAGCGGCACGGCGGCCAGCAGCGCATAATCGTCGAAGACCGCCGCCCCGGCGTCAGCCCAACCGGAATGAACGCCGAGGATCAGCATGCCGCGTCAGCGCCTAGGCCCGCAACGTCGCGCCGCAGGCCTTCTCGGCCGCAGCCACGATCTTCTTCGCCACGGCTTCGATCTCGGCATCGGTCAGCGTCTGCTGGGTCGGCTCCAGCCGCACGGTGACAGCCAGCGACTTGCGTCCCTCGGGGATGCCCTGGCCGGCAAAGACATCGAACACGCTGGCGCGCGCGATCAGCGCCTTGTCGGAACCGCGCACGGCCTTGAGCAGCGTTTCGGCCGCCACGTCGCGGTCGACGATGAAGGCGAAATCGCGGTCCACCGCCTGCAGCTCGGACAGCTTGAGCGCCGGTTTGGCCTTGGTCTTGGCGCGACTGGCCGGGATGCGGTCGAGATAGATCTCGAAGCCGACCAGCGGCCCCTTGATGTCCATGGCCTGGATACTGCGGGGATGCAGTTCGCCGAAGGCGGCCAGCACGGTCTTGGGGCCAAGCCGCAGCGTGCCCGAGCGGCCGGGATGGTAATAATCCGGCGCGCCGTCCATCACCATCAGCGACTCCACCGCCACGCCGGCGGCCGCGAGAGCCGCATAGGCATCGGCCTTGGCGTCATAGGCATCGACATTGCGCGGCTTGTCGCGCCAGTGGCGCGGGCCGGTCTGGCCGCGGCGGATGCCGCCCGCCACCAGCGCCTGGCCGTCCTGCGCGGCCGAGGCATATTGCGGCCCCAGCTCGAACAGCGCGACATCCATCATGCCGCGATCCATGTTGCGCTTCGCCGCCGCGATCAGGCCGGGCAGCGTGGAGGGCCGCATGGCATCCATGTCGGCCGAGATCGGATTGACCAGCAGCAGTTCGGGCTGGCCGCCGCCGAACACCTCGGCCTCGGCGCGCTTGATGAAAGAGTATGTCACGGCCTCGATCAGCCCGCGCGCCGCCAGGGCGCGGCGAACGATGCGGGCACGGCGCTGGCCGGCATTCACCGCCGGCTGCGGCACGGCGCGCGATACCGGCAGCGGCACGGCGGGGATCGCCTCGAAGCCATGCAGGCGTGCGATTTCCTCGACCAGGTCGGCCTCGCCGTCGATATCCGGCCGCCAGGAGGGCGGCGCGACGGAGAGAGTGTCGCCTGCCGGCGCGACGGTGAAGCCGAGCGCCGTGAGGATGCGGGTCTGCTCAGGCACCGGCAGGTCGAAGCCGACCAGGCCCTGCAGCCGCGAGGAGCGCAGGGTGAAGCTGCGGCGCCAGTCGGGTTCGGCGCCATCCACCACCACCTCCGACGCCGCACCGCCGCACAGGTCGAGGATCATCTGCGTCGCCAGCTCGATGCCCGGCCGCACCATGGCCGGATCGACGCCGCGCTCGAACCGGTGGCGCGCATCGGAATGGATGCCGAGCTTGCGGCCCGTGGTGGCGATGCGCACCGGATCGAACCAGGCGCATTCGAGGAAGACATCGGTGGTGGCTTCCGAACAGCCGGAATGTTCGCCGCCCATGATGCCGCCGATGCCTTCCGGCCCGTTGTCGTCGGCGATCACGCACATGGTTTCGTCCAGCGCGTATTCGCGGCCGTCCAGCGCGAGCAGCTTCTCGCCCGGTTTGGCCATGCGCGGCTGGATATCGCCCTTCACCTTGGCGGCGTCGAAGACGTGCAGCGGACGGCCGAGATCGTAGGTGAAGAAATTGGTGATATCGACCAGAGCGGAAATGGGACGCAGGCCGATGGCCTTCAGGCGCTGCTGCAGCCAGCGCGGCGACGGGCCGTTCTTCACGCCGCGGATCAGCCGGCCGGCGAAGATGGCGCAGGCGCGGTCGTTCTCGGGCGCGAACTGGCGGCGCACATTGATCGGGCTTTTGAACTGGCCCGGCACCGGCTTGATCTCGAGCGGCTTGAGCGTACCCAGCCCGGCGGCGGCCAGATCGCGCGCGATGCCGCGCACGCCGAGGCAGTCGCCGCGATTGGGCGTCAGCTTGATCTCGATCATCGGATCGTCGAGGCCCATCACGGCGGCGAAGGGCGCACCGGTGGGCGCATCGGCCGGCAGGTCGATGATGCCGGTATGCTCGTCGGTGAGGCCCATCTCGCGTTCGGAGCAGAGCATGCCGTTGGAGGCGACGCCACGGATGGTGGCGGCCTTCAGCAGCAGCTGCGTGCCCGGCACGGTGGAGCCGACCGGCGCGAAGACACCCTTCATGCCGGCGCGCGCGTTCGGCGCGCCGCAGACCACCTGCAGGGTTTCCTTGCCGGTGAAGACCTCGCACACCCGCAGCTTGTCGGCATTGGGATGCGGCTCTGCCTTCTTCACCTCGGCCACCACGAAGGGCGCGAAGACGGCGGCGGGATCGGTGATGCCCTCGACTTCCAGGCCGATGGCGGTGAGCTTCGCTGCGATCTCATCCAGCGAGGCGGTCGTGTCGAGATGGCTTTTCAGCCAGGCGAGCGTGAATTTCATCGCGCCACTCCCTGGCCCAGAGTGGGCACATCCAGCGGCACAAAGCCGTAATGCTTCAGCCAGCGCAGGTCGGCGTCGAAGAAGGCGCGCAAATCGGGGATGCCGTATTTCAGCATGGCGATGCGGTCGATGCCCATGCCCCAGGCGAAGCCCTGCCATTCGTTCGGATCGAGGCCGCAATGCTGCAGCACGCGCGGATGCACCATCCCCGAGCCGAGGATTTCCAGCCAGTCGTCGCCCTCGCCCACGCGCAGCACGCCGCCCTCGCGCGAGCAGTTGATGTCGACTTCCGCCGAGGGTTCGGTGAAGGGGAAGTAGCTGGGACGGAACCGCATCTTCACATTGTCGGTTTCGAAGAAGGCCTTGCAGAATTCGACCAGCACGCCCTTGAGATGGCCCATATGGATGTTGCGGTCGATCACCAGACCTTCGATCTGGTGGAACATGGGCGTATGCGTCATGTCGTAGTCGGAACGATAGGTGCGGCCCGGCACCACGATGCGATAGGGCGGCGGACCCGAGCGCATGGTGCGGATCTGCACCGGCGAGGTATGCGTGCGCAACACCATCTGCTCGCCGTCGTCGCGTTTCGGCAGATAGAAGGTGTCCTGCATCTGCCGGGCGGGATGCTCGGCCGGGATGTTCAGCGCGGTGAAATTGTGGAAGTCGTCTTCGATATCCGGGCCTTCGGCGATCGAGAAGCCCATGGCGGCGAAGATCTCGGTGATCTCGTCGATCACCTGGCTGACCGGATGGATGCGGCCCTGGCCTTCGTGGCTGTCGTTCAGCGGCAGCGTCATGTCGAGCTTTTCCGCCGCCAGCCGCGCATTGATCGCCGCGTCGGCCAGCACGCCCTTGCGCGCCTCGATGGCGCCGCCGAGGCGATCCTTCACCTCGTTGAGCATCTGGGCACGCGCCTTGCGCTCGTCGGGCGACAGGCCGCCCAGGTCTTTCAGCGCGGCACTGAGCCAGCCCTTCTTGCCGAGCACGGCAAGGCGGGCCTCTTCCAGGGCTTCCAGCGTCTGGGCCGCAGCCACGGCCTTCTCGGACTCGGCTGCCAGCGTGGCGATCTCGGTCATGCTTCCTCTTTCAACGCACGGATCAGCGACAGCGTGGACAAAAACAAAGGGGGCCGCAATGACGGCCCCCTTCGCAAACGGTCGCTTGAATTGAGTTGGGCGAAC
>JBKBJT010000006.1:0-116633 GCA_046294345.1 Ferrovibrio sp.
GCCCCATATGCCGGAGGCAGCCGTTCGGCCGCCGCCCAACCCCAGTAACGATAACAATAATCATTTCGAGGTTCTCATGTCCGGACCGGCCCAGGCTCCCGAAACGCCGATCACTTCCAAGGCGCAGCTTGTCGAGTATCTGGCGCAGGGCAGCAAGCCGAAGGCCGAGTGGCGCATCGGCACCGAACACGAGAAATTCGCCTACAGCACCGCCGATTTCCGCCCGCTGCCCTATGAGGGCGACGCGAGCATCAAACGCCTGCTGGTCGAGTTGCAGCGTTTCGGCTGGCAGCCGGTGACAGAGGGCGACAAGATCATCGCACTGACCATGGACAACCAGTCGATCACGCTGGAGCCGGGCGGGCAGTTCGAGTTGTCAGGCGCGCCGCTGGAAACCATCCACCAGACCTGCATCGAGGTTTCGACCCACCTGAAGCAGCTGCGCGAGATCGACAGCGAGATCGGCGTGGCGATGATGGGGCTGGGCTTCAATCCGAAATGGCGCCGCCAGGACATCCCGGTGATGCCCAAGGGCCGTTATGGCATCATGAGCGCCTACATGCCCAAGAAGGGCAACCTGGGCCTCGACATGATGTTTCGCACCTGCACCGTGCAGGTGAACCTGGATTTCGCCGACGAAGCCGACATGGTGAAGAAATTCCGCGTCGGCCTGGCCCTGCAGCCGCTGGCCACCGCGCTGTTCGCCAACTCGCCCTTCACCGAGGGCAAGCCGAACGGCTTCCTGAGTTATCGCAGCCAGATCTGGACCGATACCGACCCCGACCGCACCGGCATGCTGGGCTTCGTGTTCGAGGATGGCATGGGCTTCGAGCGTTATGTCGACCACGCGCTCGATGTGCCGATGTATTTCGTCTACCGCGATGGCAAGTACATCGATGCCTCGGGCCAGAGCTTCCGCGATTTCATGGCCGGCAAGCTGCCAGCCCTGCCGGGGGAAAAGCCCACCCTGCGCGACTGGGCCGACCATATCACCACGCTGTTCCCCGAGGTGCGCTTGAAGCGCTATCTGGAAATGCGCGGCGCCGATGGCGGCCCGTGGTCGCGGCTTTGCGCCCTGCCGGCCTTGTGGGTCGGCCTGCTGTATGAGCAGGAGGCGCTGGATGCCGCCTGGGACCTGTGCCGCGACTGGACCATCGCCGAACGCGAGCAGTTACGGATCGATGTGCCGAAATTCGGCCTGCATACCGAACTGCGCGGCCGGCGCCTGCAAAGCTATGCCATCGAGATGATGAAGATCGCCATGGCCGGGCTGAAGGCGCGCAAACGCATCTCGCCGGCCGGCGAAGACGAAACGCATTTCCTGGAACCGCTGACGCGCATCGCCGAATCCGGCGAAACGCCGGCAGAAGCGCTGCTGAAGCTTTATAACGGGCGCTGGAACAAGTCGGTCGATCCGGCCTTTACCGAACTGGCTTACTGAGCCAGGCTGCGAGCCGCGTCCTGTCGTAAAGCGAGCGCGGCAGATCGGCGGCAAAGGCCGGCGGCGGCGTGGCGATGGCCGCACGCAGGGCGGCCAGGTGCTGCCGCGCCTGCGGCCATCGATCGCCTTCCGCCAGTTCCGCGATGCCGGCAAGCTGTCGCGACCATTCCTCCAGCGTCGCGCGGCTGCCGTGCATGTCCTCGTCGGCGAAACGCTCGTGGATGAAGCCGAGCTGGCCGCGGATCATCGTGGCGACGCGGCCGGCCAGCGCGGCATTTTCCTCGGCCAGCGGCACGCGCAGGGTATCGAGATGGTCGAGGATATCGGCCAGGTCCTGTCGCAGCGTGACCGCTTGCGGCGTTTCATCGGCCGGCTGCAGCTTCTCCTGATAGGCAACCAGGGCATCGAGCAGCAGGGCGTCGGGTTCGTCGCCGGCGAATTCCATCACGATCACCCGGCGGGTGAAGTCGCGCAGCGATGCCGTGCGGGCATCATGACCGAAACGGTCCTTCGTCTTCACGCCGCGCAGGGACGGAATCTCCAGCGGATTGTCGACGCCATCCTCGCCGCGCAGATGCCAGAAGGCATTGCTAACGTCGATGCGGCCGGGTCGGTCGGACAGGCCGGGGATGGAAAAGGCATGGGTGGCGAAACCGCTGGCATGACAAGCCTGGCAGGACAGGCCCGCCTTGCGTGCCGTGCCGCCCAGGATATCCGGCGCGCGGAAGGCCAGCCGGCCGAAGGCGACATAGAAATTGCGGCCGTCTTCCAGCCGCTCGTCCGGTCGCTGGCTTAAGGTTTCCAGCGACAGGCTGCCGGGCGGCAGCCATTCACGGGCGCCAACCAGCGACTGCGCCCCGGCGCCGCCGGAGGCGAGGCCGACCAGGATACCGACGACAATGGAGAAACGGCGCACGGCCGTAGAGATCAGTCGGCCTGCGGCGGCAGGGCGTGATCCATCTCGCGGGCCGGCTGGTCGCAGCCGCAATCGCCCAGCAGCTTGGCCGGCACGCCGGCCGCCGTGCAATGCGGCGGCACCGGGATCAGCACCACGCTGCCAGCGCCGATCTTGGCGCCTTCGCCGATCTCAATATTGCCCAGGATGTTGGCGCCGGCACCGATCAGCACGCCGCGGCGAATCTTGGGGTGGCGGTCGCCGGTTTCCTTGCCGGTGCCGCCCAGGGTCACGTTCTGCAACAGCGACACGTCGTCTTCGATTACGGCGGTCTCGCCGATCACCACGCCGGTGCCATGATCGATCATGATGCCGCGACCGAAGCGGGTGGCCGGGTGGATATCGACCCCGAAGACCTCGGACGAGCGGTTCTGCAGCAGGAAGGCCATGGTCTCGCGCTTCTGGTGCCACAGCCAATGCGCCACACGATGCGCCTGGATCGACTGGAAGCCCTTGAAGAACAGCAACGGCTTGAGGAAACCCCTGCAGGCCGGGTCGCGCTCGTTTACCGCCACCAGATCGGCGCGCACGGCGTTGCCGATATCGGTGTCGGCGGCGAAGGCTTCCTCGATCACCTCGCGCATGCCCAGCGCCGGCAGGGCGTCGCTGGCCAGCTTCTGGGCCAGGATGTAGCTGAGGGCGTTTTCCAGCCGCTGGTGGTTCAGAACGGCGGAATGGGCCAGGCTGGCCAGCAGCGGCTCTTCCGCGGCGGCGCGCAGGGCTTCCTCGCGGATCGAGGCCCAGACCGGGTCGTGGCTGACGATCTTGTTGGCGATGACGGGCATGGGGCTCCCCTCCGGTACCGTTACGGCAGTTTACGCGGCTTTTGCGGTGCCGCCCACCGTCAATCCATCAATCAGCAGGGTGGGCTGGCCAACGCCGACCGGCACGCCCTGGCCCGACTTGCCGCAGGTGCCGACGCCGGCATCCAGCTTCAGGTCGTTGCCGACCGCCCTGACCTGCTTCAGTACTTCCGCGCCGGCGCCGATCAGGGTGGCGCCCTTGATCGGGGCGCCGACCTTGCCGTTCTCGATCATGTAGGCCTCGGTGCAGGAGAACACGAACTTGCCCGAGGTGATGTCGACCTGGCCGCCGCCGAAATTCACGGCGTAGACACCCTTTTTAACGCCGGCCAGGATTTCGCCCGGATCGCGGTCGCCGGCCAGCATGTAGGTGTTGGTCATGCGCGGCAGCGGGCTGTGGGCGAAAGATTCGCGGCGGCCGTTGCCGGTCGGCTTCATGCCCATCAGGCGGGCATTCATGCGGTCCTGCATGTAGCCCTTGAGGATGCCGTTTTCGATCAGCACGGTGTTTTCGGTCGGCGTGCCTTCGTCGTCGACGCTGAGCGAGCCGCGCCGGCTTTCGATGGTGCCGTCATCGACAATGGTGACGCCGGGGGCCGCCACGCGCTCGCCCATCAGACCGGCGAAGACCGAGGTTTTCTTGCGGTTGAAATCGCCTTCCAGGCCATGGCCGATGGCCTCGTGCAGCAGGATGCCGGGCCAGCCGGGGCCGAGCACCACGGTCATCTCGCCGGCGGGCGCCGGCACGGATTCCAGGTTCACCAGAGCCTGGCGCAGGGCATCGTCCACCTCGGCCTGCCAATGGGCGGGATCGAAGAAGCGGGCATAGCCGACACGGCCGCCGGCGCCACGGCCGCCGGTTTCCATGCGGTCGCCCTGGGCTGCCACGACGGAGACGTTCAGGCGCACCAGCGGACGGATGTCCTCCACCATCGTGCCGTCGGCGCGCAGGATCGCCACCGCCTGCCACGAGCCGGCCAGCGAGGCGGAAACCTGCTTGACGCGGGGATCCTTGGCGCGGGCATAGGCGTCGATGGCCTGCAGCAGGGCCACCTTCTGCTCGAAGGGGATCTCGTTCAGCGGGTTGTCGTCGCCATAGAGATGGCGGTTGGTCGGCTGGGGCGGCTCGCTCATCACGCCGCCATGGCCGGCGCGGACCGCCCGCACGGTGGTGGCGGCGCGGCGGATGGCCTCCTCGCTCAGGTCCGAGGCATGGGCATAGCCGGTCTGCTCGCCCGACACGGCGCGCAGGCCGAAGCCCTGGCTGGTGTCGAAGCTGGCGGCCTTCAGCCGGCCATCGTCGAAGCTGAAGCTTTCCGACTGGCTGTATTCCAGGAACAGCTCGCCGTCATCGGCACCATGCAGGGCGTCGCCGACCAGCGAGTCGAGACGCGCGCGGTCGAGCCCGGCGCGGGTGAAGAACAATTCCTGGGCGGCGGACGTGCCGGTCATGACGGCCTCATGCAAGATAATGAAAAATCAACGAAAAGCGGGCCGGTCCGGGCCGGCGTCGAAATTATATGGCGCGGGGATAGGGGAAATACAGCCCCCCGAATGGGGCCATTTATTGTCGCCGGCGCTCACCCAGGCCTTTTCCGGCGGCTCAGCGCCGCCGGCGTTCGCTTTGCCGTAGCAGGCCCGACATCTCGTCGGCCGGCACCGGCCTGCTGATCAGGTAGCCCTGCATTTCGCTGCAGCCCACGCCGCGCAGGAAATCGCGTTGCGCCGTGGTCTCCACGCCCTCGGCCACCACCGGCAGGTCGAGACCGGTGGCCATACCGATCATGGCGCGGACCAGGGCGATGTCGCGTTCGTTGCCGGGCAGGTCGGCGATGAAGGCGCGGTCCAGCTTGATCTTGCGGATCGGCAGCCGCTGGATGTAGCTGAGCGACGAATAGCCGGTGCCGAAATCGTCCAGCGCGGCATCGATGCCGATCTCGGCCAGCTCGCGGATTGCCTGCACGGTGGCTTCCATGTTCTGGATCGCCGCCTGCTCGGTGATCTCGATGCCGAGGAAGGGGATCAGTTCCGGTTCTTCCTGGGCCATCTTGCGGAAATGGCCGGGCAGGTCGTCGCGGATGAACTGCTGGCCCGAGACGTTGACGAAGACGCGGCGCGGCTCGATGCCCTCGCGGCGCCAGCTGCGCAGCTGCTCGGACACCGTGGCGAAAACCCAGCGCGTGATGGCGATGATGCTGCCGGTTTCCTCGGCCAGCGGGATGAATTCGGATGGCGAGATGGCGCCCAGGTCGGGATGCTTCCAGCGCAGCAGCGCTTCGATGGCGCAGATCGCGCCGGTCGAGGTCTCGACCACCGGCTGGTAGACCATGTGGAATTCATTGTTCTCGACGGCGGCATCGAGATGCATGGTCAGCTGCAGGCGCCGTTCGGCCGCGCGGGTCATCTCGGGGCTGTAGAACCGCGTGGAATCGCCGCCCGCCGAGCGCACCAGCTTCATCGCCAGTTCGGCCTTGGCCAGCGAGTCGCTGATCTTTTCGGCCGGATCGTCGATGATGGCAGCACCCATGCTGACCTTCAGCGGCACGACGCGGCCATCCACGGCCAGCGGCCTGGTCAGGTGGGCGTGCACCGCCTGGGCCAGATTCAGGGCGTTGTTGAGGTCGTTCACGGCGGCCAGGGCCGAGAACTGATCGGCGGCGATGCGGCCGATCAGGGCTTCGCGCGGGAGGACCTCGGCCAGGCGGTCCGCCGTCTGCTTCAGCACCATGTCGCCGATGTGGTAGCCGAAGCCCTCGTTGATGTCGCGGAAACTGTCCATGTCGAGGTTGAACAGCACCCACAGGCCGCCGTCGAGGCGATGCTGGGCGCCCAGCATGCGTTCGGTCTCGGCAATGAAGCTGGCGCGATTCAGGATGCCGGTGAGCGGATCGTTGCGGCTGGCGAATTCGGCGCGCAGCTCGACATCGCGCCGGTCGGAAATATCGCGCACGATGCCGACGAAGCCGGGGCCATCTTCGCCGGCGTATTCGCCCACGCTCAGATGGATCGGGAAGATTTCGCCCGATTTCTTGCGCCCGAGCGTGTCGCGGCCCAGGCCGAGGATCTTGGCACGCCCGGTGGCGAGATAATTGCGCACATAGGAATCATGACCGGAGCGGAAGGGTTCCGGCATCAGGATCTTCACGTTCTGCCCGACCAACTCGTCGGGCGGGTAGCCGAAGATGGCGGCGCAGATGTCGCTGACGCTGGAAATCGCGCCGCTGCCGTCCATGCACAGCACGCCTTCGTTCATGGTGTCGATCAGGGCGCGCAGGGTCTCGCCCAGGCCGCTGTCCGGCGCGATGGCGGGTTTCTGCGCCACCGGCTTGGCCGGCGCGGTCGGTGCGGGTTTCGGCGCGGCCGGCGGTGGCACCGGCGGCGTCCATTCCTCGTCCACGTCGGAGAGCAGCCGCCAGCTCGGGAAGGTCATCTGCGCCTGCGTGCCGGCGCCAACCGTGCTGCTCAGGCCGAGCGAGCCGCCATGCAGTTCCATCAAACGTTTGCTGATGGAAAGGCCCAGGCCGGTGCCGCCATGCTGGCGCGCCACCTCCGCCTTGGCGAGCTGGAACGGCTCGAAGATATGTTCCAGCCGCTCCTGCGGAATGCCGATGCCGGTGTCGATCACTGTGAGCGAGGGCGTGCCGTCGGGCAGTTGCCGGAACACCACGTCGATGGTGCCGCCGCCGGGCGTGAACTTCACCGCGTTGCCCAGCAGGTTGATCAGCACCTGCTTGACCACACGCTCGTCGGCGCGGAGCTGCGGCAGATTCTCGGGCGACAGGTTGCGCAGAGCGATGCCGCCGCGTTCGGCCTGGGGGCGTACCATGGTCAGCGCCGACTGGATCACGGCCGAGAGATCGACGGCCTTTTCATCCAGCGCGTAATAGCCGGCTTCGATGCGCGACATGTCGAGGATGTCGCCGATCAGGGCGAGCAGGTGGGTGCCGGAAGCGTTGATGTCGCGCGCGTAATCGACGTAACGCGGTACGCCGACCGAGCCGAACATCTGGTCGCGGATGATTTCCGAAAAGCCGATGATGGCATTCAGCGGCGTGCGCAGCTCATGGCTCATATTGGCCAGGAACTGGCTCTTGGCGCGGCTGGCCTCCTCGGCCTGGCGCAGGGCGGATTCGATGCGGCGCTGCTGGCGGTACTGCTCGGTGATGTCGCGGCCCGAACCGCGATAGCCCATGAAGCGACCGTTGGCGTCGAAGACCGGCTTGCCGTTGATCTCGATCCAGATTTCGTTGCCGGTCAGCAGCGAGCAGTAGCGGAAGCCGCGAAAGGGTTCGTGGTTGTCGAGCTGGCGGCGGTGCTCCTGCCAGAACAGCATGTCGGTTTCGCTGTCGCCCTGGATCGCCACCTCCCAGCGGCAGCGGCCCAGCATGGTGGCGCGCAGGCTGCTGGTATGGGCGGAGGAGGAATCGGAAATCCAGGTGAAGCGGTGATCGGCATCGGTTTCCCAGAACCAGTCCGAGGCCAGTTCGGCGAAATCGCGCAGCTTGTATTCGGCCACCTGCAGGGCGACCTGGTGCATCTTTTCCGGGGTCGAGGCTTCGGCGATCACCATCAGGCCGGCCACACGCCCGGCTCCGTCGTTCAGCGGCGCCACCGTCAGGCCCTGGCAAAGCCAGCCGTTGGCCCAGCGGATCAGGGTGTTGCCGATCTGGCGCCGGCCCTCCTTGCGGGTGCTGTCGAGCAGGGCGCGGACCTTTTCGGCCTCGCCCAGGGCAAAGCCGGCGGACAGGGCCTGACCCGTCAGGGCATCGGCGCTCATTTCCGTCAGGGCGGCATAGGCAGTGTTGCAGGACACGTATCGGTAGCTGTCGCCTGGGCCGTACTCAACCGTAAAGGCTGGTCGATCCAGCCAGTCGAGGATGTCCTGGGTCAGTTTACGCTGATTGGGATCGAGCATGCCTGCAAACCTTACGAGAAGGCAGCTTAGGGGGCTGGCCGCGGTGGCGCAAGCGCAAGCCAAATCAAGGGGTAAGGGGCGGAACGGGTGCGCGCCAGGGCGCAGCGACAAATCGTCGCACGAGGGCGCCGGGCTTGGTCGGCCGGCAAGCGCTCGGTGTATGTTCCCGCGACGAAGAGTGAGACTCTGTCTCTAGTTACAAGCGAGGGTATCAAAGATGGGGTGGAATACGTTTGCCGAGGCCTGCCGGGCCGTGCGCCGTGTTTCGGTTTCGGCCGCTGTGGGGGCGCTGGGCGCCGTCCTGTTCCTGAACACGCCGGCTGTCGCGCAGACGCCGGGCCTGCCGTCCCCCTGGCATCTCGGCATGCAGCCGGCGGTCAGCCCGGTCGCCCGGGACATGCAGGATTTTCATGATCTGCTGCTGTGGATCATCACACTGATCACGGTTTTTGTGCTGGCGCTGCTGGTCTATGTGATCCTGCGCTTCCGCGCCTCGGCCAATCCGGTGCCGTCGAAGACCTCGCACAACACCCTGATCGAGGTGGCCTGGACCGTGGTGCCGATCCTGATCCTGATCGTGATCGCGGTGCCGTCTTTCAAGCTGCTGTATTTCTCGGACAAGACCAAAGAAGCCGAACTGACCATCAAGGCGATCGGCAAGCAGTGGTACTGGTCTTACGAATATCCGGATAACGGCAACTTCACCTTCGACGCCACGATGGTGCAGGAAGCCGATCTCAAGCCCGGCCAGATGCGCCTGCTTGAGACCGACAACCCGGTCGTGGTTCCGGTCAACACCAACGTGCGCCTGCTGGTGACGGCGGCCGACGTGATCCATGCCTGGGCCATGCCGGCCTTCGGCGTGAAGAAGGACGCCGTGCCGGGCCGCACCAACGAAACCTGGTTCCGCGCCGAGCGCGAGGGCACTTATTACGGCCAGTGCTCGGAAATCTGCGGCGCCTATCACGGCTACATGCCGATCAAGGTGCAGGTGGTTTCCAAGGAGGCCTATGCCAAGTGGGCCGACGAGGCGAAGCAGAAATTCGCCACCGTCGATGGCCCGTCGCCGCGTCTCGCCGACGCGCGCGTCGCACAGTAATACACCGATTAGAGGATAGGGGAGCGCCATGTCCCAGGCTCACGCCCACGCAGCCCACGATCATCACGACGATCATCATACCCCGACCGGTTTCCGCCGGTGGGTCTATTCGACCAACCACAAGGACATCGGTACGCTGTACCTGATCTTCGCCATCATCGCCGGCCTGATCGGCGGCCTGATGTCGGTGCTGATGCGCGCCGAACTGATGAACCCGGGCAACGGCATCCTCGGCGACAACCATCACCTGTTCAACGTGCTGGTGACCGGCCACGGTCTGATCATGATCTTCTTCATGGTCATGCCCGCCATGATCGGCGGCTTCGGCAACTGGTTCGTGCCGCTGATGATCGGCGCGCCGGACATGGCCTTCCCGCGCATGAACAACATCTCGTTCTGGCTGCTGATCCCGGCTTTCGGCCTGCTGCTGCTCTCGACCATGGTCGAGGGTCCGGCCGGCGGTAATGGCGTTGGCGGCGGCTGGACGATCTATCCGCCGCTCAGCTCCGATGTCGGCCATCCCGGTCCGGCCGTCGGCCTGGCCATCCTGAGCCTGCACATCGCCGGTGCCTCGTCGATCCTCGGCGCCATCAACTTCATCACCACCATCTTCAACATGCGCGCGCCGGGCATGACCCTGCACAAGATGCCGCTGTTCGTGTGGTCGGTGCTGATCACGGCCTTCCTGCTGCTGCTGTCGCTGCCGGTTCTGGCCGGCGGCATCACCATGCTGCTGACCGACCGCTATTTCGGCACCTCCTTCTTCAAGCCGGAAGGCGGCGGCGACCCGATCCTGTTCCAGCACCTGTTCTGGTTCTTCGGCCATCCCGAGGTGTACATCCTGATCCTGCCGGGCTTCGGCATCATCAGCCAGATCATCTCGACCTTCTCGAAGAAGCCGGTGTTCGGCTATCTCGGCATGGCCTATGCCATGGTCGCGATCGGCGTGGTTGGCTTCGTCGTGTGGGCGCACCACATGTATACGGTGGGCCTGGATGTCGACACCCGCGCCTACTTCACCGCCGCCACCATGGTGATCGCGGTGCCCACGGGCGTGAAGATATTCTCGTGGATCGCCACGATGTGGGGCGGTTCGATCCGCTTCACCGTGCCGATGCTGTTCGCCGTCGGGTTCATCTTCCTGTTCACCGTCGGCGGCGTGACCGGCGTGGTGCTGGCCAATGCCGGCGTCGACACCTACCTGCACGATACCTATTACGTGGTGGCGCATTTCCACTACGTGCTGAGCCTTGGTGCGGTGTTCGCCATCTTCGCCGGCTTCTACTACTGGTTCGGCAAGATGTCGGGCTACGAGCTGAGCGAGACGGCGGGCCAGATTCACTTCTGGACCACCTTCATCGGCGTGAACCTGCTGTTCTTCCCGATGCACTTCCTCGGCCTGCAGGGCATGCCGCGCCGCATCCCGGACTATCCGGATGCCTTTGCCGGCTGGAACTTCGTCGCCTCGATCGGCGCCTACATCGCCTTCGCCTCGACGCTGTTCTTCGTCGGCTCGGTGATCTACGCCTTCATCCGCAAGAAGAAGGTCGCCGACAATCCGTGGGGCGAGGGCGCGACGACGCTGGAATGGACCCTGTCCTCGCCGCCGCCGTTCCACCAGTACGAAAAACTTCCGGTCATCAAGTAAGACCGGAAGACTCCACGCCCCGGGAGTTGCAGTTTGTCTGACGCCAGCTACAGCGTTGAGCGACACGAGGCCGGCACAGCCGGCCTCGATGCCGCCCATAATGCCCATCCGGCCGATTATCTCGCGCTGCTCAAGCCGCGTGTGATGTCGCTCGTGGTGTTCACTGGCCTCGTCGGCATGGTGCTGGCGCCGGGCGCGCTGCATCCGACGCTGGCGATCACGGCGTTGCTGTGCATCGCCATCGGGGCCGGCGCCTCGGGCGCCATCAACATGTGGTACGACGCCGATATCGATGCCGTGATGGCGCGCACCCAGGGGCGGCCTATCCCGCAGGGCCGCATCACGCGCGACCAGGCGCTGGGGTTCGGTACTGTCCTCTCCTTCGCCTCGGTGCTGGTGATGGGGCTGGCAGTGAACTGGGTAGCGGCCGCGATCCTGGCGCTGACCATCGGTTTCTACGTCTTCATCTATACGATGTGGCTGAAGCGCCGCACGCCGCAGAATATCGTGATCGGCGGCGCGGCCGGCGCCTTCCCGCCGATGATCGGCTGGGCCGCCGTCACCGGCGACCTGTCGCTGCTGCCCATCCTGTTGTTCGCCATCATCTTCATGTGGACGCCGCCGCATTTCTGGGCCCTGGCGCTGTATCGTTCGGACGATTATGCCCGCGCCGGAGTGCCGATGCTGCCCGTCGTGGCCGGTGACCGCGAGACCCGCCGCCAGATCCTGATCTACAGCCTGCTGCTGGTGCCGATTACGCTCAGCCCCTGGGTGCTTGGCCTCGCCGGGTCGCTGTATGGCGGCGTGACCGCCGCCCTGGGCGCGATTTTCCTCGGCCTGGCCTGGCGCATCTGGCGCGGGACCGGCGACCGCGCCGCCAAGCATATGTTCGCCTATTCGATCCTCTATCTCTTCCTGCTGTTTGCCCTGCTGCTGGCCGAACGCGGGCTCGGCTGGGGAGCATGAGCGCGATGCCCCTGCATGACGAACACAAGCGCCGCCGCGCGCGCAACATCGCTTTGGCCGTGGTGCTGGGCGCCCTGGTCGTACTGTTCTATTTCATCACCATCGCCAAGATGACGGGGCGCGCCGGATGAGCGAAGCCGCCCGCAAGAACCGTCGCATCGCGCTGAGTTGCGCCGCCGTGGTGGCGGGCATGGTCGGGCTGACCTTCGCGTCTGCCCCGCTTTACGACCTGTTCTGCCGCGTCACCGGTTTCGCCGGCACGCCGCTGCGTGCCGCCAGCGCGCCGGGCGCCACCGAAGCCGGCGAGGCCCTGATCACCGTGCGCTTCAACTCCGATATCGCACCGGGCCTGCCCTGGCGCTTCCAGCCGGTGCAGCGCGAGGTGCGGGTGAAGCCGGGCGAGGAGATGCTGATCTTCTACCGGGCCTCCAACCCGACCGCCGAGCCGGTCAGCGGCCAGGCCAGTTTCAACGTCACGCCGGAGAAGGCGGGGCAGTATTTCAACAAGATCGCCTGCTTCTGCTTCACCGAACAGCGGCTGGAGCCGGGCCAGAGCGTCGACATGCCGGTCTCGTTCTTCGTCGATCCGGACATCCTCAAGGATCCGAAGACCCGCGACGTCACCACCATCACCTTGAGCTACACCTTCTTCCGCATGCCGGAAGAAAAGCGTGTTTCCGATCGCGGCGGCCCGGTCCGCCCGGTCAATTGAGATCAACTTGCGTAACTAGGGGGTAACACCATGGCCGCAGATAGCGCCCGCAATCACGATTACCATCTCGTCGACCCCAGCCCGTGGCCCTTCGTCGGTTCGATGGGTGCTTTCGCCCTGGCGCTGGGCTGCGTCGCCGGTTTCCATGGCTACAGCTATCTGTGGGCCGTGCCCGGCCTGCTGGTCGTGCTCTACACCATGATCGCCTGGTGGGGCGACGTGATCCGCGAAGCCGAGCATGACGGCCACCATACTCCGGTGGTGCAGCTGCACCTGCGTTACGGCATGGTGATGTTCATCGCCTCCGAGGTGATGTTCTTCGTGGCCTGGTTCTGGGCCTATTTCAACGCGTCGCTGTTCCCGACCGAGGCGATCGGCAGCGTCTGGCCGCCGGCCACGATCGAGACCTTCGATCCCTGGCACCTGCCGTTCATCAACACGCTGATCCTGCTGCTGTCGGGCACCACGGTCACCTGGGCGCACCACGCCCTGCTGCATGACGACCGCAAGGGCCTGATCCAGGGCCTGACGATCACCGTCATCCTCGGCGCGCTATTCACCGCTCTGCAGGCCTACGAATACAGCCATGCCGCTTTTGGGTTCACCGATGGCATCTACGCCTCGACCTTCTACATGGCGACCGGTTTCCACGGTTTCCACGTGATCATCGGCACCATCTTCCTGCTGGTCTGCCTGATCCGCGCCACCAAGGGCCATTTCAAGTCGAACCATCATTTCGGCTTCGAGGCGGCCGCCTGGTACTGGCATTTCGTGGACGTGGTCTGGCTGTTCCTGTTCGCCGCCATCTACTGGTGGGGTGCGGGCCCGGGCCACTGAGGCATCAGACGATGGCGGCCGCTTTTTATCCGCCGCTGTCGCCGTTCTCGACGGGGCTTCGCTGCAGGTGTCCCCGCTGCGGCGAAGCCCCGCTGTTTAACGGGCTGCTGACGGTCAAGCCGCGCTGCCCGTCCTGCGATCTGGATTATGCCAAGATCGATGCCGGCGACGGGCCGGCGGTCTTCGTCATCCTCATCCTCGGTTTCATCGTCGTCGGCCTGGCGCTGTGGGTCGAGTTGCGCTTCGGCCCGCCGCTCTGGCTGCACATGGTTTTATGGGCGCCGCTGATCCTGGGCGGCTCCATTCTTATGCTGCGGCCCTTCAAAGCCACGCTCATCGCGCTACAATTCCGCCACAAGGCTTCGTCCGACATCGAATTACTGCGCGAGTAATCCATTGAAAATTCTAGGTTTTCGGCCGGCTTTCTGGCCGACCCTGTTCACCATTCCCGCCCTTATCCTGCTGCTCGTGCTGGGCACCTGGCAGGTGCAGCGGCTGTTCTGGAAGCTGGAACTGATCGAAAGCGTCGAAACCGGGCTGAAGGCGGCGCCAGTTCCACTGCCTGCCGGTACGCTTGATCCCGCCCAGTGGAATTACCGCCCCGTCACCGTGCGCGGCAGTTTCGATCACAGCCGGGAATTCCACCTGCTGGCCCATTCCGAGCGGGGCAATTTCGGCTACCACATCATCACGCCGCTCAAGCGCAGCGATGCGCCCGGCTGGGTGCTGGTGAGCCGCGGCTGGGTCCCGGCCGACGACAAGGATCCCGCCCGCCGCGCCGCCGGCCAGGTGAGCGGCGAGGTGACAATATCGGGCATCACCCACGTGCCCTGGGGCAAGGGCTGGTTCACGCCCGACAACGACCTGCAGCGCAATCTTTGGTATTACGGCGACGCCGCCGGCATGCTGAAGGCCGCCGGCATCAGCGACGCGCCGGAGCTCTTCGTCGATGCCGATGCCTCGGTGACGGTGCCCGGCGGCTGGCCGCGCAGCGGCCATACGCGGCTGAATTTCACCAACAATCACCTGGCCTATGCGGTCACCTGGTATAGCGGCGTCATAGTCCTGGCGGTGATTTATGTGCTATGGCATCGGCGCCGGGACCGCGACGCGGCAGAAAAATCCGGCCAGCCGAAGGCCTGAGACATGAAAAGCTACAAGGCTCTGGAACAGCGATTTCGCCGCATCGGCGCGGTGAACGGCGCGCTGGCCATGCTGGGCTGGGACCAGTCCACCATGATGCCCGAGGGCGGCGCCAAGGCGCGCGCCGAGCAGATGGCCGTGCTCAGCGTGGTGCGCCATGAATGGCTGACCGATCCGCGGCTGGGCGACCTGCTGGGCGAGGCCGAGGCGCAGCAGCAAGCCTTAAGCGACTGGCAGCGCGCGAACCTGCGCGAGATGCGCCGGCAATGGCGCCATGCCACGGCGCTGACGCCGAAACTGGTCGAAGCGCGCTCGAAGGCCAGCATGGCCTGCGAGATGGTGTGGCGCAAAGCCCGCCGTGACGACGATTTCAAATCCTTCGCCAAGGCCTTCAGGCCGGTGCTGGAACTCACCCGCGAAGTGGCCGCCGCGAAGTCGGCGGCTTTTGGGCTGGATGCCTATGACGCGCTGCTGGATGAATACGAGCCCGGCGGCCGGTCGGCCACCATCGACAAGCTGTTCGCCGATCTGGGCGGTTTCCTGCCCGGCTTCATCGACAAGGCGCTGAGCAAACAGGCCAAGCGGCCGGCGCCGCTGCCGCTGCCGGGTCCATTCCCGACCGAGGCGCAGCGCCAGGTCGGCCTGCGTTTCATGAAGGCGCTGGGTTTCGACTTCAACCACGGCCGGCTGGATGTCAGCCTGCATCCCTTCACCGGCGGCGTGCCCGACGACGTGCGCATCACCACGCGCTATTCCGACGACGATTTCACCAAGGCGCTGATGGGCGTGCTGCACGAGACCGGCCATGCGCTGTACGAACTCGGCCTGCCCAGGGCCTGGCGCGACCAGCCGGTGGGCGAGGCGCGCGGCATGGTGCTGCATGAAAGCCAGAGTCTGCTGGTCGAGATGCAGGTCTGCCGTGGCGCGGAATTCCTGCGCTATGCCGCGCCGGTCCTGCGCAAGGCTTTCCATGGCAGCGGCCCGGCCTGGTCGGATGAGAACCTGCTCGGCATCTATGCCCGGGTGAAGCCGGATCTGATCCGCGTCGATGCCGACGAGGCGACCTATCCGGCCCATGTGATCCTGCGCTACCGCCTGGAGCAGGCGATGCTGCACGATCACCTGTCCATCGACGACCTGCCCGATGCCTGGAACGACGGCATGCAGACGCTGCTGGGCGTCGATGTGCCCGATTATGCCCAGGGCTGCATGCAGGACATCCACTGGGCGGTCGGCTCCATCGGCTATTTCCCGACCTACACGCTCGGCGCACTCTCCGCCGCACAGCTTTTTGCCGCAGCGAAGGAACAGGACGGCGACATCCTGCCCGGCATCGCCAAGGGCGACTTCAAGCCGCTGCTGCGCTGGCTGCGCGCCAACGTGCATGGCAAGGGATCGCTGCTCACCACCGACGAATTGCTGCGCGAGGCGACCGGCAAGCCGCTAGGCACCGCCGCCTTCAAGGCGCATCTCAAAGCCCGCTATCTGAACTGAGCCATCTCATGCGCTATGTTTCCACCCGCGGCCAGGCACCGGAACTTGATTTCGAAGGCGTGCTGCTGGCCGGCCTGGCAACCGATGGCGGCCTCTATGTGCCGGCGGAATGGCCGCAGTTTTCCGCCGCCGACTGGCGTGCCATGCGCGGCCTGCCCTATGCCGAAGTAGCCTTCCGGGTGATCAGGCCTTTCGTCGGCGGCTGCATCCCCGAGCCCGATCTCAAGCGCATGATCGACGAGGCTTATGGCACCTTCGGCCACAAGGCCGTGGTGCCGCTGCGCCAGATCGATGCCAATGACTGGCTGCTGGAACTATTCCATGGCCCGACGCTGGCCTTCAAGGACGTGGCCCTGCAACTGCTCGGCCGGCTGTTCGACTGGGCGCTGGCGCGTTCGGGCAAGCGTGCCACCATCGTGGGGGCCACCTCGGGCGATACCGGGTCGGCCGCCATCGAGGGCTGCCGCGGCCGCGCCAATCTCGACATCTTCATCCTGTTTCCCCATGGCCGCGTCTCGGACGTGCAGCGCCGGCAGATGACCACCGTGCCGGACGCCAACGTGCATGCCATTGCACTGGAAGGCACCTTCGACGACGCCCAGGCGATGGTGAAGGCGCTGTTCAACGATGCCGGTTTCCGCAATACGGCGGGCCTGACGGCGGTGAATTCGATCAACTGGGCCCGCGTGATGGCCCAGATCGTCTATTACGTGACGGCGAGTTTAAGCCTCGGCGGACCGGATCGCGCGCCGGCCTTCTGCGTGCCGAGCGGCAATTTCGGCGACATCTTCGCCGGCTATGGCGCGGCGAAGATGGGGCTGCCGATCGCCAGGCTGATCGTCGCCACCAACCGCAACGACATCCTGGCGCGTTTCTTCGAGACCGGCGAATACCGCAAGGACGGCGTGAACCCCACCATCAGCCCCAGCATGGACATCCAGGTGGCGAGCAATTTCGAGCGCCTGCTGTTCGACATGCATGGCCGGGACGCGGCCCAGGTGCGCAAGCTGATGGGGGAACTCGACAGCGCGGGCGGCTTTACCGTTTCGGCCAATGCGCTGGCCGAGACCAAGCAGCTCTTTGCCGCCGGCCGTGCCGACGAAGCGGCCACCAAGGCCATGCTGAAGACCGCCTTTGCCGCCGGCAACGGCCAGTTGGTCGATCCGCATACCGCCGTCGGCCTGGTGGTGGCGGCCGAGCAGCGCGCCAAGGCCGTCCTGCCGGCGGATACGGCGCTGGTGACGCTGGCCACTGCCGATGCGGCCAAATTCCCGGCCGCCGTGGAAGCAGCCACCGGCCGGCATCCGGCCCTGCCGCCGCGCCTGGCCGACCTGTTCGAGCGCCCGGAGCGCCAGACCGTGCTGCCCAACGACGTGGCAGGGGTGCGCGCCTTCATCGAAAGCCGTAGAGTGAAGGCATGACGTTACGCATCAGCACGCTTTCCAACGGCATGCGGGTGGTCTCCGAGGCCATGCCGCAGGTCAAGACCGTATCTGTCGGCATCTGGGTCGATGCCGGCGCACGCGACGAGACGCCCGAGATCAACGGCGTCGCCCACATGCTCGAGCATATGGCCTTCAAGGGCACCGAGCGCCGCACGGCGCTGGCCATCGCCGAGGAGATCGAGGCGGTCGGGGGCCACCTGAATGCCTTCACCTCGCGCGAACAGACCGCCTATTACGCCCGCGTGATGGCCGGCGATACCGGGCTGGCGCTCGATATCCTGGCCGACATCCTGCAGCATTCGGTCTTCGATGCCGACGAGCTGGAACGCGAACGCGAAGTCATCATCCAGGAAATCGGCCAGTCGGAAGACACGCCCGACGACATCATCTTCGATCATCTGCAGGAAACCGCCTTCCCGGGCCAGCCGCTGGGCCGTTCGATCCTCGGCACGGTGGAGCGCGTCTCGGCCATGCAGCGCGGCGATCTGCAGGGCTTCCTCGACCGTTTCTACCATGGTCCCAGCCTGGTGCTGGTGGCGGCCGGCGCGGTCGAGCACGACATGCTGGTGGCGGAAGCCGAACGGCTGTTCGCCCGCCTGCGCCAGACGCCCCGGGCGAAACAGCAGGACGCCCGCTACGGCGGCGGCGGAGAAAAGCGCGCGGTGCGCGATCTGGAACAGGCCCATGTCGCCATCGCGCTGCCGGGCCTAGCCTTCGACGATCCCGATTATTACGCCATGCAGGTCTATGCCACCGTGCTGGGCGGCGGCATGTCGTCGCGCCTGTTCCAGGAGGTGCGCGAAAAACGTGGACTGGCCTATTCGGTCTATGCCTATCCCAGCTCCTATCGCGACGGCGGCCTGCTCACCATCTATGCCGGCACGGGTGCCGAGAAACTGGCCGAGCTGACCCCGGTGCTGGCCGAAGAACTGGGCAAACTCTGCGGTCGGGTCGACGATGCAGAATTGCAGCGGGCCCGCGCCCAGCTGAAGGTCGGCCTGGTAATGTCGCTGGAAAGCTCGGGCGCGCGTATCGAACAACTGGGCCGCCAGATGCTGCTGTTCGGCCGGCCGCTGGATATCGACGAGGTGCTGGCCGCGGTCGACCGCGTCGACGCGGCGGCCCTGCGCAAGGTGGCGGAACGGGTGATGCGCACGGCGCCGCCCACTGTGGCGGCACTGGGCCCGGTCGAGCGGCTGGAGCCATACCAGCGCTTCGCCGCGCGGTTCGGCTGAGGCGATAAGGGGGAAGGGAAGGCGGCATGCTGTTCGGGCGCTTCCTTCCCGGAGCCACGCCGGTCCTCAACGGCGACCAGCTGTATCTGCGGGCCCCCGAGATCAACGACTACGAATCCTGGGCCACGCTGCGCGCGGTGAGTCGCGAGCACCTGCAGCCCTGGGAACCGACCTGGGCGGAAGATTCCTTAAGCCGCGAAGGCTATCGCCGCCGGCTGGCCTGGTTCGAGCGCCTGCGCCGGCAGGAATACGGCGAGGCCTATTTCATTTTCCTGCGTCGCAGCGACGGCCTGCTCGGCGGCATCACCTTGTCGAATATCCGGCGCGGCGCCTCGCAATGCGGTGAGCTTGGCTATTGGATCGGCAAGCCGCATGTCGGGCAGGGCTACATGACCGAGGCATTGGCCATCATGGTGCAGCATTGTTTCACCGCACTGAAGCTGCATCGGCTGGAAGCGGCCTGCCTGCCGGAGAATGCGCCCAGCCGGCAATTGCTCGGCCGGGCCGGGTTCCGCAGCGAAGGCATCCTGCGCGAATACCTCAAGATCAATGGGGCCTGGCGGGACCATCAGCTCTATGCGCGGCTCGCGACCGACTCGCCTTCCGGTTAACCATATAGACTCGCATACAACTTTATTTTGATTGTGACTTTCGTCTAAGCTCGTCCCACAGGGAGGCTGGGAAAACCCGGCCCAGGGGATGAAAACGATGACGGCTAAAACAATCTGCCGCGACGCCGGCATAACGTCTGCTGCCTTGGCATTGCTTCTGATCGGAATCGGAACGGCTCATGCCGCCGATCCCGGCGTGTTTCCGGACAAGATCGTGTTCGGGCAGGCTGCCGCCATAGAAGGCCCTGCCTCGGCGCTGGGCACCGGCATGCGCGACGGCATCATGGCAGCCTTTGCCGAAGCCAATGCTGCCGGCGGCGTGAAGGGGCGCAAGCTGGAACTGGTGGTGCGCGACGATGGCTATGAACCGGCCAAGTCGGCCGCCGCCACCAGAGCGTTGCTCACTGAAGACAAGGTCTTCGCCCTGATCGGTCCGGTGGGAACGCCGACGGCCGCCGCCGCGCTGCCTCTGGCCACCGCCGACAACGTGCCTTTCATCGGGCCCTATACCGGCGTCGAATTCCTGCGCAATCCCTACAAACCCAATGTGGTCAACCTGCGGGCGTCGTATTTCCAGGAAACCGAGGAGATGGTCGAGCGGCTGACCAAGGACCTCGGCCATACCCGCATCGCCATCCTGTACCAGAACGATGCCTTCGGCCGGGCCGGTCTGGCCGGTGTGGAACGGGCGCTGAAAAAGCGCAGCATGGAACTGGCCGGTTTTGCCACCTTCGAGCGCAACACCACGGCGGTGAAGCGGGCACTGATCGAACTGCGCAAGGTGCAGCCGCAGGCCGTGATCATCATCGGGCCTTATGCGCCGGCCGGCGAGTTCATCCGGGTGGCCAAGAAGATCAATCTGAATGCGGTTTACGTGAACATCTCCTTCGTCGGCTCGGATGCGCTGGCGGGCAATCTTGGTCCCGACGGAGCCGGTGTGGTCGTCACCCAGGTGGTGCCGTTCCCGCGCGACACCTCGATTCCGGCCGTCGAGCATTATCAGAAGGCATTGCGCGAACATGTGCCCAGCGCCTTTTCGGGCTTCATATCGCTGGAAGGCTACCTGGTGGGCCGCATGACCGTGATGGCGCTGGAGCGCATCGAGGGCGAGCCGACCCGCGCCGCTTTGCTGAAGGCCCTGCAGCAGGGCGAATACGATCTCGGGGGGATCAAGCTGGTTTTTGGAGCGAACGACAACCAGGGCTCCGATCAGGTCTTTCTCACCGTCATCGACCGAGACGGTCGCTTCCGCGCCGCCACGGCGCTGAAATAAACGCGATCAGAAGGATCTGCTGCCATGACAAGCATCGATATGACCCCGGCTGTCGGCCCCGACAATCGCCAACCGCCGGCGACGCGGAACGCCCACCGCTTTGGCATCCGTCGCAAAATCTACCTGGCCTTCGGCGCGATTGCCGCGCTGACCATCGTTTCGACCATCATCGCGGAATTGTTCTTCTCGCAGATCAATGCGACACTGGAGAAGGTGACCGACGAGAGCCTGCCGGCCGTGATCATCTCGCTCGAACTTTCGGCGCAAAGTGCGCAGCTGGCGGCGGCCGCACCAGTTCTGGCCAATGCCAACAGCGAAGCGGAACGGATCGAACGCGCGAACCAGACCCGGGAACTGGGCGAGGCCATTCAGGCCGGGCTTGATTCCATGCGCCGCAGCAGCAGCGCCGCCGAAGTGGCGAAGCTGGAAGGCGCCGTGGAGAAACTGAACCAGCAGATCACCATCATCAGCGTGAATACGGCGCGCCGCCTTCAGACTGAGGCGACGCGAGCCGAACTGGGGCGGAAGATCGCCACAACCGGCGATGCCTTCGTTGCCGCCACCTCGAAACTGTCGGACGACACGGCCTTCAATATCGTCACCACACTGGAGAATGTGGGCAAGGGCGGCCGTAGCATCGAGGATACTGCCGCCGACATGAAGGCGCTGGCCGAATTCGAATTCGCCATGGTCGACGGCCTGTCGGAACTGGCCGCCGGAATCAGCCAGGCCGCCAGCCTGCTGGAATCCGCCGGCAATGCCCCGTCCCTGCCGGCCCTGAATGGCCTGCGCGACCGTTTCGAAGGGGCGGTCACGCGCATGAACCAGTCCCTGAAGAAGGTTCTGGATGCCTATAACGATGAATCGATCAAGCAGCCGGTGGAGGCGATGATCGCCCTGGGGCGCGGCGATGACGGGATGTTCGGGCTGCGCCAGCAGGATCTGGAAACCGGTGCCGGCACGGCCCGGGCCCTGGCCGATGCCCGCGCCGCCGCCGCGGTACTGGGCGAGGAGACCCGACGTTTCGTCGCCGCTGCCAACGATGGTGCAACGGGAGCAGCGCAAAGCGCATTCTCCACCGTACGCATCGGCATCGTGGTCTTAAGCGTGCTGGCGATACTCAGTATCATCGCCGCTGTGGCCGTGGCCTGGCTGTATGTCGGCCGCAAGGTGATCGCCAACATGGTCGACCTGACCGAGGTGATGGGCCGGCTGGCCAATCGCGACTGGACCGCCGAGGTGCCGGACCGCAACCGGCCGGACGAGATCGGCGACATGGCGCGCGCCGTGCAGATCTTCAAGCAAAATGGCAAGGAGAACGAACGCCTGCAGCAGGAGGTCGAGCAGGGGCGGGCGGTATTCGAACGCGAACGGCAGGCCCAGGAGGATATGATCGACCGGTCGGTCGGCATGATCGTCGCCGCGGCCGCCGCCGGCGACCTCAACCAGCGGATCGACGCGGAGCCGCTGAAAGGCGTGATGCGCAAGCTGGGCGAAGGCGTCAACACCCTGCTCGATTCCTTTGCCGGCACGATCGGCGCGGTCAATCGCGTGCTGGACGGGATGGCGCATGGCGATCTGAGCCGGCGGGTGGAGGGATCGTATCAGGGCGTGTTCGCCGAACTGCAGGAGAATGCAAACAAAACCGCCGAGCAGCTGGGCGAGGTGGTGCGCCGCATCGCCGATACGGCCCGCACGGTGCGGGATGCCGCTGGCGAGATTTCATCCGGGTCGACCGACCTGGCCGGCCGCACCGAACAGCAGGCCGCCAGTCTGGAAGAGACCGCCGCCTCGATGCACGAGATCACCGCGACGGTGAAGCAGAATGCCGACAACGCCCAGGCCGCCAGTCAGCTGGCGACGGCGGCGCGCAACACGGCGAATACCGGCGGCGCCGTGGTGCAGGATGCGGTGACGGCGATGGGCGGGATCGAATCCAGCTCGCAGAAGATCGTCGACATCGTGTCGCTGATCGACGAGATCGCCTTCCAGACCAACCTGCTGGCGCTGAACGCCTCCGTAGAAGCGGCGCGCGCCGGTGAGGCCGGCAAGGGCTTCGCCGTGGTGGCGCAGGAGGTGCGGGCCCTGGCCCAGCGTTCGGCCAATGCCAGCAAGGAGATCAAGGACCTGATCCAGGCGTCCAACACCGAAGTGCGGCGCGGCGCCGAGCTGGTCAACCGTGCCGGCGGGGTACTGAGCGAGATCGTCACTTCGGTGAAGAAGGTGGCCGACATCATCTCCGAGATCGCTTCGGCCAGTCGTGAGCAGGCTACCGGCCTGGAAGAAGTGAACACGGCGGTGGCGAACATGGATGAAATGACCCAGCGCAACGGTGCGCTGGTCGAGCAGACCACGGCCTCGGCGCAGGCCATGGCCAGCCAGGCCGACCAGCTCAACGAACTGGTGGCTTATTTCAGGCTGTAAGGAACGGCGTCAGGCGTGGCCGGAGACGCTGGCCAATTTGGCCACGTCGATGCCGATCTTGCGTACCGCGCGATCCCAAAGGTTGTCGAGTTCGGGGTCGAAGATCAGTTCAAAATCGGCCGGCGCGGCCAGCCATGCATTGTCGTGGATCTCGGCATCGAGCTGCCCCGCGCCCCAGCCGGCATAACCCAGCGCGAACAGGCTGTGCTGCGGCCCGGTGCCGGTGGCGATGGCGCGCAGCACGTCCAGCGTGGCGGTCAGGCCGATGCCGATATCCTCGTCGATCTTCACGCTGCCCTGGCGCATGTAGTCGGTGGAATGCAGCACGAAGCCGCGCCCGGTCTCCACCGGGCCGCCCTGGCGCACGATGATGTCGTTCTCGGCGGTCGATTCGATGCCGAGTTGGGTGAGCAGGTTCGGGAAGGTGAGGCCGGGATAAGGCTTGTTGATCACCAGGCCCATGGCGCCTTCGGCATTGTGCGAGCACATGTAGATCACGGTGCGGGCAAAACGCGGATCGCCCATGCTCGGCATCGCGATCAGCAGCTGCCGCTCAAGGTATCCGGATATCGCCCGGCTTTCGCTCGTGGTCATGCCTCTGCTCCGGTTTCACTGGAATGTTACTCCAGTCATTTCCGTTGTCCATATATGGGGCGATTCTGCCCCTTGCAATTGGCAGGCCAGTGCGCAGATTCATGGGATGATCACGACCCTGCATGCCCGACTCGCGGCAATCCTCCTGTTTACGGCGGTTTTGGCCCTGTCAGGCGCGGGAGCAAGTTTCGCCCAGGGCATCCAGTTGCCCCATGCGGCGGTTCGTACCGCCCTGATTCAGGGCAGCGAGAACGAGATCGGCCTGCAGGTGAAACTCGGTCCGGGCTGGAAATTCTACTGGCGCACGCCCGGCGAGGGCGGCGTGCCGGCCCAGTTCGACTGGAGCGGTTCGGAGAACCTGGCCGCCGCCGACATTGCCTGGCCCGCGCCGCGACGCATCGCCATCGGGCAGGCCGATCTTTATGGCTATACGGATGAAGTGGTGCTGCCGATCCGGCTGAAGCCCGCGGTGGCCGGCGAGACCATTGATGTGCATCTGACCCTGGAATATGGCGTGTGCAAGGATATCTGCATCCTGCGTACCGACCGGATGCAGCATCGTGCCGGCATACGGCCGACATCCGCCGATCTCGCCCAGCTGGCGAAATGGCGCGCACGGGTGCCGCAGCCAGCCCAGGCGGCCGGCCTGCAACTGATAGCGATAAAGCGACTGCCCGATGCCCTGGTCGTCACGCTGCAGAGCGCCGCGCCATTCCATAATCCGGACCTGTTCGTCGAAGCCGGAACCGAGCATTGGTTCGGTCGCCCGGACGTGTCGTTCAGCCCCGATCGCCGCGAAGCAAAATTCAGGCTGGCAACGGCGCCGACCGAGAGCGTGAGCCAGCCCCTGCGGCTGACCCTGGTGGACCAGGCGCTGGCCGCCGAGATGGTGCTCAAGCCCTGAACTGGCAGTGTTGTCGACAGGGCATTGTTATGGCCTTGTCACCGGATGGGGCTTGTTTCCGGCGTCGCACCGGACCATTTTATTCCGGCCGTTCCTGCGGCGCTGGGCATTCCGTTAAACAATACCCCCCTAAACAACAGACGATAACGAGGAAACCATGACCATCAAGGTTGGCGACCGCATTCCCGAAGCAACGCTGTATGTGATGTCGGACCAGGGTCCGCAGGCCGTCAAGGCGAGCGAATTCTTCAAGGGCAAGAAGGTGGCGCTGTTCGCCCTGCCGGGCGCCTTCACGCCGACCTGCTCGGCCAAGCACCTGCCGGGCTTCATCGAGAAATACGACGACCTGAAGAAAAAGGGGGTCGAGACCATTGCCTGCCTGTCGGTCAATGATGCCTTCGTGATGGGTGCCTGGGGCAAGGCGCAGAATACTGGCGACAAGGTGGTGATGCTGGCCGATGGCTCGGGCGAGCTGACCAAGGCGATCGGCATGGAATTCGATCTTACCGCGCGCGGCCTCGGCCTGCGCTCGCAGCGCTACTCCATGCTGGTCGACGACGGCGTGGTGAAGCAGCTCAACCTGGAAAAGCCCGGCGCTTTCGAAGTGTCGGATGCCAACACGCTGCTCGGCCAGATCTGAAACCGGGATTGCAGACCAAAAGCCGGCCCCTTCGCGGGCCGGCTTTTTTATTTTCCGGCCGAACCGCCGGCGATTTCCGTGGCCGCCGCCCGCGCCAGTACATCGACGCGCTCGTTCTCGACATGCCCGTCATGGCCGCGGACCCAGTGCCAGTCCACCTGGTGCGGCGCCATGGCGGTTTCCATCCGCTGCCACAGGTCGACATTCTTCACAGGCTTGCGGTCGGCGGTCTTCCAGCCGCGCGCCTTCCAGCTGCGCAGCCATTTGGTGACGCCGTCGATCACATAGCGGCTGTCGGCATAAACCGCGACATGGCAGGGGCGCTTCAGCGCCTCCAGCCCCATGATCGCCGCCATCATCTCCATGCGGTTGTTGGTGGTGGCGGGTTCGCCGCCGCTCAGCTCTTTTTCAGTGCCGTTGAAACGCAGCAAAGCGGCCCAGCCGCCGGGGCCGGGATTGCCCAGGCAGGCGCCATCGGTGAAGATTTCCACGTTTTCTTCGGCCATGACCTCAGCGCTCGATGCCATAGGCCGAAGCGCCCAGCACCTGACGGTGGAATTTCAGCTTCTTCCAGTATTCCAGCGGGTCCTTCGGCTTGACCAGCGCGCCCGGCACCTGGTTGAGCCAGTCGTATAGACGCGTCAGCAGGAACCGCAGGGCGGCGCCGCGCGCAAACAGCGGCAGGCTGTGGACCTCGCCATCGGTCAGCGGCCGCACGCTTTCGTAGCCGCTCAGAAAGGCCTTTGCCTTGGTGACGTTGAAGGCGCCGTCGGCCTCGAAGCACCAGGCATTCAGGCAGATCGCGATCTCATAGGCGAAGTAGTCGTTGCAGGCGAAATAGAAATCGATGAAGCCGCTGAAGCGTTCGGCCAGGAAGAAGACATTGTCGGGGAACAGATCGGCATGGATGACGCCATGGGGCAGCGGCCGGTCGCCGGCGCGATCCGGCGCATCCGGCCATGCCGCCTTCAGGCCGTCGAATTCGCGCAGGATTTCCCGCGCCAGTCCCGGCTGCACGCTGTCGGCATTGGCCTGGCAGTCGGCCACCAGCCTGGCCCAGCCATCCACGCTCAGGGCGTTGAGGCGTTGCATGGGGAAGTCGCGGCCGGCCAGATGCAGTTTTGCCGTGGCGGCGCCCAGTTCCTGGCAATGGCGCGCATTGGGTTTGCGCGGCCAGACACCTTTCAGGAAGCTGATGATGGCGCAGGGGCGGCCGGCCACCTCGTTCAGCGTATTGCCGTCGCGGTCATGGATCGCGGTCGGACAGGCAAGGCCCTTGGCGGCCAGATGGTTCATCAGATCGAGGAAATAGGGCAGGTCGTCGCGCTTCACCCGGCGCTCGTAGAGCGTGAGGATGTAGGTATCCTTCTCGGTGACCAGCAGATAATTGGAATTCTCGACGCCTTCCGCGATGCCCTTGCAGGAGACCGGCGCCCCGAGGTCGTAGCGGGCCAGCAGGGCGGCCAGCTGGTCGTCGTCGATTTCGGTATAGACAGCCATGGGGCGGGATCAGGCGGCAGGGATTTCGAGGGCGGTAGGCAGCTTGAACTGCACGGATTCGGTGGCGGTTTCGATTTCCCGCACGCTGACATCAAAGCGCTGGCGGAAGGCATCGATCACTTCCTCGACCAATACCTCCGGGGCGCTGGCGCCGGCGGTGATGCCGACGCTGCGGATGCCTTCCAGAGCGGTCCAGTCGATATCGGAGGCCCGCTGCACCAGCAGGGCCTGTTTGCAGCCGGCACGTTTGGCCACCTCCACCAGGCGCAGCGAGTTGGAGGAATTCGGCGCGCCGATCACCAGCACGGCCTTGCAATCGCTGGCAATCGCCTTCACGGCGGCCTGGCGGTTGGTGGTGGCGTAACAGATGTCTTCCTTTTTCGGGCCCTCGATCTGCGGGAAACGCCTGCGCAGGGCGGCGATGATCTCGGCGGTATCGTCCACCGAAAGCGTGGTCTGGGTGATGTAGGCCAGCGGCTCGCCCGGTGTGACGGACAGATGCCCGACATCGGCCACCGTTTCGATCAGCAGCACGGCGCCGGCCGGCAATTGGCCCATGGTGCCGATCACTTCCGGGTGGCCGGCATGGCCGATCAGCACGATGCGGCGGCCTTCGCGGTGATGGCGCTCGGCCTCGCGGTGCACCTTGCTGACCAGCGGGCAGGTGGCGTCCAGATAGGAAAGGGCGCGGGCCTGGGCATCGGCCGGCACCGATTTCGGCACGCCATGGGCCGAAAACACCACATGGGCACCGGGCGGCACCTCGTCCAGCTCGTCGACGAAGACGGCGCCTTTGGCGGCCAGGCTGTCGACCACGAAGCGATTATGCACGATCTCATGGCGCACATAGACCGGCGCCCCGAAGCGCTCCAGCGCCCGTTCCACGATCTGGATCGCCCGATCCACGCCGGCGCAAAAGCCGCGCGGGGCGGCCAGCACAAGGGTGATCGGGGGGCGGGGGGTGGGGCTCATCACGATCGGGCCTTAAATCAGCCTTTGCAGATCAACGGGTTGCGGCCCGGTTGCGTGGGCCAGTCGCTTGTCTGGGACGGGGCCCTCTTCTATACAGAAGGGGCCCTGAAACTGCCGGGCAAGCTAGTACACTCGTCGCGCGAAGGAAAGGCCGCCATAACCGGTGCGCCGCTGTCCCGAGCGTGCATCCCGACCGGTGAGCGCCGAATCATGACCCTGCGTTTTTCCCGCCTGACGACGTTATCCGTGCTGGCCGTGCTGATCACGGCCGGGTTGCTGGCGGGCTGCAGCACCAAGCGGCCCAACCTGCCGCCCTGTCCGCGGGTTGGCATCCTTGGCGATGCGCAGAAGGCGACCCAGTTCCGCGACGGTCCCGGTCGCGACCTGACCGACGTGACCTTCGAGACCCAGCTGCTCGACTATAACGGCGAGTGCAAATACGAAGACAAGCAGAGCGCGGTGGTGGTGACCTTCGTGCTGCAGGTGGCCGCCACTCTCGGGCCGGCTGCCAATGTTCCCGAGGCGCAGGTGCCGTATTTCGTCGCCATCGTCGACAAGCAGCAGAACGTGCTGTCCCGCGAGCGCTTCGTCGCCCGCGTGCCCTTCCGCGAGGGCCGTCGTCGCGTGGTGGTGGCCGAGGAGCTGGAACAGCGGATCCCGCTGGCCGACCGCCGCACCAGCGACATCGAAATCCTGATCGGCCTGGAAATGCCGCGCGACCAGCTGGAGAAGAACCGCCTGCAGCGCGGCTTCTGACCGGCTTCCCTCATGGAGCGATTACGGCGTCCTTTGCCTGGCCTGACGGTGGCGGTCACCGTCGCGCTGGCGGTCGGGTTCATCGCCGACCATTACGGCGGGCCACCTTTCCTGCTCGCCCTGCTGCTGGGCATGGCCTTCAATTTTCTCAGTGCCGATGCCCGCGTGCGTCCCGGTATCGACCTGGCCGCGCGCAGCGTGCTGCGTATCGGCGTGGCCCTGCTGGGCATTCGCATCACATTCGACCGTATCGCCGATCTTGGCCCGGTGCCGGTGCTGCTGGCCGTCTGCGGCGTGGTGGTGGCGCTCGGCAGCGGACTGCTGCTGGCGCGGCTGGCCGGGCGGTCTTCAGCAGAGGGCGTGCTGTCCGGCGGTGCGGTCGGCATCTGCGGCGCTTCGGCGGCGATGGCGATTTCCGCCGCCCTGCCGCGTTCGCCGCAATCCGAACGCCTGACGCTGCTGACTGTGATCGGCGTGACGGCGCTCTCCACGCTTGCGATGATCATTTATCCGCTGCTGGCCAAGACGCTGGGCCTGGATGAAACCGCCGCCGGTGTGCTGTTCGGCGCCACCATCCATGATGTGGCCCAGGTGCTGGGCGCCGGTCTGACCGTGTCGCCCCAGGCCGGCGATGTGGCGACCTTTGTCAAACTGGTGCGGGTGGCCTGCCTGCTGCCGGTCGTGGTGATGGTCGGCTGGGCCTTCCGCGCCGCAGGCGAAGGCCAGGCGGCGCAGAGTCAGCCCCTCCTGCCGCATTTCCTGATCGGCTTCGTGGCGCTGGTCGTTCTGGGTAGCGTGGTGAACCTGCCGGCGCTGGTGGTGAACGGCGTTTCGGAAGTATCGCGCTGGTGCCTGCTGGTGGCGATCTCGGCGCTGGGCGTGAAGACCTCGTTCGCCGAACTTTTCGCCCTGGGCTGGAAGCCGCTGGTGCTGATCCTGGCCGAGACCGTGATCCTGCTCGGCTTCGTGCTCCTGGGCCTGCTGATCCTGCTCTAGGTACGGCCTTTCGCCCAATCCTCGGCCCAGTCATTCAGCGCCAGCAGCGTGGGCATCAGCGCCCGGGCCGGTGCGGTCAGGGCATAACCCTCGCCCTCGTGGTCCAGCAATCCTCCTTCGCGCAGGTCTTTCAGCCGCTGCTGCAGCACGCTGGGCGAGATGTCGCCGCAGGCGGCCTGCAGGGCGCGGAAGGTCAGGGGGCTGTCCCGCAATTCCCACAGCACGCGCAGGCTCCAGCGGCGGCCGAGCAGGTCCAGCACGGCCATGATCGGGCGGCCGGTGGCGGAACCGCGGACAGGCCGACGGGGCGAAGTTGGCATGCGGACCTCACACGGGGCTTGCGCTACGAATTTCATAGCGCTATGTTGCTACTGAATTAGTAGCATATTGGAGAAGCTTCCGCCATGCCCCGCCTCAACCCCCTGGCGCCGCCCTATTCCGCCGAGGCCGCCGCCGCCCTGGCGCAGATGCCGGCCGATATCGCCCTGTTCCGCACGGTGGCCCATAACCCGCGCGTGCTGACACGCTGGAAGGAGGGCGGGCTGCTGGATAAGGGCTCGATCACCCTGCGGCAGCGTGAACTGGTGATCCTGCGCACCACGGCCCTGCTGAAGGCGGAATACGAATGGGGCGTGCATGTCGCCTTCTTTGCCGCCAAGGCCGGCTTCACGCCGGCCGACATCGCCGCCACGGTGCATGGCCAGGCCAGCAGCTGGCAGGGCGAGGAAGCCATGCTGATCAGGCTGGTGGGTGCGCTGGTGCACAATGCCGCCATCGACGATGTCCTGTGGCGCGAGGCCAGCGTTTATTTCGATGCCGCGCAGATGGTGGAGATCATCTCGCTGGTAGGCTTTTACCACATGGTCTCGTTCATGGTGAACGCGACCGGCGTGGCAAGGGAACCCGGCACCCCGGCTTTTCCGTCACGAGACGAGGCGGCTGTGGCTCAGTAGGCCAGCGCGCAGCCGTCCTTGCGCGGATCCGAGCCGGCCTGCAGCACGCCATTGGTGCGGTCGATCATGATGGCCTGGCCGCCGCCATGGGGCATCTCGGCCATCTTGATCTCGTGGCCCAGCGCGGCGAGGCCTTTGAGCACGTCCTCGCGGATGCCGCGTTCGGCCTCGAAGCGGTTCATCTGATAGAAGCCGCGGGCGCAGTCGATCGCCTCCTGCACGTTCATCCCGAAATCGAGGATGTTGGTCAGCACATGCGACTGCCCGACCGGCTGGAAGCCGCCGCCCATCACACCGAAGCACAGCCAGGGCTTGCCATCCTTCATCGCCATGGCGGGGATGATGGTGTGCAGCGGCCGCTTGTGCGGGGCCACGCAGTTGGGATGCGCCGGATCGACGCGGAAACCGGCACCGCGATTCTGCAGCAGCACGCCGGTCTTCGGGCTGCTCAGGCCGGTGCCGTAGGGCCAGAACAGCGAGTTGATGAAAGAGCAGGCATTGCCCTTGTCGTCGACCACGCTGATATAGACGGTGTCGCGATAGGTGGTGCCGCCAGCGGCGCCCAGCACCGGCATCGCCTTCTTCAGGTCGATGCGGCTGCGCAATTCATCGGCGAAACTTGCGGACAGAATCTTCTCGACGGGCACATCGGCAAAGGCGGGATCGGCCACGTAGGCGTCGCGCGCCTGGAATGCGAGCCGCGTGGCTTCCGCCTCGATATGGAAACGCTCGATGCCCACCGGATCGTATTTGCTCAAATCAAAGCCGCTCAGGATATTGAGCATCAGCAGAGTGGTGATGCCGACGCCGTTGGGCGGGATTTCCAGCAGTTCGACGCCGCGATAGGTCGTGCTGATCGGATCGACCCAGAAGGCTTCCTGGGTGGCGAAATCCTCCAGCGCGTGGGTGCCGCCCAGACCGCGGAGGTATTCCACCATGTCCTCGGCGACCCAGCCGGTATAGAATCCGTCGCGGCCCCTGGCGGCGATCTCCCGGAAGACTTTGGCATGCTCGGGCTGGCGGAACACCTCGCCGGCTTTGGGGGGGCGGCCGTCCTTCAGCCACATGCGTGCCGTGTTGGCATCGGCCTTCAGCTTGGCCTCGTTGCGGCCCCAGTCGGTGGCGACGCGTTCGGTAACCGGAAAGCCTTCCTCGGCATGGCGGATGGCGGGCTGCAGCAGATCTGCCAGCGGCATGCTGCCGAAGCGGGCATTCAGCTTGCTCCAGGCATCGACGGCGCCAGGGATGGTGACGGCATGCACCGAGGTGAGGTCGATCTGCTTGATGCCCTGCCTCAGCAGATGATCGGCGCTCAGGCCCTTGGGCGCGCGGCCGGACCCGTTCAGGCCATAAACCTTCCCACCGGCGCCCAGGTCGGTGCCGGCCGGCGCATAGAGCACAAAATTGTCGCCGCCGATGCCGGTCGAACCCGGCTCGACCACGCATTGCACGGCGCAGGCGGCGATCGCGGCATCGGTGGCGTTGCCGCCGCGTCGCAGGATTTCGATGGCGGTCTGCGTCGCGAGCGTGTGCGAGGTGGCGGCGGCGCCATGGCGGCCCATCACGACGGAACGGCCGGGCAGTTGCAGATCGCGCATCGGAATAGTCCTGGACTCTGTTGTGGTGGCGAAAGCCTACACCAGGGTCATCCGCATGCGACAGAGTTTGCGCTCAGACTTCGTCGCCCATTTTAGATTTCATCCCGTCTAGATTTCATCGCGTCGCGCGCGCTGCTTGGCGAAGGCATCGGCTGCCCGCGCTTCCTCGCGTTCGCGGCTGCGCAATTGGTACCATTGGTCCCGGCCGGCTTCGTATTGCACTGGCCATGCTGCGCCGCGCCAATCGTAATCGGCGGCTGCATGCAGGGTGAAATACGGATCGGCCAGATGCGGTCGGGCCAGGGCGCAGAGATCGGCGCGGCCGGAGGCGACGATGGTGTTGACCTGGTCGGCCGTGGTGATGGCGCCGACCGCGATGGTGGCGATGCCGGCTTCCTGGCGGATCGCATCGGAAAACGGCGTCTGGAACATGCGGCCGTATTGCGGTTTGGCCTCGGTCGAGGTCTGGCCGGCCGAGACGTCGACCAGGTCGCAGCCATGGGCCTTCAGCATCTTCGCAATCGCAACGGAATCCTCGACGCTCAGGCCGCGTTCGGGCACCCAGTCCACGGCCGAGATGCGCACCGACATCGGCCGGTCCTGCGGCCAGACCGCGCGCATGGCATCGAACACCTCCAGCGGGAAACGCATGCGGTTTTCCAGGCTGCCGCCATATTCATCCGTGCGGGTGTTGCTGAGCGGCGAGATGAAATTCGACAACAGATAGCCATGAGCCATGTGCAGTTCGACCAGGTCGAAGCCGGCTTCGATGGCAAGTTTCGTCGATTGCACGAAATCGTCGCGCACGCGATCCATGTCGGTGCGGGTCATGGCCTTCGGCACCGGCCCGTCGGGCAGATACGGGATGGCCGAGGCCGACAGGATCGGCCAGGCCTGATCGGTCGGCAAAGGCCGGTCGTAACCGCCGGCCCAGGGCAGGCAGGTAGAGCCCTTGCGGCCGGCATGGGCCAGCTGGATGCCGATTTTGCCGCGGCTGTGGCCATGGACGAAATCGGTGATGCGGCGCCAGGCCTTTGCCTGTTCCGCATTCCACAATCCGGTGCAGCCCGGCGTGATGCGCGCCTCGGGCGCGATGTCGGTCATCTCGGTCAGGATCAGGCCGGCACCGCCGATGGCGCGGCTGCCCAGATGCACAAGCGTCCAGTCGTTGGGCAGGCCATCCTCGGCCGAGTACTGGCACATGGGCGAAACCACGACGCGGTTCTCCAGCGTCAGGCCGCGCAGGCGGAAGGGGGTGAACATCGGCGGCGGACTGGCGCCGGCGGGCAGGGAAGTGCCCGCTTCGCGCGCGGCCTTTTCGGCGAACCAGCGGTCGATCTGGGCAATGAAGCCGGGATCGCGCAGGCGCAGGTTGTCGTAGGTCACGCGCTTGGAGCGCGAGAGCAGGCTGAGCGCCAGCTGGATCGGCTCGAAGCCGCGATAACGCTCGGTGTGTTCGAACCATTCCAGCGAGACCTGGGCGGCATGCTGCAGGATCGAGACTTCGGTCAGGCGGGCATCCTCAAAAGCCTTCAATGCGGTGGGCAGATCCGGATGGCCGGCATGCAGGGCGCGATTCAGCGCGATCGCATCCTCCATCGCCAGCTTGGTGCCCGAACCGATCGAGAAATGCGCCGTGTGTACGGCATCGCCGATGATCACGACGTTATCGTGAACCCAGCGCTCGCATTTGATGGTGGGAAAGGTACGCCAGATCGAGCGATTGCTGAGCAGCCGGTGGCCCTTCAGGTGCTTCGCGAACAGGCTTTCGCAATAGGCGATGGTGTCGGTCTCGCTGGCCTGATCCAGGCCGGCGCGACGCCAGGTCTCCTCCGTCGTCTCCACGATGAAGGTCGAAAGCCCTTCCTCGAAGCGATAGGCATGCACCTGGAACAGACCATGCTGGTTGGCTTCGAAAATGAAGGTGAAGGTATCGAGCGGCAGGCTCGTGCCGAGCCAGACGAATTTGTTGCGTCGCCAGTCCATGCTGGGCCGGAAGCGGTCTTTCCAGGTTTCACGCACCTGGCTATTGATGCCATCGGCGCCGATCAGCAGGTCGCAGTCGCGCCGCAGGATTTCGAAATCCTTCTGCTCAGAACCGAATTCCAGCCGGATGCCCTCGGCGGCACAACGGGCCTGCAGGATCTGCAGCAGGCGTTTGCGCGACAGGCCGCAGAAGCCATGGCCGCCCGAGCGGATGGTTTCGCCGCCGGCCACCACGTCGATTTCGGTCCAATAGGCGAAGTTCTGGCGGATCGCCTCGTAGGTGCCGGCATCCTCGGCCAGGAACTGGTTCAGCGTCTCGTCGGAAAAGACGACGCCGAAACCGAACGTATCGTCGGGCTGGTTGCGTTCGTAGATGGTGATCTCGTGGCGGTTGTCCGCCTTTTTCATGAGCAGGGCGAGGTAAAGGCCAGCCGGTCCGCCGCCGACGATCGTGACGCGCATGGGTTCTCCCCCGTCTGATCGGCGGCGCAGCCGGTATGGGGCCGCCAGAGATCTTCGCGGAGATATTTTATATTTAAAATATATTCCGGCAAGCCGGAACGTTGCCGCGATCAGCGGGCCTGGAAGGCTGTGATGCCGAAGCCGGCCAGGGCAAGCCCGAGGAAGATTTTTGCCAATGCCGCCGGCGGGGCCGGCAGGAAGCCCAGGTAGCGGTAACGCGCCAGTTCGGCCAGGGCCATCGCCAGGGTCGCCAGCAGCAGCCAGCGGCCGGGAACCGGCCGGTAGCGCAGGCCGATCAGAGCAGCCAGCAGCAGGATGCCCAGCACGATCATCGGCAGGGGCAGCATTCCTATCGGCAGCCGGTCTGCCGCTACGGCAATCAGAATGGCGAGGCCGATGCCGGTGAACAGCGTCACGCGTTTGCTGCCCGGTGGGACGATCAGGCTGAACACGGCGCCTAGGGCCAGACCGACCAGGCCGAGGCTGGCGGCCAGGTAGCGCAGGTCGCTTTCCAGCCCGACGAATGCCGACCACCCCATGGCGGCCGCGAATTCGGCCCCGGCCACAGCCAGATACAGGACGGCTCCGGTGCCCCAGAACAGGGCGGCCGGCAGAGGGCTGCGACTGACCAGGACGAGGCAGGCGATGCCGCCGACCAGATAGAGGGCGTGGGCGATCAAGGCGATATCAGGCATGGCGGCACTATGCCCGGCGGCATCCCTGCTCGGCAAGCCGAGCAGGAGAGATGGTGAAGGCGGGGCGGGGTCGCGAGAGGTGGCATGAGAGGCGGGAATTGGGCCAAAAAATCACTCTGAAACGAGACTTTCTGCGGGGTTGACGCCTGACTGGGGCGGGGCTATAACCCCCGCCTCGATTTACGCCGCAAGGCAATAGCAACTATCGGAAATCACAAGCTATGGCTCAGCACAAGTCCGCGGAGAAGCGCGCCCGCCAGACCAAGAAGCGCACGGCCGTCAACCGCGCGCGGCGCAGCAAGGTCCGTACCGCCGTAAAGAAGCTCGAAACGGCGATTGCCACCGGCGACAAGACCGCGGCTGCTGCTGCGCTGAAGGAAGCGCAGCCGGCCCTCGACAAGGGCGTGACCAAGGGTGCGGTGAAGTCGCGCACCGCTTCACGCAAGCTGTCGCGTCTGAACGCCCGCGTCAAAGCTATGGCTTGATCTGTCGCCGCGCGATGTCCGCGCGGGGCTGACAGGTATCGGTTCAAAAACATCGCCCGTCTGGTGACAGCGGGCGATGTTTTTTTATGCGACTGCGAAGAGCTTCATCGCCTGTCTGCCTCGTTCGCGAACGTTTTCATCGAGGCGATTAGTCCGTGCGCTATACGCCCACGGCGACAATGCGCCGCTACAAGTTCCAATTCTGCAACAAGGAAAAATTTTTTTCGGGGAGTCTTCATCTGTCTGCTTGCGTGGCCACGGCGATTTCCCTTTAATGCCCTTGCTGCCGCGCGACGAAGGGGATTGAAGATGCCCCGTGAAGCGCAAGAAAGCGCTCCGCGAACTGGGCGGACGACCTTCGGACAAGCGGCGGCGCGCGTGACGGACAAGATAGATTTTTAAACAATAAACGTGGCGCGAGGTTGGGGATGTTGGCTTCGGTGATGGCGGGGGACGAGGACTATGCAGGTGATGTCACGACTACCGAAGCCTGGAACCAGCTTGCGAACGATCCTGACTCACTATTGATCGACGTCCGAACCCAACCGGAATGGAGCTTCGTCGGTGCGCCGGATCTCGGCAAACTTGGCAAGCGTCCTCTTTTTGTATCCTGGCAAGTGTATCCTGAAATGAGCGTCAACCCGCGTTTTGCTGATGAATTGCGTGCCCAGGGCGTCCGGCCCGGGCAGGCGCTGTTCTTCCTCTGCCGCTCTGGCGCTCGCTCGCGGGCAGCGGCGAAAGCCATGACGGCGGCGGGTTTCGCACCTTGTTACAATGTTGCCGGCGGTTTCGAGGGCGACCTCGATGCCGAGAAACATCGCGGACGATTGGGCGGCTGGAAGGCTGCTGGTCTCGGCTGGATCCAGAGCTGAGGCCCGCCATGGTCAAGTCGTCCCACCCACAGCCGCACTCTGTCTCCATGCCTGAAGATCCGACGCTGGATGCTTGCGGTGGCCTGCCGAATGGCGAGCCGCTCGACGTGCAGTGGCAGCGCGTTCGCGCCCGCCTGCGGGTGTCTTTTGGCGATGCCGCCTTCAATTCCTGGCTCAAGCCCCTGGCCCTGGCCGATGAGGGCCTGGCCGAGGACGGCGACATCCATCTCGCCGTGCCGACCCGTTTCATGCGCGACTGGGTCGCCAATCATTACAGCGAACGCCTGCGCGAAATCTGGCGGCTGGAAAATGCCGCCGTGCGCCGCGTGGTGATCCATGTGCGTCCGACCGGTGCCATCCAGGCATCGCAGGGCAAGTCGATGGCGGCTGCCGGTATCTCCATCGGCGAGCAGCCGAAGTCGGCGCCGCTGGCCCGGCCGACGGTGACGCGCACCCCGTCCACCCTGCCGACCCTCCAGGTGCGCGACATGGACGATATCGAGCGCGAATTGTCCGCGCCGCTCGATCCGCGCTTCACCTTCGACAGCTTCATCACCGGCAAGTCCAACGAGCTGGCCCGCGCCGCGGCCCTGCGCGTGGCCGAAAGCCCGACCGTGACCTACAACCCGCTGTTCCTGTATGGCGGCGTGGGCCTGGGCAAGACCCATCTGATGCATGCCATCGGCTGGCATATCCGCCAGCGCTTCCCCGAGCGCCGTGTGGTCTACCTCTCGGCCGAGAAGTTCATGTACCAGTTCATCCGGGCCCTGCGTTTCAAGGACACGATGGCCTTCAAGGAGCAGTTCCGCTCCGTCGACGTGCTGATGATCGACGACATCCAGTTCATCGCCGGCAAGGAAAGCACCCAGGAAGAGTTCTTCCATACCTTCAACGCGCTGTGCGACCAGAACCGCCAGATCATCGTCTCGGGCGACCGCTCGCCGTCGGATCTGGAAGGCATCGAGGAACGCATGCGCTCGCGCCTGGGCTGGGGCCTGGTCGCCGACATCCATCCGACCGATTTCGAGCTGCGCCTCTCCATCCTGCAGGCCAAGGCCGAGAAGAACGGCCTGACCAACATTCCGCAGGATGTGCTGGAATTCCTCGCCCGCCGCATCACGTCGAATGTGCGCGAGCTGGAAGGCGCGCTGAACCGCATCTCGGCCTATGCCAGCCTCGTCGGCAAGCCGGTCACCGTCACCTCGGCGCAGGAAGTGCTGCAGGACCTGCTGCGCGCCAACGACCGCAAGGTGACGATCGAGGAAATCCAGAAGCGCGTCGCCGAGCATTATTCGATCCGCTTCGCCGACATGCATTCGCCGCGTCGTGCCCGCGCCGTGGCCCGTCCGCGGCAGGTGGCGATGTATCTGGCCAAGCAGCTCACCTCGCGGTCCTTACCCGAAATCGGGCGCAAATTCGGCGGCCGCGACCACACCACGGTGATGCATGCCGTGCGCAAGATCGAGGAGCTGCGCGAGATCGATGCCGCCTTTGCGGAAGACATCGATTTGCTGCGCCGCAAACTAGAAAGCTGATATTTTTATAATATCCAGTAAAATCAATCATTTAATTTGTATTTGAGGCCGCCGCAAGGCGGCCTCTTCGCATATGCAAAAACGGTGCGGAACCGGGCCAAATCCCTCGCGTACAAAAGGGGGGTTTGGTATATTCCACGGACTCGGCAAAACCCTGCCGGAAACAACAAAAACATCACCGGTTTTCCAGCCATGAAACTCACCATCGAGCGTGCCGTCCTGCTCACCGCCCTGAGCCACGTCCAGAGCGTGGTCGAGCGCCGCAACACGATCCCGATCCTGTCCAATGTGCTGCTGGAAGCCGAAGGCGACCGCCTGGCGCTCACCGCCACCGACCTCGACATCGCCGTGGTCGAGAAGCTGCCGGCCAAGGTGGCGCAGCCCGGCGCCACCACGGTGCCGGCCCACACCTTCTACGACATCGTGCGCAAGCTGCCCGAAGGCGCCGAGGTCGAACTGACCTACACGCCGGCTGAGCAGCGCCTCGATCTGCGCGCCGGCCGTTCCAGCTTCAAGCTGAGCTGCCTGCCCAAGGATGACTTCCCGGTGATGGCCGCCGGCGACCTGCCGCACAGCTTCATGCTGCCGGCCGAGCAGCTGCGTCGCCTGATCGACAAGACGCGCTTTGCCATCTCTACCGAAGAAACCCGTTATTACCTGAACGGCATCTATGTGCATGCCGCCAGCAGCGCCGGGGTGCCGATGCTGCGCGCTGTCGCCACCGATGGCCACCGCCTCGCTCGCGTCGAGGCACCGCTGCCGGCTGGTGCCGCCGGCATGCCCGGCGTGATCGTGCCGCGCAAGACGGTGAACGAACTGCGCAAGCTGCTGGAAGGTGGCGCGGCCGAGGCCAAGATCGAACTGAGCGATACCAAGATCCGCTTCGCCTTCGGCGATCTGGTGCTTGTATCCAAGCTGATCGACGGCGCTTTCCCGGAATACGAACGCGTCATTCCGCGCGACAACGACAAGGTGATGGAAGTCGACAGCAAGGCGTTTGCTGCCGCCGTCGACCGCGTCGCCACCATCTCGACCGAAAAAAGCCGTGCCGTGAAACTGTCGCTCAAGCCCGATGGCATCGAGCTGTCGGCCACCAGCCCGGACCAGGGCTCGGCCTCCGAACAGCTCACCGCGGCCTATAGCGCGAAGCCGATCGAGATCGGCTACAACTCGCGCTACCTGCTGGATATCGCCAGCCAGATCGAGGGCGAGAATGCCCGCTTCCTGCTGGCCGATGCACTGGCGCCCACCGTTGTCCGCGATCCCAGCGACGACGGCGCGCTGTATGTGCTGATGCCGATGCGAGTCTGAGTTTGGTGCGTAGCGCAGCCCTGGTTGCGGAACAGTCGTACGAAGGCGCGACAGCAGGCGGCACCGCCGTTCTTTCGCTCAGCCTGCGCGATTTCCGCAATTACGCCGAGCTGCATCTGCGCCTGAGCGGCCAGCCGGTGGTGCTGACCGGACCGAACGGGGCCGGGAAGACCAATATCCTGGAGGCGCTGTCCTTCTTCAGTCCCGGTCGCGGCCTGCGCCGCGCCAGATTGTCGGAAGTGAGCCGCGTTTCCGGCCAGCCCGCGCGACGTTGCTGGGTCGCCCATGCGGAACTGGCGACAGCCATCGGTCCGGTCGCCATCGGCACCGGTCTGGCGGAGGCTGTGGGCGACGAGGAACTGGCCGAACGCCGCATCGTGCGGATCAACGGCGAGCCGGCGGCCAGCGCCAACGGCCTGGCCGAGTATCTGGATGTGGTGTGGCTGACGCCGCAGATGGACCGTCTGTTCGTCGAGGGCTTGTCGACGCGCCGCCGGTTCATGGACCGGCTGGTTTATGGCCTGGATGGCGGGCATGCCCGCCAGGTAGCGGCGTTCGAGCGGGCGATGCGGGAACGCAATCGCCTGCTGAAGATGGGCGGGGCCGATCCGGCCTGGCTGGCGGCGCTGGAAAGCCAGATGGCCGAGCATGGCGTGGCCGTGGCGGCAGCGCGGCGCGAGGCCCTGGGGCGGATCGAGGCCGGCATGGCGCTGGCCACCGGGCCGTTTCCGCGGGCGCGACTGGCGGCGCAGGGCGTGATCGAGGCCTGGCTGGCCGACATGCCCGCGCTGGCGGCGGAGGAGAAATACCGGGCCGTACTGGCCGAGCGGCGCGGCATCGACCGCGAAGCCGGCGCGGCCACCGAAGGCCCGCATCGCAGCGACATGGCGGTGTGGCATGCGGAGAAGGACCAGCCGGCGGCGTTATGCTCCACCGGCGAGCAGAAGGCGCTGCTGATCGCCATCACGCTGGCCAATGCGCGGCTGATCCGCGCCCGCCGGCAGATGGCGCCGCTGATGCTGCTGGACGAGATTTCGGCGCATCTCGACGCCCGGCGCCGGACGGCGCTGTATGAGGAATTGCTCGCGCTCGGCGGGCAGGTGTGGCTGACCGGCACCGATGACGACCTGTTCGCAGGTCTGGCCGGTCAGGCGGAGTTTTTCACGGTGGCCGACGGCGTGGTGACGCCGCGTGCCGCTTTCAGTTGAGGCAGTGAGACCATGAGCGAAGCAGTGGCGCCGCGCGACGGTGAAAACGGCGAGAGTTACGACTCCTCGGCGATCAAGGTGCTGAAGGGCCTGGATGCGGTGCGCAAGCGCCCGGGCATGTATATCGGCGACACCGATGACGGCACCGGTCTGCATCACATGGTCTACGAGGTGGTCGACAACGCCATCGACGAAGCCCTGGCCGGCTATTGCGACGAGGTCTATGTCGGCCTCAATCCCGATGGTTCCTGCACGGTGCGCGACAACGGCCGCGGCATTCCGGTCGACATCCATCCGGAAGAAGGCGTATCGGCGGCGCAGGTCATCATGACCCAGCTGCATGCCGGCGGAAAGTTCGACCAGAATTCCTACAAGGTCTCGGGCGGCCTGCATGGCGTCGGCGTGTCGGTGGTGAACGCGTTGTCCACCACGCTCGATCTGAAGATCTGGCGCGGCGGCAAGGCCTATGCCATGCGCTTCCGCCACGGCGATCCGGAAGCGCCGCTGGCCGAGGTGGGCGAGGCCGAGGGCAAGCGCGGCACGGAAGTGACCTTCCTGCCGTCGACGGAGACCTTCACCAAGACCGAATTCGACTACGGCACGCTGGAGCACCGCCTGCGCGAGCTGGCCTTCCTCAATAACGGCGTGAAGATCGTGCTGGAGGACATGCGCGGCGTGGAGCCGAAGCGCGTGGAGCTGCGCTACGAGGGCGGCGTCGAGGCGTTCGTCACCTATCTCGACCGTAACAAGACCCCGCTGCACAAGCCGCCGATCGCCATCCGCGGCGAGCGCGACGGCATCGGCATCGAGGTGGCCCTGGAATGGAACGACGGCTACCACGAGACGATGCTGTGCTTCACCAACAACATACCGCAGCGCGATGGCGGCACGCATCTGGCCGGTTTCCGCGGCGCGCTCACGCGCTGCGTCAACAATTACGCCAATGAAAGCGGCATCGCCAAGAAGGAGAAGGTGTCGCTGACCGGCGACGATGCGCGCGAGGGCCTGACCTGCGTGCTGTCGGTGAAGGTGCCGGATCCGAAGTTCTCCTCGCAGACCAAGGACAAGCTGGTGTCGTCGGAAGTGCGCCCGGCAGTGGAAAGCCTGGTCAACGAACTGCTGGCCTCCTGGTTCGAAGAACACCCGGCCGATGCGCGCCAGATCGTCGGCAAGGTGGTGGAGGCCGCCGCCGCCCGCGAAGCCGCCCGCAAGGCGCGCGAACTGACGCGGCGCAAGGGCGCGCTGGATATCTCCTCGCTGCCGGGCAAGCTGGCGGACTGCCAGGAACGCGATCCGGCCAAGGCCGAACTCTTCCTCGTCGAGGGTGACTCGGCAGGCGGTTCGGCCAAGCAGGGCCGCAACCGTGCCTTCCAGGCCGTGCTGCCGCTGCGCGGCAAGATCCTCAATGTCGAGCGCGCGCGCTTCGACAAGATGCTGTCCTCGCAGGAAATCGGCACGCTGATCACCGCCTTGGGTACCGGCATCGGCCATGAGGATTTCGATCCGGCCAAGCTGCGTTACCACAAGATCATCATCATGACCGACGCCGACGTGGACGGCGCGCATATCCGTACCCTGCTGCTCACCTTCTTCTTCCGCCAGATGAAGCCGCTGATCGATGCCGGGCATCTCTACATCGCCCAGCCGCCGCTTTATAAGGTCAAGCGTGGCCAGTCCGAACGTTACCTGAAGGACGAAGCGGCGCTGGAGGATTTCCTCATCAACGAGGGCATCGAGAATGCCGTGCTGCGCCTGCATGACGACAGCCAGCGCGCCGGCCCGGACCTCAAGCTGCTGCTCGACCATGCCCGCATGGCCAAGGCCCTGCTGACGGCGATCGGCAAGCGCTACAATCCCTGGATCGTCGAACAGGCCGCCATCCTGGGCATGCTGGTGCCTGAAGTGGTGGCCGATCCGGCGAAGGCCGGGCCGGCGGCCGAGGCGCTGGCGAAACGGCTGAACGCCCTGACGCCCGAACTGGAACGCGGCTGGGTCTGCGAGCCGGCGGGCGAGGGCGCCATGAGCGTGAAGCGCAGCCTGCGCGGCTATACCGAAGGCTACCTGCTGGATGCCCAGCTGTTCCGCTCGGCCGAGGCGCGCAAGCTGAACGAGATGGCCGCCGAACTGCAGGCCACCTATCTGCGGCCGGCCGAGCTGCGTCGCAAGGACGAAGTCCATCCGGTGCAGGGGCCGCTCGACCTGCTTGAGCGCGTGCAGGCCATCGGCCGCCGCGGCATCACCATGCAGCGCTACAAGGGCCTGGGCGAGATGAATCCCGACCAGTTGTGGGAAACCACGCTGGATCCGGAAGCACGCAGCCTGCTGCAGGTGAAGGTCGACCATGCCGAGGATGCCGACAACGTGTTCGAGACCCTGATGGGCGACGTGGTGGAACCGCGCCGCGACTTCATCCAGAGCAATGCGCTGAACGTCGTCAATCTGGATATCTAATCGGTTTTCCGGTTCGTCTGGCGATCCAGAGCCTGCCCCAGCTTGACGTTGGGGCAGGCTCACGCGTGCCTTGCGGCCGGCGGCGGCTGGGATAATCTGGCGCGAACAGAAAATCCGGAGGCGAGGAAATGGACCTGAATTTCACAGCCGAGGAACTGGCTTTCCGCGACGAGGTCCGCCGGTTCATCGAACAGAATTTCGACAGCGAGATGCGCGCCGCCATGGCCCGCACCCGCACCGGCTATATCGCCAAGCACCTGCATATCCGCTGGCAGAAGGCGCTGAACGAAAAGGGCTGGCTGGCGCCGAACTGGCCGGTCGAATACGGCGGTCCGGGCTGGACGCCGACCCAGCGTTACATCTACGAGCAGGAGATGAGCTCGGCCGGCGCGCCCATCGTGGTGCCCTTCGGGCCGCGCATGCTGGCGCCGGTGATCATGAAATTCGGCACCGAGGCGCAGAAGAAGAAATACCTGCCCGATATCCTGGCCAGCAATACCTGGTGGTGCCAGGGCTATTCCGAGCCGGGCGCCGGGTCCGACCTCGCCAGCCTGCAGATGAAGGCCGAGGACAAGGGCGACCATTTCCTCTGCAACGGCAGCAAGATCTGGACCTCGGAAGCCCAGCATGCCGACATGATCTTCTGTCTGGTGCGCACAGCCCAGACCAAGAAGCCGCAGGAAGGCATTTCCTTCCTGCTGATCGACATGAAATCGCCTGGCGTCACCGTCTCGCCCATCGTCACCATCGATGAGGCCAGCGAAGGCATGCAGGAGGTCAACCAGGTCTTCTTCGACGACGTGAAGGTGCCGAAAGAGAACCTGGTCGGCGAACTGAACCAGGGCTGGACCTGCGCCAAATACCTGCTCGAATTCGAGCGCGGCAATGCCTATTCCGGCCATCTCAAGCGGCATCTGGCGCATCTGCGCAAGATGGCCAAAGCCGAGCAGGCCCATGGCGCACCGCTGGCGCAGGACCCCGATTTCGCCGCCAAGCTGGCCCAGGCCGAAATGGACATCATGGCCATGGAGATGCTGGAGCTGCGCGTTCTGGGCGGCACCAAAAGCGGCCAGAATCTGGGTGCGGCCTCGTCGATGCTCAAGACTCGTGGTACCGAGCTGCAGCAGCTGGTGACCGAACTGTCGGCCGAGGCGGTTGGCTATTATGCCTCGCCGTTCACGCCGCTGATCGAGGGCGCGAACGAACCGACCATCGGCCCGGATTACGCCGACGGCGCGGCCCCGCGCTATCTGAACATGCGCAAGGTGACGATCTACGCCGGCTCGAACGAGATCCAGCGCAACATCATGTCGAAGCTGATCCTCGGTCTCTGACCTCTCCTGTCGGCCGGCTCTCCGCCGGCCGGCCTTGGCGCGATCTGGCTCCATCCTAGATTCTGGCCTACACTCGGCCCATATGCCGGCCGGGGCAGGATGGAGCAGGCCATGATTCGCATCCGCGTTCTTCTGAGCGTTCTGGCGGTGGCAGCTGGCGTTGCCCAGGTGCCACGCGATGGCATCGCGGCCGATCTGCCGCTGATCGATGCCCATGTGCATTACAGCCATGATGCCTGGCAGATGGTGCCCACGGCCGATGCCATCGCCATCCTGCGCCGCGCCGGCCTGCGCAAGGTGTTGGTCTCCAGTTCAAGCGACGATGGCACCCAGAAGCTTTATGAGGCCGCGCCCGACCTGATCGTTCCGGAATTGCGGCCCTATCGCAGCCGTGGCGAGATCGGCAGCTGGATGCGCGACGAGACGGTGTTGCAGCATATCGAGGCGCGCCTGGCGAAATACCGATATGTCGGAATTGGCGAATTCCATGTCTATGGCGCGGATGCCGACCTGCCGGTGCTGAAACGCGTGGTGGCCCTGGCCAGACAGCACAGGCTGTTCCTGCATGCCCATAGCGACGCCGATGCGGTGGAACGGCTGTTCAGGCATGACCCCCAGGCCCTGATCCTGTGGGCCCATTCCGGTTTCGACCGGCCCGATGCGGTGCGGGCGATGCTGAAGCGCTACCCCACGCTCTGGGCCGACCTGGCCTTCCGCAACGACCATGCCACCCAGGGCAAGGTCGATCCGGCCTGGCGGGCCCTGTTCGAGGAATTCCCGGACCGGTTCATGGTCGGCACCGACACCTTCACGCCCGAACGCTGGTTCTATATCGAGGAACACGCGAAATGGTCGCGCGGCTGGCTGGCCGATCTGCCCAAACCGCTGGCCGAGAAGATCGCCTGGCGCAATGCCGAGGCGCTGTTCGCCCACACCGGCTTCAGGCCTGCCGACTGAGCCGGCCGATGCGGCGCCTGGCCCTGTTCGCTGGATTGCTGGTGCTTGCATCGCTGCCCGCCTGGGCCTGCGAGCCGGTTCCGGCGGCAGCGCGGGTGATCGAGGGGCCACGCTTCAAGCTGGTGGTGCTGTCAGAGCCGATGCCGATCCCGCTCAATGCGCCCTTTGCCCTTGATATCCGGCTCTGCGATGCCCGCATGGCCGAATTGCCGCCACTGGTGCGGGCCGATGCATGGATGCCGGCTCATCGCCATGGCATGAACTACGCCCCCGCCATCGCCAAGCTGGACTGGGGGCATTATCGCGCCGACGGGTTTTTGCTGCACATGCCCGGCGAATGGGAATTCATCTTCGATTTCGCCGGTCTGGAGCAGAACGAACGGCTCAGTTTCCGCTTCGATGCGGAATGACCATGCGGCGCGCCTGCCTCGGCCTGCTGCTGGTCCTGTTTGTGCTGCCTGCCGCAGCCGATGAAACGCCCGCTTTCGATGCGACGCAGCTTCGGCTGATCCGCAGCTTCGGTCCATGGCCGCCGGCTTTCCATCCCGATACCGGTAATCCGCTGTCCGGCCGGCGCGAGGCGATGCGCCTGGGCGCCGTGCTGTTCGCCGAACCCCGCCTGTCGAAAGACGGCGCGCTGGCCTGCCAGACCTGCCACCAGCCGCAGCATGGATGGGCCGAACCGGCTGCGCGCAGCCATGGCCTGGAATTGCTGGCGCGCAACGCCCCCGGCCTGCTCGACAGCCGGCTGCAGCGCTGGTTCGGCTGGGACGGTGCCAGCGACAGCCTGTGGGCCGCCGCGATCCGCCCGATCCTCGATCCGCGCGAAATGGGGGGCAGCCCGGTCGCCACGGCCGCATTGCTGCGGCGCGATCCGACGCTGGCCTGTCTGGCCCAGCAGGCCGACGGCGCAGCGGCGGCATCGCCGGATGACGACACCGTGCTGGTGCTGGCGGCCCGCGCCCTGGCGGCATTCCAGGAAACGCTGACCAGTCCGCGCACCGCATTCGATGATTTCCGCGATGCCCTGCTGGCCAGCGATCATGCCGGCATGGCGCGGTATCCGCGGGCGGCCCAGCGCGGCCTTGCGATCTTCACCGGACGCGGACAATGCGCCACCTGCCACAGTGGTCCTGGCTTCAGCAATGGCGAGTTCCATGACACCGGCCTGCCGTTCTTCGTTGCCGCCGCCGACGGAAGCCGTCGCGTCGATCCCGGTCGCCATGGCGGCATCGCGCGCCTGAAGGAGAATCCGTACAACAGACTCGGCCGCTATAATGCCGATCCGTTATCGCCGGCGGTGATCCCGGTGCGGCATGTGGCGCAGCAGCATCGCAACTGGGGCGAATTCAAGGTGCCCAGCCTGCGCAGCCTGCTGTTCACCGCGCCCTACATGCACGATGGCAGCAAACCCGATCTAACCGCCGTGGTGCGGCATTATTCCGAGCTGGACGAAGACCGGCTGCACAGCGACGGCGAAGCGATCCTCAAACCCCTGCGGCTCAGCCGCGCGGAGAGCGACGACCTGGTCGCCTTCCTGCAGAGCCTGAGCGCGCCGGCCGATGCGGCGACAGCAGGGTATGAGGCGCTTAAGGCGGAAGCGCGCCGGTCATGCCCCTGAAGGTATCTGGCGCAGCGGTAGCGTGATGGTCGCCACCGTGCCCCGGCCGGGCTCGGATGCCAGGTCGAACTGCCCGCCGAGCAGCTCGGTCAGCGATTTGACCAGCGGCAGACCAAGGCCGGTGCCCTGATGCTCCCGCGTCAGCACGCCGCGCACCTGCTCGAACGGCGCCAGCGCCTTGGGGATGTCCTGCGGCGCCATGCCGACGCCGCTGTCATGCACGCTGATGCGCAGCATCTGGTTGTCCAGCCCGGCAGTGACCCAGGCCCGGCCGCCGCGCGGCGTGAACTTCACGGCATTGCTCAAAAGATTGAGCAGGATCTGACGCAGCATGCGCTCGTCGGCCGGCACCAGCGGCAGGTCTGTAGGCACTTCCTCGGTCAGGGCCACGCCGGCCTGTTCGGCCTGGCCGCGCATCATCTCCAGGCTGTCGTCGATGGTCAGCCAGGGATCGACCATCTCGATATGCGGCTCCATCCGGCCGGCTTCCACCTTGGCCAGGTCGAGCACGTCGTTGATGAGTTGCAGCAGATGGATGCCGGATTTGTGGATATCGTTGACGTATTCCGTCTGCTTTTCCGATAGGGCGCCGAAATAGCCGCCGAGCAGCGATTCCGAAAATCCGATGATGGCGTTCAGCGGCGTGCGGAATTCATGGCTCATGTTGGCCAGGAAGGCGCTTTTCGAGCGGTTGGCGACTTCCGCCATTTCCTTGGCACGCAGCAATTCGCGCTCGGTGCCTTCGCGTTCGGCGATGTATCGCGTCAGCGCCTCGGTGCGCTCCTCGATGCGGGCCTCCAGCGTATCGGCCAGTTCGCGCAGCTGGTCCTGCGCCCGGCGCAGGTCGGTGATGTCGGAATAGGAGGTCACGAAACCGACGCCGGGAATCGGCGTGCCGATCACCTCGATGGTGCGTCCGTTCGGCCGCTGGCGCTGGAGGCGGTGGGGTGTCATCGCGCGGGCCAGGTCGATGCGTTCGCGGATCATCGCTTCCACATCGCCGGGGCCATATTCGCCATGCTCGGCATTCCAGCGCAGGAACGTCTCGAACGACGTGCCGGGCCGGGCAAGCTCGGCGGGGTAGCCCAGCAGGTCGATGAAACGCTGATTGCAGATCAGCAGTCTGAGCTCGGTGTCGAACAGGGTGATGCCATGGCTGATGTTATCGACCACCACATCCAGCAGGCGTTTCTTGTCCTGCAGCTCGGCGGTGCGCATTTGCACCTTGCGCTCGAGCTCTTGATGCGCCTGCCGCAGGGCCTGTTCGTTGCGGCGCGCGGCGGTGATGTCGCTGTAGATCGTGACCCAGCCGCCATCGGGCAGCGGCGTGCCGCGGATATCCAGCAGCGTGCCGTTGGGCCGCAGGCGCTCCAGGTGATGGGGCAGGAACTGCCGGGCCAGTTCGATGCGCTCGCGCACCAGCACCTCGACATCGCCAGGCCCGTATTCGCCGCGTTGGGCGTTCAGGCGGAAGAAGCTTTCGGCGGGCGTTCCCGGTGCGGCCAGTTCGGCGGGGAAGTCCAGCAGGTCGAGATAGCGGCGGTTGCAGGCAACCAGCTTCAGGTCCCGGTCAAAGATGCTGATGCCCTGATCGAGATGATCGAGGCCCTGCAGGAGCAGCACATTCTGGTGCAAGCCGCCGAGCTCCATGGTTGTTCGTGGTCAGTCTAGAATAATCCCGGCCGGTCCGGGATGGCCAAAGGCCATGAAAAAAGCCGCCCGAGGGCGGCTTCATTCCTGTTGCGTCGATAGGACGAGACCTTACATCGAACCTTCGCGCTGGGCGCGCTTGCGGGCCAGCTTGCGGGCGCGACGGATCGCCTCGGCCTTCTCGCGGGCCCGGCGCTCGGACGGCTTCTCGTAATGACCGCGCAGCTTCATCTCGCGGAAAATGCCCTCACGCTGCATCTTCTTCTTCAGCGCCTTCAGGGCCTGATCGACATTGTTGTCGCGAACCAGGACTTGCACGTGGGTCCCATCCTTTCGGGTTGGCAATAAGAATCCGGTTGCGGGGCGCCAGCCCCGGCAAGTCGCGCCTTCTAGCATGCCCCCCCGGCTTTGTGAAGCGGCTTTGTGCCCCGGACGGCGGTAATAATGGAACCGGAAAAGGCCTATTCGGGCAATTATTTGCGGATTCCAGGCCGCCTCTTGGCCGGCCGGGGGTGCTGGCTTAGGTTTAGGCCCATGGCCATTCTGAAAATCGCCCGTATGGGCCACCCGGTGCTGGCCCGGCGGGCCGACTCGGTCCCGGACCCGACCGCCCCGGAAATCCACCAGCTGATCGCCGACATGGTCGACACCATGGTCGACGCCCCCGGCCAGGGCCTGGCGGCGCCGCAGGTGCATGTGCCGCTGCGGGTGGTCGTGTTTCTGACCCCCGACGAAGGCGACGGCCAGCGGGAACTGGTCACCCTGGTGAATCCGGTCTGGCGGCCCCTGGGCGACGAGCAGGATCTGGCCTGGGAGGGCTGCCTGTCGGTGCCTGGTTTACGGGGGCTGGTCCCGCGCTATACCCGCATCGCCTATGAGGGCGACCTGCCGGACGGCCGGCGGCTGCAGCGCGAGGTGCAGGGCTGGCATGCCCGGGTGGCGCAGCATGAGCTGGACCATCTGGACGGCATCCTGTATCCGCAGCGCATGACCGACCTGAAGGACCTGGTATTCGAGAGCGAACTGCGGCATCGCGCCAGCCTGCGGCCGCAGGAGCAGGAAGACTGATGGAGGCCGTGATGAAGGACGAGCATCTGATTGCCGAGAAGCGCGCCCTGCTGGACGCCCTGCTGACCCATGTCCCCTTCGATGGCTGGACCGCGAAGGCGATGACCCAGGCCGCGAAGGATTGCGGCTATGACATCGGCCTGCTGACGCGGGCGTTTCCCAATGGCCCGGCCGAGGCGCTGGATTTCTGGGTCGCGGAAACCGACCGGGCGATGCTGCGTGTTCTGGAAGGCCGCGACCTGGCTGCGATGAAAACCGGGCAGCGGGTGAAGACCGCGGTGCTGGTGCGCCTGGAGCTGGTGGCGCCCCATCGCGAGGCTGTGCGCCGCGCCCTCAGTCTGGAAGCCCTGCCGCAGCATGCCCCGAAGGCTCTGCAGCAGCTGTATCGCACGGTGGATGCAATCTGGTATGCCGCCGGCGACACCGCGACGGATTTCAATTTCTACACCAAGCGCATGCTGCTGGCGGGTGTCTATGCCACCACACTGCTGCACTGGCTGGACGACAAATCCGAAGGCTTTGCCTCGACGGCGGCTTTCCTGGACCGGCGGCTGGCCGATGTCATGCGGATCCAGCAGGCCAAGGGCCGATTGGGCAAACTGTTCGATCGCCTGCCCAATCCCTTGGGACGGACGCGCCGAGTCTGAAGATGGGGATCAGGCCGAGAGGCTGACCAGACGGCCCGACTGGTTCGGGTTCTGCTGCGTGTTCGGCGTGCCGCTGGCGCTGTAATTGATCGTCGAATTCCGCGAGGTCGGCGGTTCAGCATTGGCCTGGGGCTGTTGCTGCTGCAACTGCTGGGTCAGGTCGTTGATGATGCTGCCGCCATCATTGGCGCCGCCCGGCTGCGCGGTTTCGCTGCGCTGGCCGGCATTGGATTGCGGCACGGCATTGGTGGTCTGGGTCTGCGTAGGAGCAGCCGTGTTCACCTGGAAACGGTTGTCCTGCTGATTGTTCTGCAGGGAATCGCGCACGGCATTGTTGTCGGTCCCGCTCGCCGGATTGCTCGGCTGCTGACGGATCGGAAACTGCGGCGCAATGTTGCCGGACGAGATGCTGTCGATGGCCATGCCATTCACTCCACCCGGAGCCGACGCGGTTCTGGCGCTCAATCCGGGACGGGCCGCCGTTCTCGGCGGCCTTGAGATAATCTGTGGACAATATAGGTCACCTTGGCCCGCCCGCCAAGAGAAAGACGATAATATCGCTGTGACTTAAGGTTGTGGCGCCTTCCCGGTCGGGTAGAGCCGGGTGACATGCCCCATCTTGCGGCCGGGCCGGGCTTCGGCCTTGCCGTAGAGATGCAGCTTGGCGTTGGGTTCGGCCAGCAGGGCCGGCCAGGCCTCGATCTCGTCGCCGATCAGGTTTTCCATCACGGCATCGCACAGGCGCTCGGGCGAGCCCAGGGGCAGGCCGCAGATGGCGCGGATATGCTGCTCGAACTGCGAGGTGACGGCGGCATCCAGCGTCCAGTGGCCGGAATTGTGCACGCGCGGCGCCAGTTCGTTGACCAGGATCGCTGTGCCGCAGTCGAACAGCTCGACCGCCAGCACGCCGACATACTCAAGCCCCTCGACCAGGCTAGTGGCGAGTTGTTCCACCTGCGCGGCCAGATCGGGTGCGATCACGGCCGGGGCATGGGTGCGCCACAGGATATGGTCGCGGTGGATATTCTCCACGGGACCCCAGGAGGCAATGCTGCCATCCAGCCCGCGCGCCAGCACCACCGACAATTCGCGCCGGAAGGAAACAAAGCCCTCGGCGATCAGCGCATCGGATTTCAGCGCGGCGAAGGCCGCCGCGGTATCCTCGGTGGAGGTGACCTTGTATTGGCCCTTGCCGTCATAGCCCATGCGCCGGGTCTTGAGCACCAGAGGTAGACCCAGCGCGGCAGCCGCGGCATGCAGATCGGTCGGATTGGCGACGGCACGATAGGGCGCGGTATGGATGCCGCGGCTGGTGCAGAAATCCTTCTCGAACAAACGGTCCTGCGTGATGCGCAGGGCCTCGGTGCCTGGCCGCACCGGCACCAGGGCGGCGATCGCCTGCACCGGCTCGAAAGGGATGTTCTCGAATTCGTAGGTCACTACCGCGCAGCTTCTGGCGAAGGCAGCCATGGCGGCGGAATCGTTGTAGTCGGCGCGGGTATGCTTCGCGGCGACCTCGGCGGCCGGCGGATCGGCTTCCGGGCAAAAGATATGGCAGTGATAGCCCAGCCGCGCGGCAGCGATGGCGAGCATGCGGCCGAGCTGGCCGCCGCCGAGAATGCCGATCATGCTGCCGGGCGGAAGCGCGCTCATGTCAGGCGGTCGGCTTCAGCTTGATGGCCTTGGTCTGCTTCGCGCGCCAGGCCTGCAGGCGTTTGGACAGGGCCGGGTCGTTCAGCGCCAGGATGGCGGCAGCCAGCAGGCCGGCATTGATCGCGCCGGCCTTGCCGATGGCGAGCGCGCCGACCGGGATGCCGCCCGGCATCTGCTGGATCGACAGCAGAGAATCGAGCCCCTTGAGCGCCTTGCTTTCCACCGGCACGCCCAGCACCGGCAGATGCGTCATGGCGGCGGCCATGCCGGGCAGATGCGCGGCGCCGCCGGCGCCGGCGATGATCACCTGTATGCCGCGGCCGGCCGCGCCATGCGCGTAATCATAAAGCCGCTGCGGCGTGCGATGGGCCGAGACGATGCGATGCTCGGCCGGCACCTTCAGCGCCTTCAGCACCTCGGCGGCATGTTCCATGGTGGCCCAGTCGGACTGGCTACCCATGATGATGCCGACCAAAGGCTTCTGACCGGACGAACCTTTACGCGCCGCCATCGTTTGCTCCTGTCGCGGAAAGCGGCGGATTATAGGGGGCGGGGTTGGCCTGTAAAGCATGCCCGCCACCCCGATGGCCGCCCGGATGGCACAGGGCCGGCCAAGGTGGCCAGCCTGGCCGATCCATGCTTTGTTAACGCCTGCCGAGGCAAGACTAAGGCAGAATACCGTCCAATCAGGCGGAGCATGGCAAAGATCGAGGATCGTCGACCGGTGGGGCTGGGGCCCGGCACCGCGCCCATCGGGGCGTCGGGCGGCAGCGCGCGTCCGGTTGCCGTGACGGCGAACCAGCAGGTTCCGACGCTGGCGCCGACCACGGCCCAGCCGGCGGCCACCGCCACTGTGATGGGCATCCCCGAACCCGAACTCACACCGCGTGTGCGCGACGCCATCATGCGGCTGATGGGCGAGGTGGACCAGCTGCGCAACGAGTTGAACCGCACGCGCCACCGTCTGGCCGAGCTGGAGCGCCTGGCGGATCGCGACACGCTGACGCCGCTGTATAACCGTCGCGCCTTCGTGCGCGAGCTGTCGCGCGCCATGGCCCATGTGGAACGCTACAATCGGCCGTCCTGCCTGATCTACTTCGATCTCAATGGCCTGAAAGAGATCAACGACAAATACGGCCATGCCGCCGGCGATGCCGCCCTGATCCAGGTGGGCCAGATTCTGTTGGACAACACCCGCGAAGTGGACGTGATCGCCCGTCTCGGCGGCGACGAATACGGCGTAATATTAAGCGAGACCGATGCCCAGCAGGGCCGCGAGAAGGCCGACCACCTGGCCGAGGCGATCCGCCGCCGGCCGCTGCACTGGGAAGGCAAGAGCCTGCCGCTGGATGCCGCCTATGGCGTCTACCCGCTCAAGCCGGGCGAGGATCCGGGCTCGGCCTTGGCCGCCGCCGACCAGATGATGTACAGCCACAAGCTGGCCCGCCGCGCCGCCAGGGCGTGATCCGGGCCTGATCCGGGCTGATCCGGGACGGAATTGGCGAAAATCCGGCGTTTCGCCCGTCCCATTCGGCCGGTCATGGGCCCGCCGCTGTGCCAAAGCTCGCCAATGATCGCCAATTTTAGCCAATTATTGCCAATGATCGCCAATGGTCGCCAAAAGCGGCGAATTACAGCGGCTCGGCGCCGGCCGGGCGAATAACCGGGTATTCAACGGTGCCGTTTTTTTACGATGGCCAACAACAGTAAAAATATCTAGAACATATAAAGAACAATATGGCGGAGACAAGAGGCCATGCCGGCGGACGATTTCACTGCCTATGTGATGGACTGCCTGAATGCCGCCCGGGTCGGACCGGTGACGCGCGAGCGGCTGTTCAGCGGCAGCGGATTGCGCATCGACGGGGTGCTGTTCGGCGTGATCCTGCGGGGCACGCTGTTTTTTGTGGTCGACGAGCAGACCAGGCCACGTTTCATCGATGCCGGCATGGGACCGTTCCGCTACAGCCGCAAGGATGTGCAGCAGGCAATCGAACGCTGGTACGAACTGCCCGAGGATGTACTGCTCGATGCGGCCGACCTGCGCGACTGGGTGCATGACGCGCTGGCGGCAGCGCGCCGTACGGCGAAACCGGAAAGGCCGAAGCAGAGCCGGGTGAAAAAGCCTGCCGCGAAAAAACCGGCCGTGAAAAAGGCGGTGGTGAAGAAGGCTGTGAAGAAACCGGCTGTGAAAAAGCCCGTGGCGAAACGGCGTTCCCGGTCGACGTGATCAGATCTCCTGCCGGCGGGTGTCGCGCAGGGCCTGGAACAGCGGCAGGGCGCTGAACAGGGCGGCGATGCCGGCGGCTGCGGTCCAGTCCAGCGCCCCCCAGCTGACCAGCCCGTCGGCCACGAAGAAGAACAGGACGATGGCGAGTGCGACGAAGAAGGCAGCGCCCGGGGTGTTGTGGGGGGAGGTCATGGCGGTCTCCACGAAAAGAATACGCAGAGACTAAACGCGGGATGATCCTCGCGCCGCCGACAAGGCTGTGATCCCTGTGACTAGGCTGTGACCAGGCGACAGATTCCCAACCAGCCCGCCGGTCAATCTGAAGGCAGCATGTTTTCGATGGTTTCCTTCAGTTCTTTTATCAGCTCGCCGACGCCAGTCGCGGCCACGAAACTGCCAAGCAGAGTGTTGATGCTTGCCAGCACTTTGCCCAGAAACTTCCTCAGCTGATCCAAGACAATGTTCGGGGCGGAAATCCTGTTCGACCAATATTCGAGGACCCTCAGCTTGCCATGCAGGGAAGGGCCGGTGAGTCCGGCGCGCTGCAGCGGAGTGCGCATGAAGCTGCTTTCGGATCGCAGGTATTCGTCCGCCACGGAAAACTCGCGTTCCGCCTCCTTGAACATGCCGGGCAGGAATTCACCGCTCCGCATGTCTTCGGGGAACAAGAGGCCGCTGTCCCGATAGCGCTGCGTGAAGCTGATCCCCTGCAGGAAATGATGTAGTTGCGCAAAGAAGCTCTGCAGCAGCCGGAAGTCATCCCCGTCCTGCCATTCAAATACGAAAGACATAGCCATCTCCCCCTATCCATCCGCCAGGAGATAAGAAGATACCGCTATTGAACAGGCTGCCCAGAACGATCTTGGTGATTCGAGGCCAAGACTACAGAGGTATGCGCCGTTCAGCCTTTTTTGCCGTAGCGCTTCTCGATGGCCGCATACAGTGCGCGCAGGCCGGTGGCCTCGGCGCCGAGCGGGCGGCCGGGCCGGGCCTTCGGGTTCCACGCGAACATGTCGAGATGGGCGTAGGACTTCGTCTTGGTCACGAACTCCTTCAGGAACAGCGCCGCCGTGATCGAGCCGGCGAAGGGCGTGTCGCCCGAATTGCTGAGATCGGCCACCTTGCCCTCGATATAGTCGCGATAGGGCTGGTGCAGCGGCAGGCGCCAGAGCGGATCGCCCGCGCTCAGGCCCGCATCCAGCAGGGCCTGCGCCATGGCATCGTCGGTCGAGAACAACGCCGGCAGGTCGGGGCCGACGGCGACGCGGGCCGCGCCGGTCAGCGTGGCGGCGTCGATCAGCCAGTCGGGTTTTTCCGCATCGGCCTCGGCCAGCGCGTCGCCCAGCACCAGGCGGCCTTCGGCATCGGTGTTGCCGATCTCCACCGTCAGGCCCTTGCGGCTGGGCAACACGTCGCCGGGGCGGAAGGCGTTGCCCGAAACGCTGTTTTCCACCGCGCCGATCAGCACGCGCAGGCGCACCGGCAGTTGCATCGCCATGATCGTGGCCGCCAGGCCCAGCATCACGGCCGCGCCGCCCATGTCTTTTTTCATCAGCAGCATGCCGGCCGAAGGCTTCAGATCGAGGCCGCCGGTATCGAAGCACACACCCTTGCCGACCAGGGTGAGCTTCGGGTGCTTCGGATTGCCCCAGCGCATGTCGATCAGCCGCGGCAGACGATGTGAGGCGCGGCCGACGGCATGGATCATCGGATAATTCTGCTCCAGCAGCTCCTCGCCGATGATGCAGTTGAATTCGGCACCGCCGATCAGGGCGACGGCGCGGGCCGCTTCGGCCAGCTCGGCCGGACCCATGTCGCCGGCCGGCGTGTTGATCAGGTCGCGCGCCAGCACGATGCCGTCATACAGCGCCACCACGCGCTGCTTGCTGGCCTTGGCCGGCCAAATCAGGCGGGCAGATTTCTTCTCGATCTTTTTGTAGCGGTCGAAGCGGTAATTCGCGAGCGCCCAGCCCAGCGCAGCGGCATCGCCTGCCTTGCCATCGGTGAGCCGGTATTCGCCGCCAGGCAAAGCGGCGGCGATGGCGGCATAGGACCACAGGTCGGGCTGTTCGGGCAGGCCGGCGATCACGCGAACGGGCTTGCCGGTTTTGGCGTCGGTCAGCACCAGAACCTGGCCGGGTTTTGCCTTGAAACCCTGGGTTTCAGCCAGGCCGGTCACCGGCGCCTTCTCGCGGGCCAGCCGGGCCGGCCATTGCTTGGCCGTGCAGGTCTCGACGGGGATGGCGGCGGCGGCCTTGGCGGTGAGGGTGGCGGTCACGTTAGCCTCGGAAGCGGAAAGATGGCGGGTGTCTGGGCGAATAGGCCTGCCTCGTTTATAAGGGCTGCGCGTCCGGAACGAAATACGCGGCCATCATCAGGAGCCTTCCCGTGAGCGATCTGACCCTCGTCATCGGCAACAAGAACTACTCGAGCTGGAGCCTGCGGCCCTGGCTGGCGCTCAAGGCCACCGGCCAGGCCTTCGACGAGGTTCTGATCGGCCTGCGCCAGCCCGACAGCAAGGCAAAAATCCTGAGCCATTCCGCTGCCGGCAAGGTGCCGGTGCTGAAGCATGGCGATCTGCTGATCTGGGACAGTCTGGCGATCTGCGAATACATCGCCGAGACCTGGCCCGAGGCGAAGCTGCTGCCGGAAGATCGCCGCGCCCGCGCCGTGGCGCGCAGCGTGATGAGCGAGATGCATTCGGGCTTCGCCGCGCTGCGCCATGACCTGCCGATGGATATCTGCCGTCTGGGCAAGGCACCGGGGATTCCCTCGAAAGAGGCCAAGCTCGACATCGCCCGCATCCAGCAGATCTGGCAGGATTGCCGCGGCCGTTTCGGCAAGGATGGCGAATTCCTGTTCGGCCGTTTCAGCCTGGCCGACTGCATGTATGCGCCGGTGGCGACGCGGTTGCGCAGCTATGGCGTGCCGCTGGATGCCGTTTCGGCAGCCTATGTCGATGCGATCTATGCCCATCCTGCCATGCAGGAATGGATCGCCGCTTCGGCCAAGGAACAGCCGCTACCCGAGCCCTGATCAGGTGATCAGCTTCATCTCGCGATAGAATCGCTCCGCACCGCGATGCAGCGGCGTGGAGACGCCGAGCAGGGCGGTGCCGAGGCGGATTCTCTGCGCCATGGCCGGACCGGCATCGAGGATGCGGCGATTCTGCGGGTGCCACAGGGCGCGCAGGATCTCATAGGCCAGGTCGGGATCCAGACTTTCCGGCACCACCCATTGCATGCCGATGCTGACCGTTTCGGTCTGCTGTACGTCGGCATAGGTGGAAGCCGGGATCAGGTCGCGGCTGAAAAAATGGTGGCGGCGCAGGGCGCCTTCGATCTGTTTGCCGGCCAATGGCACCAGATCGGCGATCTTGCGGTCGGTCAGGTCGCCCACCGTGGGCGCCGGCTGGCCCGAGATCAGAAAGAAGGCATCCAGTTCGTCGCGCGCCATCAGGTCGGCGGCTTCGCCCGGATCGACTTCCAGCAGCTTCACCTGTTGCAGACGCACGCCATAGGCGGCCAGGATGATTTCGGCATTGAAGCGGGTGCCCGAGCCGCTGCGGTCGATCGACACGCGCTTGCCGACCAGGTCGCGGACTTCAGCGATGCCGCTGCCCCGGCGCACCACCAGATGCACCGTCTCGGGATAGAGGTTGGCCAGCACCCGCAGATTGGCCTGCTTGGAACGGCGGAAATACAGCCCCTCGCCCTGCCAGGCGCTGAAGACCAGATCGGCCTGGGCGAATCCGGATTCGATGCTTTCGTTGCCCACGGCGGCCAGGTTGGCGACCGAGCCGGCGCTGGAGAGTGCCACGGCGATCATGCCGGGCACGCCGCAGGAGCCGCCTTTCTCGCAGGGCCGGCTGCCCGGCGGGTTGGAGATGGCCGAGGCGATGGTGACGCCGACCGGGAAGGCGGTGGTATGGGCCGATCCGGTGAGGATGCGGAAAAAGCCGCCCATGACCGGCGCGGTGGCGGCGGCTGTGGCTGTGGGTGCCTCCTGGGCGCCGGCGCGGCCGAGGCCCAGTGCCAGGCCCGAGACAAGAGACGTGGAAAGGAAGTCGCGGCGACGCATGAATCATTTATACGCCCGGTGCCGATGGCTGGCCAGCAACGCCTGCGTGACAGATCTGGCGTGACAGGCCCGGCGCGCTCCGTAAGTGGCGTGCGCCTATTCCCGGGGGCTGCCGGAACGGCTGAAGGGACGGTCGAATTTCAGCTTGGCGGCCAGAACGGCGGCGGTCAGGCAGAGCGTGACCATGTTGGCGGCGATCAGGCCGGGCGAGCCGATCAGCAGGCCGTAGACCAGCCACAGCGCGATGCCGAGGTTCATCAGCAGGAACATGATCAGCGAGATGTCGCGCGCGGTGCGGCTGCGCCAGACCTTCAGCACCTGGGGCACATAGGCCAGCGTGGTCAGAAAGCCGGCGACCAGCCCGGTCGATTCGACGAGTTCAGCGGACATTGCCCCAGTATACGCGGTCAGACGCGGGTGATGAAGGCGTTCTGCAGCCGGGCGATGGTGCTGCGCAGGGCGGCATCCTCGTAGGGCCGGGCGGGCAGCTTGCCCCAAATCGGCCCCGGCCAGGCCGGGTCCTCGCGGAACCGGGCGACGACATGGACGTGCAACTGGGGCACCATGTTGCCCAGAGCGCCGACATTCAGCTTGTGCGGTTCGAAACAATGTTGCAGCACGCGCTGGGCCTGGGCGATTTCGTTGATCAGCAGCTTGCGCTGCTTTTCGTTCAGCTCGTGGATCTCGGTGATGTTTTCCACCGACGGGATCAGCACCAGCCAGGGATACTGGGCGTCGTTCATCAGCTGCACGAGGCAGAGTTTCATGCGGCAGACCGGAAGAGTATCCCGGCGCAACTGGTCATGCAGGGTGAACATCGTCTATCTTCGCTTTCTGAACGAGCGATACGCGTCGTGTATCGCGCTGATAAACCATTCACAGAGGATTTGTCCATGGCCGCGAAAACGCTGCCCGTATTGCGCGTGAAAGCGCGCGAGGAGCGCCGTGTGAAGGGTGGACATCCCTGGGTGTACTCCAACGAACTGGAACTCGACGCCACGGCGAAAGCGCTACAACCCGGTACTCTTGTGCGCCTGTTCGATGCTCATGGTGCGGGTATCGGTGTCGCGAGCTTCAATCCCCATTCGCTGATTGCCGCGCGTTTATGGTCGCGCGACACCGAAGCGCGCATAGACGCAGCTTTCTTCAGCGCCCGGCTGCAATCCGCAAAAACGCTCCGGGATCGCTGTTTCCCGTCGCCGTATTACAGACTGGTGCATGCCGAGGCCGATGGCATGCCCGGCGTGGTGATCGACCGTTACGACGATGTGTTCTGCCTGCAGGCCAACACGGCTGGCGCCGAAGCGCTGACGCCGCTCCTGATCGAAGCGCTGCAGGACCAGTTCAAGCCGCGCGCCATCGTGCTGCGTAACGACTCCGCCGTGCGCAAGCTGGAAGGCCTGGAGCAGGAGATCAGGCTGGCAGCCGGCGCGCTGGACAAGCCGGCGATGGTGGAGGAGGGCGGCGTGCGTTTCGCCCTCGACCTGCTGGAAGGGCAGAAGACCGGCTGGTATTTCGACCTGGCCGGCGCGCGCAGCATTCTGGCTTCACTTGCAAAAGGGCAGGAGATACTGGACTGCTACTGCAATTCCGGCGCCTTCGCACTGACCGCGGCAAAGGCCGGCGCAAAAAGCGTGCTGGGCATCGACCGTTCCGAACTGGCGCTGACGCAGGCGACGGATGCCGCGAAGCAGAACGGCCTGGTGAAAGCGGCGCGCTTCGAGAAGGGTGATGCCTTCGATGCGCTGGAGAAACTGAACCAGTCGAGCGCGCGTTTCGGCGTCGTCGTCACCGATCCGCCCAATTTCGTCAAAAGTCGCAAGGACCTTGGGCCGGGCAGCCGCGCCTACCGCAAGCTGGCCAAACTGGCCGCGCCGCTGGTGGCGCCGGGCGGCCTGTGGTTCGTCGCCTGCTGCGCCCATCTGCTGCCGGGCGAATTGTTCGCCAAGGAAGTGGCGATCGGCCTGAGCAATGCCGGCCGTAGCGGCCGCATTCTCTATCAGGGCGGCGCCGGGCCCGATCATCCGGTGCATCCGCACCTGCCGGAAAGCGCCTACCTGAAATGGCAGATTCTGCAGCTCGACTGAACTAGCGCCGGTTCAGGCTTCTGAACCACGGCTCCAGCCGGCGGATCGCCTCGTCGACGACGCTGGCATCCATGCAGAAGGAGAAGCGCAGGAAGCGGCGGCCGTCGGCGGTGTCGAAATCGACGCCGGGCGCCGTCACCACGCCGGTCTCTTCCAGCATGCGCTTGCAAAAGGCCACGGAATCGTCGCTGAAATCGCCGATATCGGCATAGAGGTAGAAAGCGCCATCGGGCGGCGCGAAGCGCGTGATGCCGAAGCGCGGCAGGGCGGCCAGCAGTGCATCGCGGTTGCGTTTATACGCCAGCACGCGGGCCTGCAATTCCTCGTCGGCATCGAGCGCAGCAACGCCGGCAAGCTGCGAGAGTGTGGGCGCGGAAATCTGCAGGCTGCCATGCAGCGCCTCGATGCGCGGCACCAGCCGCTCGGGCAGCACCAGCCAGCCGAGCCGCCAGCCGGTCATGCCCCAGTATTTCGAGAAACCGTTGATCACGATGGCGTCGTCGCCGGCAGACAGGATCGTGGCGGCCGGCTGGTCGTAGGCGACGCCGTGGTAGAGTTCGTCGACGATCAGCCACAGGCCGCGCGCATGGCAGGCGTCATAGATTGCGCGCAGTTCGGCCGCCGACAGCATGGTGCCGGTGGGATTGGCCGGGCTGGCCACCACGATGCCCTTCACCTGCGGCGGCAAGGCCGCGATCATCGCCGGTGTGACCTGGAAACGCGTGGTGGCATCGGTGGCAACGCGATGCGGGATCAGGTCGAGCGCCTTCAGCGTGCCGCGATAGGCGGGATAGCTGGGCTCGACCACGGCCACGGTGTCGCCCGCGGAGAAGCAGGCCAGGAAGGCCAGCATAAAGCCCGACGAGGTGCCGATAGTGACGGCCACGCGCGATGCCGGAACGGCCAGGCCATGGCGGCGGCGATACAGGTTCGCGATGCCCTCGCGCAAAGGCATGATGCCGAGCGCCTCGGTGTAGCCAAGCTGCCGTCCGCTGTTCAGCGCTTTCTGCGCGGCGGCAATGGCGGCCTGCGGCGGCGGCAGGGTCGGTTCGCCCACCAGCAGATTCACCACCGTGCCGCCGGCCTTCACCCGCGCATTCACCGCCTTGAAGATCTCCCACATCTGGTAGATATCGACATCGCTGCGGGGTGAAGCCGAGGGGGTGGAGAAAACGCGGTCGGCGCTGGCGAGCATGCTGATATCAATCCACCGAGAAGGTGACGGCTTCGATGCGATAGCCGTCGGGGTCGAAAACAAAGCCGGCATAATAGGTCGGCGTATACTGCGGGCGCAGGCCCGGCGCGCCATTGTCGCGGCCGCCCTGGGCCAGCGCAATGGCATGGAAGGCATCCACGGCGCCGCGTGTGCCGGCCTCGAAACACAGATGCAGGCCCGATTTCGGATTGTCGGGCACCGGGCTGGGGCTGGCATCGAGCCAGAATTGCGGCCGGCCGCGGCCATAGCCCAGGCCATGCGCGCCTTCATAGAGCCGCGTGTAGCCCAGCGGTTGCAGCACGGCATCGTAGAAGCGGCCCGAGGCGGCCAGGTCGCGCACCCCGATGGAGATGTGGTCGAACATATATAACCTCCTTAACGGTTAGGAGGAATGTAGCGGGAAAAGGCCCCCAGAGACAATGCTCCATTGGCCAGCGCGACGCCGAGGCTGACGGCGGCGATGCCGGCCCAGGTGACGGGACCGGGCCATTCGCCGAGCAGCGGAATGGCGAGCAGGGCGGTGAGGGCGGGCGTGAGCGCGCCGAAGGCGGAAGCGCGGGCGGCACCCAGCCGGCGCACGGCGAAGCCATAGGCCGCCATACTGAGCAGGCCGGAGGCGACCGACTGGAAAAGCTGCACGCCGATCTCGAACAGCGGCGCGGCCAGCAGCCGGCTGTCCAGCGCCAGCAGATAGACCGGCAGATAGGCCAGGAAGGAAACCACATAGACCAGGGCGGCGGCCTGCCAGACGCCCAGGCCGCTTTTCTTCATGGCGATGGTGTAGCAGGCCCACATGGCGCCGGCGGCCACGAACATCAGATCGCCGCGCCAGGTCTCGCCTGCGTCATGCAGCACCTGCCAGCCGCCGACCGCCATGGCGCCGGCCAGCATCAGGCCCATGCCGAGCCGGCGCGACGGCGTGAACCGCTCGCCCAGCAGCAAAACGGCCAGCAGGGCGGCGAAGAGCGGCATCATGCCGGGCAGCAGGGCGCCGGCATGGGCGGCCGGCGCGAAGACCATGCCGCCGCTGCTGGTCAGGATGAAGGGCAGGCCGGCGCCGCCGACCAGCACGGCCAGCAGCAGGGGGTGGCGCGGCTCTGTGGCCGAACGCGGCGGATGGCGCAACAGCACGGGCAGCAGCACCAGGGCCGGCAGCAGCAGGCGCAGGAAGATCACATCCCAGAGCGTCAGGCTGCCGGTGACACCGAAGCGGGTGGCGACCAGGCCGGCCGCCCAGAGGATGACGGTGAACAGGGCGGTCGCCGCGCCCAGCAGGCGGGCCGGCTCGACATGGCGCGGTTCCGGTTGGGCCTGTGAGCCGGAGGCAGCGAGGCTGCTATGGGTGGTCATGATGCATTTCCGTGGTTGAGGTGACGGCAGAATGGCCCGCAATGCCTGAGCATGTCCTTGCTATTCCTGCCTGTTGTGGCATGATTTGAGCAATATCCACGCAATTCAAGTTCACTTTTAGGCATATCATGCCAAACTCCTCGCTCGACGCCTTCGACCACAAGATTCTTGCCGCCCTGCAGGAAGACGGCCGGCTCAGCAATGTCGATCTGGCGGAAAAAGTCGGCCTGTCGCCGTCGCCATGCCTGCGGCGGGTGAAGCGGCTGGAACAGGACGGCTATATCCGCGGCTATCGCGCCGTGCTGGATCGCCGCAAGGTCGGGCTGGGCCTGACCATCTATGTGGACATCAAGGTCGAGAAGCATTCCACCGAGAATGCCGCCATGCACCAGCGCCTGCTGGAGGCGATTCCGGAAGTGGTGGCGGCCCATATGGTGTCGGGCGACGCGGATTTCGTGGCAGAGGTGGTGGTGCCCGACCTCGCGGCCTATGAGGAACTGCTGACCGAACGGCTCCTGAGCCTGCCGATGGTGAAGGATGTGCGTTCGAATTTCGTGATCCGGCCGGTCAAGATCGACGCGCCGCTGCCGCTTGGGCATCTGGGTCGGGACTGACCGTCGCCGGGCCGGATAAACCGCCGTCCCCTCGACTCTTTTCGGACGTCACCGTATAGTCCGGCGACCGCCGCAAAGCCGCCATATTGCCTGCCTAATCACTGCGCCGCCGGAAACGGCACGGAGCGGGGCGGGACGATACGGAGCGCTGCCGGTCGGGATCGTGGTTCGTATCTGCTGCAGGCCGTCATGCGCTATTCGGGACTTCTTGTCCTTTTCCTGGTCGCCATCCTCAATCTGGCCGGCTGGGCCTACATGAACCGTTCGATCGAGCCGCGGCCCTGGGGCGAGGTGATCAACGGCGTCGACTACTCGCCATTCCGCGCCGATCAGGATCCACGCAACAACCGTTTCCCCAGCGAGGCCGAGATCGACCGCGACATGCAGCTGCTGTCCGGCCAGGTGAAGCAGATCCGGACCTACTCGATGCTGGACGGCCAGGGCGAGATTGCCAAGATCGCCGGCCGTTATGGCCTGGAGGTGATGCAGGGCATCTGGCTCGACGGCCGGCTGGAGCGCAACGAGCAGGAAGTCGAGGCGCTGATCCAAGCGGCGAGCAGCCACAGCAACATCCGCCGCGTGCTGGTCGGCAACGAGACGCTGCTGCGCGCCGACATGCCGATCGAGGACCTGGTCAGCTATATCCGCCGCGTGCGTACCGGACTGGCCGGCAAGAATATCGAGGTCTCCACCGCCGAAACCTGGGACATCTGGCTGCGCTATCCGCAGCTTGGCCGCGAGGTCGATTTCATCGCCATCCATCTGCTGCCCTACTGGGAAGGCCAGGCGCCGGACAAGGCCGTGGAATATGCGCTGTCGCGTTACCAGCAGGTGAAGGACGCCTTCCCGACCAAGAAGGTGGTGATCACCGAAATCGGCTGGCCGTCGGAAGGCCGCATCCGCCGCGATGCCGTGCCCAGCCCGACCAGCCAGGCCGCCTTCCTGCGCGGTTTCCTCAACATCGCCAACCAGCGCGGTCTCGACTATTTCATCCAGGAAGCCTTCGACCAGCCGTGGAAGCGCAACATCGAAGGTTCGGTCGGCGCCTACTGGGGCGTCTACAATGCCGACCGCACGCCGAAATTTCCCATGGTGGGCCCGGTCAGCGACCGTCCGCACTGGCCGCAGCTGGCCGCCGCCTCGATCCTGCTGGCCCTGCCGCTGATGGCCTGGTTCCTGGCGCGCTGGTCGGATTTGCGTTTCTCCGGCCGCTTCTTCTTCATCGCCCTGATCCAGATTGTGACCAGCGCGCTGGTTATGGTGGTCGATTCCGGCCTGAGCAGCTACATGAGCCCGGGCATCGCGCTGATGTGGGCGATGCTGCTGCCGCTGCTGCTGCTGCTGTTCATGGTGGTTCTGGCCGAGGGACTGGAACTGTCGGAAGTGATCTGGGCCAGCCGGCGCCAGCGGCATTTCCTGCCCTTCAAGACCGACGTGGAACGCAACTGGCCCAAGGTCTCGATCCATATCCCGGCCTATAACGAGCCGCCGGAGATGCTGAAAAAGACCCTCGATGCCCTGGCGCGGCTGGATTACCAGAATTTCGAAGTGCTGGTGATCGACAACAACACCAAGGACGAGAAGGTCTGGCGGCCGGTCGAGGAATATTGCCGGCAACTGGGCGAGCGATTCCGATTCTTTCACGTCTCGCCGCTGAAGGGGTTCAAGGCCGGCGCGCTGAACTTCGCCCTGCGGCATACCGCAAAGGATGCCGAAATCGTCGGCGTGATCGATGCCGACTATCTGGTTGAGCCTGATTGGTTGAAATCCCTGGTGCCGTATTTCGACCGCGCCGATATCGGCTTCGTGCAGGCGCCGCAGGACCATTACGACTGGAAGAACGATACCTTCAAGGAGTTCATCAACTGGGAATATGCCGGTTTCTTCCAGATCGGCATGGTCCAGCGCAACGAGCGCGACGCCATCATCCAGCATGGCACCATGACTCTGGTGCGCAAGGCCGCCATCGATCATGTCGGCATCTGGGCCGAGTGGTGCATCTGCGAGGATGCCGAGATGGGCCTGCGCCTGCTGGCCGGTGGCTGGCATTCAGTCTACACCGACCGCCGCTTCGGCTATGGCCTGACCCCCGATACTTTCTCGGGCTACAAGAGCCAGCGTTTCCGCTGGGCCTATGGCGCCGTGCAGATCATCAAACGGCACTGGCGCGACATGCTGCCGGGCGACGAGCGCAAGCTCGATCCCATGCAGCGCTATCATTTCGTCACCGGCTGGATGCCATGGTTCGCCGATGCGCTTGGCCTGGTCTTCGCCATCGCCTCTCTGGCCTGGACGGTCGGCGTGCTGGTGCTGCCGAAATATTTCGAGTTGCCGCTCGCGCTGTTCCTGCTGCCGGTGGTGGCGGTGTTCGGCGCCAAGCTGGCGCAGTTCCTCTGGCTTTATAAAATCCGCGTGCCCTGCACCCTGCGCCAGCGCCTGGGCGCCGGCCTGGCCGGTCTGGCGCTGACCTACACCATCGCCAAAGCGATGCTGTTCGGCCTGTTCACCTCCAAGCTGCCCTTCATCCGCACGCCCAAGCACGAGGATCAGGCCGCTTTCGTGCAGGCGCTGATCATGGCACAGGAAGAGGTGCTGCTGGCCGCGCTGCTGCTGCTGGCCGGTATCGGCATGTGGAATTTCCAGGGCGGCGAGGATCCCGAAGCCCGCCTCTGGGCCATCGTGATGTGGGCTCAGTCCGTGCCGTACTGGGCCTCGCTGGTGCTGGCGGGAATCAGCACCGCGCCGAAGCCCCCAAGCAAGGGGGCAACCGCACCGGCCCAGAATACGCCCGCTGCGGCGACACCCGCCGAAGGCACGCCGGCCCAATGATCGGGCCCCGGTGATGACCCCGGCTGTTCTCTAGTGTAACGGATCCAGACATGCACGCGCCGACACCGAGGCCGGCCACCCGCTTCCTGCTGCTATTGTTGAGCATCGTACTGGCGGCGGGCCTCACCATTCTGGCCTGGTGGCTGCCGAACCGGCCGGTGCAGGTGGGCCACGACCCCGCCGGACCGAAGGTCGGCATGATCGAGAGCCTATCCTTTGCGCCGTTCCGGCGCGGGCAGGGACCGCTGAACAAGATTTATCCCTCTGCCGAGCAGGTGGAGGAAGATCTGGCGAGCCTGCAGGGCATCACACGGGGCGTGCGGACCTATACGGCCCGCGAGGGATTGGAGGTCGTGCCGGCCAAGGCCGGCCAGTATGGCCTGCAGGTGATGCAGGGCATCTGGCTGGGCCGCGAGCCGGACATCAACGCGGCCGAGGTGGAGGCCGGCATCCGGCTGGCCAACCAGTATCCCGATACCATCAAGTCGGTGATCGTGGGCAACGAGGTGCTGCTGCGCAAGGACCTCACGGTCGATCAGCTGATCGCGCAAATCCGCAAGGTGAAGGCGGCCGTGAAGCAGCCGGTGACCTATGCCGATGTGTGGGAATTCTGGCTGCGATTTCCGCAACTGCTGGACGAGGTCGACTTCGTCACCGTGCATTTCCTGCCCTACTGGGAAGACATGCCGATCGGTGTCGCCCATTCCATGCCGCATATCATGGATGTGTATCGCACCGTGCAGGCCAGGCTGCCGGGCAAGCCGGTGGTGATCGGCGAGGTCGGCTGGCCCAGCCAGGGCCGCTCACGCCGCGAGGCGATCCCGTCGCCCATCGAGGCCGCGGGCTTCATTACCGATTTCCTGCAATTGGCCGAGCGCGAGAACCTGTCCTACAATCTGGTCGAGGCCTTCGACCAGCCATGGAAGGAACGCCTGGAAGGCACCGTCGGTGCGGCCTGGGGCGTACTGGACGAGGTGCGTCAGCCGAAATTCGAGATCGGTGGCAAGGTTTCCAACCTGCCGCAATGGCCGCTGTTCGCCGGCCTCTCGCTGTTGCTTGGCTTGATCCTGATGGTGGTGCGTGCGCAGCAACTGGCGGCCCTGCCGCCGCGCGCGATGCTTATCGCCGTGCTGTTCGCGCAGGGGCTGGGCGCGTTGCTCGGCGCCACCATCGAGCATGGCCTGGAATACAATTACTCGCCACGGCACCTGATCGAATTCGCCGTGCTGGCCGCGATGCAGGGCGTGTTCGCCGCCCTGCTGTTCGCCGAACTGCTCGACCGTCTGGCAGGGCGCGGACCTGCAGCGTTTCCCGTGCGCAGCCTGGGCCAGAGCTTTGCCGAACTGCGCCGTTTCGCGCCGCTTCAATTCGGATTCGGCCGCGCGCGGGCGGATGCCGACACGCTCGCCAGTTTCGCGGTGCTGCAGCGCGCGCGGCTGGCGGAGTGGCTCTATAGTCTGCTGGCGCTCTGGGCCGTTTATCACGGCATCATGCTGGTGGTTGCCGGCCGCTACCGGGATTTCCCGATCGACTATTTCCTGCTGCCGGTCGTGGGCTTCATCATGCTGCGCCTGCTCAGCGGCGGGCGTGAGGATGGCCTGGCAAGGTTCGCCCTGGCCGCAGGTTTTGCGCGGCCGCTTGCCGCGCCTGATGCCGGATTGCGGATGGGCTGGGAGGTGGTGCTGGTTTTCCTGCTGCTGAGCCTGCCAGTGCTGGTGCTCCTGATCGAAACGCTCCACAACCGCGAGGCAATATACTGGTGCGCCATCATGGTGCTCTACACGGTGCCGCTGCTGGGTAACCTGTTGATGGGCCGCGCCATGGCCGGATACGGCGCTGGATCCGGGGCCGGCCCGGTGGACAAAGCAATTGCCCAATCCCCTCCCAGCCGGTAAAACCGACGCTCACCCGTTTGACGTAACGTAAGTTCTGGGAGGAACCTTATGAGCCATACCCGCCGGACATTTGTCGCCGCTGCGGCGCTGTCCCTGTCCCTTGCCGTCGCCGCGGGCTCGGCCAAGGCGCAGGATTTCGTCAACATCCTGACTGGCGGCACCTCGGGCGCCTATTATCCGATCGGTGTTGCGTTGTCGAACGTCTACACCAAGGCGATTCCGAACGCCAAGGTGCAGGTGCAGCCGACCAAGGCCAGCGTCGAGAACCTCAACCTGCTCAATACCAGCAAGGGCGAGATCGCGCTGACGCTGGGCGATACGCTGTCGAATGCCTGGAAGGGCGATGCCGAAGCCGGCTTTCCGCAGAAGCTGACGTCGCTGCGGGTGATCGCGGCCGCCTACAACAACTACATCCAGATCGTCGCCAGCAAGGACTCGGGCATCAAGACGCTCGCCGACCTGAAGGGCAAGCGCATCTCCGTCGGTGCGCCGAAATCGGGCACCGAGATCAATGCCCGCGCCGTGCTCGGCGCCGCCGGCCTGACCTACAAGGATTTCGCCAAGGTCGAATATCTCGGCTTCGGTGAATCGGTCGATCTGATGAAGAACCGCCAGATCGACGTCACCCTGCAGTCGGCCGGCCTGGGCGTCGCCTCGATCCGCGACCTCGCCAACTCGATCGACATCGTCGTCGTGTCGGTTCCGGCCGACGTGGTGAAGAAGATCGGCGATCCGGCCTATCTGACCGACACGATCCCGGCCGGCACCTACAAGGGCCAGGATGCCGCCGTGCCGGCCGTGGCGGTGGGCAATTACTTCGTCAGCACCAGCAAGGTCAGCAACGATCTCGCCTACAAGATGACCAAGGCGATGGTCGAGGGCCTCGACCAGCTTTACGCGGCGCATTCCGCCGCCAAGGGCATCGAAAAGGCCAAGATGGCCGCCAACCCGCCGGTGCCGCTGCATCCGGGCGCGGAGAAGTACTACAAGGAAGCGGGGCTGCTGAAGTAAGCCATCGCTAGGCCTGATTACAGCGCCGGCGCCGGGGCGGAAGCCATGGCGCCGGCGTTTCAGTATCCGAAGAGGGGATGAGTAGCATGACCACCAATGCCGCCGACAAAGAGGCTTCGGCCATCATCGACCGCGAGAACCCGACCCATGGCCTGACGCAACTGGTCGGCTGGCACGGGAAGGCGGTGTTCTACATCGCGGTTGCCTTCACCTTCTTCCAGATCGTCACCGCGGCCTTCAGTCCGCTCTCTTCGCAGGTCCTGCGCAGCGTGCATGTCGGTTTCCTGTTGCTGCTGACCTTCGTGCTGTTCCGCTATCGCCACGGCAAGGCGGGTGACCGCGTGCCCTGGTATGACTGGGCGATCGGCCTGCTCGGTTTTGCGCTCGCCTTCTATCACTGGGTATTCGAGGCCGACCTGATCCTGCGGGCCGGCGATCCCACCCTGACCGATCTGCTCGTGGGCACCATCGTGGTGGCGCTGGTGGTCGAGGGCGCGCGCCGCATCATGGGCTGGGAACTGCCGCTGATCTGCGCCATCTTCATCCCCTATGCCTTGTTTGGCCGCGAATTGCCCGGCTTCCTGGTGCATCGCGGTTTCGACATCGAACAGGTGATCGACACGCTGTTCCTGGGCACCGAAGGCATATACGGCACGCCGACCTTCGTTTCGGCCACCTTCATTTTCCTGTTCATCCTGTTCGGAGCCCTGCTCGAGCGCGCCGGCATGATTCAGCTGTTCAACGATATCGCGCTGGGTACGGTGGGTCATCAGAAGGGCGGGCCGGCCAAGGTGGCGGTGATCTCCTCGGGCCTGATGGGTACCATCAACGGCTCCGGCGTCGCCAACGTGCTGACCACCGGCCAGTTCACCATCAAGCTGATGCAGCGTTTCGGCTACAGCTCCCGCTTTGCCGGGGCGGTGGAGGCGACGGCCTCGATGGGTGGCCAGATCATGCCGCCGGTGATGGGTGCGGTGGCCTTCATCATGGCGGAAACCATTGGCGTGCCCTATTCGGATATCGCGCTGGCGGCCGTGATTCCGGCATTGCTGTATTTCGGCTCCGCATTCTGGATGGTGCATCTGGAGGCCGGTCGTCGCAACCTCACCGGCATGCCCAAGGAGGAATGCCCGAACGCATTGGTGGCGATCCGCAAGCAATGGTATCTGCTTCTGCCGCTCGGTGTGCTGGTCTATCTGCTGTTTTCCGGTTTCACGCCGCTATTCGCCGGCACCATCGGCATGGCGCTGACGGGCATCCTGATTCTCGGCCAGCAGGCCACGGCGACCACCCGCAGCGTGCTGCTGCGTCTGATCTTCTGGATCGTGCTGGGGCTGGCTGCTGCCGCATTGTACCAGGTGATCGGGCTGCGCATCGAGGTGGCGGCCATGGTTCTGGTGGCTGCTCTGGTCGTTACCACCTGGTTCATCAAAGGCGGTCTGGAAGCCCAGCGCCTGTTGCTGCACAGCTTCGCCGATGCGGCCAAGGGGGCGCTCGGCGTCGGCATGGCCTGCGCCCTGGTCGGCATCCTGATCGGTATCATGCAGATGACCGGACTGGCCAACGAGATCGCCCGCGGCATCCTTGCCGTGGCCGGGGATAATCTTTTGCTGGCGCTGATCATGACCATGGTGGCCTGCCTCATCCTCGGTACCGGCCTGCCGACCATCCCGAACTACATCATCACCAGTTCGATGGCGGCGCCGGTTCTGCTGGAAATGGGCGTGCCGCTGATCGTCAGCCACATGTTCGTGTTCTATTTCGGCATCATGGCCGATCTGACGCCGCCGGTGGCGCTGGCCGCCCTGGCCGCATCGTCGATCGCCAAGGAAAGCCACATGAAGATCGCGGTGACGGCGACCAAGATCGGCATTGCCGGCTATGTCGTGCCGTTCATGGCTGTCTATACGCCGGCGCTGATGCTGCAGGGCGGCACATGGTTCGACACCGCCTATGTGTTTTGCAAGGCGGTGATCGCCGTCGCCCTGTGGGGCGGCGCGGCCAGCGCCTGGCTGCTCGGCCCGATGAACTGGCCGGAACGCATCTGGGCCACAGCGGCCGCTTTCCTGTTCGTGGTAGCTCTGCCGGTCACCGACGAGATCGCCGCCGCGCTGACGGTCAGCTTCCTGGTTTTCCACTGGTGGAAAACCAGGCGGAGCAAGGCGACCGCCTGATGGCGGGTACACGATGACAGGGCTCTGTCTGGCGCTGGGGGCGGCGATTGTCGCGCTCGGCGCCGACATGGCAGAGCTGCGCTGGACCCACAGCGTGCAGAAGACCGAGTGGCGCGAAACCTGGCGCGCCACGCCTCAGGGATTGCGGCTGGAGCGCGCCGCCGTGCAGGGCAGCGGCGCGGGCATGGAACCGGGCGAAGGCGCGAAACTTGAACACGGTTTCTGGGTGTGGCGCCCGCAACGCCCGTCGCAGCCAGAAATGATCCTGACCCGCTCCGGCTTCACCGGCAGCGACTGGCAGATCTGCATTGATGGCGCCTGCCGCGCGGTAGGCAGCTATTTCCCGGGCAGCGCGTCGGATCAGGACGCGAAACTCAAGCCCTGTCCCTAGAGGCTGACCGGCAGGGCGCGCAGGCGTTTGCCGCTGGCGGCGAAGATCGCGTTGGTCAATGCCGGCGCCACCGGGGGCACGCCGGGTTCGCCGATGCCGCCGGGTGCGGCGTCGCTGTCCACCAGATGCACCTCGACGGGCGGCGTGTCGGCCATCTGCAGCATGCGATAGGTGTCGAAATTGCCTTCCTGCACCGCGGCATCCTTCAGGGTGATGCTGCCATGCAGCGCCGCCGTCAGGCCGAAGATGGCGCCGCCGGACAGCTGCGCCTTGACGATGGCGGGATTGACCACCGTGCCGGCATCAGCGGCGACGGTGATGCGCTCGATGATCAGATTGCCATCGCGGATGTTCACCTGCGCGACCATGGCCACGATGCTGCCGAAGCTTTCATGCAGGGCGATGCCACGGCCCTGGCCTTCATTCAATGCCGAGGTCCAGCCGGCCTTCGCGGCGGCCAGTTCCAGCACGCGGCGATGGCGCGGCCGGCTGGCCAGCAAGTGCAGGCGGTATTCGAGCGAATCCTGTTTCGTGGCATGGGCGGCCTCGTCGATCAGGCTTTCCTTCACGAAGGCAGAATGCGAATGGCCGACCGAACGCCAGAAGCCGACCGGAACCGGTGTGTCGACGGCGACGTATTTCACCGCCGTGTTGGGGATGGCGTAGGTCCCGTCCAGGCAGCCCTCGATGGCAGTCTCGTCCGGGCCCAGCCAGGTGGCGGCGGCGAAGATGCGTTTCATGATCGAGGGCGAGGCCAACGCGTGTTTCCACGCCACCAACCGACCCTGCGCATCGAGGCCCAGCTTCACCCGGTGCAGGGCGGCGGGGCGATAGAAATCGCGCCGCATGTCCTGCTCGCGCGGCCACATCACCTGCACGGGCTTGCCGGTCACCGCTTTGGCCACGGTGGCGGCGACGGCGACGAAATCAGCTTCGGCGCGCCGGCCGAAACCGCCGCCCAGATAGGTGGTGTGAATACGCACACGGTCTTCCGACACGCCGGTCACCGATGCGGCCGCCTTCTGCGCCATGGTCTGGGCCTGGGTCGGCACCCAGACATCGACGCCATCGGGGCCGATGCGCACGGTGGCGTTCATCGGCTCCATGGTGGCATGCGCCAGGAAAGGCAGGCGATAATCGGCGCTGATCACGGTGGCCGCCGCGCCCAGGGCTTTGTCGACGTCCCCGGCCTTGTGCGCTTCCTTGCCTTCGGTGTCGACCATCGCATTGAGGCGGCGCCAGAGCATGGCATCGTCGAAGCCGCCATCCACCTCCGGCCGGGTCCATTGCGCCGTCACGGCATCGCAGGCCTGCATGGCGCGCCAGGTATTGTCGGCCACCACGGCGAAACCATCGGCCAGCGGCACCACGGCCCGCACGCCCGGCCGGGCCAGCGCGACCCTGTCGTCGAGCGACTTCAGCGTGGCGCCGAATGCCGGTGCCCAGCGGATGGCGGCGAACAATTGGTCGGGCTCGCGCACATCGAGGCCGAAATCGGCGGCCCCATTGATCTTTTCAAACGTATCGACGCGGCGATCATGCCGGCCGATCAGGCGCCAGTCCGCACGCGGTTTCAGCGCGACATCGTCGGGCGCATCCAGCGCGGAGGCCGCATCGGCCAGCGCGCCATAGCTGAGGCTGCGATTGCTGGATGGATGCCGCACCATGCCGTCGGCCGCCGCGCATTCGGCAGGCGGTACTGCCCACCGCTCGGCGGCAGCCTGCACCAGACGCAGCCGGGCCTCGGCCCCGGCGCGGCGCAGGCTGTCGAAGCCGCCGCGGATCGAAGTCGAGCCGCCGGTCACCTGCTGGCCGATCAGACGGCCAACCTGTTCCAGGCCCCAGAGCGGCAGGCCGCTCAGGCTTTCGGCCTTGCCGCCGCTGAGCATGCTCTTGATCATGTAAACGTTGCGATAGGCCTTGTCGGCCGGTGCATTGCGGATGATCACCTTCAGCGGATCGACTTCGAGTTCTTCTGCCAGCAGGGTCGCGAGGCCGGTATGGGCGCCCTGGCCCATCTCGGAACGGTCGATCAGGAAGGTGATGCGGTCGTCGCGCCCGATATGCAGCCATGCATTGAGGCGGGCGACCAGGGGAACCGATACCGCGGTCTGGCCCCGCGCCACAGGCGGCAGCGACATACCGATCAGCAAACCGCCCGCTGTCAGCCCGGCGCCGCGCAGCAGGCCGCGACGGGTGGGCGAGAATGGGCGGGCGGCACGGTTATCGGAGCGTGCGGAAGGCATCGGCATCTCCTGGGCGACGGACCAGAGCAGGATACAGGCCGGCCAAGACATACGCAAAGATGCAATCTGAAGTCATTGTCGCGGTTGTGTTTCCGTGTCGGCAGGTCTAAGCCGGTGCATCATTCATAACGATCCCGTTCGCCATGTCGTCCCCATCCGCCAAAGTGGTTACCCGCGGCCAGCGCCTTGCCCTGGCCGGGCTGGTGATCGGCGCGCTTGCCATCGCCTTTTCGCCGATTTTCGTGCGCCTGTCGGAAGTGGGGCCGACGGCGACCGGCTTCTATCGCACCATCCTGGCCGTGCCGCCGCTCTGGCTGTTCTGGCAGTTCCGGCCGGCCAGCGCCAAAAGCATGGACACGCCGGGCCTGCCACCGCTGGGCCTGATCCTGATTCCCGGGCTGCTATTCGCCGGCGACCTGTTCTTCTGGCATCTGTCGATCCAGTACACCACGGTGGCCAATGCCACGCTGCTGAGCAACTTCGCGCCGGTGATCGTCACGCTGGGGGCCTGGCTGGTGCTGCGCGAGAAGATCACGCCATCCTTCCTGGTCGCCCTGCTGGTGTCGATCTGTGGCGCGCTGATGCTGGTGGGTGCCAGCTTCCAACTCGGCGGCGATTATGTGTTCGGCGACATGCTGGCCTTCACCACCGCTATTTTCTATGGCGCCTACATGATCGCGGTGGCCAAGCTGCGCGGCCGGCACAGCACGCAGCAACTGATGCTGTGGTCCAGTCTGGTCAGCGGCCTGGCCCTGCTGCCGATGGTGTGGGTGATGGGCGAGGGTCTGCTGCCGCCGACACTCACCGGCTGGGCCATCCTGTTCGGCCTGGCCTGGCTCAGCCATGCCCTGGGCCAGAGCCTGATCGCCTATGCGCTGGGCCACCTGCCGGCGTCGTTTTCCTCGCTGGTGGTGCTGATCCAGCCGGTGGCGGCGGCCTTCTTCGGCTGGCTGTGGCTGGGCGAGGGGCTGCAGCCGCTGCAGGTCGCGGGTGGCGTGGTGGTGCTAGGCGGCATCCTGCTGGCGCGGCGCGCACAGCTCAAGGCCGGCTAGGCCGCCGAACTGGCCGCGCGCTTCGCGGCGAAATCGACGAACCAGCCGAGGCTGCCGGGATTGGCCATGGTGCCCGGATTGGAGACCTTTTCGGCCGGCTGGCCGAGCAGGATCTTCTTCACCGGGACTTCCAGCTTCTTGCCTGACAACGTGCGGGGCACTTCCGCCACCTGGAAAATGTCATTCGGCACGAAACGCGCCGACACCGCCTTGCGGATCGCCTGGTTGATGCGATCCTTCAGTGCGGCATCCAGCGTGATGCCGGGGCGCAGCACCACGAATAACGGCATGTAGGAATCGCGGCCCAGATATTCGAGGTCGATCACCAGGCTGTCGAGGATTTCCGGCAGTTCCTCCACCGCGCGATAGATTTCCGCTGTACCCAGCCGCAGGCCGTAGCGGTTGATGGTGGCATCCGAGCGGCCGTAGATCACGGCGCCACCGCGCGGCGTGATCCTGATCCAGTCGCCATGGCGCCAGACGCCGGGATACATGTCGAAATAGCTGTCGCGATAGCGCTGACCATCCTTGTCGTTCCACAGGAACAGCGGCATCGATGGAATGGGCGAGACGCAGACCAGTTCGCCAACTTCGTTGTCGAGCGGCTTGCCCTGATCGTCATAGGACTGGATGTCGGCGCCGAGGCAGCGCACCTGCATCTCGCCGGCATAGACCGGCAGCATGACGCAACCGGCAACAAAGGCGCCGGCGAAATCCGTGCCGCCGGAAATCGAGGTGAGCCAGACATCCTGGCCGAGTTCGCCATAGATCCAGGCGTAGGATTCTTCCGAGAGCGGCGAACCGGTGGAGCCGACGCTGCGCAGATGCGACAGGTCGGCAATCTGACGTGGCTTAACGCCGGCCTTCTGACAATTGGCGTAGAAGGCGGCACCGGCACCGAAGAAGGTGGCCTTGGTCTCGCCAACAAAGTGCCAGAGCGTGCTCCAGTCCGGATAACTGGGCGCGCCGTCGTAGATGGCGATGGTGGCGCCGACCAGCAGGCCCGAGACCTGGGCGTTCCACATGATCCAGCCGGTGCTGGAATACCAGTGATAGACATCGTCGGGCCCGATGTCGTTATGCAGGGCCATCATCGCCATGATCACCATCAGGATGCCGCCATGGCCATGCACGATCGGCTTGGGCAGGCCGGTGGTGCCCGAGGAATAGACCACCCAGAGCGGATGGTCGAAGGGCACGGGTTCGACTTTCAGTTCGGCCGGTTTGGCAACGATGTCGGCCCAGTTGCCGGTTTGCACATTGGCGGGTGCTGTCTGCGACGTGCTGCCCGGCATCAGGATCAGGTCGCTCAGGCTGGGCAGGGCTGCGACCATTTCGGCCAGCACGTCGCCCTTGTCGTGATGCTTGCCGTTATAATCGCAGGACGGCACGGCAAACAGCGCCTTAGGCTCGATCTGGCGAAAACGGTCGAGCACCGCGTTCAGGCCCATATCGGGCGAGCAGACCGACCAGATCGCGCCGATGCTGGCGGTGGCGAGGAAGGCGATGATGGTTTCCGGCGTGTTCGGCGCATAGGCCACCACGCGGTCGCCGCGCCCGATGCCGCGGCCGCGCAGATAGGCGGCCATGCTGCCGACTTTTTCATGCAGTTCGCGCCAGGACATCTGACGTAGCGGCTGCGTCTCCGAGGCATAAAGAATGGCCGGTCGTGCATCGGTTTCGTGCCGCAGAACCTGGTCGACGAAATTCACCTCGGCGCCAGTGAACCATTCCGCGCCGGGCATCTCGCGTTTGCCCAGGATTTTTGTATAGGGCTTATGCGCCCTGATCTCGAAGTAATCCCACAACGAAGCCCAGAAGCCTTCCAGGTCGCTGACCGACCAGCGCCACAATGCGTCGTAATCGGCGAAATCGCGGCCACGTTCGCGCTTCAGCCAGTCCATGTAATGGCGCAGCCGGCTGCGGCCGATCCGTTCGGCCGAGGGGGACCATAACAGGGCTGGGGCGTCGCTCGCGCTCATGTTTCCTCCGGAGACTTAGGCCTTTTCGATCAGCTTAGCGATCTCGGGAGAAAATGCACCATCCAGCAGGATGAAAGCCATGCGTGCCGGATTGGTCTCAGACGGGTTTTCCCAGGCATGGTCGGTGCCACGCTGCACCACCACGTCGCCCGCCTTCAGGTGCGTGCGCGAGCCGTCGTCCAGCACCAGTACGATCTCGCCGAATACCACGATGCCGTAATCCACCGATTCCGTGCGGTGCATCATGGGATGCGGGCTGTCGGGTTTCCAGGTCGTGGCATGGGCCGAGCCGACCAGGGCGAAGGCGGCTTCCGCCATCTCGCGCGTCATCGGTGGGCGTGCTGCCTGTTTCGGCCCGAAATCGACGAAGCGGATGATACTGCCCTGCTTCGGCGGTTCGATCTGCAGCGGGCGGCCGGTCGGGTCGGCGCTGTTGTCGACGCGTGCCGGGCTGCCGGCGGTGTTCCAGATTTCGTAGAAAGCCACGCCGATCTCGGGTTTTTCCAGGGTCGGCTGCATGGCGGTATCCATGGCGACGACGGATTTGCCGTTGGCATCATGGCCGGTGACGATGCGGCGGGGTGTGCGGTTCATGGGCGATCCTTCCAGTGCACCATGGGCAGGCCGGCAACCGGGCTGCGGAACCACGGGATGTTGGTGCCGAACAGGGTGCCGATATAGGCATTGCGCAGATCGGGGCCACCGAAAGTGACGCTGGCGATCCAGGGCGTGACGCTGCTGCGGGTCGCCATCATCAGATCGGGCGTGGCCTTGCCGGCCTGGTAGGCGGCTTCAAGGGCTGCAATGGCCTGCGGGTTGCCGTCGTCGAACAGGGTGAGCATCTCGCCCTCGGGGGTGAGCGCGATCAGCTTCTCGGCCATCACCAGGGTGACCCAGAGATTGCCGTATGAATCGAAGGCGCAGCCATCGGGGAAGCCGGCCGGCCCGAAATCGGCGGGACCGAAGACTTCGCGGCTACCCAGGCTGCCGTCGGAGGCGACGCGAAAGCGCGTGATACGGCGGCCGCAGGTTTCCACCGCGTAGAGATAGTCCTCGCGCGCATCGAAGCGGATTTCGTTGGTGAAATGCAGGCCGTCGGCCACGATGCGCAGGCCGCGCTCGTCGGCCAGTGCGATGAAGCCATCGTCGATGCCGGGGCGGATGGCGTCCATCCAGTTCCTGATGCGGGTGGAAACGGTGAGCCAGACGCGGTCTTTCGAATCGCGCAGCACGAAATTGACCTTGCCGATGGGGCGGCCGTCGATGCTGTCATACAGCACGCGGCTGCGGCCCTCGCGGTCCATCACTTCCAGCCGGTCGGTGCCGAAATTCGAAATCAGGATGTCGCCGTTGCGGGCGAAGGCCAGACCGTTGGGCAATGTGCCTTCGGTGAAGCGTTTGGCCAGGTCGGTCGTGCCGGCGAAGTGGCTGTCGGCCTGCTGGGCGATCAGGCGCTGACTGCCATCAGCCCCTATGCGCATCACGCCGCCGCGGGCATCGGCCGACCACAGCGTGCCGTCGGCTTCGGCCAGGATGCATTCCGGCCGCTGCAGATCGTGGCCGATGAAGTTCAGATCGTCACGGGTGAGGTGGAAGCCTTTCAGCGGATTTGCGGGGGGCATGTCACACCAGGGCAAGGGTGAGTCTGGGGAAAAGCACCAACACGATCAGGGTCAGCAGCATGATCGCGGCGAAAGGCAGGGTGCCAACAAAGATCGTGCGCAGGGTGATCCGTGAATCGTTCAGCGTGCTCTTGATGACGAAAACGCTTAATCCGAAGGGCGGCGTCAGCAGGCCGATCTCGACGGCGACGATGGTGATGATGCCGAACCAGATCAGGTTCATGTCGAAGCCGCTGGCAATCGGCAGCATCAGCGGCAGGACGATCAGCAGGATCGAGCTGGAATCGATGAAGCAGCCGAGGATGACGATCAGCAGGATATAGACCGCCAGGAAAGCGAAGGGGCCGAGGCCGGCGGCGCTTATCTCGGCGACCAGGAATTGCGGCACGCCGGAAAGCGCCAGCATGCGCGTGTAAAGGCTGGCGCCGATGATCAGGAAGGAAACGGCCACGGTGACATGGCCGGTCTCGACCAGAACCTGCCAGAATTTTTTCGGATCCAGCTTGCGTTTCCACAGTGCGATCAGCAGCGCGCCGGCGGCGCCCACCGCGCCGGCATCGGTGGCGGTGAAGAAGCCGGCATAAATGCCGCCCAGCACCACGGCGATCAGCAGCAGGATCGGCAGCAGCTTCGCGGCCATCTCGGCGCCGCCCATCAGGGTTTCGCCTGCCGCATCGCCCTCGGCGTGGCCGCCCACGTAATTGGGCCAGAAGCGGGCCATCAGCATGATGCCGATGGCATAGGTGAGGGCCAGCAGCAGGCCCGGCACCACGCCGGCCATGAACATGCTGCCGACCGAGACTTCGGCCAGGAAGCCGTAGAGGATCATCAGCAGGCTGGGCGGGATCAGCATGCCCAGCACGGAGGAGCCGGCCACCACGCCGGTGGCAAAGCCCGGCTTGTAGCCGTAGCGCAGCATCTCGGGCACGGCGACGCGGGTGAAGACGGCGGCCGAGGCGATGGAGATGCCGGTGATGGCGGCGAACACGGCATTGGCGGCGACGGTGGCGATGCCCAGGCCGCCGCGCAGCCGGCGCAGGCCCTGGTTGGCGACTTCAAAAGCGTCCTTGCCGATATCGGCGATGGAAACCAGAAAGCCCATCAGCACAAACAGCGGCACCACGCCGAAGATGTGGCTGGCGATCGAATCCGAGGCGCCTTGCGCCAGCATCGAGGTGGCCACTTCGGCGCTGTCCTTCAGCAGCCAGACGCCGATGAAGGAGGTGAGGCCCAGCGCGACCGCGACATGCAGGCCGAGCCAGATCAGCAGCATCATGCCGGCCAGGGTGAGGAAGCCAATTTCAAGGCCGGTCATTTGCCACCTGCAAAAACGAAACGGAAATCCTGCCAGGCCATGACCAGGTATTGCAGGCCGGTGGCAGCCGAGCCGATCAGGATCAGCAGCCGGATCGGCCAGGTCGGGGCGGTGAAATCGCCGGCGGCGCCGACATATTCGCCGATCTCGATGGCTTCATTGAACGGTGCGATGCTGCCCCAGAAGATGATGGCGAGGAATACCGCGCCGAGCAGGGCGAACAGGCCCTGGAGGGCGCGGCCGAAACGCGGATTCTTTACCAGAAGGGTTTCGATCACCATGTCGGATCGCGTCATGCGGCCGACCATGAGGGCATGGCCAAGCTGCAAAAACACGATGCCGACGATGGAGAGGGACAGCAATTCGGTGGTGCCGCGCACGGGGCTGGAAAACAGCTCCCGTCCCAGGATGTCGGAATTGATCAGCACCATGAGGAGAAAAATCCACACGGTGCCGAGGGCGTTCATCGCCCCCAGCAGGCGGGCATACATCGCGGCACCACCGAATTAAGCGGACTTACTCTTTGCTCCAGTCGCGCGGGAACTGCACGCCGGCGGCGCGGATCTCGGCAACGAAGGCGTTCAGCACCTGGGTACCCGGCAGGCCCTTGGAGTCGAGGTCCTTGGCCCAGGGCAGCGCCACATTGGGCAGCACGGCGGCCCACTGCTTGCGCTCTTCGGGCGACAGCTCACGAACCTTGGCGCCACCTTCCACCATCTTCTGCATCAGCGAGGCCGAGGTGGCGGTGAGCAGGGTGGCGAACTTGGCATCGTATTCGGCGCCGACTTCCATGACGATCTTCTGCGCGTCCTTGGGCAGCTTGTCGAACACGCGCTTGCTCATCACCAGCGCGCCGGCGAACTGGGCGCCGTAATTCACCTTGGTGATGTGGGGGGCGACCTCGGTCAGCTTGGCCGGGAAGGCACCGGTGGCGAAAGTCAACGCGCCCTCGGTCACGCCGGTCTGGATGTCGTTGTAGTAGGTCTGCAGCGTGCCGGCGACGGCCACCGCGCCGGTGCCCTTCACCCAGTTGGCCGAGGGGCCGGGAGCGTTGATCTTCTTGCCGTTCAGGTCTTCCAGCTTGTTGATCGGCGTCTTGGTGAACAGGTGATAGCTGTCCAGGCCGGTGCCGCCCAGGAAGATCATGTTGTTCTTGGTCCAGGCTTCGGCCATGGCCGGAATCTTGGCCTGCATGTTCTTGATCGCCTTCGACATCACGGCGATGTCGTCGGTCATGAACGGAGCCACGTAGGACACGTTCTGCAGCGGGAATTTCGGCGCCTCGAAGATGGTCGAAACGAAGGCCAGCTCGGCCAGGCCGTCCTTGATCGCGCCGGATTCGCTGCCCAGCTTCACGGCGGTGCCGCCCCAGGCCTTGGTCCACTCGAACTTCGCCTTGCTGCCGGCGGCGGCCAGGCGCTTGTCGACTTCGGGGATGAAGAATTCGTCGGCCAGCTTCACCCAGGGGAAGATCACCGGATGGCCCGCCACGGCGGTCATCTTCACGGTTTGCGCCTGTGCATTGGCAGCCAGCAGCAGGGCGGCGGTGGCGCCGACGGTGCAGGCAAGGGTCTTGATCGCGGTCATTGGTTTCCTCCCGAAGGTTATCCGCGGTTATTGGTTGACGGCGCCCTCCAATCGTTTGTCGGCGCCGTCGGGGCCGAAACAGAAATCGTAGGTATGGCTCAGGTGATGATGCAGCATGGCGCAGCCCTCGTCGGCCTTGCGGGCCAGTACCAAATCCATGAGCTGCCTGTGCTCGTCCATGATGCCGGTGCCCTGTTCGACCAGGAAATTCTGCATCATGCCGTGGCGATAGCGTTCGGCCTGGTCGTAAAGCCGGCTTTGTTCGTCCAGCAGGCGCGGCGAACCGCAGGCCGCGACCAGGGAGACATGGAAAGCTTTGTGCAGTTCGCCGAACTCGGCCAGGTTCTCGACCGGCCGCCCGCCCAGGCGCGCGACATAGCGGTCCAGCCGGTGGTAGGCGGCCAGGATGCCGGCTTCCCAGGCATCGTCGCCGCGTTCGATGGCGCGTCTCAGCGCCGCGGTCTCGATCACTTGGCGGGCGATGGTGATGTCGGCCAGGTCGTCCGGGCTCATGGCGGCGACGCGGAAGCCGCGCTGGCTTTCCACCGACACGAAACCCTGGCTGATCAGCCGGGCCAGCGCCTCGCGCAGCGGGCTGGCGCTCAGGCCGTAGCGGGTTTTGAGGTCGTCGATCTGCAGCTTGGCGCCGGGCGGGAACAGGCCGGCGATGATGTCGGATCGAATACTACGGTATGCGAATTCGGTCAGGCTGCCAGCTTCGGCTGCCAGATCGCGGATATCCGCTTTTGTCCTCCCGTCCGTCATGGCGGTACTGTGGGAGGCGGAAGGGCAGGCTGTCAACGACAAAAAGAAAAAAAATCGACAAAATAAATATTCATCGTTATTGTTGAGTCGTGAAGACTCCTGTCAGAACCGGCCCAATAGATTTCCTTGGGAGGAAATATGCCCCGTCGCTTCGTCGACCTCTCCATTTATCTCGAAAACGACGTGCAGTCCGATCCGCCGGGCTTCAGCCCGAAGATCGAGTATATCCGCCACCAGCAGAGCGCGTCCGACGTCATCAAATTCTTCCCCGGCCTGAAGGAGGAAGACCTGCCCGACGCGGAAGGCTGGGCGGTGGAGAACGTGACGCTCAACACCCATAACGGCACCCATCTGGACGCGCCGTATCATTTCCATTCGACCATGAACCACGGCGAGCGCGCCTGGACCATCGACGAGGTGCCGCTGGACTGGTGCTTCGGCGACGGCGTGAAGCTCGACTTCACCCGCTTTCCCGACGGCTATGTGGTGACCGACAAGGACGTCGAGGCCGAGCTGAAGCGGATCGGCTACGAGTTGAAGGAACACGACATCGTCGTGGTCAACACCGCGGCCGGCAAGGCCTATGGCCAGCCCAGCTATGTCAGCACCGGCTGCGGCATGGGCTACAAGGCCACGATGTATCTGCTGGAGCGCGGCGTTCGCGTCACCGGCACCGATGCCTGGAGCTGGGATGCGCCGTTCGTGCATACCGCCGAGAAATTCAAGGAAAGCCACGACGCGTCGCTGATCTGGGAAGGCCACAAGGCCGGCCGCCATATCGGCTACTGCCATCTGGAAAAGCTGCATAACCTGGAAGTGCTGCCGCCGTTTGGCTTCACCATCTCCTGTTTCCCGCACAAGATCCGCGGCGCTTCCGCCGGCTGGACCCGCGCGGTTGCTATTTTTGAAGAATAATGGCGCCACTTTCGAGGAATAAACATCCATGAAATTCTGCACTTTCAGCCATCCGGCGCGCGGTTCCATGCGCCCAGGCGTGCTCACCGGCGACGGCGCCTTCATCGTCGATCTGGGCGATGCCTTCCCCGACATCCTCTCCATCATCAAGGGCGGCGACGAGGCCAAGGCGAAAGCCCGCGCGCTGCAGGAGAAGGCGGAAATCCGCGTGCCGCTGAACGAGGCGAAACTGCATGCGCCAGTGCCGGTGCCCGAGCAGATCCGCGATTCCATGCTGTTCGAGAAGCATGTGCAGCAGGCGATGGAACGCATCGCCATCATGCGCAAACCGATCCTTGGTCCGCTGCTGGTCAAGCTGGGCATGATCAAGGTGGCGCCGACCTGGTATCAGATACCGATTTACTACAAGTCAAACCGCTTCTCGGTGAACGGGCCGGACGGCGATGTGATCTGGCCGCGCTACAGCCAGGTGATGGATTTCGAGCTGGAATTCGGCTTTTTCCTCGGCAAGGGCGGCAAGAACATCAAGGCCAGCGAAGCCCGCGACCACATCTTCGGCTTCACCATCTTCAACGACTTCTCGGCGCGCGATGCCCAGAGCATCGAAATGCAGAGCATGCTGGGTCCCTGCAAGGGCAAGGATTTCGATACCGGCAACAGCATGGGGCCGTTCCTGGTGACGCTGGACGAGATCGGCGACCCCTATAGCTTACGCATGCAGGCCCGCGTGAATGGCGAGACCTGGTGCGACAGCAATTCCAGCACCATCCACCACACCTTCGAGGACCTGCTGGCCCGCGTCTCGGCCGACGAGACCGTGCATGCCGGCGAATTCTTCGGCTCGGGCACGGTGGGCGACGGCTGCGGCCTGGAACACGGCCGTTATCTGAAGGATGGCGACGTGGTCGAGCTGGAGGTCGAGAAGATCGGCATCCTGCGCAACCGCGTGGTCAGACAGAAATAACATAGTATTGGTGTATAATACATATTATTTCCACAATTGAGCTTTTGAATCACTCCGCAGAGTGATTAGTCTTAGAAAATACAGTGTGGCGGGTGAGCACATGTCTCGGTCTGCGAGAAGAGTAATTGAAGAACAAGCCCCCTCGTTACGGAGGGCCTTGGAAAAACTTGGCCAAAGCCGCAAAGAAATTTTATCTGGCGGAGATATTCGTGAGCTTATAAATGCTCAAAGAGAAGCTCGTGAAAAAATTGATATTGCACGGGAGGAAATAAATGCCGGAGCAAGACCAAGAAAAGAAAAATTCCGTCTTTGATTTTCTATATGTCGATCATGACAGAATTGGCCTCTATCTTTCTCAATTTAATAATTTTGGCCGGCTAACATCTTTAACTCGCTCTACTGATGTTAGTGATAAAAGTGATATCCGCGGCAAATTACCACAAATTCTTGATATCGGCTCTGAGTCACTGTCAAAAACTGGTGTCTCCAAAGCATACGACCCTCGTTGGGTGGAATGCTTGGCGTTTTTAGATGAACTGCAAGCGCGCGATTTAATTGTGCGGGATCTAAGCAAAAGTGCAGTGGGGCAATTTATTTTAGCTAATGGTGATTTATCGATAATTGACATTGGTACGATGCAGAAGGCGCTAAAGCACGAATCTATTCGAAAAGTTGCTCTGCGTGGGGCGGCTGCCGAAGCGGAGCAAGGCAAGAACAGGCACGAGCGGCGGCGAATTGAGCGCGATGGGCGTGCTAAAGCGCAGGATGATGCGCTTGCGGGTATCGATTTAATCGCCGATTTGCCTCAGACAACGCAGGCTAATTTAATTACTAAAGACGGAACAATATGGTGTTTGTTAAACAATAATGGACTCATCGTTCCGCCGACGGACATCACTATGAAATACGGTGGGATTGTTGAAGGTGTCTGGCACATTATCGGAATCTTGGATGCTGTTCCGCAATCAGTGGAAAATTATATCGATAAGCTTGATCATGTTTTGAAGAATGCGCCGCGTAATCAAATTGCAGAGGCGCTAATGCAATTTGCGCCGCAAATGCATTTGATTATGGGTAGGCCGCTGGCTTGTTACGGTGTGACGCCGTTGGCAATTTTCCGCGAAACAAACCGTTAAATCATACCTATTTAGTGAGTGAGAATAGAGTTTCCGGCAATCCGGGTATATCGACGCCAATGCTGAAGATGTCGCCCGCCAGCGGCATCTTCTCCAACTCTTCGGCTGTGTGTTTCTGGCGCGCCGTGGTGATGAACAGGGTGCGCAGATCGGGTCCGCCGAAGCACGGCATCGTCGGCGCCTTCACCGGCAGGTGGATTTCGCGCAGGCGTTCGCCAGCGGGCGAAAACTGCACCACCTTGCCGGCGCCATAGAGCGCCAGCCAATAATTGCCGGCGCTGTCCACAGTCGCGCCGTCGGGCCGTTCACCGCTGCCGCGCAGGTCGAGGAACAGGCGGCGGTTCGACAGCGTCGCCGTGGCAATGTCGTAATCATAGGCCTGCACCTGCATGGTCGGCGTATCGGCGTGATACAGGATGCAACCATCGGGACTCCAGGCCAGCCCGTTCGATGTGGCGATGGCGCCGGGCAGTTTCGCTTCGATAAAGCGCGTGCCGTCAAAGCGATAGAGCGTGCCATGGGGCTGGCGGTCGTCGGTCATGGTGCCAACCCAGAAACGGCCCTGACGGTCGCAGCGGCCATCGTTGAACCGCATGCGTGCCGTATCATAAGGCGCTGCTGCAAGCAGGCGATGCTTGCCCTGGGAAAGATCGAGCCGGTACAGGCCGTCGCGGAGCGCAGCGATCAGCCCGCCGTCGCGATCATACGCGATGCAGCCGATGGCGGCCGGCATCGACCAGTGCCGATGGGCGCCGCTGACCGGATCGTACCGGTGCAGGCCAGGCGTATTAATGTCGACGAACCAGAGCGCCTGTTCGGCGACTGACCAGACTGGCGATTCCGCCAGGTCGAAACGGCCGTCGAGGATGCAGGCCGGTTCCGTCATTCCGCCGCCTCGGCCAGGTCGGCGACATGTTCGCCCAATGCCAGGGACGCCGTCAGGCCCGGACTTTCTATGCCGAACAGGTTGATCAGGCCCGGCAGGCCGGTCTGTTCCGGGCCATGGATGACGAAATCATCCGCCTTGCCCCCCGATGGAGACAGTTTGGGCCGGATGCCGGCATAACCCGGCTGGATCGCGCCATCGGGCAAACCGGGCCAGTAGCGCCGCACGGCGGCATAGAATTTTTCGCCACGCGCCGGGTCCACGGCGTAATCGATGGTATCGATCCATTCCACATCGGGACCGAAACGCATCTGGCCGCCCAGGTCGATGGTGACATGGGTGCCCAGCCCGCCGGGCTCGGGCACCGGATAGATCAGTCGCGAGAATGGCGGCTTCATGCCTGAGAGGATGAAGTAATTGCCCTTGGCATAGTAGCAGCCGGGAACGCTGTCGGGCCGGATACCGTCGATGGATGCCGCGATGCGCTGGGCGGAAAGCCCGGCGGCATTCACCACCAGCCGGGCCTTCAACTGCATCGGGTCCTGCCCGCCGGTCTGGATCACAATGCCATCGTTTGCCGCCGCGCCGCGCAGCACGGGCGATCCCAGTGCCAGCATGGCGCCATGGTCTTCCGCCTCGCCCTGAAAGGCCAGCATCAGACCGTGGCTGTCGATGATTCCGGTGGAGGGCGAGAGCAGGGCAGCAACGCAATGCAAACGCGGCTCCAGCGCCAGCGCCTGGTCGCGGGTGAGCCATTGCAGGTCGCCGACGCCGTTGGCTTCGGCCTTTGTCTTCAGGGCCTCCAGATCGGCGATCTGCGCGTCATCGGTGGCAACGATCAGCTTGCCGCAGCGCTTATGCGCGATACCGCGCTCGGCACAATAGGCATAGAGCGCTTGCTTGCCGCTAACGCAAAGCCGCGCCTTCAGGCTGCCGGCGGGATAATAGATGCCGGCATGGATCACTTCGGAGTTACGCGAGCTGGTTTCGCTGCCGATCAGGCTGGCGGCCTCGGCTATCACTACCTCGCGGCCCCGCCGGGCGAGCGCGCGGGCCACGCCCAGACCGACCACACCAGCCCCGATCACCAGACAGTCAACTGCGTCCATCTATCCAACTGCCCGTTAGCGTAATCAGAATTCTGTCGCGGCCAAAGCGATATAGGTCGGCCTGCGGATCAACCACTGATTGACATTGTACCTACATCGGTATTGTGCAAACCTGAATCAACAGCGGTGCATTTTCCCGGCTTGCAGAGGAAACATCAAGCGATGCTGTTCGGTGAAGTCGCAGATGCCGTTGTGCAGTCCGACGTGGAGCCTGCCAGCCCTCTTTTGCGGCAGCTGCTGTCATACTGGCGGGCGGCGCGGCCGGACCCGGCAGCTCCGCCGCCACGCAGCGCCATTCATCCTGAAGACATCGTGCCGGTGCTGCCGTATCTCTACATGGTCGATGTCTTGCCTGGGCCGGCCTACCGTTTTCGCCTGGTCGGCACGCGGGGCGTCGAATTCTACGACCATGATCCCACCGGCAAACGGCTGGACGAGGTCATCGAGGCGCGTTTCCTGCCGGACGTCTACCGGCTCTACGCAGCCGTGATCCGTGGCGGCGAACCGGTTCGTACCACCGGCCGGATGTACTGGTCGGCTCATAATGAATGGGTCCGTTTCGAAGCGCTCCACATGCCATTGGCCGGTGCCAGCGGCAGGGTCGATATCGTCATGGGAGGGTTTGTCCCGGCCAATCTCTGAGTCGGAAATTTTGCCCCGGAAAAGGGCGGTCGCGGGCTTGACTTCCCCCGGACCTTTCCGTATCACACCCCCCTCGACCGGGCCCGTATCGCCCGGGAATGCCCAGGTGGCGGAATTGGTAGACGCGCTAGCTTCAGGTGCTAGTGACCGAAAGGTCGTGTAAGTTCGAGTCTTATCCTGGGCACCAATTCCTCGATTGCCGCGCCGGATCCCGAGCGCACCCGCAAGAGAGTGCCGCACCCTAGAGAGTGCATCGCGAATGGCCATCACCGTATATCAGAACGACTTGCCGGCCGGGCTCGATCTCGGTCCGTCGGTAGCCGTGGACACCGAAACGATGGGCCTCCGCACCCTGCGCGACCGGCTCTGCGTCGTGCAGCTTTCGTCGGGCGACGGCAATGCCCATCTGGTCCAGTTCCGCGCCGGCAGCGGCTATGCCGCGCCGAACCTGAAGCGGCTGCTGGAAAATCCGAAAATCCTCAAGCTGTTCCACTTTGCCAGGTTCGACTTGGCGGCACTGAAGCAGTATCTGGGCGCCGAGACCACGCCCGTCTATTGCACCCGCACGGCCTCCAAGCTCGTGCGCACCTTCACGGACCGCCACGGCCTGAAGGACCTGTGCCGCGACCTGATCGGGGTGGAAATCTCCAAGCAGGAGCAATCCTCCGACTGGGGGGCGCAGGACCTGACCGAGGCGCAGCAGCGCTACGCCGCGTCCGATGTGCTGCATCTGCACCAGCTCAAGGCGGTGCTGGATGGCATGCTTGCCCGCGAAGGTCGTGCCGATCTGGCACAGGCCTGTTTCGACTTTTTGCCGGCCCGGGCCGCGCTGGATCTGGCCGGCTGGCCGGAAGACGACATTTTCGCCCATTAATTCTTAGTCTGCCTGATGAATCAGGCGGCAGACGGTCGGCCGGGTTTGCAATTTGGCGACCGATTCTCCATATTTGGCACGATTCTTGTTTGTACCTTGCAAGCCGTGGGTAGCTCATGACCTCCGCGCCGTCCGCCGCGCGCGCCAAACGCGCCGGAAAGAAAGCTGTGAAAGCCGTCGCCAAAGGGAAACGGACATCCGTTACCCGGTCTGCCGCTGCCAAGGTGGTTCAGGTTGCTGGCCGGCAAGCCTCGTCCACCCCCGACATTGCCGCCGCCCGCCGCGTCCTGCTGATGGAGGCCAACGGTCTGGCCGCGCTGGCCGCCGGCCTGACCGAAAGTTTTGATCGTGCCATCGACCTGCTGCTCGGCGTCAGCGGCAGCAATCCCGGCCTGTCGAGCGGCGTTCGCGGCCGCGTGATCGTGTCGGGCATGGGCAAAAGCGGCCATGTCGGCCGTAAGATCGCCGCCACCTTGGCCTCCACCGGCACGCCGGCCTTCTTCGTGCATCCGGCCGAAGCCAGCCATGGCGATCTGGGCATGGTGATGCAGGGCGATGTGCTGCTCTGCCTGTCGAATTCCGGCGACGTGCCGGAAATGGCCGACCTGATCGCCCATGCCAAGCGGTTCGGGATTCCGCTGGTCGGGATCACGTCGAAGGCCCGCTCGTCGCTGGGCCAGGCCTCGGACGTGGCCTTGATCCTGCCGCCGGTGGAAGAGGCCTGTCCGATGGGGCTGGCACCGACCACGTCAACCACCATGATGCTGGCGCTGGGCGACGCCCTGGCCGTGGCGCTGATGGAACGCAAGGGCTTCAATCACGACCATTACCGGGTCTTCCATCCGGGCGGTCGCCTGGGCAAGCAGCTCATCAAGGTCAGCGATCTGATGCATGCCGGTCCGGAAATGCCGCTGGTGGCGTCCGGCACGCCGATGCGCCAGGCTCTGGTCACCATGGCGGGGCGCAGTTTCGGCTGTATCGGCATCATCGGTGTCAAGGGACGCGAAAAGGATCGTCTGATCGGCATCATGACCGACGGCGACCTTCGCCGTCATATCGAAGGCGACCTCCTGGCGCAGACGGTGGATGCGGTGATGACCAAGTCGCCGATCACCATCGGACCGCAGCAGCTGGCGGTCGAGGCGCTGCGCCTGATGAACAGCCGTCGCATCACCGCTTTCTTCGTGGTCGAACACGGCCGTCCGATCGGTATCCTGCACATGCACGATTGCGTGCGCGCCGGTATCACCTGATGCGGCGGGCTTGCGCATGACCGCCGGCAGCGATCCCATCGGCTCCACGCCTCTGCCGCGCGAACGGGCGGCGGGCTTCACGCCGCGCAACGCCACGGCGGCGCTGGCGGGCCTGACGCGCCGCCGCCGCTTCGTGCGTTTCATGAAATTCATCCTGCCGCTGATCGCCCTGGGCACGGTGGCGACCGTCATCGCCTGGCCGCAGCTGTCGAAAAAGCACAACATGTTGCCGCTGACCTTCAGCGACGTCGACAGCGCCAACGCCGCCCTTGTGATGAACAATCCGCGCTATCGCGGCACCGATGCCAGCGGCCAGCCCTATATCGTCACCGCCGAACGCGCGGTGCAGGATCCGCAGGACGACAAGCAGGTGACGATGGATCGCGTGCAGGCCGATATCACCATGAGCAATGGTGAATGGTGGTCGCTGACGGCCGATACCGGATTGTATCAGGGTGCCCTGCAACTGCTGGATCTCTATGGCAACATCGCCGTGTTCGGCGACCGGGGCTATGAGATGCACGGCCATTCGGCTGAGATCAACCTGCAAACCAAGGTGGTCTCCAGCGACGACAAGGTCTGGGGGCATTCCGCGCTGGGCAAGATCAACGCCAATGGCATGCGGATTTATGACAGAGGCCAGCGTATCGTGTTTATCAACGGCGTGAAGACCACGATCTTCCCGCGCGAACAACGGGGATGATCGGAATGCGTCAGTCTGCGCTTTTCCTGCTCATGGTTGCGGCCAGCGCGACTCTGGCTCTGGCGCCGGCTTTCGGCCAGGTCGGGTTCACCGGCCGCAAGAGCAGCGACCAGCCGATCGAGATTGCCTCCGATACCCTGGAGGTGCAGCAGGACAAGCAACTCGCGATTTTCCGGGGCAATGTCGATGCCGTGCAGGGCGATATGCGCCTGCGCTCGGCCGAACTTTATGTGCATTACCGCGAGCGACAGCCTGCCGGAACCAACGCGACACAGCCGCGCCAGCCGGCCGCCGGCGGCCCTGATGCCAGCTCGATCACCAAAATCGAGGCGAAAGGCGATGTATTCGTCTCCACGCCGCAGGAGCGCGGCCAGGGCGACTTCGGCGTTTATGACGTCGACAAACAAACCATCACGCTGACCGGCAATGTCGTACTCAGCAACGACCAGGGTACGGTGCGTTGCGCCCGCGCCGTGATGCATCAGGATACGGGCCGCAGTACCTGTGATCCGATTGCCGGCGGTCGTGTGCGTGGCGTCTTCGTGCCCAAGAGCGACGAGCAGCCGGCAAATGGCACGGCACCGAAAGCCGGGGGGAAGCCCTGATGAATATCGAGGGCGAGAAACTGGGCGGCGATGGCCTGCGGCTGGTGGCGGAAAACGCATATCCCGGTCTGGCCGCGCATCGTCTGGGCAAGAGCTTCAAAAAGCGGCCGGTACTGCGCGACGTGTCGCTGTATGTCCAGCGTGGCGAGGCCGTCGGCCTGCTTGGTCCCAACGGCGCTGGCAAGACCACCACTTTCTACATCATGACCGGCTTGATCCGGCCCGATCACGGCACCATCACGCTGGACGGCCACGATATCACCGGCCTGCCGATGTATCGCCGCGCCCGGCTGGGCATGGGATACCTGCCGCAGGAGGCTTCGATCTTTCGCGGCCTGACGGTGGAACAGAATATCCGTGCCGTGCTCGAACTGGTCGAGCCCGAAGCCGACCGCCGCGAGGCCATGCTGGACGACCTGCTGGCGGAATTCTCCATCACTCATTTGCGCCGTACGCCGGCGCTGGCCCTCTCTGGCGGCGAGCGTCGCCGCTGCGAGATCGCGCGCGCCCTGGCCACCCAGCCGTCATTCATGCTGCTGGACGAACCGCTGGCCGGCATTGATCCGATCGCCGTGGGAGAAATCCGGCAACTGGTTTCGCATCTCAAGGATCGCGGCATCGGAGTGCTGATCACTGATCACAATGTGCGTGAAACCCTCGATATCATCGACCGCGCCTATATCCTGCATGACGGCAAGGTTCTGATGGAAGGCAGCCCGAACGAGATCGTCGCCGACGAGAACGTGCGGCGTGTCTATCTGGGCGAACGGTTCAGTTGGTGACGGAGTCCTAGCCTCATGGCGCTCGGTCCCCGTCTCGAGCTCAGGCAGGGGCAAGCCCTTGTCATGACGCCGCAACTGCAGCAGGCAATCAAGCTGCTGCAGCTCTCCAATCTCGAATTGATGGCCTATGTCGAGCAGGAGCTTGAACGCAATCCGTTGCTGGAACGCGCCGACGCAGAAAACCCCGGCGGCGAGGATGGTAAGGATCCGTTTGAGGTGACCGAGGCCGCGCCGGCCGTCGAGCGGCTCGATCTCAGCTCCGACGGCATAACCGAAAAGGCGCGTGAAGCGCTGGATGTCGACAGTGAAGCGGACAGCACCTTCAATAACGACAGCGGCTATGACGCCATGGGGCCGGAGAACGGCCTGGGCAGCAATTACATCAGCGGCCGCGGCGGCGATTCTCGTTTCGAGGATGAAAGCGGTGGGCTGGAGAACAGCCTGACCGAGACCCGTACCCTGCGCGAGCATGTGCAGGATCAGTGGCTGCTGATGCCGGCCAATGCCGGCGACCGTCTGATCGGTCAGGCCCTGATCGATGCCCTGGATGAAGCAGGCTATCTCACCGAACCGCTGGAGGATATTGCCGAGCGGCTTGGCGTCGGGGCCGATGACGTGGAGGCGGTCCTGCTCGATCTGCAGACCATCGAGCCGGCCGGGCTTTTCGCACGTTCATTGAAAGAATGCCTGGCGTTGCAGTTGCGCGAACGCGACCGGCTCGATCCGGCCATGCAGACCCTGCTGGATAACCTGGAACTTCTGGCCAAGCGCGATATCACGGGGCTGATGCGGATTTGCGGGGTCGACCAAGAAGACATCGCCGACATGGTGCAGGAAATCCGTGCCCTGAACCCGAAGCCGGGCCTGCTGTTCGGCGGCGAGCCGGTGCAGACACTGATTCCCGATGTCTATGTCCGGCGTGGCAATGACGGCAGCTGGCTGGTGGAGCTGAACAGTGACACCCTGCCGCGCGTTCTGGTCAACAGCCGGTATTATGCGAAGGTGACGCGGGCGGAAAAAGCCTCGCCCGCGGGTCAGGACAAGCAGACCAAAAGTTACATGTCGGACTGCCTCAACTCGGCCAACTGGCTGGTCAAGTCACTGGACCAGCGCGCCCAGACGATCCTGAAGGTGGCCAGCGAGATCGTGCGTCAGCAGGACGCCTTCCTGCGCCATGGCGTGGCGCATCTCAAGCCGCTGAACCTGCGCGCCGTGGCCGAGGCCATCGAAATGCACGAAAGCACGGTGAGCCGCGTCACCTCCAACAAGACGATGGCGACGCCGCGCGGCATCTTCGAGATGAAGTATTTCTTCACCGCCAGCATCGCTGCCACCGATGGTGGCGAGGCGTTCTCGGCCGAATCGATCCGTCATCGCATCAAGAGCCTGATCGATGCCGAGCCGGCCGACGATGTGCTGTCGGACGACAAAATCGTCGAGCTTCTGGCCGGTAAGGGCGTCGATATCGCCCGACGTACGGTTGCCAAATACCGCGAAGCGATGAACATTCCTTCATCTGTGGAACGCCGGCGGCTGAAAAAAGCCGGCCTGCTGAAGAGCGCCTGAGGTCATGACTGATATAGCGCCGCTGTTTGAGAGCAATCGTGCCTGGGCCATGTCGAAGCTGCGGGGCGATCCCGGCTTTTTCGACCGCCTGACCCACCAGCAGAATCCGGCCTATCTGTGGATCGGTTGCGCCGACAGCCGCGTGCCAGCCAATGAGATCGTCGGGCTGGACCCGGGCGAGCTGTTCGTGCACCGCAATGTGGCCAACCTGGTGCATCCGGCAGACATGAATTGCCTGGCGGTGCTGCAGTATGCGATTGAATTCCTGCAGGTGAAGCACGTGATCGTGACCGGTCATTACGGCTGCGGCGGCGTGCGCGCGGCGATGCACCCACAGCAGCTCGGCCTGATCGACCACTGGCTGCGGCCGATCCGCGACGTTTACGACAAGAACCAGGACGAACTCTCGACCATCATCGACGAGTACAGGCGCCTCAACGCGTTATGCGAAATGAACGTGCGCGAACAGGTCCTCAATCTGGCTAAAACAACCATTGTCCAGAACGCATGGCACCGCGGCCAGGACCTGAGCCTGCATGGCTGGGTCTATGGCATTTCGAATGGCTTGATCCGCGATCTCGGCGTTACCATATCGAATCCGCAGGCCCTGGCGGAGATTTTCCGCACGGAATCGAAACCGGAGCGGCGTTAGGCCAGTGGTTAACGCATCCACAGTCGAGAAGGTTGTGGATATTAAGAAAATCAAAGAGTTAGGAGGCGCCTATGCAGTTGACAGTCACAGGGGGCTTCTCTATGGTCCGCGACCGCATGACGGGCGCGATGCGCCGTACTACAATCATGCCCTGACCGATCGAACTCGGATTTCGAGACATCATGAAAATCCTGACTTCCGGACAGCAGCTCGACCTTGGTGACTCGCTTCGCACCTATGTCGAGGAACATCTCTCTGCCGCAGTGTCCAAATACATGGACAATGCGATTGAGGCCCAGGTGGTCTTCCGCCGTGAACGCGGAATGTATCATTGCCATTGCTCGGTACATGTCGGCACCGGGATCGATGCGCAGGCCGAAGCAGAGGGGAATGAAATCTATCTCAGCTTCGACCAGGCACTTGAAAAACTGGCCAAGCAGATTCGGCGCGACAAGCGCAAGCGGCGCAATCATCATGCGCGGCTACCCGATGCCGGAGACGTCGCCTGATCATCCGCGAGGATGACAGATGCGACATGGCATTCAGCCGCGGAGGCATTTTTCCCAATGGAAATCTTTCAGCTCTTGAGCCCTGACGGCGTCATCGCCAACCTCAAGGCCAACAGCAAGAAGCAGGCGCTGCAGGAACTCTCTGCGCGCGCCGCCAAGATCACCGGCCAGCATGAGCGGGCGATCTTCGACACCCTGCTGGAGCGCGAGCGCCTGGGCACCACCGGCGTGGGGAATGGCATTGCCATCCCGCATGGCCGCCTGGCCGGCCTGGACAAGCTGTATGGCCTGTTCGCCCGCGTCGAGCGGCCGATCGATTTCGATTCGATCGACGAAATGCCGGTCGATCTGGTCTTCCTGCTGCTGGCCCCGGAATCGGCCGGCGCCGACCATCTGAAAGCTCTGGCCCGGGTGTCGCGCCTGCTGCGCGACAAGGCCGTGTGCGAAAAACTGCGCGGTGCCGAAAGCGCTGATGCGATCTACGCCCTGCTGACGGACAGCCCGGCCAGCCACGCCGCCTGAGAGCGTGCCGGCTTTGGCCGGCTATTGTAAGGTGCAGGTAAGCGTCGCTGCCGATTCTGCATTCTCTACATTGCTCCGGGATGTCCGATATGATCGCTCGCCTTGCATTCGTTTGGGCCGTGTCGCTGGCTCTAGCCGCTTGTGCATCAACGCCGCAGGCTCCGATTGCCGATCCACCTTTGGCGACCGGACTTAGCCGGATTTATTTCTATCGCACGACATTCAGTATTGGCAGCGACAGCGGCCTGCTGGGCAATGTCGCCAAGCCATTGCTGACCCTGGATGGACAGCCTGTGGCCGAGGCGACGGCCGGGAGCGTGTTTTTCTGTGACGTGACGCCCGGTCGTCATCAGGTGACGGTTCGTGCCAACCAGACATACAGCCTGACCGTCGTGACGGTGCCGAATCAGGCAAGCTATGTGAAGCTTGATTGGGGGCTGAGCGGTTTGACCGGCCAGAGCCATGTTTCCGAAGCGAGCGCCGCTGTCGGTGGGCAAGAAATCGCAGGGCGGTCTCGAATCGCGGCCACCTGCCCGCAGGCAGGTGGCTGACGCGGTTTTGTCTTAGTGCAGGCTGACCGGGATCAGGTCGTTCTGCACGGCGGCGGCAAAAGCCAGGTCGCGGGCTGGCGCCCAGCCAAGCTGGGTGCCATTGGCCGAGAAAATACCCCAGCCGTCGCCTTCCGGCATATGCACCGGCCGCACATAGGCCAGGTCCGGCGCGCCCAGATTGGCGAAACCCTCCGCCGTCATCGCCGGATAGAGCGGGTTGTTATTGTAATAGGCATTATCGTGATTGTTGGGGGTGCTCATGACTGTACTCCTTTCGTGGCCCGTCTCAGACGCTGCCACCTGATTTACCGCTGATGCCGATCGTGTCGCTGGTATCGCCATTCTGGGTCCGGATGGCGATGGACCGGATTTGCGGCTCGGGCCTGGGACGACGCAGATCGATATGCAGCAGGCCGTTCACCAATTCGGCGCCTACCACCTCGATGCCGTCGGCCAGCACAAAGCTGCGCTGGAACTGGCGTGCGGCAATGCCGCGGTGCAGATAAACACGGTCCTTGTCGTCAACCTGCTTGCCGCGGATGACAAGCTGGGTGTCTTCGATGGTGATGGAAAGATCGCCGGTACCGAACCCGGCCACGGCCAGGGTGATGCGCAGACCATCCTCGCCGATCTGTTCGATATTGTAGGGTGGATAACCTTCCGAGCCGGTTTTGGCGGCCCGTTCGATCATGCGCTCAACATGATCGAAGCCCAGCAATAGTGGGCTGGAGAATACGGATACACGCGGCATGATCGTCGGACTCCTTGTTCAAGCGAGTGCCGCTGGGGCCCTGGAAGGCACCCCAGCGCCAATGATGTGGTGATCGGCGGCTTGCAGATCAAGACCCGGGCCGGCAGGATGCAAATGCAGAAAATGGAGGGAATGGTGGCCGAATCTGGGCGGGAAATCGCGACTTTGGGCGTTGTCGGGGCAGGGGCGATGGGGCGTGGAATCGCCCAGGTCGGCATGACCGGCGGCATGACCGTGCTGCTCTATGACGCCGCGCCCGGCGCCGCCGCGAAGGCGAAAGAGGCCATTCTGGCCCAGCTCGACCAGATGGCGGCCAAGGGGCGACTCGATCCGACGGCCGCCGATGCGGCCAAACAGCGCCTGACCGTAGTCGACGCTCTAAAAGAATTCGCTCCGGCCGATCTCGTTGTCGAGGCGATTGTCGAGAATCTGGCCGTGAAACAGGAGGTATTCCGCCAGCTTGAGGCCGTCGTGAGCCCGGATTGCCTGCTCACCTCGAATACCTCGTCCCTGCGGATCGCCAGCATTGCCAGCGCTTGCCAGCGCCGTGGGCGCATCGCCGGTCTGCATTTCTTCAACCCCGTGCCGCTGATGAAGCTGGTGGAAGTGATCCGCGCCCCGGCCACCAGCGATGAAACGGTGGCGGCGCTGATCCGTGCCGGTGAGCGCATGGGGCGCGTGCCCGTGGTGGTGCAGGACAGTCCGGGCTTCCTGGTCAACCTGGGCGGTCGCGCCTATACCCAGGAAGCCCTGCGCATCGTGTCTGAAGGCGTGGCCTCGCCCGCCCAGGTCGATGCGGTGATGCGCGACAACTGGGGTTTCCGGATGGGGCCCTTCGAACTGATGGACCTGACCGGGATCGACGTGAATTTCCCGGTCAGCCAGATCATCCACGAAGGCTACTTCTACGATCGGCGCCTCGCGACCACGCCGCTGCACCAGTCGCTGCGCGAAAGCGGTCAGCTCGGCCGCAAGACCAAGCAGGGCTTTTTCACCTATGGGGAGGATGGCAAGGCGCAGGCGCCTTCGGCCGACACTACCAGCGCCGCACCGCCAGCGGCACGCGTGGTGTTGGCCCAGGAAGACGAGGCCCTGGGCGAATTGCTGCGTGGTCTCGGCCTGGACGTCAGCGGATTCGACGATGGCGAAAGCGCCATCCTCTGCGCACCGCTGGGCGAGGACTGCACCACCTATGCCGCGCGGCTGCAACTCGATCATCGCCGGCTGTTCGGCCTGGATATCGCCGGCAAACTGGATAGCCGCATCACCCTGATGCGGCCGCCCGGTGCCCGACGCGACCTGCTGGACGGTCTGGTGGCGCGGTTCCACGCCGCCGGACGGGCGGTCACCGCGATCCATGACAGCCCGGGCTTCATCGGCCAGCGCATCGCCGCCATGGTGGCGAATCTGGGCTGCGAGATGGCGCAGATCGGCGTGGCCAGCCCGGGCGACATCGATAAGGCGATGACCATGGGCCTGAACTATCCTTTCGGTCCGCTGGCCCTGGCCGATGCGATGGGGGTGGAGGCCGTGCATACGGTGCTGACGCAACTGCAGGCGATCACCGGCGACGACCGCTATCGCCCCAGCCTGTGGCTTCGCCGTCGCGCATTGCTCGGCCTGTCTGCCCTGACGGAGGACTGAGCGGTCAGGCCAGCAGGCGCACGAAGGGCACGGGCTGGTCGAAGCCTTTCAACTCCGCCGCTTCATGGCGCAGTTCGCGATCCCGCAGTAGCGGCGCGACGGCAGGATCCGCGGCCAGGCTCTGGGAGAGAATGACCTCGCCGCCGCGGCAGCGGCCCTGCAGACGGGCAGCCAGGTTCACCGTGCTGCCGAAATAATCCAGCCGCTCGTTCAGGTTCACGGCGATGCAGCGTCCGCCATGCAGCCCCATCTTCAGTACGATGGCGGCGTCGATAACGCGGCCTTCGGTGGCGGTTTCCGCGCGGTATTCAGCGTTGAAGCCGCCGATGCGGTCGCGGATTTCCAGCGCGGCGCGCACAGCTTGTTCGGGCGTGGCGAAGGCGGCCATCACGGCATCGCCGATGGTCTTGACCAGGGCGCCATCATGTTCGCGGATGGTGGCGGCCAGAAAGGCGAAGTGCCGGCGCACCAGACGATAGGCGGCGCCATCCCCCAGCCGTTCATACAATGCGGTTGAACCCTCAAGGTCGGTGAACATCAGCGTCACGTTGTCGATGCCGACATCCTCGCCCGGGCGCAGCACCTGGCTGGGCAGAAGGTCGCGGAAAGCCTGCATGGTGGTGACTTCATGGGCGGTGAGGGCATCCCGCAGCCAGTCGCGCGTCTCGATCACGAAGGTGAGTTCGCGGGCGGTATGATTGTGAAAAACAATGCCACCGATGGTCTGGCCGGGTTCGCTGCGGATGACGAAATCGGGCGCAGAGGCAGTTTCCGCGATCACGGCCGGAAAGGCGCCGCCCTCGTGCTGCACAAGGCATTCGCCCCCGGGTTCCAGCGTGCGCAGGCGATACTCCCCGGCCGGCAGCGTGGCCGCGGTCAACCGCTGCTCACCCGGCTGCAGAATCTGCTGCACCAGGATATGTCGCGAGACATGCGGGCCGCCCATGCAGAATTCGCCCTCGGCTATGCTGCGGATGCTGGGTGCCGGGCTGAAGCTGATCTCGATATTCCGGGTAAAATTTCCGTCGTAGCTGATGTTGCAGGACGGGCAATGTGCCTGACGGGGCAGTTGGTCGAGGCTGGCGGCGCCGGCCTTGGCGCCACCGCAGCGTGGACAGAGCAGGTTCCACGACAGGCCAAGCATGCCGACGCGGGTGGCTTCCAGGCAGAGCTCCACCGCATGGCGTAATGGCACCTGCCAGTCGCGCGCCAGTTTGCGCGGACGGATACGCACCAAGTCGACTTCCTGGGCGGTTTCGATGTGCCCGGCCAGTCGCTCGCCCAGACCATGGGCATAAGGGGTGATGGCAATCTGCTGGGCCATGCCGGCCAGCCGCTGTTTTTGTTCCGGGCTTGCGGATGGCGGCGTATAGGCGAATGGCTGCGCGGTCTGTCCGTCCACGAAGGCGCCGGCGTGGCGGATCATTTCTTCCAGGCCCTTGCCGATTTTGTCGAGAACACCGCTCGCAAACAGCAGATAGCCGGTCACGCCGCGCGGCGCGCCGCTCAGGCGATAGGTGATGCGACTGCCGCCATCGGCGGTCGCCTCCAGCTTGAGGTATGGGGCCAGATATTGCAGCGGGCCGCGGCGGAAAACGCGACGCTGGCGGAATTCCCGCTCCACCACCCATTCGAACGGCGGGTCATCCCACTCCACCGCCACGCCCTTGTAGCGGGCGCTGGCTCTGCGCTTCACTGAACCGTCGGGCTGGGTAACCTCCTCGACGGCATAACGCGGCGTGCCGGCGGCTTCGTTGAAGCGGGCGGTGTCGGACAGATAGGGCCAGAGCGCGGCGGGTGACGCCGGCAGTTCCCAGACCCAGACGCGATCATGATGGCGTGGCATTGCGGAATCCCAGGCAAGGAACTAGCGCATCGCCGACGATGGCAAGGGCGCGGACACCCCGCCAGCCCGTAGAATTTACCGGAACGGCTACTGACGCGGCGGCTGGGGCGCTGCCGGCGGTTCGGTGGGAAGCGGCGCCGGCTCGGTCGCCATCGGCTGCTCCGGTTCTTCCATGACGGTCTGCATCCCGGCGGGTGCCACGGCCACCTGCGGCGGATTGCGCCGGCCGGGCGGGGTCATGGGCATGCGGGGATCGGCCAGCGGCCGCGGTGGTGCCGGCAGGGCGCGGCCCTCCAGCGAGAACGGGTCCGGCTCGCCGTAGCAGTCCACGCCGCCGAGCGTCTTGAAGCACCAGACTTCCTGGCGGTCGGTCGGTTTGTAATTGCTGACGCAGTAGGTGCCGTCGCTGACCAGGTTGAGCGGATTGCAGGTGACTTCCAGTCGCCGCTCGATCCTGGTCTTGACCAGTTCGAATCCGACGCCAAGGGCAAGGGCCTGAGTGGCGGGTGTCAGGTTCTCGCGCTCGGTCGAGCAGCCAGCCAGAAAACCGGCCAGCACAAACGGCAAGACAAGGACTTTGCAGATCGCGGTACGCATGGCCATTCTCCTGCGCGGCATCTTCTGGATGCCTGTCAGCTATTCTAGCTGCGGCATTATCGCGCGATCGGCCGTAAATATACAGTTAAACGATATGGTTAACCGGCTATGGGCAGGCGAATTCGGAACGTCGTGCCCAGCGGTCCGCTGCGGGCCAGCTCCAGTTCGCCGCCATGGGCGCGGACCAGTTCGCGCGCGATGGCCAGTCCCAGGCCGGTGCCGCCATTGCGGCCGCCGCGGAAAGGCTCGAACAGATGGCTCTGGGCGGTTTCATTCAGTCCGGAGCCGGTATCGGCAATTTCAATCACGGCCTCATTGCCGCTGATCGCCGCTGCCACGCGCAGGTCGCCGTTTTCCGGCATGGCCTGCACCGCGTTGCGCATCAGGTTGTTCAGCACGCGATATAGATGTTCGGCATCGGCCGGCAGGCTCAGGTCCTCCGGCACGGCGTTATGCCAACGGATACTCGCATCATCGGTCAGGCCGAGGCCGGCGGCCACGTCCTCGACAAAATCACGCAGCATGATGGTTTCCGGTTGCGGCGCGCGTTCTTCCGCCTTGCCATAACGCAGGGTCTGGGCGCAGAGCGCGATGGCACGATCCACGGCGCTCACCAGCCGCGGTGCGACCTGGCGCACGGTGGGGTCGTCGGAGGCGGCCAGGCGATCCGACACCAGCTGGGCGGAAGCGAGCATGTTGCGCAGATCGTGGCTGATCTTGCTGACGGCGATCCCCAGTTGGGCCAGGCGGGCGCGCTGGGTCAGGGCATGGCGTAGATCCTGCTGCATCATGTGCAGTTCATGTTCAGCCAGGCCGAGCTCGTCGCGACGTGCCGAGGGGCGGATGATCTGCCGCGCGTCTTCGGGTGCCGCGCGAAATCCGACGATGCTGCCGATCAGCCGCTGCATCGGTCGCACCAGCAGCCATTGCAGGCTGAGATAGACCAGGCCGGCGGTGACCAGCGAGATCAGGAGAGACAGCGAGAATATCCGCCATGAGAAGTCGCGCAGGGCATCGGCCAGCGGCGCGGTTGGCAACACCAGTTCAATCCGTGTTTGCGGGTCGCGCGGCGAAGGCCCCACCACGCGGATGAAGCGGTCGGCATTGCCGGACAATGTGACGACGGCATCCACGATGGCTTCCCACCACATCCAGTTCGACAGGTCGACCGGCTTGCCCAGCATGGGCAGTTCCTGACGGTCGCTCAGGATCAGGGCATTGGATTCCTGGCGACGCATCGCTACCAGCTTGCCGCCGACATTGCGCAGCAGTTCGTCTTCCAGTTCGGCGCTGACCATGGCGTTAGGCGCGGCCAGCAGGGCCAGGGCGGCCTGGTCGGCCAGTTCGATGCGTGCCTCCAGATAACTGATGCGGAACCGCGCCATCGAGGGCAGGTAGATCAGTATTTCGGCCAGCATGACGAACAGAATCGTCAGCAGCAGCAGCCTGCTGGAGAGGCTGAGCGCGTTGGCCGGCCGCTGCGGCGGCGCGGCCGATCCGTCATGCAGGGGCGGAACGTCCATGGGTCGGATTATACGCTGCCGGTCAGTCGAAGCGCGCGAGAAACTGCACGATTCGCCGGGTCAGGGGGGAGAACAGTTTCGGACGGTAGAAATCGCCGGCCGCCCGTTTGCCGGCTTCGCCGCGATTCGGATACGGCACCAGCAGACCCTGCATGGCGCCGATGCCCAGCCGTTTCTGCATGGCCAGCATCCAGGGTTGGATCAATTCGCCGGCTTCCGGCCCCACGATGGCGGCGCCCAGGATGCGCCCGCGCGGTGATACGATGGCCTTCACCAGTCCATCGGTGCGTCCTTCTGTACGGGCGCGGTCGTTATCGGCAAAGGGCCAGCGCAGAATGACGATGCGGCCATGGCGGGCACGGGCCTCGGTTTCGCTCAGGCCCACCGCAGCCAGTTCTGGATCGCCATAGGTCACCCGGGGAATCAGGCCATGGTCGGCCTTGGCCGGCAGGCGGAACAGCGCGTTCTTCAGCACCACCCCGGCATGATAGCTGGCGGTATGGGTGAAGGGGCTGAGTCCGGTGGCATCGCCGATGGCAAAGACCCGCGGGTTGCTGCTGCGCAGCCGGCGGTCGACGGTGACGCCGCGGGCATCGGCGGCAACGCCGCCTTTGGCAAGGTCGAGCGATTCGAGACTGGGGTTGCGACCGGTAGCCACCAGCAGATGCGACCCCGCGATACGTTCGATGCCGCCATCGGCATGGCGAAGCGTCAGCACGATACCGGAGACGGTGTTTTCCGTCTGCGTCACTTCGGCCCGCTCGTGCAGGACGACACCATCCTCGCGCAGGGCATCGATCAGCAGGCTGCTGAGTTCGGCATCTTCCCGCGCCAGGCAGGTCAGGCGTTCGATCAGGGTGACCCTGACCCCGATCCGGCGAAACGCCTGCGCCAGTTCGACGCCGATCGGTCCGCCGCCCAGGATCATCAGATGAATCGGCGGCTCGGCCAGATCGAAAACCGTTTCATTGGTGAGATACGGGATCGTATCCAGCCCGGGGATCGGCGGAATGGCCGGGCTGGAGCCGGTGGCGATGACGATGCGACGGGCGCGGATCGTCGTCGTACCGGCCTGCAGCAGGTCGGGGCCGGCAAAGCGCGCCTCGGCCTGCAGGACGCGCACCCCCAATGCCGCAAAGCGCTCTGCCGAATCATGCGGCGCGATGGCGGCAATGGTGTCCTTGACGTGCCGCATGACAGCCGGGAAATCGATGTCCGGCTCGTCATAGCGGATGCCCAGCTTTGCGCTCTGGCGCCAGAGCGTGGCATGTCGCGCGGCGGCGATCAGCGCCTTGGAGGGAATGCAGCCATAATTCAGGCAGTCGCCGCCCATGCGGCCACGTTCGATCAGGACCGTGCTGGCCCCCATCAATGCGGCGCCTGCCGCCACCGAAAGTCCGCCGGAACCACCGCCGATCACGGCGATGTCGCAATTGATCCGTTCTGCCATGGCCTACTCCTGTCCGGGACGGCGACGCCGCTTCAGCCAGACCGGCAGCAAAGACAGCAGAGCCAGCAGAGTCAAGGCAATCAGGATTTCCAGGCTGAGCAGGTCGGCAACGGCGACACTGCCGGATTGTTCCAGTGTCGTATCAAGCCCATGGCCCAGATAGGCGAAGACGAAGGTGCCCGGCAGGATGCCGAGTGCGGTGGTGGCAACGTATGTGCGCAGCGGAATGCCGAAGAAGGCCGGCGCGATGTTCACCAGCCAGAACGGAAAGACCGGCACCAGTCGCAGGAACAGCAGGTAGTGAAAGCCGTTGTGGCGAAGTTCGTACTCCAATGCGGCAAGACGGGTGCCGGCCCTGTGGCGCAGGAAGGCGGCAAGGTGGTCACCCAGTGCGGCCCGGGCAGCCAGGAATACGGCCGTAGCGCCCAGGGTGGCGCCCAGTGCGGTCCACAGGGTTCCCAGCCATGGGCCGAACAGGAAGCCGCCTGCCAGCGTGACAAGGCTGGCGACCGGCAGGGAAAAAGCGACCGTCAGCGTATAGAACGCAAGATACGCCGTGATGGCTAGGACCGGATGGAGTTCCATCCAGCGGCGCAGGCTGGCCTGCTGGTCCCGCAGGACGGCAAGATCGAAATATCGGCCCAGATCCAGGATCAGGAACAGCGCCAGCCCGAGAGCCAGCAGAAGCAGCGGAAGAAACCGTCGAATCTGCATTCGGATGGGTCTTTGAACGTTGCGACCCCGGCGGGCCGGGCATGGATTGTCGGAGCCTTGTTTTTGCCCCAATCTGACAGCAAAGGGAGTAAAATGCACCCAAGCCGGATCGGCCTGCCGACCCGACTCACTGAAACGTGACCCCGCCATCCGGCCGCCTCATCCATGCCGCATATGCCTTATTCAATTACAGCCATTCTTCGTGCGACGCTGGTGCTCGGCCGCATCGCCTGTCTTGCCCTTGTCGTCGGCCTCGCATTGCCACCTGCAGCGATTTCTGCGGCACAGGCGCAGCCCGCCGCTGGCCCGATCGAGACCCGCAAGCCCAGCGACTGGAATGCGGCGCTGGGCGCCATTGAGCGGCAGTTACGCGATCCGCGCATGGATGACGAGGGGTTTGCGGCGCTACGTGCCAGCCTTGATCGGCTGCGCGTGGCGGCCACGGAAGAGCGAGATCAGTTCAAGCAGGCCGCCACGGCCGCGCAGACCCAGCTTGATGCGCTGGGCCCGGCGCCGGCGGCGGGACAGCCCCGCGAGTCGGCGGCGGTCGCCGATTCACGCCGGCAGCTGTCTGCCCGGTTGCAGGCGATGCAGGATGGCGTGAAGCAGTCCGAGCTGGCGCTGGCCCGGATTGTCGCCATGCAGGACGAAGTTGCCGGCGAAGCGCGGCAGCAATTCACCCGGCAACTGATTTATCGGGGCGCATCGCCGTTCAGCCCGGCTTTCTGGCGTGATGGACTGGCCGATATCGTTTCTGCCGCCGAAGCGGTGAAGGCCGCGCCGCAGGCCTGGTTGGAAGACGACGACAATCGGCGGGCGGGTTTCACCACCCTGATGCAGATGGCCGTTGTCGCCCTGCTGGCCATCGCCCTTGTGATCCCGATGCAGCGCTGGCTGCATCGCCATTATGGCGTCCGTCCCGATACGCAGGATCCGTCGCCGGCGCGCCGCACGGTGGCCGCTTTCACGGAGCTGATGAACCGTACTGCCATGCCTCTGGCCGTGCTGTGGGCAATGTATGGCGTGGTCGCTGGCAATGGCTGGGCCGGCGGTATGGTCGGAACGATGCTGCAGGCCCTGCTGCAGGCACTCAGCCTCGCCTTACTCGCCCATGGCCTAGTGTATGCCATCCTGGCGCCGCACAATCCGGCCTGGGCGGTGATTCAACTGCCGCAGCCGCAGCGCGACAGCCTGCTTCGCCGCGTGGCAGTTTTTGCCATCGGCATCGTGCTGCTGAGTATTCTGGTGGTGCCCTCGCGCTCGCCTGATTTCGGTGCGGCGGGACGCGATCTGGTCATCGCCGCCGTGGCGTTGTTCCTGGCGCTGGTCAACCTGGGATTCGCCGATCCCCGGCTCTGGCGCCAACTGGGCGAGGAATTGCGGCCGCTCCGTCTGCTGACGGGGGCAGTCTTCGCGCTGAATCTGGTGGCGCTGGCCGCGATACTGCTCGGCTACTACAGCTCCGCGGCTTTCCTGTCCTTTGCGCTGCTTGGTTCGGCCCTGGCCCTGGCCGCCTACAGCGTCGTGCGCACGGCCATCCGCGATGGCCTGAACAATCTGGCCGAAAGCCCCGACAGCCGGTTCCGTGGCCTGCGGCAGTCGCTGGGCCTGAGTGGCCCGATGAGCACCACGACCCAGATCTTCCTCGGGCTGCTGGTCGATGTCGTCCTGTTCTTCCTGCTGCTGATCGCGCTTGCGCTGGCTTGGGGCATGAGCAGCGCGACCTTGGTCGCCTACACGCTGGAACTGTTCTATGGCGTCACCATCGGCCCGGTCACGATATCGCTTGGCAATATCCTGGGCGCCGTGGTGGTTCTCGTTGTCGGCGTCGGCATCACGCGCCTGTTGAGCGGCGGGCTGAATACCCGGCTGGAACAGCAAAGCGGCATCGATCCCGGCGTGCGCAATTCCATGGTCACCGGCCTGACCTATGCCGGCTATCTACTGGCGGGTGTGGCGGCCATCGGCGCGGTCGGGCTCGATCTGTCGAACCTGGCGATCATCGCCGGTGCGCTGTCGGTGGGTATCGGTTTTGGCCTGCAGAACATCGTGAACAACTTCGTGTCCGGCCTGATCCTGCTGATCGAACGTCCGGTCAAGGTCGGCGACTGGGTGGTGGTCGGAGATCGCGAAGGGTATGTCCGCCGCATCAACGTGCGTTCAACCGAAATCGAGACCTTCCCGCGGGCCTCGGTGATCATTCCCAATTCCGACCTGATCTCCAGTCCGGTAATGAACTGGACTCACCGCAACCGCCTGGGGCGCGTGGATATCAATATCGGCCTTGCCTACGGGACGGATGTCGAGAAGGCGCGTGACGTGCTGCTGGAATGCCTGAACAAGCATCCAGATATCCTGAGTATTCCTGCGCCGATGGTGGTGTTCCGTGATTTCGGCGACAGTGCGTTGATGTTCGCCCTTCGGGGGTTCATTGCCGATGTGGAGCGGCGCATGACGATCGAGAGCGATCTGCGCTTTGCCATCTACAAGGCATGCAACGCGAACGGCATCGAGATTCCCTACGCCCAGAGCGACGTGCATCTGGCCGATATCGACAGGCTGGAAAAGCTGGTCATGACTCTGGCGGGCAGCAAAAAACCGGCTGCGGACTAGCCGCAGCCGGTTGAAGCAGGTCGATCTTCCGAGTCAGTTCGGGCGCGGCAGGTCGAACAGCAGGATTTCGGCGCCATTTGCGGCAACGATCTCCAGCTTGCCTTCGCCGACCAGCGCGACGCCGGCCCGGGTCGTGACCTCCTGACCGTTCACCATGACCGTGCCATCGGCCACCACCAGATAGCCCATGCGGTTTTCCGGCATCTCGAAGCTGGCCGTGGCGCCCTTGTCGATCAGGGCGCCATACAAAGTGGCGTCCTGGTGAATCAGCAGCGTACCGGGATTGGCGTCCAGCACCGGCTGTTCGCCCGAGGCCAGCGGCACCAGGCGGTTGGCGCGGTCGCCCTTGGGAAACTGGGCCTGGTCCCAGCGCGGCTTCAGCCGGGCCTGACGCGGTTCGATCCAGATCTGGAACAGATGCGTCAACTCGTCCTCGGCATTCCACTCCGAATGCATGATGCCGGTGCCGGCCGACATCACCTGCACGTCGCCGGCCGGGGTGCGCCCCTTATTGCCAAGCGAGTCCTCATGGCTGATGGCGCCCTTGCGGACATAGGTGATGATTTCCATGTCGCGGTGGCCATGCATCGGAAAGCCGGATTGCGGCTGGATCTCGTCGTCGTTCCACACACGCAGCGGACCGAAGCCGAAGCCCATCGGGGCGGCGACGCCCGAGAAGTTGAAATGGAACCGGCTGTTCAGCCAGTCGATCTGCATACGACCGAGGCGGTCGAACGGAATGACATGGATCACGGGAACCTCCATCGGATGCGGCGGCCCGCAGGCCGCCGCCCCGGAGATATAATTGTTACGCCTTCAGCTTGGCGGCAATAGCCGCGACATGCTTGCCCTGGAAACGGGCGGTCTTCAGTTCCACTTCGGTCGGCTGGCGGCTGCCATCGGGACCGGCGATGGTGCCGGCGCCCAGCGGCGAGCCGCCCTTCACCGCGCTGACATCCATGGTCTCGGGGATGGCATAGGGCAGGCCGACAATCACCATGCCATGGTGCAGCAGGGTGGTGTGGAAGCTGCTGGCGGTGGTTTCATTGCCGCCGCCGGTGCCGGTCGATACGAACACGCTGCCGACCTTGCCGACCAGCGCACCCTTCACCCACAGACCGCCGGTCTGGTCGAGGAAGGTGCGCATCTGGCCGCTCATGTTGCCGAAGCGGGTGCCGGTGCCGAAGATGATGGCGTCGTAATCGGCCAGTTCGGCCGGATCGGCGATCGGGGCGGCCTGGTCCCACTTGCCGCCAGCCTTCTTGAAGGCCTCTTCCGGCATGGTCTCCGGCACGCGTTTCACGGTCACCTGGGCGCCGGCCACCTCGCGGGCGCCAGCTGCGATGGCCTCGGCCATCTTTTCAACATGGCCGTACATCGAGTGATAAAGCACGAGAACCTTGGTCATTGCCGTCTCCTTGGCTTCTGGTTGGCGTCTGGGTGTCGTTTTGTCTCGCTACGAAATTTAGCCATGGATAAATTAGAAACAATCTGATATTTGGAACATTATTGTTTCCAAATAGAAACAAATACGAAGATATGGATCATTTAGCCGACCTAGCCGTGTTTGCCCGGGTGGTGGAAGCAGGCGGCTTCAGCGCCGCCGCGACCACCCTCCGGCTGTCCAAATCGGCCGTCTCGAAACAGATCGCCCGCCTGGAACAACGACTGGGCGCCCAGTTGCTCCAGCGCACCACCCGGCGGCTCTCGCTCACCGAAACCGGGCGCATCGTGCTGGAGCATGCCCAGCGCGTGCTGGTCGAGGCCGAGGCCGCGGAGGCCGCCGTGCAGAACCTGCAGGCGATGCCGCGCGGCCTGCTGCGGGTGAATCTGCCGATGAGCTTCGGACTGGCCTATGTCGCCCCGCTGCTGCCCGAGTTGTTGACGCTGTATCCCGAATTGCGCGTCGATCTCACCTTTAACGACCGGATGGTCGACCTTATGGAGGAGGAGGTGGATGTGGCGATCCGCATCGGCCATCTGGCCGATTCCAGCCTCACCGCGCGGCGTCTGGCGCCGGTGCGCCCGATCACCTGTGCGTCCGAATCGTATCTGCGCAAGGCCGGTGTGCCGCTGAAACCCGACGACCTGCGCCAGCATGAATGCCTGCTCTACAAATACCTGCCCGAACCTGACATCTGGCGGTACGAGGGGCCTGGCGGTCCCTGGGCGGTGCGCGTCGGCGGTCGGCTGACCGCCAATAACGGCGATGTGCTGCGCGCCGCCGCCGTGGCGGGCCATGGCATCGTGCGCTCGCCCAGTTTCATCGCCGGTCCCGATATCGCCGCCGGGCGGCTGGTGCCGCTGCTGGAGGCCTACGAGCCGGCCCCGCTGGGTATCCATGCCGTCTATCCGGCCCAGCGGTTCCTGACACCCAAGGTGCGCGCCTTCATTGATTTCCTGGCAGAGCGTTTCGCCCCCCATCCGCCCTGGGAGTGTGTCCTGATAGACACAGCCGGGCAGGGCGACAGCCGGCCTGCATGAACCCGGTTTACGGCCCCCGCCGGCTATGCTATCGAACGGGCGCGACAAGAGGACGCAGTCTCATGACCCGCCAGTGGCGACATCGACGAGCTCGTACCGGCGCACCGGCCCAGCGACGACAGATGCAATCGCATCTGCAATCGCGAAAGCGGTGCGCGGCGGCCGTTTGCGCCTACTGAAGCGGGATCATCGTCTCTCAAGACTCCGACCGATATCAGCTTCTCCGATGAGCGCGAACCGCCGGCCGAACGGACGGAAGGCTCAGGCCGGCCGTCCGCCTGTGGTCTCCGAACTTGTTGCCGGAAGCAAGCTGATGTTCCCTATTCTGCCAGAGCGGCCGACTGACGCCGCCCAGATCGATACCCTGCTCGACCTCGCCTTCGGTTCCGAGCGGACCAAGAAAACCGTCTATCGGCTGCGCGAGAATGTCGCGCATCTCAAGCCGCTGGCCTTCGTCGTGCGCGACGAGGACGGCATCGTGCTGGGCTCGATCCGCTACTGGCCGGTTGCCATCGGCGAACAGGCGGCACCGGCCATCATGCTGGGGCCTGTGGCCGTGCATCCCGACTATCAGGGCCAGGGCATCGGTCGCGCGCTGATCCGGCATAGCCTGTATGCCGCCACGAGGCTGGGCCATCGGCTCTGCATCCTGGTCGGCGATAAGCCGTATTATGAACCCTTCGGCTTCGTGAATGCGGCCGACCGTGGCATGGAAATGCCGGGCTGGGTCGAGCGCGAGCGGTTCCAGGTCATGGAACTGGCCGCCGGCGCACTCAAGGGCGTGGCTGGCATGGTGGGCAAGCCGCCACGCGGCAAGCGCAAGGCCGCCTGACCATGGCGCGCGCCGTTGTCGCCTGCGATGACCGCGCCGTCCTACTGCTCGACAGCATCACTGAGATCCGGCCGGAGGATGCCGGCCATATCGTGGTGGCGGGCAGCCATGGCGGCGGCAGCGCCGTGCGTTATGCCCTGAATGTTCCGCTGCTGGGCTGTTTCTTCAACGATGCCGGTATTGGCAAGGACCGGGCCGGCATCAGCGGCCTGGCGCTGCTGAACTGCCCCACGCTGGCATACGGCCATGCCAGCGCGCGGATCGGCGATGCGGCCGATGGCTGGCAGAATGGCATCGTCACGGCATTGAACCCTGCCGCCGCCGCAGCGGGCCTGCAGGTTGGAATGACTGTCCAGATGGCTGTCCGCGCGTTGCTGCGCCGCTAGCGGCTCTCGCGCCGCCACATCAGCAGCAAAGCGGCCAGTAGGGCGGCGAGCAGCGCCAGGGGCAGCACTAGTGGCGTGATGCTCAGTCCGGTCACCACATAATCGTTCTGGCGGTATAGGCCCAGCCAGTTGCGACCGCCGGCCTCGCGGGCGGCGGTGCGGGTCGGTTTGTCGATCATGCGGATGTCGGGCATGCCGTCGCGCAGCCAGCGCAGGCTGCCATTGCTGGCGTCAGTCAGGGGTTTGAGCAATGCTGGCGTGGCGCGTGGATCGGCGAACTCGCGCGGATTGATCGCGCCGACGGTGGCCACGGTTTCCTTCTCGCCGTCACGCACGCGATAGATGCCGGGCTGGTCGACGCTCAGCGCGTTGCTGGCCAGGCCATCGCCGCGTTCTTCCAGCATCAGCTGGGTTTCGCTGCCATCGGGCCGCGTGACCGTGACCGGCTCGCGGCTTTCCTTCAGGCTGCGGCGTTCCACTTCGATGCGATTGCCCCGTGCCTCGGCACGCAGGGCCTCTTCCTCCAGATCGGGTTCCTTCATCAGCCAGTGCGCCAACCGGCGCAGCAACTCGCCCTGCGGTCCGCCGGTCTCGAAGCCACGCGACCACAGCCAGACGTGATCGGAATAGAACTGTGCCACGCGGCCTTTCTCGATCCGGTCCAGCACCAGCAACGGTTCGCGGTTCGGGGTTTCCAGCAGGCTGTAGCCGCGCGCCACATCAACATTAACGACACGGAACCAGCGGCTCCATGTCGGCTGGCCGTTTTCGCCCACCGAACCGGGCAGGCCGGCCGTGACCGGATGGCGCTTGCCGGTGGCGCTCAGTTGCGGCGTGAAGGGCTCGGTGCGCACCGTGCCGGCCGGCCGGCCGGGGAAGATATCGGCCAGCGGCGTGCGGTAAATGCTGAGCGGTGTGGCGTAGGCCGGGCCCGACACTTCGAGGAAGGCGCCGCCGCGTTCGACATACCTGGCGATATTCTCGTAATACGACGTCGGCAGGATGCCGCGCCGCCGGTAGCGGTCGAAGATGATCAGGTCGAAATCATATAGCTTGATCTCGAACAGCTCGCGGATCGGGAAGGCGATCAGCGACAGTTCGCGGATCGGCGTGCCGTCCTGTTTGTCCGGCGGCCTAAGAATAGTGAAATGCACCAGATCGACGTTCGGATCGGCCTTCAGCAGGTTGCGCCAGACGCGTTCGCCCGCATGCACCTCGCCGGTGACCAGCAGCACGCGCAGGCGATCACGCACGCCGTTCACCGACAGCGCCACGCGGTTGTTCAGCGGCGTCAGTTCGCCCGGCACCGGCAGCACTTCGAATTCCAGCAGGCTGCGCCCGGCGCGCGGCAGCTTGAACGGTACCGTGATGTCGCGTCCGACCGGTACGGAGAGGGTGCGTTCGCCGGCTTCCTGCTGGCGGAAGCGTAATTGCGCCATCTCGTTCAGTGCTGCGCCGGTATCATCAACCCGCAGGGTGACATTCAGATCCTGGTTGACCATGCCGAACGTGGGCGCATTGCGCACCACCAGCCGGCGGTCGCGTTCATCGGGGCGGCCGGTCAGCAGCACATGCACCGGCGCGCCGGTCACGTCCTGCGCCGCGGCGATCTCGGGCAGGTCATGCACCTGGCCGTCGGTGACCAGGATGCTGCCGGCCAGGCGATGGCGCGGCAGGTCGCTCAAGGCCAGGGTCAGGGCCGAGAACAGGCGCGTACCTTCGTCGCGGTCGGCATTCTCCGCCGCCGGTTTGCCGCCGCGCACATAGCGCACTTCCAGATTCTCGATGGCGCCGAGCTTTTCGCGCAGAGCGGCTTCGGCCTGTTCGGCCTGCTGGCGGCGGTCGCCGATCCCCTGGCTCAGGCTTTCATCCACCACCACCACGGCGATGTCGGGCAGCGTGGCGCGTTCTTCGCGCCGGGCCACCGGATTGGCCAGCGCACCCAGCACCAGCAGGGCCACCAGGCTGCGCAGAAGGGTGCCCCGTGCGCCGCGCCACAGGCCCATGCCGGTCAGCAGCAGCGCCACCACGGCACAGGCCAGCAGCAGCGGCCAGGGCACCAGCGGGGCGAAATCGAAGGTAAGAGCGCTGTTCATGCTGGTTAGTTACCCAGCCTTTCGAGCAGGGCGGGCACATGCACCTGGTCGGCCTTGTAATTGCCGGTCAGCGTGTAGATCAGCAGGTTCACGCCGAAACGGTAGGCATATTCGCGCTGCCGCGGGTTGTTCGGCACGGTGACGGCCAGCGGCCGGCCATTCGCATCGATCGCCCAGGCGGCAGCGAAATCATGGCTGCCGATCACGATGGAAGTGACGCCATCCTTGTCGCCGCCGGGATTGCGCTCCACCCACAGCGTGCCGCCGCTGTAGCGGCCTGGGAAATCCTGCATCAGGTAGAACGCCTTGGTCAGCACGTGATCGTCAGGTACCGGCATCAACGGCGGGATGTCGAGTTTGCCCAGCAACTGCCGCAGCTTCTCGGTATTCGGGCTGGCTGCCGTACCGCTCAGGCCCATTGCCTGGTCGCGCGTGTCGAACAGGATCAGGCCGCCGGTTTTCATAAATTGGTCCAGCCGGCGCAGGGCGGCATCGGAAAGCTGCGGCTGGGCCGGGCTGATCGGCCAGTAGAGGAACGGCAGCAGCGAAATGTCGTCGGCTTCCAGATTGACGCCAAGCGGTTCGGCCGCCTCGATCGAGGTGCGGCGATACATCACCTCGGTCAGGCCATAGAGGCCGGCGCGGCTCATCTGGTCGATATCGGCCTGACCGGTGACCACATAGGCCAGCCGCAGGTCGAGCGAGGCCTTCAGTGCGAATTCATCCCCGGCAGACAATGTGCTGCGGCGCGGCTGGGCTTCCGCGCCGGCAGCGAGCAAGGCGGCGGACAGCATGGCCAGCAGCAGAGCGGCAGCGGTCGCCGGCCGGCGCAGGCGCGGCAGCAGGCCACGCAGGGCCAGGCCGATCAGCCAGTCGGCCAGGAACAGCAGCAGGGCAGCCGTGAGCAGCCACGGCAGCAGGCGTGTTTCGCGGCTGCTCTGGTCGAGATTCAGCAGGGTCACATCGGCGGGCCAGCGGTCGATGGCGCGCAGGACTGTACCGGCATGCACGGCGTTGAGTGCCTGACGGCTGTCGAGACGGCCGTACCAGCCCGGCGGATGGCGCGGGCCGGGTTGAATGGATGCCAGGGCCTGGGCGGGCAGAGGCTGCACGACGGGGCCGGGTTCGACAGAACGGCCGAAGCCGTCCAGCATGGTCAGCGGCGGCAGCGGCAGGCCGGCGGTTTCGCCGCTGCCGGCGACGCCCTGCGACAGGTCGATCACCTTGCGCAACATGTCGACGTAGAAGCCGCTCAATGCCAGGTCCGACCACAGGGTATTGGCCGAGGTATGCACCAGGATCAGCCAGCCCTTGCCGCGCTGGGCGGCGGTGACCAGCGGCGTGCCATCTTCCAGCCGCAGCCACGTCTTGTCGCCCAGTTGCGGCTCAGGCTCAGCCAGAACCTGGCGACTGACGCTCACCTCGCCGGCGCCGCTCAGGCCATGGAAGGGGCTGGTCTCAGGCGTGGGTCCCAGGCGCTGCGGCTGCGACCACGACAGTGCGCCGCCCAGTTGCCGTGCGCCCTGGCGCAGGCGCACCGGCAGCAGGTCGTCGGTGGCTTCCGCCATGCGCGGCCCGGCAAAGCGCAGAAGCACGCCGCCTTTTTCCACCCATTCCGCCAGCTGCCGGCCTTCGCCGCCCACCAGCTGCGCCACATCGGCCATGACGATCACGGCAAGCTCGCGCTGCAACAATTCGGAGACAGGCGCATTGCGCAACTCGGCATAGGGATTGAGGGCGCGTTCCAGGTAGAACAGATCACCCAGCAGCGGCTGGCGTGTTTCCACCGCCCCGCCCGAAACCAGGCCGACCGGCCGGCGGCGCCAGCGGTCGTCCAGCAATTGCACCGTGCCGGCGGCTGGCTGCTCCTCGATTTCAAGCCGCGAGAGCTGATTGCGCAATTCGCTCGGCAGGTCGAGCTTCAGCACCGCCGTCTCGGCGCCAGGCGCGAAGGATACGATTTCACGGGCGAGGATGCGGCCCTGATCGGTTGCCGCCCGCAGGGTCACGCTGCGCGTACCATTGGCGCCTGCCGGGCGGCGGATGGTGACGGTATCGCCCTGCGCGCTCACCGCAGGCGGCAGCAGGGTGAGCGAAAGATCCTCGCGTCCGGTGTCGATCACGCTGAGCGGGCCCAGCCGCAGCAGCCATTCCGCCAGCGTATATGCGGCCTCGCCCGACTCATCCTCGCGCAGGCCATCGCTAAGCCAGATGGTTTCGGCATTTTCCGGCGGGCGGGCCTGATTGAGCGCCTGCATGGCGGCAGTACGGTCGCTCGGCCAGGCCTTGGGCTGCAGGGCGGCGACGACGGGGCGCAGATCGCCGGCCGGCATCAGCTGCCCGGGCTGGATGGGTTCTCCGCTGGCAGGCGCGGCGGTGGTCAGCAGCAGCGCGGCGCGGCCGTCTCGCTGGGCGCTTTCAAGAACGGCATCGGCGCGGGTCAGGCGCTCACGCCAGCGCGGCGTGGCGGTCCAGCCATCGTCGATCACCAGAACCAGCGGGCGGTCGCCGTTCTGGCTGGTCTGCGGGTTCAGGACCGGCTCGGCCAGGGCAAGAATCACCAAGGCGGCGATCAGCAGGCGAAGCAGCAGCAGCCACAGCGGCGTATGCGCCGGCGTCTCTTCCTTTGGCTTCAGCAGCAGGAGCAGGCGCAGGGGCGGGAAGGTCACCTGCTTGGGCGTCGGCGGCGTGATGCGCAGCAACCACCAGAGGATCGGCAGGCTGAGCAGCGCAATCAGCGCCAGCGGGGTCGCGAATGCCAGGCTGCCCAGCGCCAGCATGGTCAGCGTCCTCCGGCAGGCCCGAGGGCGCGTTCGCCCTGCAGGGCCTGATACAGTGCCAGAAGGGCGGTTTGCGGCGTCCTGTCGGTGCGATGCTTGAAGTGCCGCCAGCCCAGCCTGCGGCAGACTTCGGCCAGTTCATGCTGATGGGCGGCGAAGCTGCTGCGCCATTCCTCGGCCAGCGATTCGGCACGTGGCGCCAGCATGGGGCTCTCCCCTTCCAGTCCCAGGAAGCGGGTACGGCCACTGTACGGGAAATCCTCCTCGGCGGGATCCACCAGCCGCAGCAAGGTGCCGCGCACACCCATATCGGCAATCGCGCGCAGACGGCCGGCGATCTCGGGCACCGGATAGAGGAAGTCGCCGATCAGCACCACATGGGCATACCGGGGCAGCGGCTGTACCGGCGGCAGGCTGGCTTCGGCGGTTTCGAAGCGCGAGCGGATCAGGCGTTCGGCGATCCGTTCCAGCACCAGCCGCCCGGCCGTGGGACGCTGGGGATGGCCAAGCAGGGCGACACGTTCGCCGCCACGCAGCAGAAGGCTGGCCAATGCCAGCAGCAGCAGATCGCCCCGCTCGTCCTTCTGTTCCATGCCCTGAGGCGATTTCCAGCGCATGGATGGCGAAGGGTCGCGCCATAACCAGACGCTTTCGGCAGCCTCCCATTCGTTTTCCCGGATGAAGGCGTGGCTGCGTTTGGCACTCTGGCGCCAGTCGATGCGAGTGATGGCATCGCCGGGGCTGTAGCGGCGGAACTGCCAGAAGGCATCGCCGGGACCGACGCGACGGCGGCCATGGACGCCCTGTTCGACGGTGGCGGCGACCCGTTCGGCGGCAACCAGCAGGGGCGGCAGGAATGCGGCAAAGTGTTCGGCGCGCTGGCGCCGGGCATTCGCTTGTGCTGCCCCGGCCGCTGCCGTCTGGTTCATCGCAGCGGTTCGGTCAGCTTGGCG
>JBKBJT010000007.1:0-111529 GCA_046294345.1 Ferrovibrio sp.
GGCTCTACACGTTGTCCGACGGCACGCGCAACGTGCTGAAGGCGATCCCCGAACCCATCACGCTGCGCTTCTTCTTCTCCGACAAGCTGGCCGGCAACGCCCCGCAGCTCAGGCAGTATGGCGCCCGCGTGCGCGAGCTGCTGGAACGCTATGCGGCGCTGTCGAACGGCATGCTGCGGCTGGAGGTGATCGACCCCGAGCCCTTCACCGAGGCCGAAGACCGTGCCGTGCAGGCCGGCCTGCAGGGCATCAACCTGCCGGGCGGCCAGCTCTATTTCGGCCTGGTGGCCAGCAACACGCTGGATCAGCAGCAGACGATTCCCTTCTTCCAGGCCGAGAAGGAGCAGTTCCTCGAATACGATCTCACCAAGCTGGTCTACGCCCTGAGCAGCCCGAAGAAGCCCACTGTCGGCATCCTCGGCAGCCTGCCGCTGGAATACGGCCCGGGCGGCATGATGGCAGCCATGCGCGGCCAGTCGCAGCCCTATCTGATCCTCGACCAGATCAAGCAGTTCTTCGACGTGAAGATGCTGGATGCGACCAAGCCCGAGGAGATCGACGACAAGCTCTCCGTCCTGATCCTGGCGCATCCCAAGGATCTTTCCGCGCAGGCGCAGTATGCCGTCGACCAGTTCGTGCTGAAGGGCGGCCGGCTGATCGTCTTCGCCGATCCCTATTCCGAAACCATGGCCGCCATGCCCAATCCGATGACCGGGCAGCCGATGCCGCCGGGCGCCGACCAGTCGTCGCTGCTGCCCGAGCTGTTCAAGGCCTGGGGCATCGAGGTGGTGCCGGGCAAGTTCGTTGCCGATCTGGCGCTGGCCCAGCGCGTGCAGACCGGCCGCAGCGGCCCGGCCGCCGTGGTCGACTACATCCCCTGGCTGGCCATTCCGGGCGAGCGGCTGAGCCAGGAAGATGTCGTCACCGCCGATCTCACGCAGATCAATGCCGCCTCAATGGGCGCGATCCGCAAGCTGGACGGTGCCGCCGTCACGCTCACGCCGCTGATCACCTCGTCGAACCAGGCGATGCTGATGGACACGAACGACCTGCAGGGCGATCCGAATCCGCAGGTACTGGCCGGGAAATTCAAGCCGACCGGCGAAACCTACACGCTGGCGGCCCGCATCAGCGGCCCGGCCAAGACCGCCTTTCCGAACGGCGCGCCGACACAGGCCAAGGACGGCGACAAGCCCGCGGACCAGAAACCGGCCGGGCAAAAAGATTCTGGGCCGCAGGTGATGGAAAGCGCCAAGCCGATCAACGTGCTGCTGGTGACCGATGCCGATCTGCTGGACGACCGCTTCTGGGTGCGCAGCCAGCAGATGTTCGGTCAGAACCTGTATGTGCCGATCGCGGCCAATGCCGATTTCCTGGTCAATGCCATCGACAACATGTCGGGCTCGGGCGATCTGATCGGCCTGCGCAGCCGTGGCCGTTCGCAGCGCCCGTTTGAGCTGATCGACAACATGCGCCGCCAGGCCGAGCAGCAGTTCCTCGCCCGCCAGAAGGCGCTGGAGCAGAAGCTGGAAGCGACGCAGAAGCAGCTGGCCGACCTGCAGTCGAAGACCCAGGAGCAGTCCAATGCCCTGCTCAGCGCCGAGCAGCAGGCGGCGATGGATGCCTTCCGCGACGACCTGCTCAACACCCGGCGCGAGCTGCGCGGGGTGCAGCGCGAGCTGAACCGCGACATCGAAGGCCTGCAGCTGCTGGTCAAGTTCATCAATATCGGGCTGATGCCGCTGCTGGCCGCTCTGGTGGCGGTGGGGCTGGCGATTGCCTGGCGGCGCCGGCGCATCCGGCGCGCCCTGGAAGGCTGATTTCAGTTAGGGAGTTTGGCGATGCAGATGCGTAACAAGACCTGGGCGATCCTGGTGGCGGCTGCCGTCGTGCTGGGCGGTGCCGGCTGGTGGCTGGCCACCTCGCGGGACCGCGCCACCGAGGCCGATTTCACGCCCCGGCCGCTGTTTCCCGGCCTGATGGCCAAGGTCAACGATGTGGCCTCGCTGGAAATCTCGACGCCGAAGGCGCTGTTCCGCATCGAGCGTGGCGCCGATGCCGAGCATTGGACCATGCCGAGCCGCAACGACTATCCGGTGCGGGCCGATCTGGTGCGCAAGAACGTTCTGGGCATCGCCGGCCTGGAAACCATCGAGCCGCGCACTGACAAGCCCGAACATTATGACCGTCTGCAGGTCTCCGAGCCCGACAAGTATCAGCCGGCCGACGAGGCGGCGAAATCGGATCCCGGCCCGATCCTGGTGCGTCTGGTCGATCCCGATACCAAGGCGATCGCCGCCGTGATCGTCGGCAAGACCAAGAGCTATCCGGTGGGCGGCAAGCCGGGCCAGGTACATGTACGCAAACCCGAGGAGGCGCGTGCCTGGCTGGCCCAGGGCACGCTTGAGCTGCCGGCCGATCCGGTGCAGTGGCTGGTCAAGGACCTGATCAAGATCGACCGCGCCCGCGTCGCATCGGCCACCGTCACCCATCCCGATGGCAGCGTGCTGCGGGTTGTGCGCGGTCCGAAGAAGGACGATGGCGCATCGGTCGACTTCCTGCTGCCCGACATGCCGAAAGGCATGAAGATCGCCTCGGCCTATGACGTCAATGCCGTGGCCGGAGCGCTGGCCTACCTGGTGTTCGACGATGTCGCGCGGGAAAGCGAGAAGGATTTCACCAAGGCCACCGTCACCGAGATCGTCACGCTGGACGGCGTGCGCGCGGTGGTGAAGACCATTCCGGCCGAAGAGGACAAGAAGGCCTGGATCACCATCGCGGCCAGCTATGATGCCGCGCTGGCCAAACCGGATGACGGCAACAAGGACCTGCTGGCGCCTGGCGAGGCGGAAAAACAGGTCAATGAGGCCATGCGGCGTATGACGGGCTGGACCTACCTGGTGTCGGAATCGATGGCGCGCGACCTGACCCGCAAGCAGGCAGACCTGATCGAGCCGGAAAAGCAGGACGAGAAAAAGGGATAACGCATCAGACGGGAGACGCAGGGATGACCGACCAGACCATGCATTTCCAGGCCGAGGTGACGCGGCTGCTGCATATCGTCACCCATGCCCTATACAGCCAGAAGGAAATCTTCCTTCGCGAGCTGATCTCCAATGCCTCGGATGCCTGCGACAAGCTGCGTTTCGCCGCGCAGACCGAGCCGGATCTGTGGGCGGGCGACACCGAACTCAAAGTCGTCATCTCCTTCGACAAGACGGCGCGCACCCTGAGCATCGCCGATAATGGCATCGGCATGGGTCGCTACGAGCTGATCGCCAATCTGGGCACCATCGCGCGCTCGGGCACCGGCGAGTTCGTCTCCTCGCTCAGCGGCGATGCCGCCAAGGACATGGCTCTGATCGGCCAGTTCGGTGTCGGTTTCTATTCCGCCTTCATGGTTGCGGCGAAGGTGGAGGTGGTTTCGCGCAAGGCCGGCGAGGCCCAGGCATGGCGTTGGGTTTCCGACGGCTCGGGCGAATTCAGCATCGGCGAAGCCGAACGGGAAGGGCGCGGCACCACCATCCTGCTGCATCTGCGCGAAGGCGAGGACGAATTCCTCGATCCCATGCGCCTGCGCCATGTGGTCAAGACCTATTCCGATCACATCGCATTGCCCGTCATTCTGCAGGATGGCGACAAGGCGGAAACCCTGAATGCCGCCAGCGCCCTGTGGTCGCGGCCGAAATCCGAAGTCACCGAGCAGCAATACAGGGATTTCTACCACCACGTCGCCCATGCCTTCGACGAACCCTGGCTGACGTTGCACGCCCGGGCCGAAGGCAAGCTGGATTACAGCCTGTTGTTGTTCGTGCCGGGCATGCGGCCGCATGACCTGTTTGATCCGGCGCGCAAGGCGACGCTGAAGCTGTATGTACGCCGTGTCTTTATCACCGATCGCTGCGACGAACTGGTGCCGGCCTGGCTGCGGTTCCTGCGCGGCGTGGTCGATTCCGCCGATCTGCCGCTGAATGTCAGCCGCGAGATGCTGCAGCATAACCCGGTTGTTGCCCGCATCCGCCAAGCGATCACCCGCCGTGTGCTGGGCGAACTGGAAAAGAAGGCCGAAAAGGATGCGGTTGCCTATACCGCCTTCTGGGAGAATTTCGGTGCCGTGCTGAAGGAAGGCATCTACGAGGATGTCGAGCACCGGGACCAGCTTCTCAAACTGGCGCGCTTCCGTTCGTCTTCGCGCGAAGGCTGGGTATCGCTGGATGAGTATGTCGCGGCGATGAAAGATGGCCAGACCGCGATCTACGTCATCAATGGCGACCAGCTCGACCAACTCAAGCGCAGCCCGCAGCTGGAAGGCTTCCGTGCCAAGGGCGTGGAGGTGCTGCTGCTGACCGATCCGGTGGACGATTTCTGGTTGTCGGTGGTGCAGGATTATGCCGGCAAGCCGGTGAAATCGGCGACCCGCGCGGGGGCCGACCTGGATGCCGTGCAGGATGCCGATGAGGCGAAGTCGGAAGACGGCAAAAAGGTTGAGGGTGCAGCCCTTGGTACGCTGATCGCCGCGCTGAAGCAGGTTCTGGGCGATGCGGTGAAGGATGTGCGGGAATCCAAACGGCTGACCGACAGCGCCGTCTGCCTGGTGGCGGCCGATGGCGACATGGACATGCATCTCGAGCGCCTGCTGCGCCTGCACCAGAAGTTGGACAGCACCAGCCCGCGCATCTTGGAGATCAATCCCGGCCATGCGCTGATCAGGGCGCTGGCGGTGCGGGCGCAGCAGCCTGGCGCGGTGGATGCGCTGGATGATGCGGCCCAGCTGCTGCTTGACCAGGCACGACTGATCGAGGGCGAACCGCTGGCCGATCCGGTCGGTTTCGCCCAGCGCCTGGCGCGGGTGATGGCCAAGGCGCTCTAGACCGGGCCCTGTAGGGCGCTTACATCCCGACGCGGCTGAGCGGCACTTCCGTCACGCCATAGCCGGCTTCGGCCGGAATGCGCAGATGCGGCTCGGCGAAGCTGGCCTTGTCCAGCACCGGCATCACATCGACGATGGGGGTCTGCGCCGCCTGGGCCAGCGCTTCGTCCACGCTGTGCGCGCGGGCCAGCTTCACCAGCTGCATGCGGGTGGCGAACACGATGGTGCGGGTCTTGGCTTCCCAGGCATCCAGCGCCGTCTGGGGCGCGATCCATTCGGAATCGACCGACTCGCTGCCGTCATGGGCGCCGATCTGGCCCTCCGGCGCGCGCGCCAGGAAGAACCAGGTGTCGAAGCGTTTCGGCATCACCTCGGGCGTGATCCAATGCGCGAAAGGCACCATGCAGTCCAAGGCGTAATCCAGGCTCTCGGCCTCAGCCAGGTCGCGCAGGGATTTGTCGCCGCGGTTGAGCGGCTCGCGCCAGCTTTCCAGCGCGGCGGCGCGTTCGGCCGACAGCAGCTTGCCGTCGCCTTTCTCACGCGCAAGCAGTAGCCCGGATTCCTCGAAGGCCTCGCGGATCGCACCGAAGGCAAAGGGCGTCAGCGCCGGAGCGAAGCTGCCCGGCCGGGCATGGCGGCCCTGCAATACCGGATCGCTGTCGCCTGCGGCCAATTTGCCGCCGGGGAACACCATGGCGCCGGACGCGAAATCGATGGCGTGGTGGCGTTTGACCATGAATACTTCCAGGCCCGCATCGCCATCGCGCAGCATCAGGATAGTGCTGGATGGCAGCAGGGCGGATTTCATCTCGGTCATTGGCATTTCCTCGGTTCTTTTCTCTGGTTCTTAAACGGAGCGGCGAAGATAAAGCCGGTTGCCGCCATGGGGCATCGGGCTGAAGCCGCGCCGCTGCAGCCAGGCGATGCTGTCACGTTCCTCGACGGCGCGCTGCACCTCCACGGCCTGCAGTCCAAGCTGACGGGCATGATGGCCGGCGACATCCAGCATCCAGCCGCCCAGGCCGCGTCCGCGCGCTTCTTCGGCCACGGCCAAGCGATGTACCAGCAGGCTATCCTGCAGGGGCAGGAATACGGCGAAGCCGTCGATGGCGGTGCGCCATTCTGCCAGGAACAGGGATTGCTCATGCTGCAGGGCATGGAAATCCAACTTCGCCGCATCGGAGAGCGCGCTTTGTGCGATCTCGATCAGGCGCGGCAGATCGTTGCGATCGGCCAGTCGCATGCGATGCTCGATCCGCTGGATCACCTGCATTTGGGGGACCCCCTTCCGGCGACTCCCTGACTTTCGCTTCCCAGCTTCGGGCGGTGGGGCTGGGCTGTCAACGACTGCCGTAACGGCAGCGGGGAGGGCTGATCAGGGTTTGAGATCGACGGCACCGATGATCGGCCCGTTTGCGCCGGCATTGAGCATCTGCAGCATAACCACGGCGCCCTGGTGGCTCCAGTCGGTGCCGTCCAGATCGGGCACGTCATAGCGCCCGGCCTGGCCGTTCCAGCGGCCGAACTCATTCCAGGCACGGGCCACATTCAGATAGCTCAGCGTGCGGCCATGATTCTCGCCGCGTTCTATGGTCACATCATGTTTGCGGTCGTAACGGCAGAGCAGCAGCTTGGCCTCGCCCTGCCAGTTCGGCATGTCGGGCACCAGAATCTGCCAGCCCTTGGTCTTGCTACGCTCCGCGCGCAGCGGCACATGCGTCTGCCGGCTGGCCTTGGCCAGGGCTTTTTCCACGGCTTCGCGATTGGAACCCACCGCCTGGAACTGGCCGTCGATCACAACCTGCGGCGTATAGATCTGGCGATTGCCGATGCCGCGCGCGTAATCCTGCTGGCGGACATTGTGGCCCTTGCGGCTCAGCGTGTCCTTCCAGCCGAGATAATCCCAGTAATCGACATGCAGCGAGATCGGCAGCACGCCGGGCTTCTTCGCCCATTCGGTCATCAGCGCATCGGCTGGCGGACAGGAATTGCAGCCCTGGCTGGTGAACAGCTCCAGCACCACCAGCTGCGTGTGCGTCGACGTCTGTGCTTGGGCCGGCTGGCCGGCAACCAGCGGCAGAAGTGCAACCAGCATGGCCGAAAGCCCCAGCATGGCCGAAAGCCCCAGCATGGCCGAAAGCCAATGTCGCGTTCCCATCGTCATGCCGCTGAAACTAGGCATTCGGTCGCATCCCGACCAGTCACGTTGCGGTGAAATTTGCCAGCCGTCGATCCAGCAGGCCATCGGGAAGGGGCATCAGGCGCGGTGCATAGGTCCACAACAGGGCGGCCCGGACCGGGCGATCCGGGAAAATCGCCTGCAATAATCCGCGATACAGCGCCATCTGGTCCAGATAGGCCGGATCGACCTCTTCGGGCCTGACCGGCGGCGGCCGGTTGGTCTTGAAATCCACCACCAGCACGGCCGCGTCCGTCACCAGCAGGCGGTCGATCTGGCCGCTCACCAGCCGCTCGCCCAGACGGCCGACCAGCGGTGCTTCAACTTGGGCACCGGGTGTGAAGACCGGCGCAAAGGCCGGATCGGCGAGCACGGCCAGTGCCTCACGGACGATTTCGTCCTGCGATGCCTGCGCCAGACCATGCATCGGATGAGCGAGATAACGTGCGGCGGCTTGCGCGCGTTCCAGTTCGGGCAGGTCGGGTAAGGTCTGCAGCAGGCGGTGGATCAGTTTACCACGCGCCAGGCCGGCGCGACGGTCCGGCGCGGTGGGACTGAGCGGCGGTGGTTCGGCCCTGCTCGGCCGTGAGGGACTGAGCGGGCGCGGCGGTGCCGGCTCCGGCGGCGGCGGGTTGTGCAGCCATATCGGCGCGGCGAAGCGCTCTGTCTCGGTCTCGGGCGGGACAGTTTTCGCCTGCTGGCCAGGGAAGGTTTCAAAGCGCAACCCTTCATCGCCCCAGGGCAGGGCGATGGCCTGTTGCGGCTGAAGGCCGGCGAAGCCGCCGGAGATCAGGTCGTACCAACTTCCCTGCGGTGGGCCACTTTCGGCAGTTTTGCCGTTGAGATAGCCGCAGACATACAGCCGGTCGCGGGCGCGCGTCAGCGCCACATAGAGCAGGCGACGGTATTCCGCCATCTGCTCGGCACGGCGGGCGTTGCGCAGGGTGGCGGTCAGCGCGGTGTCGTTGTCCTTGCGCATCGGCCAATAGAGCTGCGGCACGGCCTGGGCCGCGCGCGGGCCGCCCATCACGGGCCGGCGCGGGGGCTGCGGCGCCTCACCCCAGAGCAGGCCTTCGCCATCGCGCTCCTGCGGCAGGTCGCAGCAATCGGGAAGGATCACCACCGGTGCCTCCAGGCCCTTGGCGCCATGGACGGTCAGCACGCGCACCTCGTTGCGGCCCTGGTCGAGATCGCGCTTGATCTCACCGGCATGGCGCGGGAACCAGGCAAGAAACCCCTGCAGGCTGGGCGCAGCCTCGCGTTCGTAGGCCATGGCGGCACTGAGGAATTCGTCGATCGGTTCGTTGGCTTGGCTGCCCAGCCGCGCGATCAGACGGCGCCGGCCGCCGCCGGCCCCCAGCACCGCGCTATAGAAGGCAAAAGGCGGCATCAGGTCGGCACGGTTGAGTATCCGGCGCAACTCATCGAAGGCAGCCTGCCAGTGCGGCCGTTCATGGGCACGGCGGCGCAGTTCGCGCCACAGGCGGGCTTCCTGCCGTCGCCAGCACAGGGCGAACAGGTCGTCCTCGCTGAAATTGAACAGCGGGCCTTTCAGCACGGCGGCCAGCGTCAGGTCGTCGTCGGGCAGCAGACAGAAAGCGCCCAGCGCCAGCAGATCCAGCACCGCGACCTGTTCGGCCAGGATCATGCGGTCGGCACCGGCCACCGGCACATCGGCATTTTTCAGGGCCTGCACCATCGCCTCGAAGAACACATTGCGCCGCCGCACCAGGATCATCACGTCGCCCGGCTTGATGCGGCGGCCAAGGGCGGGCAGGTCTTCGGTGTCGATCCAGTGCCTGATCCGTGCCGCGATGGTCTCGGCCAGCCGCACGCGCGGATCCTTCTGGCCGACATAATCCAGCGGCGCATCCCAGGGTTCGCTTTGCGCCTTCGGGTCCGGCTTGAAAGGCGGCCAGAGTTCGATGCGGCCGGTTTCCTCTGCGCGTTTTGCCTTATGGTGCAACGGGCGGTCGTCTTCCACCACGCCGGGCCTGGCCGCATCCTGTGCGAAGACAGCGTCCACCAGTTGCAAAATGGCGGGTGCCGAACGGAACGACATTTCCAGCGGCACCGGGTGCAACTGTTCGCCCACGGCCTCGGCGCGGCGGCGGAAGTCGCTGCGCATGTCGAGGAAGGCCTGGGGCCGCGCGCCCTGGAAGCTGTAGATCGACTGCTTGACGTCGCCGACGGCGAAGATGGTGCGGCGCAGGCCGTCGCGCGCGCCGGTGCCGCTGAAGAATTCCTCGGCCAGGGCTGCCACCACCGACCATTGATCGGGGCTGGTATCCTGCGCCTCGTCGACCAGGATATGGTCGATGCCCTGGTCCAGCTTGAACATCACCCAGGGCACCTGGCTGGGTTCCACCAGCAGGTCGCGGCTTTTCAGGATCAGGTCGTCGTAATCCAGCAGGCCATGGGCGGTCTTCAGCGCGCCATAGGCCTCCAGCAACCGTTCTCCCAGCCGCAGCAGCATGGATGTGGCTTCGGCGACGGCGACGGCATTGAGCCGTTGCTGCAGGTCGATCAGCCGATCCTGTTCCTGCTTCAGGGTCTCGGCGCAGGAGGGATCGGCTTTGATCGCTGCCTTGCTGGCGAGATTGCTGCGCGGGCCACCCTCCTTGGTGAAGAAGGGTGCCATCCATTCCGTCTCGAAGCGTTCGGCCGGGGCATCGGCGGCCAGCCAGCCGGCCAGCGGTTCGCCCAGCTTGCGGTCGGTCGTGCCGCCCTGCACCAGCGCGTCGACGGCGCGTCGCAGATCGGCCATAGCCATGCCGGCGATATGGACACCGATCATGGCCGCACGCGTGGCATCCGGCGGCAGGCCGAGCTGGGCATAGAGCGCGCCGGAAGCCGCCGCAGAATCGCCATGCGCCTGCAACAGCAGGCCGAGGTCGCGTCGTTTGCCGAGCAGCAGCTTGATCAGGTTGCCGAAGCGGCTGTCGTCCACGCGTTCGGCAAAGAAGCGGATCACCGCCTCGAAATCCGGATCATCCAGGCCATCGGCCAGCACGCGGTCGCGCGCCACCGCGAAGAGTTCCTTCGTTACGGCCTCATCGGCGACGGCAAAGCCCGGCGGCACGCCGGCTTCGACGGGGAAACGCTTCAGTAGCGCCTCGCAGAAGGCATGCACGGTCTGCAGCCGCAACCCGCCCGGCGATTCCAGCGTGCGGGCGAACAGCTTGCGCGCCGCAATCATGTCTGCCTCGCCGACCTGCTGGCCGAGCAGATCGAGCAGTTCAGTTTTCAGGGCCGCGTCGTCCAGCGTGGTCCATTTGCCCAGGCGCTCGGTCAGGCGCAGCGCCATCTCGGCGGCGGCGGCCTTGGTGAAGGTGAGGCAGAGAATGCCGCTCGGCCGCGTGCCCATCAGCAGCAGGCGGGTGACGCGGTCGACCAGCACGCGGGTCTTGCCCGATCCGGCATTGGCTGCCACCCAGGCCGACAGGTTCGGGTCGGCGGCGACGCGCTGGTTGGTCTGGTGGGCGTGAAGCTCGCTCATGCGTCTTCTCCGCCGCCTTCGGCGCGTTCGGCCACGCGGGCGAGGTGGTCGTAGTCGCCGGCGTAATCGACGAATTGCGGCCGCGGTCGCGACAGGTAGGGCGTGGTGGGATCGTCGAATTTCGCCACCCAGGCCTGCAGGCGGGTCAGGGCTTCGTCGGCCAGCATATCAGGCGGCGAGACCGGCGGGCGGCCGCCTTCGACGGGTTTGGCTTCGCCCGGTGGATCGCCGCCGCCGAGCCGGATATAGACCAGTTCGGCGATCCTCGCCGGATCGAGGCCTTCGAAACCGCCATGCCTGGCGATGGCCGCTTCCAGCGCGAGCTGCGGCGCCAGGCCGGTCTGCACCTGTTTGGGCGAGGGCGGCCGGCCGGTCTTGTAATCCAGCACCGCCAGGCGACCATCGGCCGCATGGCGGTCGATGCGGTCGGCCTTGGCCTTTAATGTGAAGGTCCCGCCGGGTGCTTCAAAAGCATGACCGCCCTCGCGCTCAAGCAGCGCCGGGCGGAAGCCGGCGGCACGGCGTTTGCGTTCATGGTCCAGGAACCAGCGCATGGCGCGCTCGAACCGCGGCCACCACAGCGCGGCGATTTCTGGCCGCTCCAGCCATGCGCCGAATCTGATGCGGCCCAGTTCGAGCAGTTCCGGTAATGCCGTCGCGTCATCCGGCAGGATCTCGCCATGGCGGGCCAGAAAGGTTTCCAGCACTGCGTGGATGACATCGCCGCGCAGCCGCGCATCGGGCGGCTGGTCCGGCGGGTCGAGCCGGCGCAGACCGAGGATGCGCCGCGCGTAAACTTCGTAGGGATCACGGACCCATTTTTCGATGGCCGTGACGTACAGCTCGCGCGGTCGCGCCTCCAGCGGCGGCGTGGGGCGCGGTGCCGTGATGGAGACCGCGACCGCCGGGCGGTCGAGCAGTTCGGCCCAGGCGAGATAACGCGGCGCCAGTGTGGCCTGCCAGCGCGGATCGTCTTTCAGCAGGGCGTCCAGCCGCAGCAGCCAGCGGGCCGGCACGGTGGGCGTGCCATCTACCTTGGCGGCACGGGTGAAAATCACCTCGCGGCTGCTGGCGGCCTGCACAAAATCCTGCGCGGTCTGGCCCAGCCGACGTTCCGGCGCACTGAGCCCCAGATGCTGGCGCATCGGGCGACTCAGCCAGGGATCTTCCCTCGCCTGTGGCGGCCAGGTGCCCTCGTTGAGTCCGCCGAGAATGATGCGGTCGGCATGCTGCAACCGTGCTTCCAGCAGGCCCCAGATGAACAGGCGCGGATGACGGCCATATCGCGGCCGCACCATCTGGCCTTCCAGCAGGGCTTCCAGCAGGCGCGGCCAGACAGCCGGCTTCAGTGTGCCGAAATGCGATGCGCTGGCAAGCAGATCGACGATGAAACCATGCAGGGTTTCGCCATCTTCGTGCTGCCACAGGTTGGGAGACTCTTCATCGTCGGTTTGCGCGAGCGAGTCGGCGACGCGGATCTGCTCTTCCAGCAGCGTGTGCAGTTCCGTCTCGTCCTGCCGCATCACGGCGACTAAGGGCTCCATGGCTGCTTTCAGCCGCGCCAGCGGCGGCAACAGGTCGGCATGCTCGGCCAGCTGCAGGGCGAGAATGTCGAGCCCCTGTCTTGGCTGGCCGCGGCGCAATACCTTGCGTTCGATCCGTCGCGCCCAGCGCAGCAGGTCCTGCCGGGCCATGCCCAGCCGGCAGAATGGATGCTTGAGCAGGGCCAGCAATGCAACAGCGCTGAAATCCTCTGCCACGGCTTCCGCGATCAGGCGCAGGAATATGGCTGGCGGTGTCTGGCCCAGGGGCTGGCCGGCGGAATCGTCCACTTCTATGCCATAGCGCGCCAGTTCGGCGGCCACGCGTCGCGCCAGCATGCGATCCGGCGTGACCAGCGCGGCGGTGTGGCCGGGCTGTTCCAGCGTCTCGCGCATGGCCAGGGCGATGGCCAGCGCCTCCTCGCGCGGGCCGGGCGCCTCCATGCGCTGCAGGTTGCGAAAGGCATCGTCGGCGATGCTGCTCGAGAGCTCACGCCAGCGGTGGGTTTCTCCAGGCGGCAGCAGGGCGGAGGACAGCAATGCGGCGCGTGTGGTTTCGACGGTCGTATCGCCATCTTCGGCGGGCCACGGCCTGACTTCATTTCGCAGCACACCCATGGTGTCCAGCAGATGCGCCAGGGCATGCTGGGGATGGGTCGGTTCATCGCGTGCACCCTGCCATGCGGCGTCGTCGAGCTGTGAATCCAGACCGGGCAGCACCACGGCACCCTGCGGCATGCCTGTCACCAGTTTCAGCAGGCGCGCGGTGGCGGGGATGGTGCCGGTGGAGCCGGCCGCGATCACCGGATCGGTGGGCGGATAGCTCTGCCAGTGTTCGATCCAGCGCTGGGTCAGGCGCTGGCGGTATTCAGCCGTATCCAGCCGGCCCTGCTCGCTCTTGATGGCCGGCCAGGCCTGGCGGATCACCTGCAGGAAATCGAGCGTCTGCTGCCAGTGGCCGGCGAGTTCCAGCGGCACCAGGTCTGGCAGTCTGTCCAGCGAGGTTTCCTCGGTGGCGACGGTATCGAGCAGATGGCCGAGTTCGCGCGCCAGACGCAGGGCATTGGCCGGATCGTGGCCAGCCAGCGGCGAGGCCAGCACCAGCCGGGCCAGCAGCAGGTTGCGATCCAGCGTGGAGAAAGGCTGGGCCTCCCCGCCGTCGTTGCCGATGCCGCGCAGTTCCAGTTCGTCCTCGTCGATATCGCCCAGTGGCCGTATCTGCGGCAGCAGCAGCGCGGCGCCATCGCTCAGGCGCAGGAAAGCCTCGGCCAGCGCGCGGCAGGCACGACGTGTGGGCAGCAGGATGGTGATGCGGGAGAGCTCAAGCGGGTCTTTGCCCCAGCGCTGCAGCACGCCGGCAGCAAGCAGGTCCAGAAACGGCCGGCCCGGCGGGATGGTGAAGACGGTGGGATCAGTCGCCATGGCCGCCAAGCAGGGCCTCGGCGGCGGCGAGGCCTTCATGGTTGCCCACATCCATCCACAGGCCACGGTGTGTCAGGCCATGCAGGCGGCCGGCGGCGATGACGCGGTCGTAGATCAGGTTCAGCGAAAACGGCCCTGCGGGCACATCGCGGAACAGATGCGGCTGCAGGATCTGCACGCCGGTGAAAACGTAAGGCGCCGTCGGCCGGTCGCCGCGCCGGCTGAGTTGGCCATCGGTAGTCATCGCGAAATCACCCGGCCCGGCATGACCGGTGGCCTTTTCGCGCGGCTGCAACAGCAGCAGGGCATCCATCCTTACCGGATCGAAAGCCTGTGCCAGGCGCCGCAGGGCCGGTTCGGTCTCGTCACGCCAGATCAGGTCGGCATTGACGGCGAAGAATGGTGCATTGCCTAGCAGGGGTAATGCTTTGGCGATGCCGCCACCGGTTTCCAGCAGCAGGTCGCTTTCATCCGAGATGGTAATGGCGATGTCGTGGCGCTGCGCCAGATGATCGCGGATCTGTCCGCCAAGCCAGTGGATATTGACCACGGCGTGTTTCACGCCGGTTTCGACCAGGCGATCCAGGCAGCGGTCCAGCAGGCTGCGGCCGGCCACGGGGATCAGCGGTTTCGGCATGCGGTCGGTGAGCGGCCGCAGCCGGGTGCCGAAACCGGCGGCCAGCACCATCGCGGTTTCGGGCAGGGCGATCATGAGGCCAGGCTGAGCGCGGGCAGGCCCGGCAGCGGCTTGCGGCGCAACTCGGCAGGCACGGTCGCGTCGATCCAGCGTCGCAGGTCGGCAAGGGCCGGATGCGCGAGATCGTGTTCAACCAGCCGCCACATGCGCGGCATGAAGGCCTGGTAATGCGGCTTGCCGTCGCGTTTCCACAGTCGCGTGAAGATGCCGACAATGCGCAAATTGCGCTGCGCGCCCAGGATGGCATAGGCACGGCGGAACGCGGCATCGTCGAAACCGCTGCCGGCGATGTAGCGCCGCAGCATGGTTTCGGCCAGATCGGGGGCGACGTCGCGGCGTGCGTCTTCCAGGAGCGAGACGAGGTCATAGGCCGGATGGCCGGCGACGGCATCCTGGAAATCGAGCAGGCCAACGCGGGCCGCGCCGCTACGCTGCGGTAACCAGATCAGGTTTTCGGCATGGAAGTCGCGCAACACCAGGATGCGCGGCGGCCGGCAGACTTCGGGCGCCAAAGTCTGCCACAGGTCCTGGAAATCGCGGCGTTGCGCCTCGGATGTGTCGCGGCCGGTCAGCGCCGGCAGATACCAGTCGGTGAACAGGCCCAGTTCATCGATCAGCCGTGCTTCGTCATAGGGCGCCAGATCGGCCGGCGCGGCATGACGATGCAGGTCGAGCAGGAAGTCGATCGCGGCTTCATAAAGCGGCAATTCATCGTTGCCCTGGCGGATCAGGCGGGCATAGAGATCGTCGCCCAGGTCTTCCAGCAACAGGAAGCCGTGTTCGGCATCCTCGGCCAGAATGCCGGGCGCGCTGTAACCATGCTGCAGCAGCAGGCGCGCGATCTTCAGGAAGGGGCGGACATCCTCCTGCGGCGGTGGCGCGTCCATCAGCACAGCCGGGCGGCCATCCAGATGCAGGCGTTCGTATCTGCGGAAGGAGGCATCGCCGGCCAGTTTTGCCCGATTGGCCGCGCCCCAGCCGGCGCGCGTCAGGAAATCATGGGACAGGGCGGAACGATCAGACATGAGCGGAGGCCGAAAGCGAGGAAAGGCGTTGCGCCCATGCCGCATCGCCGATCAGGTCGGCGCGGCGGGCGGCAGGCGGAGAGTCGAGCGGGGTGAGCCGCAGGGTCAGGGCGCCGGCCGGCGGGTGCTGGCCGAGCCGGTCGGGCCATTCGATCAGCACGATGCCGTCCTGCAGGGCTTCATCCAGGCCAAGCTCGTCCAGTTCGCGCGGATCGGCCACCCGATAGAGATCGAAATGCCACAATGTGCCCTGCGGGGTGTCGTAGGTCAGCACGATGTTGAAGCTCGGACTCGGCACTTCGGTGCCGGCGCCGCACAGGCTGCGGATCAGGGCGCGCGCAAAGCTGGTCTTTCCGGCCCCAAGCGGCCCGTCGAGCAGCAACGCGTCGCCCGGGCGCAGCAGCGGCGCAAGCCGGGCGGCCAGCGCGGCGGTGGCTGCCTCATCGGGCAGCATCAGGCTGCGAATCACGGACATGACAGCACTCTACTGACGGGCGGACAGCGCCGCAATCTGGCGCTCGGCCTCAGGCACCCGGCATGGGAGCAGGATTTCGACCGTCTCCGCGCCATCCTCGGCAACATCCTGCCGCAGGCTGGCGCCATGCAGGTCGAACAGGCCGCGCGCGACGATCAGCGAGAGATTGGCCTTGGCGCGTCGTTGCTCGGATGGATCCACCAGATCGGCGAAAACCTGGCGCGGCTGCACCGGACTCAGGCCGCCGCTATGGCATTCGATGCGCAGGCCCAGCCGGCTATCGCCGTCGCGCGCCACCTGGATCGCGACGCGACCGCCTTGCGGCGTACCGTCCAGTGCCGCAGCCATAACGCTGTCGAGGGCCTGACGCAGGCGCTGACTGTCGCCCGTGATGGCCGTGTCGGGCACGAGATCGGGCAGGTCGAGCATGATGGCGCGCCGTTCGGCCAGTTCCTGCCACTGCGCGGCATCATCGCGCCACAGGCTGTCGAGCCTGACTTCCGCGGGATCGAGCGCCATCTGGCCCACCTCGATGGTGGCGATGGCGATGATGTCGTCCAGCAGGCGCAGCAGGTCGCGCGAGGTGCGCATGATATCGCTGCAATATTCTTCCTGCCGGGCATTCATCGGACCGAGGATGCCCTGGGCCAGAACTTCGGTCATGCTGATCAGCGTGCCCAGCGGCGAACGCAGGTCATGCGTGATGTTGCTGATGAAGGCGGCATTCATGCGGTCGGTGCGTTCCAGCGCCTCGTTGCGCTCGCGCAGAGCGCGTTCGATGCGGATGCTGGCGCTGACATCAAGATAAGTATAGAGAACGGCGCCGTCGGGCAGCGGGACCGAGGCATAGTCGATCACGGCGCCGTCACCGCGCTCCAGGCGGCCACGGCTGGCCTTGCGGCTGGCGAAACTGTCGACCAGCCTCTCGCGCATCTGGTTCCAGTCCGGGCCGCGCTGCATCAGCGGCCGTGCCGCCTCCAGCACCTCGGTGATATGCGGCTGGCGGTTCAGCAGGTCGGGATCGATCTGCCAGAGCTGGGCGAAGGCGCGGTTATACAGCGACAGGCGGCCGTCGGAGCCATAGACGACAACGGCTTCGTAGAGATTGTCCAGCGTGGCGCGCTGCACCGCGATCATGGTGTTGGTGGCGCGCTCCAGCGTCAGTTGCCGCGTCACGTCGTCATAGGCGAACAGCAGGCCGCCGGACGGATAGGCGCTGATCACCAGCCGGAGCGTCGAGCCGTCGGGCAGGTGGATCAGTTCCTCCTGCCGTTCGATCACGGTGGTGAACAGGGAAAGCTGGTTGCGCTTGTAGGCCTGCCAGTCGATCTGTTCGGGCAGGCGCCGCTCGGCCCTAAGCTGTTCCAGCACCTCGCCAAACCCCGGCCGGGTTTCCAGCCAGGCCTCGTCCAGTTGCCACAGCCGCGCATAGGCGCGATTCCAGATCAGCAGCTTCTTGTCCGGACCGTAGATCGCTGTGGCGGTGGAGATGGTGCGCAGCACCTCCATATGGGCTTCCATATGGCGGCGCAGCTGGCCGCGCGCATCGGCTTCCGGCGTGATGTCCTGGCCGAAACCCAGCGTGCCGGCGCCGGCCGGCAATTCAAAGATGCGATAGTTGCGCCGATCACCCTCGGCGACGAAACGCCGCTCCTGCATCTGCAGCGCATTCGCCGCCAAGGCGGCCCTGGCCAGTTCGCGCGACTGGTCGAGATCATGCGACGATGCCAGTTCCAGACCGCGTTTCACGGCTTCCTCGGCATCGGTCTCGGCCAGCTGGGCATAGCGGGCATTGACCCAGACGAGGCGGCCGCTGCCATCGCGGCGCCAGATCGGAAAGGGCGCGGCATCCAGTAAGGTCTTCGCCTCAGCCTCCGTGCGACGCAGGGTGGATACCTCCACGCCCTGGCGTTCATGCTCGGCCTGCAGGGCCGCCAGCCGTTCCTGCAGGGCGGCTTTGGATTTGCGTTCGCCGTCGCGCTCGGTGGTTCGCGTGTCGAAGGCCGCCAACGCGGCCTGCAACTGGTCGGCAAGTCGGCGGGCACGCAGGGCCTGCCAGCCGGCCACGCCGATGGCCGCTCCGGCAATGGCGCCAAGCCAGATCGTTTCGTTCAGCGGCATCGGTCCGCATTCCCCTGCATCGCGCCACTATCGGCCAGCCCGGCGGCCCAATACAAGGCGTTAAAAACGACAAAGGCCGGCCCGGGGATTTTCCCGGACCGGCCTCAGGGAAGCAGGAACGATTCGATCAGTAGCGGTAATGATCCGGCTTGAACGGACCGGCCTCGCCAATGCCGAGGTACTTGGCCTGCTGGGCGGTCAGCTTGGTCAGCTTGGCGCCCACCTTGGCCAGATGCAGGCTGGCGACCTTCTCGTCCAGATGCTTGGGCAGGGTGTAGACCTGCTTCTGGTATTTGCCCGGATTGGTCCACAGTTCGATCTGCGCCAGCACCTGGTTGGTGAAGGAGGCGCTCATCACGAAGCTGGGATGGCCGGTGGCATTGCCCAGGTTCACCAGGCGGCCTTCCGACAGCACGATCAGGCGCTTGCCATCGGGGAATTCGATCTCATCCACCTGCGGCTTGACGTTGTGCCACTTGTAGTTCTTCAGCGCGCCGATCTGAATTTCGCTGTCGAAATGGCCGATATTGCAGACGATGGCGCGATGCTTCATCTGGCGCATGTGGTCGAGCGTGATGACGTCGACATTGCCGGTGGCGGTCACGAAGATGTCGCCCTTCGGGGCGGCTTCTTCCATGGTGACGACTTCATAGCCTTCCATCGCCGCCTGCAGGGCGCAGATCGGATCGATCTCGGTGACCATGACGCGGCAGCCGGCATTGCGCAGCGACGCGGCCGAGCCCTTGCCCACATCGCCGAAACCGGCGACCACGGCAATCTTGCCGGCCATCATCACGTCGGTGCCGCGGCGGATGCCGTCGACCAGGCTTTCGCGGCAGCCGTAGAGGTTGTCGAATTTCGACTTCGTCACGCTGTCGTTCACGTTGATCGCCGGGAACAGCAGCTTGCCTTCCTTGGCCATCACATACAGGCGGTGCACGCCGGTGGTGGTTTCCTCGGTCACGCCCTTGATGGCGGTGCCCATCTTGGAATACCAGCCCGGGGCTTCCTTCAGCTTCTTGGCGATCGCGGCGAAGAGGACGGTTTCCTCCTCGTTGGTCGGCTTCGAGATCACCGAGGCATCCTTCTCGGCCTGCATGCCCAGATGGATCAGCAGGGTGGCGTCGCCGCCATCGTCCAGGATCATGTTCGGGGTGCCGCCATCGGCCCATTCGAAGATCTTGTGGGTGTAGTCCCAGTATTCCTCCAGCGTCTCGCCCTTCACGGCAAAAACCGGGATGCCGGCCTTGGCGATGGCGGCGGCGGCGTGATCCTGGGTCGAATAGATGTTGCACGAGGCCCAGCGGATGTCGGCGCCCAGCGCCTTCAGGGTCTCGATCAGCACCGCGGTCTGGATCGTCATGTGCAGTGAGCCGGCGATGCGGGCGCCCTTCAGGGGCTGCTTCTTGCCGAATTCCTCGCGGATGGCCATCAGACCGGGCATTTCGGTCTCGGCCATATCCAGTTCTTTACGGCCCCAATCGGCGAGGCCGATATCCTTGATCTTGTAGTCCGCGCTCATTTCGCAGCTCCAGCTTCCGTCGGTTTCACAACTGCGCGGCGGTATAGCAGGGCCCGAAAGGGTCTGTCCAGTCTTATATAAAGAAATCTTTATATAGGAATATAACGTTACCGGATAATTATTCCGATTCCCCGAATTTGCCTTCCACCAGCTCGATCAGGGCGGCCATGGCAGCCTGGGCCTCGGTTCCGGTCGCGGTGATTTCGATGCTGGAGCCCTGGGTGCCGGCCAGCATCATCAGGCCCATGATCGACTCGCCATTGACGGTCTGGCCGTCCTTGGAGACCTGGATCTTGGCCTGGGGGAAGCGGGCGACGACCTGGACGAACTTGGCCGCCGCGCGGGCATGCAGTCCCCGCTGGTTGGGGATCACCACGCTTTGTCGCAGCGGCGCTCCGGTGGCGGTTGCTCCATCCATCAGGCGGATTCCCCAGCCAGCAGCTTGGAGGCCACGTTGATGTATTTGCGGCCGGCTTCCTGGCCCGCATTCACCGCCGTCGCCAGATCGGACTTGGTACGCACGCTGGCCAGCTTGATCAGCATCGGCAGGTTGACGCCGGCGATCACCTCCACCTTCGCCTGATCCATGATCGAGATGGCGAGATTGGATGGTGTGCCGCCGAACATGTCGGTCAGCACGATCACGCCGCGACCGGTTTCGACGGTGGCCACGGCGGCGAGAATGTCCTTGCGGCGCTGCTCCATATCGTCATCCGGCCCGATGCAGACGGCGCGCATGTTCTTCTGCGGCCCGACCACATGTTCGGTGGCGTGGATGAATTCCTCGGCCAGGCGGCCATGGGTGACGACGACGATGCCGATCATACAGCCGATCCTGGGACGATACCGGTCATTGGGGATCCTCGAGATTGCCGCTCAGGCATTCGCCAAGTCGCGGTCACGGTGCCGGATATCGACACGTTGTCCGGCATCGCGCAAGTGCCTGCCAAGGGCCTCTGCAACCACAACCGAGCGATGCCGCCCCCCTGTACAACCAATGGCAATGGTCAGGTAGCGCTTGCCCTCGGCAGCGTAGCGCGGCAGCAGGCTGGAGATCATGCCGCTGAGCCCGGCGAAGAAACCGGCATAGCCGGAATCGGCAACGACATATGCGGCCACGGCCGGATCGGTGCCGGTCTGCGGGCGAAGCTGCTCGTCATAATGCGGGTTGCGCAGGAAGCGCACATCGAACACCAAATCCGCCTCGCGCGGCAGGCCCAGTTTGTATGAAAACGAGAGCACCATGATACTGAGGCCGGGCAGGGCGTCCAGCGCGAATTGCGCGGCCAGAAGCTGTCGCAATTCGGGCAATGTGACGGTGGAAGTATCGAACACCTGATCGGCTTCGGCCTGCAGCGGCCGCATCAGATGCCGCTCGGCCATGATCCCGTCCGCCACCGGCCGGTCGGCGGCCAACGGGTGGCGCCGGCGCGTCGCCGTGAAACGCTTGAGCAGGATTTCGTCTTCGCAGTCGAAATACAGCAACTGGACCGCCAGATCGGATCGCTGCTTGAGTTCGCCGATCATGGCGATCAGGCGGTCGGGCTGGAAATCGCGCGTGCGACTGTCGACGCCGACCGCGATGGCGCGCCGCGCCGCGCCGTTCGCCGTCTCGCTGTCCTCTGATACAGTCAGGCGGCGCAGCAGCGAGATCGGCAGGTTGTCGACGGCCTCATAGCCGAAATCTTCCAGCAGCTTGAGCGCGGTGGTTTTGCCGGCGCCCGATAATCCACTGACCACGACGACGCGGATCGGCTCGACACCTGTATCGCTCATCCGTTCTGCCGCAGCTTTGTGTTGTCGACGATGTGTGCCTCGACGGGTTCGAACAGCCGTCCGGCCGCCGCCCGCGCCAGCGCCCATTTGACCTTGATGGCCGCACTGACTGCGAAGGCGTCGAGCGCCAGAACGGGCAGGGCGATATCGAGCAGCGATTCGAAATGCGGTTCCGGCAGGCGCGGCACCTGTGCCGGCTGGACCAGGTCGACGATCAACGCGACCGGCGTGGCAGGGGCCGGGATCATGGCCACGGGGCCCAGACCACGGATTTCGATCAGGCCGTGAATGGCCGGCGGCGCCGAGGCGATCAGACGGCCATCCAGGCATTGCAGCAGGGTCTGGTCGTCGGCCACAAGGCGCGCGCCTGCGTCGATCAGGCGTAAAGCCAGATCGGATTTTCCGGCGCCGGAAGGGCCGCGCAGCAGTACCGCTTCGCCCGCAATCGCCACGCAGCTTGCATGCAATCTGATCATCGCCGCGCAGACTGCCGTCCGCTGCCGGGCAGAGTCAATACAGGGCAGCGGTAATCCGGTGTTGGTTAATGCCGATTGTTGCGGGGGAGTCGCTACAGGGGTAGCCGCACGGTGAAGCGGGCGCCGCTCTGGCCGTCATCGCGGTTGTCGGCATGGATCTGGCCGCCCAGCGACTGCACGATCTGGCGGGCAATCGAAAGGCCGAGACCGGAATGCAGGCCGAAGGCTTCCGATGAAGGCCGCTCGCTGTAAAAGCGTTCGAAGATCGATTCCCGGTTTTCCTCCGGAATGCCCGGTCCCTGATCGGTAACGCTGAACATCACGTGGCGGGGTTCGCGGCGCACCGCAACCGTGATCGTCCCGTCGGGCGGGCTGAATGATATTGCATTGTCGATCAGGTTGCGTGCCACCTGGCCCAGGCGACCTTCGAAGCCCGGTGCCAGATAGGGGCCCGGTTCGATCACCTTCAATTCGATCCGCGGCGTGTCGCCTTTGGCGCGCTCGGCATAGGTCTCGATCACCGAGCGCAACATCTGCGCGATGTCGATCGGTGCCGCCTCGATGCGGGCGAGCTCGGCGTCGAGGCGGGACGCCCCGGAAATATCCGTGATCAGCCGGTCCATGCGGCGAACATCGTCCTGCATCACCTGCAGCAGGCGTTCGCGCAATTCGGGTTTTTCGGTACGCTGGAAGGTTTCCATCGCGCTGCGCAGGGAGGTCAGCGGATTCTTGATCTCGTGCGAGACATCGGCGGCGAACCGCTCGATGGCGTCCAGTCGCTGCGACAGGGCCGCGGTCATGGCGCGCAGCACGCTGGAGAGGTCGCCGATTTCGTCCCTGCGCTCGGAGAAATCCGGGATCGAGAGATGGGCGATGCGGCCTTTCGCGGCGCGGATGCGCTCGGCGGCCTCGGCCAGGCGATGGATCGGCCGCACGATGGCGCCGGCCAGGTACAGCGATGCCAGGACGGTGAAGCCGAGAACGGCCGCGAATATCTTCAGGACACCCAGCCGCTCCTCACGCACGCGGGCATCGATCTCGGCGCTGTCGACATTCATCATCAGGGCGCCGACCACCTTGCGCAGACCCTGCACCGGCACCGCGGCGGAAAGCATGATGCGGCCATCGCCAAGGTCGCGCAGCTGCCCGGCCGGATCGCCGGCCAGGGCGCTGCGGGCTTCGCTGTAATCGTTGGCATGGGTGAAGGGCAGTTCGACATACCTGGGCAGATGCAGGGTGGTCATGAACAGCGCATTGACGCGGTCATAGATGCCGATCAGCACCCTTTCCCAGGGCGTGTCGATATTGGGTGGGGGTAACTGCCGCGTCACCACGCCGCGCCCTGCCGCCAGCAGCAGGCGGCTGTCGGCGATCATCTCGCCCTCGCTGTCGAACAGCCGGGCGCGGGCGCTCGATTGCGCCGATAGGCGGCGCAGCAGCTGGCGGGCCAGTTCGGGCTCCAGGGCCGGGGAGAATTCCTCGGGATTGATGGCGGATTCGCCGAGCGCGCCGGCGATCAGGCTGGCCTCGTAGCGCAGGGCCGTCAGCCGGCTGTCGATCAGGCTGAGACGGAACTGGTCGAGATAGAAAAACGCCAGCACCAGCGAGATCGGCGCCGCCAGGTTGATCAGCAGGATGCGGCGGGTCAGCGGCGACATCAGCCGCCGCCGCGGGCGGGTGTCACTCACCGCTCTGCCCCCACCGCAAGCGGCCTGGCATCACACCGCCTGTTCCTTGAAACGGTAACCGACGCCATAGAGGGTTTCGATGGCGTCGAAGCTGTCATCCACCGACTTGAATTTCTTGCGCAGGCGCTTGATGTGGCTGTCGATGGTGCGGTCGTCGACGTAGACGTTGTCGTCATAGGCCGCATCCATCAGCTGGTCGCGATTCTTCACATGACCGGGTCGCTGCGCCAGCGCTTCCAGCAGCAGAAATTCGGTCACGGTGAGCGTGACGTCCTCGCCCTTCCAGGTGCAGCGATGGCGGGCCGGGTCAAGCGACAGCGGCCCGCGCACGATCATCTTGTCGGCCGATGTCTGCTCGGCGCCGGGCTTGCTGGCTTCGGCGCGACGCAGTACGGCCTTGATGCGTTCGATCAACAGGCGCTGGCTGAACGGCTTGGTGATGTAGTCGTCGGCGCCCATCTTGAGACCGAGCACCTCGTCGATCTCCTCGTCCTTCGAGGTGAGGAAGATCACGGGCACCTGGCTGACGCGGCGCAGGCGGCTCAACGTCTCCATGCCATCCAGGCGCGGCATCTTGATGTCGAGGATGACCAGATCGGGCATCTGCTGGGTCAGATGGCGCAGCGCCTCGGCGCCGTCATTGTAGGTGCGCACCTTGTAGCCTTCGGCCTCCAGGGCGATGGAAACCGAGGTGAGGATGTTGCGGTCGTCGTCGACCAGGGCGATCGTGGCGCTCACGGTTAATTCCTGTATCCCTGAGACATGAATGAAAATTCCCGGAAATCCGGTGATCAAGGTCACACCTATATAGCAACCCTCTGGCCGATTTGCAGGGGGTAGACCATGGTCGGGCCATGAATACCGCCCCGCTGCTGGCCGCCGGACCCGCCATCCATATCCACCTCGCCGCCACCCTGGCGGCCTTGCTGCTGGGGTTTGCCATGCTGGTCCGCCGTAAGGGCACGGCGTGGCATAAACGCCTGGGCTGGCTCTGGGTTCTGCTGATGCTGACGGCAGCCGTGAGTTCGTTCTGGATCACCGGTATATCAGCCAGCTTCAGCCCGATACACGCCCTGAGCCTGTTGGTGCTGATTCTGGTGCCTGCGGCCGTCATCGCGATCCGCCGCGGCAAAGTGGCGACCCATCGCAAGGCGATGATCAGCCTGTTTATCGGAGCGCTGATCATCCCGGGCCTGTTCACTCTGCTGCCGGCTCGGCTGCTGGGTGGGATGATCTTCGGGAATTGAAGTCTGGCGCTCGTCTCAGGGCAGGCCGTCGGGCGGGAGGATGACGAAGCTGACGCGGCGGTTGCGTGCCCGTGCGGCGTCGCTGCGGCCACGCACCACCGGACGGGTATCGGCGAACCCCACCGCTTCCAGCTGCCCGGCGGGCATGCCGCTGGCGATCAGGTGACGCACCACAGTGGCGGCACGGCCGGCCGACAATTCCCAGTTGCTGGGAAAACGCAGGTTGGCGATCGGCAGGTCGTCGGTATGGCCTTCGACGCGGATGAAGCTGTTCAGCCGCGCCAGGCTGGGGGCCAGCCGGCTCATCAGCGCCGCGCCCTCGGGCCGCAGGTCGGCCTGGCCGAGGGCAAACAGGATATTGTCGCCCAGCCGCACCACCACATGGCGGTCGACCCGCTCGACCACGGCATCGCGGCCCAGTCCTTCACGCGCCAGCAGGGCTGCCAGCTCGCGCGAGGTGCGGGTGGCCCAGGTCTGCGGTGCCTCGGGCAGAGCCGGTTCGCGAGGCGTGGTTACGCTGGCCTGCGCTTGTCCGATGCCGGCTATGGCATGCGTTTCGGGCGCAGCCCCGGAAGCGGTGCCGGAAGCAGTACCGGGCGGCGGTGGCGGCGCGATGGCGGGGCGCGCGGGAGAGGGTTCGATGTCGGAATCCGGCAATACATCCTGGGGCAACTGGCCATCCGCCGTCAGCACGGGCACGAAAACGGGGCGTAACAGCGGGGATTGCAGCGGTTCCGGTGTGGCTTTGATGAAGGTCATCATGGAAACCAGCACGACGAAGATGGTCAGCAGCAGTGTGACGGTGTCGCTGTAGGTGACCAGCCAATGGCCGCCGCCTTCATCTCCGGGCGGCGTATACCGCACGCTGCGCCAGTTCGGGCGGCGCTGCTGCGGGGGCTGGTCGCGCGCGGCATCAGCCATGGATCTCGTCCCGATAGTCGCGCATGAAGCTGTTCATGGCTTCACGCACCATGGTCGGGCCGCGGCCAAGCGACAGCAGCGAGATGCCTTCCAGCAGCATGTTCAGCTTGGCCACGCGCTGGGCGGTGCGCTGCTCCAGCTTGATGGCGATCGGGCGGAACACCAGGTTGGCCAACACCACGCCATATACCGTGGTGATCAGCGCCAGCGCCATGCCTTCGCCGATGGCGTTCAGGTCGCCGCCGCCAAGCTCTCCCAGCATCGCCACCAGGCCAACCAGGGTGCCGAGCATGCCGAAAGCGGGGGCGAATTCCGCCATGGTGCGGAACAGCTTGGCCTCGGCGGTTTCACGCTCGACCATTTTCTGGATGCGCCAGCTCAGCAGGTGATGCACGTCTTCGACGGAGACGCGGTCGATCACCAGTTGCAGGCCGAGGCGCAGGAAGGGGTTGTTGATGCCGTTGGCGATCTTCTCGGCCTGCGGCAGCTGGTGCTTCTGCAGGGCCATCGCCACCTGCTCCAGTACATCGACCTCGCGGCCAAGCGGCGGCTCCTCGCGGAAGATGGCAAACAGCGAGCGGCCGATACTGGCCAATTGCGACGAACGGAAGGACAAAAACGCAGCGGCGACCGTGCCACCCAGAACAATCGCCAGGCTGCCCGGGTCCCAGTAGGTGCTGGCGCCGGCATTGCTGCCGAACAGGATAAACGCCACCAGGGCGGCCGTGATGACGACGCCGATGATGGTCGAGTTGATGATCTGGAGGGGGTTGCTGGGGCGGGACATGACTGGGAAGGACAAATGGCGCGGTACTCATACCGCAAACCTGCCTTTTCCTAGTCATTACAAATTGTTTAGGTTGTGATTCAGATCAACCAGAACTCACAGCCTCAGCGGTATGCCCCGACGACGGCATATACCGAAAATTGAAAGACGTCCTGAATCGGATTATTCGCCCTGTCCCAGCAACTGACCGCGGCGGCGCGAGGCCTCGAACCAGCCCAGGAAGGCCGTGAAGCCGAGGGCGAGATAGAGGATGTTCAGGCCCAGCGCGCCCAGCATCAGGTCGCCGCGGAAATTACCGTCGATCAGCAGGGCGCGCATGCCCTCGAACACATAGGCGGGCGGCAGCGACCAGGCCACGGCCTGCAGCCAGTCGGGCAGCACGGTGACCGGGTAATATACCGCCGCCACCGGCAGGAACAGGAAGGTCGCCGCCCAGGCGATGTTCTCCGCGCCCAGGCCATAGCGCATCACCAGCCCGCAGACGGCGATGCCGATGGCCCAGCCGAACAGCGTGAGGTTGGCGAAGAAACCGGCCAGCGCGAAGCCCATGGAATAGATCGAGAAGTCGAAGAACAGCCAGGCCATCAGGCTGACCGGGATCATGCCCAGCAGGGTGCGGATCACGCCCATCAGCAGCACGGAAGCGGCGAATTCGCTGGGTCGCAGCGGGCTGACGAACAGGTTGCCCAGGTTGCGTGACCACATTTCCTCCAGGAAGGAGATGGCGACGCTGAGCTGCACGCGGAACAGCGAATCCCACAGCAGCAGGCCGGCCAGCAGGATGCCGAAAGCCTGCGCCACATAGGCGGTCTTGCCGGCCAGGAACTGGGTGAGGAAACCCCACATGATCATCTGCACGGCGGGCCAGTAGATGATATCGATGATCCGCATCCACGAACCGCCCAGCAGATAGGCGTGGCGGCGCAGCATGGCGCCGATGCGGTTGGCACTGAATCCAAAAACCTCGCCGCTCATGCCGCCGTCTCCGCCTGTGCCGCCGCCTTGCCGCGTCCGCGCGCGATGTCGAGGAACACTTCCTCCAGATCGTCGCGGCCATAGCGTTCCACCAATTCGGCCGGCGTGCCACGGTCGACGATGCGACCCTGCTTCATCATCAGCACCTGGTCGCACAGCCGTTCCACCTCGGCCATGTTATGCGAAGCCAACATGATGGTGGCGCCGCGTACGGCGCGATAATCCTCCAGCAGGCCGCGCACCCAGTCGGCGGTGTCGGGATCCAGCGAGGCGGTGGGCTCGTCGAGCAGCAGCAGGTCCGGGCTGTTGATCAGGGCCTTGGCCAGCGCCACGCGGGTTTTCTGCCCGGCCGAGAGCGCGCCGGCCGGCCGGTCGAGCAGGGCGGTGAAATCCAGCTTCTGCGCCAGCTGGGCGATGCGCTGTTTCGGTTCCGGCACATCGTAGAGCTGGGCGAAGACGCGCAGATTCTGCCGCACGGTCAGGCGATGCGGCAGGTCGACATAGGGCGAGGAGAAATTCAGCCTCGGCAGCACGGCATGGCGATTGCGCAGCATGTCGGTGCCCAGCACGGTGATGCCGCCGCTGCTGGGTTTGAGCAGACCGAGCAGCATGGCGATGGTCGTAGTCTTGCCGGCGCCGTTGCCGCCCAGCAGAGCGGTGACGCTGCCCTGCGGCACGGTGAAGTCGATCCCCGCCACAGCCTGGACATTGCCATAGGTCTTGGCGAGGCCGGCCACGACGATGGCAGGCGGGGCGGCAGACGGTGGAGACATGGTCTAAGGCTTTTTCCCGGCAGGACAAATTTGTCCCGCCTTGATATGGACAGGCGGGGGGATTTTGTCTATAACCGCGCGCCGTTGCCACCCTGTTACAACAGACGGGCCGCAACGATGTTGGTGGGCCCAGGTAGCTCAGTTGGTAGAGCAGGGGACTGAAAATCCCCGTGTCGGCGGTTCAATTCCGTCCCTGGGCACCATTCCCTCCATATTCCCCTCATGTTCCAGCATGGCGCCGCGTTTATCGCGATTTGCGGCCATTATCGACATGCTGATGCCATATTTCCGGCGAAAATCCGGCGGATGATGGCTTCGAAATGGTGGCTTAGCGCCCGCACCCTTCTCATCCTGCTGTTTCTCGCTGCCCCGGCCCTGTCCGGCCCGGCATTTGCCCAGCCCGCCCTGCCGGCCGCGGATCGTTCGTCTGCTCCAGCGGAAATCTCCGTCGCGCCGGACCTGCCTGCGGCCGAACTCAAGGCGCTTGCCGATCAGCTTGCCGACGAAACCAAACGTAACGAACTGATCGCCACTCTGCGGGCCCTGGCCGCAACGCGTGAGACGGTGGCGCAGGATGGTGTGGCCCAGCCGGAAGCGGATGGTGATCCCGGCGCGGTCATCATCGACGGCGTGATGGCGCAGATGCGTCGGGCGGGTTCGGCCTTCGCTGCTTTCGGCGCATTGTTCTCTGACCTGCCTGCCCTGGCGGACTGGGCGCGGCTGCAAGTGGAGAATCCCAACCGTCGTGCCTTATGGAGCGATGTCCTGCTCAAGCTGGGCGTGACACTGTTTTCTGCCCTGCTGCTGCAGGCCCTGGCGCATCTGCTGATCCGTCGACCGCTGGCGGCGCTGCAGTTCGTGGGCAACGGCCCGGTACAGACCCCGGCGCAGGTCCCGGCGCAGACATCGCCGCCTGCGCTATGGCTGCAGGTTCTTTTCACTCTGCTGCGGGCATTGATCTCGCTGATCCCGATCGCGGTCTTCGCCGGCACGGCCTATGGCATCCTCGCCCTGCTGGCGCCCAATGCCCTGACGCGCGATCTGGCGCAGATCGTGGTGCTGGCTTTCGTCGCCGTTTACGCTCTGGGTATACTCGGCGATGTGCTGCTGGCGCATGGGACGGCGCCGCTGCGTCTGGATGAAGAAAGCGCCACCTATGCCCGGCTGTGGCTGCGGCGCCTGGCGATCCTGGCGGCCATTGGATATGCCATGGTGCTATTGGCCGCGCGGGTGCGGATTCCGCCTGACGCCATCGATACCATCGCCAAGCTGGCGGCATTTGCCTTCGCGGCCCTTCTGGCAGTGCTGGTCCTGCAGTTGCGACAGCCCGTGGCGTCATGGATTCGTGGCAGCCTGCCGCCATCCGATCTGGCGTCGGCAACACCGCGCGGCCGGCCCTGGCGCATCCTGCGCCAGCGGATCGGTGATGTCTGGCATGTGCTGGCTTTGCTTTATATCGTCGCGACCTACGGCGTCTGGGCCTTCGAGGTCGATGGTGGCTTTCGTCTGATCCTGCGCGGCACGTTGCTGACTGTCGCCCTGCTGGCCGGCGCGAGGCTGCTGCAGTTCGCGGTCGAAAAGGGCTTCTCGCGCCTGTTCGCGATCAGCCAGGAAACGCGGCAGCGTTTCCCCGGCCTGGAGGAGCGGGCCAACCGCTACCTGCCGCTGCTGCTCGGCACTATCCGCGTCCTGCTCTATGCGATTGCGACAATCATGATCCTGCAGGCCTGGGGCATCGATTCCCTGGCCTGGATCGCCAGCGAAACCGGGCGCGGCGTGGTGGCGCGCGTCATCACCATCCTGCTGGTGGTGCTGGTCACCATCGCGCTATGGGAAGCGGTCTCGGCGGGCATCGAATATTACCTGACCGGCGGCGCAGCGGGCCAGCCGACGGCGCGTTCCGCGCGGGCGCGCACCCTGCTGCCGCTGCTGCGCCGCACGGTTTCCATCTTGCTGGGCCTGATCGCGGCGCTGATCGTGCTGTCGGAACTCGGGATCAACATCGCGCCGCTGCTGGCCGGCGCCGGCGTGGTTGGCCTCGCCATCGGTTTCGGCGCCCAGACGCTGGTGAAGGATGTGATCACCGGCATCTTCATCCTGACCGAGGATACCGTTGCCGTCGGCGATATCGTCGATCTGGGCGGTAATGGCGGTGTGGTGGAGGATATCTCGATCCGCACCATCCGCCTGCGCGACACCGAGGGTATCGTGCATGTGATTCCGTTCAGCGAGGTGACCAAGATCAAGAACATGACGCGTGGCTATGCCCAGGCACTGTTTGACCTGAGGATTTCCTACCGCGAGAATGTCGACGAGGTGATCGAGGTGATCAAGGCGCTGGCAGCCGAGTTCCGCGCCGAGCCGGAGTGGAATGCCCGCATCCTCGACGATCTGGAGATGTGGGGCGTCGATCAGCTGGCAGATTCCGCCGTGGTGCTGCGCTTCCGCATCAAGACGCTGCCGGCGCAGCAATGGAGCGTGAAGCGGGAGTTCAGCAAGCGCATCAAGCAGCGCTTCGACGAACTCGGGATCGAAATCCCGTACCCGCACCGGACGATCTATTTCGGCGCCGACAAGCAGGGCAAGGCGCCGCCGCTGCATCTGGCGCGCGAAACCGGGGGCGAGAAGGCTTAGGGCTTCGGATCGTCCAGCCCGTCGCGGATCGCCTTCAGCGCCGCGTGCAGCCTGTCGTCGCGGATGCGCGGCAGCAGGCGGTCAAGCTCGGTCACGATCTCGGCCGGCGTGAGATAGCCGCGATAGGCATCCGGCGCCTCATCGAGACTGCAGACGGAAGATGCGGGAGGACGGCGTTCATCCATGGTGGCAGTCTAGCTGGTAAAAGCGGTACTGTCGCGTGGCGTATCGGGTCGCGCCTCAGGCCGCGGCGGCTTCGGCGCGGCGACGGATATAATCGCGGTCCAGCGAGAAGCGCAGGAAAAAACGCTCCTCGCCTTCGATTGTCGCGGTGGCGACCACATCCGCGCCGAGGCGGCGATACAGGCCCAATGGCCGCCGCGCGGTGGTGGCGTAGCCGGCCAGCAGGCCGCGCTGGCGCAAATCGGCGAAACAATCCGCCCAGAAGGCGTAGCGCGTGCGCAGGTCGTGCCCGTCATTGACAAAAACGGTGAGGAATTCGCACAGGCCTTCATTCTCTGGCATTGCGAATCCGAAAGCCCCGGCCTGGCATTGCCGCAGCGCAATGTTGACCGCCAGAGCGGCGCGGACTTCACCATTGTCCTCGCGCTGCAGGTAAACGATCTGGTCCTCGTAAGGGATGCGGGTCGCCAGCCGTTTCGCGACATCGTCCCATTGCCACAGCCAGCGGATCAGCCGGTTGCCGGTCACCGCCGAGAAGGCTTTGTAGAAGGAGGCCTCATAGGCACGCACGGCATCGGCATCCGACGTATCGAGCAATGTGAAGCGGTTCGCAACGCTCATCGCGGCATCAGTCGCAGGCTGATGTCGCGGTCGGGTGCCAGGGTGATGCGGGCGATCATGCCGACCGGATGCGGATCCGCCAGTTCCAGACGATACCGTTGCACGATCATTGCCAGCGCAATGGTCATCTCGGCCACAGCGAAGTGATTGCCGATGCAGGCGTGCTTGCCGATGATGAACGGCATGAAGGCATGGCTCGGCCAGCCAGCCTCCAGAAAGCGCTGCGGCCGAAATACGTCCGGATCGCCCCACAGCGCGGGGTCGCGATGCATGCCGAAAATCGACAACAACAGCTGGCTGCCGCGTGGAATCCGGCGGCCATTGAAGTCGTCGTCCTCAATGGCTTGGCGCGAGACGTGGTAGACCGACGGATAGAAACGCATGGTTTCGTTGATCGTCGCCTGGGTCAATGGCAGGCACTTCATGGTTTCCAGATCGGGGGCGTCGCCGGCCAGTACATGGCTCAACTCATCATGGATCTGTTCGACCAGCGCCGGTCGGCTGGCCAGCGCATACAGCATCCAGGCCAGCGATGTGGCAGTCGTCTCGAAACCGGCGATGAACAGAGTTTTGCTTTCGTCGCGCAGCGCTGCGTCGTCCAGGGCCACGCCGCCATCCGGCTCGCGGGCGGCGCACATGGTCTGCAGGATGTCGTGTTTCACCGGGCAGCCATGGCGTTCCGCAATATGCGTATTGACATAGTCATCCATCAGCCGGCGGGTACGGTGCATATGCCGGTTGGCTCTGGTCGGCATCCAGAGTGGTGGCGCAACCAGGGATGTATTGCGGCGGCGCAGCAGATACAGTCCGTCGCGCACGATGGCGCCGAAGCGCGCGGAGCTGGCACGGTCTATATCGGCAGACAGCAGCGCTCGGCCAATCACCGAGAGCGACAGATGTTGGGTTTCGGGGATGGCCTGGATGGGACGTCCGGCGCGACATTCGGTTTCCCAGTGCTCCAGCATGGCTCTGGTGGCGGCCTGGGCCGCAGGCGCCATGCGTTGCAATCCGTCGAGGCGGAACGCGGGCAGAATCTGGCGCCGTCGTTTCAGCCAGAAGGGCCCGTCGGTAGAGAGCAGGCCCTGGCCGACCACGGCCTGCATGTTGCGATAATGGAAACTGCGTTCGTATTTCTCGTGCCGCGTCACCAATGCCTGGCGCACCAGTTCGGGATTGGAAACGGCGAGGAAGCGCTTGTGGAGTACGCGGAACCATGCCGCGCCGCCATGGCTGGCCGCCACCTCTGCTGGCACCAGATGGGTGGCAGACATCATCTGTGCCGCATGGCCGAACAGCCAGTGGCCGCGCGCTTTTGGAAAGTCAGAGGGCGCCTCGGTGCTTGTTCCGGCCGGGCTCATTGGGCGGCCTCGCGCTCAGCATCGCGCAGCCGACGGGTTTCCTCAACGAAGGCATCGTCCAGCCCGGCGGCGTTCTGCAACAGCGCGCCGAAGCTGGCCGTGAAACGCGACAGGGTCAGGCCATCGGTGATGGCATGGTCGACCCCGGCCGCCAGGCAGAGCATCTTGCGGCCTTCGCGTTCGGCGATGCCGCCAATCGCCACCGTGCAGGTGAAGACATTGGGCGGCAGGGCCCAGAAGGTGCCGGGCACGCCGGGGCTCTGCAGGTTGGTCAGCCCGACGGTGCCATTAATGCGCTTGAGCAGATGCGGGTTGTTGCGCATGCGCCAGGCGAACAGGCTGCGCAGAATCCAGGGCAGGCGGGCGAAGCGGCGGCGCAGCTTCACCAGCGGGTCCTGCGACAGGTCGGCATTGGTGGCGGCGCGCAGTTCCCAGTTGATCCTGGCCAGCGATTTCGCCTGCGCGGCGCGGAAGGTATACCCCACGGCCATACGATGCCCGTCGGGCATGCGGCGATCAATGGCGGTAGCGACGTCGATGTCTTCGAAACGGACCAGCGATTTGCCATGGCGAAAGGTGTGCATCATCGGGTGTTTCTGCACCGCCTGGGTCAGGCAGTAGGCGACGAAGGCATGCAGGGTCACAGGCACCCGTAATTCGCGGCGATACTGCGCGATCAAGGCCATGGCGCGGGTCACGTCGACTTCGATGAAGCCGTAGACGGTATGGCGGCGATGCAGGCTGAGCGTGGTGAGCACGGCGTTGCGCACCACCGGCCATGGCTGGGAATGGAATTTGTCGGTCTGAGCCATCCTGCATGACGGCAGGCCGCCATCGGATACGGCCCGCGACGCCCCTTCTTGTCGGTGCTTGTCCCCCGGCCGCTTGGCATGCGGCGCCTGGGCAGTGTCTAGCAACCGCCACGCTTAATGACCAATGCTATTTGCAGCCGAATCGGCGGCTGCCGGAAGATTGCAGGACCGGGTCATTCCCACGGCTTGCATCGGCTGGCCGGATGCTCCCATGGCGCGATATCGAAGCTGTCATCCGGGCCGGAAAGCGGCTGGTGCGGCGTCCTCCTGCGGCCTTGCCGCCCGGCAGCCGGCCCCGTAGATTGCCCGCAACCGGTTTCCCTGCCCGATTCGCCCTTCGCGGCGCGGCAACTTTTTATCGTGATTCCCATGCTCAATCCCCGTATCGACGCCCTCAGCGACTATCCTTTTGCCCGCCTGCGCACCCTGCTGGATGCCGATCCGCTGCCGGCCGGGATGACCCCGATCAACCTGTCGATCGGCGAACCGCAGCATCCGTTGCCGTCCATGGTGATCGAGCAGATGACGGCGGACCTGACCGTGCTGAACCGTTATCCCACCCTGAACGGCACGCCGGATTTCCGCGCCGCCTGCGCCGCCTGGATCAACCGGCGCTACAACCTGCCGGCAACCCTGATCGACCCCGAGACCCAGATCGTGGCGCTGACCGGCACGCGCGAGGGCCTGTACATGATTGCCGGCGTGGTGGTGCCGGAGAAGAAGGGCAAAAAGGGCGAGCGCCCCGTGGTGCTGATGCCGAATCCCTTCTACCAGACCTATGTCGGCGCGGCGGTCGCGGCCGGTGCCGAGCCTTATTTCATGCCGGCTCTGGCCGAGAACGGCTTCCTGCCCGATTTCAACACGGTCGATGCCGATACTCTGGACCGCACCGCGCTGGTCTATATCTGCTCGCCGGCCAATCCGCAGGGCGCGGTGGCCAGCATCGAATATCTGGCGAACCTGATCGAGCTGTCGCGCAGGCACGATTTCGTCGTCGCCTTCGACGAATGTTATGCCGAGATCTACGACCAGGTGCCGCCGCCCGGCGGCCTGGATGCGGCGCTGCACCTGGCCGGCGGCAAGATCGGACCGGATGCGCTGAAGAACGTGGTCGTCTTCCATTCGCTGTCCAAACGCTCCAGCGCGCCGGGCCTGCGCTCGGGTTTCTGCACCGGCGATGCCGAGATCACCAAGGCTTTCATCAAGCTGCGCAACTACGGCTGCACCGGCATGATGATGCCGGTGGCCGCCGCCTCGGCTGCCTTGTGGCGCGACGAGGTGCATGTCGAGCAGAACCGGGCGCTGTATCGCCAGAAATTCGACATGGCCCAGAACGTGCTGGGCAATCGCTTCGGCTTTTTCCGCCCGGCCGGCGGGTTCTACCTGTGGCTCGATGTGGGCGACCCCGAGGCCATGGCGCTGAAACTGTGGCGCGAGGCCGGCATCCGCACCCTGCCGGGCAATTACCTGACCCGCCCGGAAAACGGCGGAGAAAGGGCCGGAAAATCGTTCCTGAGGATCGCCCTGGTGGCCGATCTGGAGACCACCCGCAGCGCGCTTCAACGAATCGGTAACGTTCTGGGGGGTTAAATCCTCAGGCTGGGGCGAATCGGCCCGAACCGGCGGCGTTTTTCCTGCCGGCATGGTTAACGGGTCGCGTGATTTCAGAGTGCGAGGAACGGTTATGGCTGCCAGGTCGAAGAAGAAGCGGTCTTTCTTTCCGGAAGGTTTCGACGAATTCCTGCGCCTGCGGGCGCGGGAGGGCGGCGGCGTCCTGATCCTGGGGATCGGCTTCCTGCTGGCGCTGGCGCTGGCCACCTTCGATCCCGCCGATCCGAATTTCAATCACGCCACGCCGCTGGCGCCGAAGAACTGGCTCGGCCTGCCTGGTGCCTATGTCTCGGACGTGCTGCTGCAGACGCTGGGCCTCTCGGCCTGGCTGTTCGTGCTGCTGCTGGCCTCCTGGGGTTTCCGCGTGGTGTCGCATCGCGGCCTGCCGCGCTGGTGGCTGAATGTGGCGCTGGTGCCGCTCACGCTCGTCCTGTTCGCCTGTTTCGCCGCCGCCCTGCCGGTGCCGGCCACCTGGAGCCTGCGCGCCGGCCTCGGCGGCGTGGTGGGCGACTATATCCTTTATCACCAGCTGGTGCCGCTGGGCGTTTCCTTCGGCCTGCCGATGTCGGCCGTGCTGCCGGGCATCCTGTGTTTTGCCTTCGCCGTGCTCTGCTTCTATTTCGCCTCGGGTTTAAGCTCCAGCGAATGGCGCAGCATGGGCGCCAGCCTCGGCTTCGGCGCCGCTGCGGCCACCGGCCTGGCGGCCCAGGGCCTCTATCGCGGCGGCAAGGCGGCCATGCGCACCGGGCAGGAAGCGCCGGAAGTGGTGGGCGGTTTCTTCGGCCGCCTGAAGGGGTTCTTCAGCCGCGGTGACGAAGACGACAAGCCGGTGCTGCGCAAGGCCGAGCCCAGCTTCGGCAGGGCCAAGGCGCGTGCCGCCGCCGAGGATGACGACTACATCGATCCTGAAGATCTGGACGACGAGATCGACGACGATGACGAGGACATGCCGCGCCTGCCCACGGCCAAGAAAGCCGATGAGGGCCGCGTCACGCGCCGCATCGAGAAACCGAAAACCGGCAGCCGCATGGCGCGCGAGGCGCAGACCTCGCTCAACCTTGGCGATGCCGGCGACTTCGAACTGCCCGAACTGTCGCTGCTGAAGCCGCCGCCGGCCGACAGCGCGCGCGAGAAGATCAACGAAGACGCGCTGGAACAGAATGCGCGCATGCTCGAATCCGTGCTGAACGAATTCGGCGTGCAAGGCGAGATCACCAAGGTGCGCCCCGGCCCGGTGGTGACGCTGTACGAACTCGAGCCGGCGCCCGGCACCAAGTCCAGCCGCGTGATCGGCCTGTCTGACGACATCGCCCGCTCGATGAGCGCGCTGTCGGCCCGCGTCGCCGTGATCCCCGGCCGCAATGCCATCGGCATCGAACTGCCGAATGCCAAGCGCGAAACGGTTTACCTGCGCGAATTGCTGGCTTCGGCCGAATTCGAGTCGCCCAGCAGCAAGCTGGCGCTGGCGCTGGGCAAGGATATCGGCGGCTCGGCGATCATCGCCGACCTGGCCAAGATGCCGCATCTGCTGGTGGCCGGCACCACCGGTTCGGGCAAGTCGGTGGCGATCAACACCATGATCCTGTCGCTGCTCTACAAGCTCACGCCCGACCAGTGCCGCTTCATCATGGTCGACCCGAAGATGCTGGAGCTTTCCGTCTATGACGGCATCCCGCACCTGCTGGCGCCGGTGGTGACCGAGCCGGGCAAGGCGGTGGTGGCCCTGAAATGGACCGTGCGCGAGATGGAGGACCGCTATCGCAAGATGTCGGAACTCGGCGTGCGCAACATCGCCAGCTACAACGAGCGCCTCGCCCAGGCCCGCGCCAAGGACGAGAAGCTCGGCCGCACGGTGCAGACCGGCTTCGACGAGGCCGGCAAGCCGGTCTACGAGGAGCGGCCGATCGACCTCAACCCGCTGCCCTTCATCGTGGTGATCGTGGACGAGCTGGCCGACCTGATGCTGGTGGCCGGCAAGGATATCGAGGCCGCGATCCAGCGCCTGGCCCAGATGGCCCGCGCCGCCGGCATCCACCTGATCATGGCCACGCAGCGCCCGTCGGTGGACGTGATCACCGGCACAATCAAGGCCAACTTCCCGACCCGCATCTCCTTCCAGGTGACGTCGAAGATCGACAGCCGCACCATCCTGGGCGAGCAGGGCGCCGAGCAGCTGCTGGGCATGGGCGACATGCTGTTCATGCCGGGCGCCGGCCGCATCAGCCGCGTGCATGGTCCCTTCGTCTCCGACGAGGAAGTCGAGCGCGTGGTGAAAATGCTGAAGGACCAGGCCGAGCCGGTCTATGTCGAGGCGGTGACCAGCGATCCCGATGGCGGCAAGTTCGGCATGCCCGGCTCGGGCGGCGGCGAGGGCGGCGAGGAAGACACGCTCTACGACCAGGCCGTGGCTCTGGTCTGCCGCGAACGCAAGGCCAGCACGTCGTTTATCCAGCGCCATCTGCAGATCGGCTACAACCGCGCCGCCCGCATCATGGAGCGCATGGAGAAGGAAGGCGTGGTCGGCCCCGCCAATCATGTCGGCAAACGCGAGGTGCTGGCCCGCAATATCGAGGCGGCAGAGTAACCGCTGCGATTCCGGATTTCAAAAAAAGCCCGGCGTCACCGCCGGGCTTTTTTATTTATGCCGCATCGGGCCGCAGGCCGTAGGCATCGGCGGGCGCTTCCGATTTCACGAAATGCAGCAGCATGGCCTGCACGTCCGGGTCGCTGATCAGCCTTCGGTGGCCCAGGCCGTCCAGGATGCGGAATTCGGCGCGCGGCCAGCCGGCGGCATTCTCCTGGCTGTGTTTCAGCGGCACGGTGCGGTCGTCGCGGCTGTGCAAGATCAGGCCGGCGGCATCCAGCGCGCGCAGCTTGGGCGGCAGATAAAGCGAGTCCATGCTGCGGCCGACGATGGCCTCGATGGCGGCATAGGCTTGTTCCACCTGGGCGCGGTTGAGTCTCAGCATCTGCATCATCGCGCCGGCAAACAGGCGCGGGTGATTGGGAGCGGCCAGGATGGCAAAACGCTCGGCGGCCACACCCATCTCGGTGGCGGCGATCAGTGTGGCGGTACCGCCCAGCGAGTGCGCGATCACGGCCTGGAATTTGCCGCCCGGCGGCAGGGCGCCGATGGCGACCGCCTCGCGGGCGACGGCGGCGACGCCGGCCGCCAGCACCGGGATCGGCGTGGCGCGGCCATGGCGCGAGCGGGCCGGCGAGCGGCCATGGCCGGGCAGGTCGAGGCTGAGCACGCGATAGCCATCGGCCACCAGCCGGTCGACCAGCGGCGCCCAGCTCAGGTGATCGTCTTCCCAGCCATGCACCAGCAGAACGGCAGGGTCGCCGGCTCGCCCATAGCTCCAGGCCGCGACCGGACCCACCGGACCCTCCACGGCAAAGGGCGTGGCATGGCTGGCCGGCTGTTGCCGCGGCCCGGTAGGGCGGCGCTGGGAAGCCAGGAACAGGGTGGCGGCCCGGCGGGCGGCCCAGCCTGGGGCGATAGCGAATCCGGCCCGGATCAGGGTGCGCTGGGCTAGGAAACTGATAATAGTTCGAATGTTCGTGCTATTTTTAGCTTTGACGGGGTGTTTCTGAGGCATGGGCTATCCTTTCCGGGGAGGTACGGTCAGAATAGCGAACGATCGTTCTATTTCAAGCGGATTTTTATCGCTATCCCAGCTTCACGGCCGTCCCGCTGGCCGCCACCATCAGCATCTGGCGGTCGTTGCCGCCGATCTGCTGGTAATCCAGGTCTAGGCCCACCACGGCATCGGCACCCAGCGCTGTGGCTTCCTCGACCAGGCTTTCCAGGGCCAGCGCCTTGGCCTTGCGCAGTTCCTTTTCATAGGAACCCGAACGGCCGCCCAGGATATCGGTGATGCCGGCGAAGAAATCGCGGAACACGTTGGTGCCCATCACGGCCTCGCCGGCGACGATGCCGAGATAGGCGGTTATCTTTTTGCCGTCCACGCTGTCGGTGCTGGTCAGGATCATGGTTCGCTCCCTGATTGGTCATGGAAGATTATGCGGCTTGCCTTGATTTCGCCATCGCCCACGGCTACCCCTGACGGCATGGATACTTCGCCCACCAGCCGCCGCCGTTTCCTGCTCGCCATGGCCGTCACGGCCGCCGCCGCGAAAGTCTCGCTGGCCACGGCCTATGCCGCCGCGCCGGCCGCGAATGCGCGCCTGACGCAGCAGGATCGCGCCGATCTGGAGCGGATTGCCGGCTATTTCAACCAGGTGCGGACCATGCAGGGCCGCTTCCTGCAGGTGGGGCCGGAAGGCGATGCCGCCGAGGGCAAGATCTACCTGAGCCGACCGGGGCGCTTCCGTTTCGAGTTCGATCCGCCGGTGCCGATGCTGATCGTTTCAGACGGCGCCTACATCATCATGGAAGACCGCGAACTGAAATCGGTAGAGCGCATTCCGCTCGGCGCCACGCCGCTCGACCTGCTGCTGCGCGAGCAGGTGAAATTCGACGACAGCGTGGGCATTGCCAGGGTCGAGCGCGGCGCCGCCATCCTGCGCGTCACGCTGTTTGCGCCCGACCGTCCCAAGGAAGGGTCGATCACCCTGGTCTTCGGCGACAAGCCGCTGGAATTCGCCGGCTGGACCGTGACGGATGCCCAGGGCAAGGTCACGGCGATCACGCTCAGCCAGATCGACTTCAATCCCCAGCTTTCCACCCGCCTGTTCACCTATGGCGACCGGCCGGCATCTGAGCGCGTACTGCAGCAGCGGCGCTGACGGATGCAGCTGCTGCCGGCATCCACCGCAAATCACAATTTTAACCGGTAATTACCGACTCGTAACGCGCAAGTCCGTGAACTTTCGTCGTAAAACCCGGATTAGGCCCGGGGCAAAGGTTGCAGGCCTTCGGAAGGCTGCTATAACCTCGGCCCCGAACGGCAATCATATATACCGTGGCATTCGCTACCGGTCCGAAACCCGTAGGTCAGCATGAATATCCATGAATACCAGGCGAAAAGCCTGCTCGCGAAATACGGTGTCGCCGTGCCGCGCGGCGGCGTGGCGTTCTCACCCGACGAAGCCATCACCGTGGCCAAGCAGCTCGGCGGTCCGGTCTGGGTGGTGAAGGCCCAGATTCATGCCGGCGGCCGCGGCAAGGGTGGCGGCGTCAAGGTGGTCAAGTCGATCGACGAAGTCGCGGAAAAGTCCAAGGCCATGCTGGGCATGACCCTGGTGACCCACCAGACCGGCCCAGAGGGCAAACTGGTCAAGCGCCTCTATGTCGAGGAAGGCTGCGACATCAAGCGCGAGCTTTACTTAAGCTTCCTGGTCGACCGCGCCACTTCGCGCATCACCGTGATGGCCTCGACCGAGGGCGGCATGGAGATCGAAGAGGTTGCCGCCTCGCATCCCGAAAAGATCCTGAAGGTTGCCATCGATCCGGTGACCGGCCTGCAGCCCTTCCATGCCCGCCAGATCGCCTTCGGCCTCGGCCTGGAAGGCAAGCAGGTGCAGTCGGCGGTGAAGTTCATGACCGCGATGTATGAGGCCTTCGTCGGCCTCGATGCCTCCATCGTCGAGATCAACCCGCTGGTCGTCACCGGCGCCGGCGACCTGATCGCGCTGGATGCCAAGATGAACTTCGACGACAACGCGCTGTACCGGCACAAGGATGTCGAGGACATGCGCGATCCGGACGAGGAGGATGCCTCCGAGCTGGAAGCCGCGAAGTGGTCGCTCAATTACGTCAAGCTGGACGGCGAGATCGGCTGCATGGTCAACGGCGCCGGCCTGGCCATGGCCACCATGGACATCATCAAGCTGTACGGCTCCGAGCCGGCCAACTTCCTCGATGTCGGTGGCGGCGCCACCAAGGAGCGCGTCACGGCAGCCTTCAAGATCATTCTTGGCGACAAGAACGTGAAGGGCATCCTGGTCAACATCTTCGGCGGCATCATGCGCTGCGACATCATCGCCGAGGGCGTGGTGGCGGCGGCCCGCGAAGTGAAGCTGGCCGTGCCGCTGGTGGTTCGCCTCGAAGGCACCAATGTCGATCTGGGCAAGAAGATCATGGCCGAGAGCGGCCTGCCGATCATCTCTGCCGACAATCTTGCCGACGCCGCCGACAAGGTGGTGAAGGCCGTGAAGGGAGCCAAGTAAAATGGCTGTTCTGGTCAACAAGGATACCAAGGTCATCTGCCAGGGCATCACCGGCAGCCAGGGCACCTTCCATACGGAACAGGCGATCGCCTACGGCACCAAGATGGTCGGCGGTGTGACGCCGGGCAAGGGCGGCACCACCCATGCCGGCCTACCGGTGTTCAACACCGTGGCCGAAGCCGTGTCGAAGACCGGCGCCAATGCCTCGGTGATCTACGTGCCGCCGCCGTTCGCGGCCGACTCGATCCTGGAAGCCATCGACGCCGAAATCCCGCTGGTGGTCTGCATCACCGAGGGCATTCCGGTGCTCGACATGGTCAAGGTCAAGCGCGCGCTCGGCGGTTCCAAGACCCGCCTGATCGGCCCCAACTGCCCCGGCATCATCACGCCGGGCGAGTGCAAGATCGGTATCATGCCGGGCCACATCCATCGCCGCGGCAAGGTCGGCATCGTGTCGCGTTCCGGCACGCTGACCTATGAGGCGGTGGCGCAGACCACAGCGGCCGGCCTGGGTCAGACCACCTGCATCGGCATCGGCGGCGACCCGGTGAACGGCACCAACTTCATCGATGCGCTCGACCTGTTCCTTGGCGACAAGGAAACCGAATGCATCATCATGATCGGCGAGATCGGCGGCAGCGCCGAGGAAGAGGCCGCCGAGTTCCTCAAGCAATCGAAGGTGAAGAAGCCGACCGTTGGCTTCATCGCCGGTCGTACCGCGCCTCCGGGCCGCCGCATGGGTCATGCCGGCGCGATCATCTCGGGCGGCAAGGGTGATGCGAACACCAAGCTGGAGGCCATGCGATCGGCCGGCATCCGCGTATCGGATAGTCCGGCAGCGCTCGGCACCACCCTGGTTGATCTGTTGAACGGGAAGTAACAGGAATCAGAAGAGGGCGGCGCCGGCCAACAAGCGGCGCCACGACATCGATGACGGCGCAGCTTGAACGCACGCAGTTCCTCTACGGTGGCAACAGCACCTTTGTCGAGGAGCTGTATGCCAAGTACGTTGCCAACCCCGACAGCGTCGATGCTTCCTGGAAGCAGTTCTTCGAAGCTCTCGGCGACGATTTCAGCCAGCCCAAGCAGGCCCTGAGCCGTCCGAGCTGGGCGCCAACCTCGGCGCTGATCCAGCTTGAGGACGAGGGCCTGCTCGGTGCCCAGGGCAAGGCAGCCAAGGCGGCCGACCGCGCCGCCAAGGCCGGCGGTTCCGCCGCCGATGCCCGTGCCGCCGCGCTGGATACCATCCGCGCGGCCATGCTGATCCGCAATTACCGCATCCGCGGTCACCTGATGGCCAGCCTGGATCCGCTGGGCATCCAGGCGTCCGGCGCCCATCCGGAGCTGGAGCCGCAATCCTACGGCTTCTCCGAAGCCGACATGGACCGGCCGATCTTCATCGACAACATGCTGGGCCTGGAGATCGCGACCCTGCGCGAGATCCTGCAGATCCTGCGGCGCACCTACTGCTCGACCATCGGCGTCGAGTTCATGCACATCTACCATCCGGAGCAGAAGGCCTGGATCCAGGAGCGCATCGAGGGCCGCGACAAGGAAGTCCACTTCACCAACGAGGGCAAGAAGGCGATCCTCAACAAGCTGGTAGAAGGTGAGATTTTCGAGCGCTTCTGCCACATGAAGTTCACCGGCACCAAGCGTTTCGGCCTGGAAGGCGGCGAGGCGCTGATCCCGGCGATGGAAGCCATCATCAAGCGCGGCGGCCAGCTTGGCCTGAAGGATATCGAACTGGGTATGCCGCATCGCGGCCGCCTCAATATCCTGGCCAACGTAATGGCCAAGCCCTATCGCGCCATCTTCACCGAATTCAAGGGCATGGCCTATCACCCGGACGATTTCCAGGGTTCGGGCGACGTGAAGTATCACCTTGGCGTGTCGTCGGATCGTGAGTTCGACGGCAACAAGGTGCATCTGTCGCTGGCGGCCAACCCGTCGCATCTGGAAATCATCAATCCGGTTTGCCTGGGCAAGTCGCGCGCCAAGCAGACCCAGATGGGCGATACCGAACGCGGGCAGGTCCTGACCGTGCTGCTGCATGGCGATGCGGCCTTTGCTGGCCAGGGCGTGGTGGCGGAATGCTTCGCGCTGTCGGAGCTGCGCGGCTATCGCACCGGCGGCACCATCCACATCATCGTCAACAACCAGATCGGTTTCACGACGAACCCGTCCTATTCGCGGTCGTCGCCCTATCCGTCCGATCTGGCCAAGGTGGTGCAGGCGCCGATCTTCCATGTGAATGGCGACGATCCGGAAGCCGTGACCCATGTGGCCAAGATCGCCACCGAATTCCGCCAGCAGTTCAAGAAGGACGTGGTGATCGACCTGTTCTGTTATCGCCGCCACGGCCATAACGAGACCGACGATCCCTCCTTCACCCAGCCGATCATGTATCGCGCGATCGCGACGCATCCGACCACGCGGCAGATCTATGCCAAGCGTCTGGTCGAGGAGGGCGTGATCAGCGATGCCGATGCCGAGGGCATGGTCACCACCTTCCAGAACCGCCTGGAAGAGGAACTGGAAGCCTCGAAGTCGTTCAAGCCGAACAAGGCCGACTGGCTGGAAGGCAAATGGTCCGGTCTGGAAATCGCCTCGGGCGACGACCGCCGCGGCACCACCGCGGTCGAGATGGAAACGCTGAAGAAGATCGGCCACGCCATCACGACGGTGCCCGACGGTTTCAACATCCACAAGACGCTGGCCCGCAACACCCAGAATCGCCGCAATGCGATCGACGCCGGCGAGGGCATCGACTGGGCGACGGCGGAAGCGCTGGCTTTCGGTTCGCTGCAGCTCGAAGGCTTCGGCGTGCGTCTGTCGGGCCAGGATTGCGGGCGTGGTACTTTCAGCCAGCGTCACAGCGTCTGGCATGACCAGCAGACCGAAGAACGTTATGTGCCGCTCAATCACATCGCCGATGGCCAGGCGAATTACGAGGTGATCGACAGCCTGCTGTCGGAAGCCGCCGTGCTTGGCTACGAATACGGCTACAGCCTGGCCGAACCGAACGCGCTGGTGATGTGGGAAGGCCAGTTCGGCGACTTCGCCAACGGCGCCCAGGTGGTGTTCGACCAGTTCATCTCCTCGGGCGAGGTGAAGTGGATGCGCATGTCGGGCCTCGCCGTGCTGCTGCCTCATGGCTATGAAGGCCAGGGTCCAGAGCACAGCTCGGCCCGCCTGGAGCGTTATCTGCAGCTCTGCGCCGAAGACAACATGCAGGTCGCGAACTGCACCACGCCGGCCAATTACTTCCACATCCTGCGCCGGCAGATGCACCGCAAGTTCCGCAAGCCGCTGATTTTGATGACGCCGAAGTCGCTGCTGCGTCACAAGCTGGCGGTGTCCAAGCTCACCGACATGGGGCCGGGTTCGTCCTTCCACCGCGTGCTGTGGGACGACGCGCCGCATGACGATGCCAAGATCAAGCGTATCGTGCTGTGCACCGGCAAGGTCTATTACGACCTGTTCGAGGAGCGCCAGAAGCGCGAGATGAAGGACACGGTGATCCTGCGCGTGGAACAGCTCTATCCGTTCCCGCACAAGGCCCTGCTGGCCGAGATGAAGCGTTACAAGAACGCCAAGACGGTGGTCTGGTGCCAGGAAGAGCCGAAGAACATGGGCGCCTGGAGCTTCATCGAACCCCATATCGAAGGCGTGCTCGGCGAACTCGACATCAAGATGAAACGGCCGCTTTATGCCGGTCGCGTCGAGGCGGCTTCGCCGGCTACCGGTCTGATGAGCAAGCATAACCAGCAGCAGGCCAAACTGGTCGACGACGCACTGACGGCGTAACCCGGGACGGGGACATCCGAGGGGCGTTTTTTTAGAGGGAAGTAAAACATGGCAGTCGAAATTCGTGTCCCGCAGCTGGCGGAATCGATCTCCGAAGCCACCGTCGGCCGCTGGGCCGCCAAGGCCGGCGAGGCGGTGGCCCGCGACCAGCTGCTGGTCGAACTGGAAACCGACAAGGTGACCGTCGAGGTCAATGCGCCGGAAGCCGGCACGCTGGGCGAGGTTCTTGCCGCCGAGGGCGCCACGGTGCAGGTCGGCGATCTGCTCGCCACCCTGAATGCCGGCGCCGGCGCTGCCGCGAAGCCCGCCGCCAAGCCGGCGGAAGCCGCCAAACCCGCCGCGGCGCCTGCCGCGCCGAAGGCCCCCGCTGCCGCTCCGGCTGCGGGTCAGGCCCTGCCGGCTGCTGCCAAGCTGGCCGCTGAAAAGAATGTCGATGTGTCGGGCGTTGCCGGCTCGGGCAAGGGCGGTCGCGTCACCAAGGGCGATGTGATGGACCTGCTCGCCGGCGGTGGTGCCGCGCCGGCTGCCCGTCCTGCCGTGCCGACCGGTCCGCGCGCCAATGCCGACCGCGAGGAACGCCAGCGCATGTCCAAGCTGCGCCAGGTGATCGCGCGTCGCCTGAAGGAAGCGCAGAACACCGCCGCCATGCTCACCACCTTCAACGAGGTGGACATGTCGGCCCTGATGGCCGCCCGCAAGACCTATGTCGACGGCTTCGAGAAGAAGCACGGCGTGCGGCTGGGCTTCATGTCCTTCTTCGTCAAGGCCTGCGTGCAGGCGCTGAAGGAATTCCCGGCGGTGAATGCCGAGATCGAGGGCGATGACATCGTCTTCAAGAATTACTTCAACATCGGCTGCGCCGTGTCGACCCCGACCGGCCTGGTCGTGCCGGTGATCCGCGATGCCGACCAGATGTCGTTCGCCGGCATCGAGAAGGCCATCGGCGATTTCGGCAAGCGCGCCCGCGACGGCAAGCTCGGCATCGACGAGCTGCAGGGCGGTACCTTCAGCATCTCCAACGGCGGCGTGTTCGGCTCGCTGATGTCGACCCCGATCATCAACCCGCCGCAATCGGCCATCCTGGGCATGCACAAGATCCAGGAGCGCCCGATGGCCATCAATGGCCAGGTGGTGATCCGGCCGATGATGTATCTGGCGCTGTCCTACGACCACCGCATCATCGACGGCCGCGAGGCGGTCAGCTTCCTGGTGCGTGTCAAGGAATCGATCGAAGACCCGCAGCGTCTGCTGTTCGAGGTCTGAGGTAGGAATCGATGATCGTCCGGGTCTGGAGCACGGGGTTCAACCTCGCCCGCCTGGACGATCTGGTCGCTTTTGCCCGCAGCCGGCTGGAACCGTTTTTCCGCAACCAGGATGGCTGTCTGGGCTGTTTCTTCACCTATGATTCCGATGAGTGGCGCACCATCAGTCTGTGGCGCGACCAGGCTGCCGTCGACGCGGTGAAGGATTCCGCCGATTACCACGCCATGCTGGCCGATCTGGTCGGCAGCGGCATTCTGCAGGGCAGTCAGAATACGCGCGTGTTCAAAGCCGCTGGCGGCGGTGTTTTCGGCCCGCTGGCTTTTTAGGGTTTGGGAGATTCACGAATGAGCGAACAGGCTTTCGACATCATCATCATCGGCGCCGGCCCTGGTGGCTATACCATGGCGATCCGTTGCGCCCAGCTCGGCATGAGCGTCGCCTGCGTCGAGAAGGATGCCGGCCTGGGCGGCACCTGCACCAATGTCGGCTGCATCCCGTCCAAGGCGCTGCTGCATTCCTCCGAACTCTATCACGAGGCCACCCACGGCTTCGCCCAGCACGGCATCAAGGTCGGCAAGATCGAGGTCGATCTGCCGGCGATGATGGCGCAGAAGCAAAGCGTGGTCAGCTCCTCGAACAAGGGCATCGAATTCCTGTTCAAGAAGAACAAGGTCACCTGGCTGAAGGGCGAGGGCAGCCTGCTGGGTGGCGGCAAGGTTGCCGTGAAGGGCGAAAGCGCCGGCACATACTCTGCCAAGCATATCGTGATCGCCACCGGCTCCGAGGTCATGCCGCTGAAGGGCATCGAGATCGACGAGAAGCAGATCGTGTCCTCCACCGGCGCGCTCAAGCTTGGCGCCGTGCCGAAGACCATGGTGGTGATCGGCGGCGGCGTGATCGGCCTGGAGCTGGGTTCGGTGTGGAATCGTCTCGGCGCCGAGGTCACCGTGGTGGAATTCCTCGACCGTATCCTGCCGACCAACGATGGCGAAGTGTCGAAGCAGATGCAGCGCGTGCTGGCCAAGCAGGGCATGAAGTTCAAGCTCGGCACCAAGGTGACGGCGGCCAAGGCCGGCAAGGGCGGCGTGACGCTGACCATGGAACCGGCCGCTGGCGGCGCCACCGAAGAGGTGAAGGCCGATATCGTGCTGGTCTCGATCGGCCGTCGCCCCTACACCAAGGGCCTGGGCCTGGAAGCCGCCGGCGTGCAGCTCGACGAACGCGGTCGCGTGAAGGTGGACGATCATTTCCAGACCACGGCCAAGGGCGTTTATGCCATCGGCGATGCCATCCAGGGCGCCATGCTGGCGCACAAGGCCGAGGAAGAGGGCGTGGTGCTGGCCGAGCTGCTGGCCGGCCAGAAGCCGCATATCAACTACGACGCCATTCCGGGCGTGGTCTACACCTGGCCCGAAGTGGCCAGCGTGGGCAAGACCGAGGAAGAGCTGAAGGCGGCCGGCATCGCCTACAAGGCGGGCAAGTTCCCCTTCACGGCCAATGCCCGCGCGCGGGCCATGACCATGACCGACGGCTTCGTGAAGATCCTGGAAGACGAAAAGACCAAGAAGGTGCTGGGGGCCCACATCATCGGCCCCGATGCCGGCCATCTGATCCAGGAACTGGTGATGGCGGTGGAATTCGGTGCCTCGGCCGAGGATGTCTACCGCACCGTGCACGCCCATCCGGCGCTGACCGAGGCGGTGAAGGAAGCCGCCCTGGCGGTGGACGGCCGCACAATCAATATCTGATCGGGTAGCACCGATTGGCGATGAAGGGCGGCTGCAAAGCCGCCCTTTTCGTTTTAGACTCCGACTCGCATGCCTCTCCTTGATGCAAAGATTCGCGCCGCCCTCTGGGTTTTGGGCGCGGCGCTGGCCTTTTCGCTACTCTATGCCTCGGGCAAGCTGACCGGCGGCCTGGTGCCGGCGATCCAGATCGTGTTCATCCGCTATGTCAGCGGGTTCGTCACGGTCGGCGGCATCGCGGCCGCCCGTCGAATCCCGCCACGCAGCATCCTCAATACCGGCCGCCGGCATCTGCATTTCATCCGGGCGCTCTGCGGCGTGGGCGGCGGCGCCTGTTCGATCTATGGCGCCACTCACATGCCGCTGGCCGATGCCTCGGCGCTGGCCCTGCTGCAGGGCGTGTTCGTCATGGCGCTGGCCGTGCTGCTGCTGCGTGAGCGTGTCAGTCTGATGCAGGTTCTGGCCGCTGCCCTTTGTCTGGCCGGCGCCGTCGTGATCGTACGCGGCAATGCCCCCGAAGCGGCGGCAGGGTTTTCGTTTGCCATCGGCATCGCGCCGCTGGCGATGATTGCCGGCGCCTTCCTCACTGCCTGCGAGGTGATCCTGATCAAGGTGCTGTCGCGCCATGAAAGCGCGCTCTCCATGCTGCTGCATGTGAACGGCTTTGCGGCTCTGCTGCTGGTCCTGCCGATGCTGATGCTGTGGCAGTCCGTCCCGGCGTGGCAACTGGCCGCGCTCTGCCTGCTCGGGCCGATGGCCATCGCCGGCCAGATGTGCAACGTGCAGGCCTATCGCCTGGCCGATGCCGCCTGGTTGGCGCCGTTTGGCTACAGCTCGCTGATCTTCGCCGCCCTGATCGGCTGGATCGGCTTCGGCGACCTGCCCACGTTTGCCACGCTGTTGGGGGCGGGTTTGATCGTGGCCGGCGGCCTGCTGCTGATCCGGCGCTGAGCCGACGTCAGTAATGCAGTTCCGCGATCACCACGCGGTTGTCTGCCACCGGCCATGACTGCACGGCGATCACCTCGTCGTTGAAGCGGCACACCACGCTGCGCTGGACGGTGCCGGCCGGCAGCAGCAGGGTGGAGGTCGAGTTCACCGGAATGCCGGGCGGGATGCCGGGGCCGGGCTGACCGTCGAAGGTGACGATGTCGCCACGCGCGGTGCCGAAATAGCCGCGCGGCCGGCTAATGGTGACCGTTGAGGCCGCCGCCTTGTCCTTGTCGGTCAGCACGCCCGGGCGCAGGTGTACGATCTGCGACGAGCGTGCAAAGGGCGAGCGGTAGATATGCGTGGTCGGATGGTCGGGTGTGATCACCACGAATTCATAGGTAGCCCGACTGGAAGCGCGGAACGGGCCCCAATAGCCATCCTCGCCCGTGGTCTGTTTGTGCACCATGGCGCGCCGTGCTCCGGTCTTGGGGTCGGTTTCGTAAACCTCCACCACGGCGCCGGCCACCGGCAGGTTGGTGCCTGCGCCGCGCACGATGTCGTTCACCTTGCCGTTCAGCAGCGGGCTGCTTTCAGCACTGATGCCGGTGGTGGCCGGCGCGTGGCCCATGACGAATTCCCAGATCGCGGCGAAGGCCTTCGGATGGAAGGCCACCTCGCGATGGTCCAGCCCGGCCAGCACCACGTCCTTGGCGCCTTTCAGGGCCGGTCCTTCCGCCGTCACGCCGGTTGGTTGCCCGGGCATGCCCAGGGCCGCGCCATCGGCCTGCGCGAACTTGTCGGCGTTGTCGCTACGCGTGGTCATCCAGGCCACACCGGGCACCACTTCCGACGGGCCTTCGTTGAGCTGGCGCAGGAAGGGCGAGGCGCCGTTGAACTCGCTGCCGACCAGCGCCTTGTCGGAAACCAGCACGCCATGATTGGGCGTGCCGCACAGGATCGCGTGGCTCACATGTGCTGCGCCGCCGCCATTCTTGATGTAATTGCGGATGGCGTTGCCGCCGCGCGAGGAGCCGACCAGCACCACCTTCGGCGCGCCGGTGCGCCGTTTGGCCTCGGCCACGAAGGCGGCGAGCTGTTCGCGCTGGTCGGTCGAGGACGAACGATAGGCCTGGTAGGTGGCATCCACGCTGCGCGCCAGCGGATAGGGGAAGTCGATGGCGAACAGGCGGTCGGTATCAAAGCCGTTGCTTTCCCAGCGCCAGAAGGTGGTGTGCCAGAGCGCGGCTGTATCACCGTTGCCATGAACGAACACGATGGGCGCTGCCTGGTCGTAGCGCGTGGCACAGCCGGGCAGGGCGGTCGAGAGCCCCAGGGCGGCGGAACCAGCCAGGAAGTGGCGACGGGTGAGGGTGGGCTGACGGATCGACATGGCGTTTCCCTGATCATGTGCCGAGGCTTGGGCCGGCAAGCGGTTGCCTCTGGCGGTTTAGGCGAGATCGGTGAATACTGTGTGACAACGATATCATGTTCCTCCCTTCCCGCCAGCCATGTCCTCGCGTCGCCTGATTCTGCTGCTCTCCGCGCTGGAGGTGCTGGCGATTCTGCCCATCGCCAGCTTTCCCGCGCTGTTGCCCGATTTCATTGCCGTCTGGGGTCTCACCAACACCGAAGCCGGCTGGATCGCCGGCGTGTATTACTTGGGCTACATGCTGCTGGTGACCCCGGCGGTGATGCTGACCGATCGCATCGATGCCCGGCTGATTTTCATTATCGGCAGCGCCGTCACCGGCATCAGCACCCTGGCTTTCGCGGCTTTCGCCGATGGTTTCTGGTCGGGCCTGCTGCTGCGCGCCATCGGTGGTGCCGGGCAGGCTGCCGTCTACATGCCCGGCCTGCGTGCGCTGACCGACCGGCTGAAGGGCGGCGAGCAGAGCCGTGCCGTCACTTTCTATACCGCCAGCTATTCCATCGCCATTTCGCTCAGCTTCACCATCACCGGCCTGCTGGCCGAATGGTATGGCTGGCGCTGGAGCTTCGCTGGCATCGGTCTGGGCAGCCTGGTTGCCGCCATTCTTGCCTGGGCCCTGCTCAAACCGCAGACGCCTCCTGGCGCGAAGGCCAGTGCGGGTTTCGTACTTCGTCCGGTGCTGCGTAACCGCGATGCCATGGGCTATATCATCGGTTATGCCGCCCATGGTTTCGAACTCACCGCCATGCGCGCCTGGGTCACGGCATTTTTCGTCTTCGTGCTGGCGCGCGATGCAGCCTTTGCTGCCAGCCTGCCCAGCCCCACCGTGCTGGCCGCCATCGTCACCCTGATCGGCCTGCCGGCCAGCCTGCTGGGCAACGAGCTGGCGCTGAAGATCGGCCGTCGCCGCGCCCTGATCCTGATCATGGGAATCTCGGGCATCATGGGTGTGCTGATGGGCTTCACGGCGCTACTACCCGCCTGGGTATCGCTGCTCTATTGCGCGGTCTATTTCATTTTCATCTGCGGGGATTCCGGTGCGCTCACGTCCGGCATGATGGCTGCCGCCGAACCCGAGCATCGCGGCTCCACCATGGCGCTGCATTCCGCGCTGGGTTTCGGTATCTCGGTGCTGGGCCCGCTTTGCGTCGGCCTCGCGCTCGACCAGGCGGAACGTCTGTTCGACGGTCAGGGCGTGGCAAGCTGGGGCATCGGCCTGGCTGTGATGGGAATTGGTGCGCTGATTGGTCCGCTCGCTTTGTACTGGGCCGGCCGCCGCGCAGTCTGAGTTCGCGGATAGTGTAACGCCAATACCTGCATTGACCGTATCGGGACGATCCGGTCTAATCCGCTGATCGTCGTTCAACCGCGAGCGTGGCATGTGCCAGCGTTGCCAGATGCAGTCCGATGCCGACCTGATGGAACTGTCAGGCCAGATCGGCACGCCGGACTGGCAGCGGCAATTCAAACAGCAGCGCATCCTCGACCTGCTCGCGCTCATCGAACATCCCGAAGCCCTGCCGCCCGGCGATGCCCTGCGCGTCGGCCAGGAAATCCTCGTCCTGCTGGACGAGATCGGCGAGGGCGCCGAAGCCGAAGCCCTGCTGTCGGGCCTGCCGCGCCTGCGCGCCGGCAATGCGCCGGCCTTCAGGGAATACAAGTGATCCTGCCTCTCCAACTCCGGACCCGTCATCCATGAACGCTCCTGCCCGCACCAGCCTCGCGCCCCAGAAAGCCGCCGTCTTCGCCAGGATCGATGCCCTGATGCCGGAGCTGGAGAAGATCTATATCGATCTGCACAAGCATCCCGAGCTGTCGATGCAGGAAATCCGCACGGCCGGTATTGCCGCGGCGTGGCTCGACAAGCATGGCTTCGAGGTACATCCCGGCGTGGGCAAGACCGGCGTGGTCGGCCTGCTGAAGAACGGCGATGGTCCGGTGATCCTGCTGCGCGCCGACATGGATGGCCTGCCGGTGAAGGAAAAGACCGGCCTGCCTTTCGCCAGTGAGCAGACCGGCACCGACCGTTTCGGTCAGTCGGTGTCGATCATGCATGCCTGCGGGCATGACTTTCACGTCACCTGGCTGATGGCGGTATGCAAGCTGTTGTCGGAAGCGCGCGATACCTGGAAGGGCACGGTGATGGCTGTGTTTCAGCCTGCCGAGGAAACCGGCGCCGGTGCCCGCGCCATGCTGGAAGACGGCATGGTAAAGCGCTTCCCCAAGCCGACGGTTTCGCTGGGCCAGCATGTCGTGCCGCTGCCTGCCGGCCGCATCGGCTACAAGTCGGGTGTGGCGATGTCGGCCGCCGACAGCTGGGAAGTGAAGCTGTTCGGCCGCGGCGCCCATGGATCCAAGCCGCAGAACAGCATCGATCCTGTGGTGATGGCCTCGGCAACGGTGATGCGGCTGCAGACCGTGGTGTCGCGCGAGGTGGCGATGGCCGACAGTGCCGTGGTCACCGTCGGCACCATCCAGTCCGGCTTCAACGAGAACGTGATCCCCGATGAAGCGCTGCTGCGCCTCAATATCCGTACCTTCAAGGAAAACGTGCGCCAGCGCGTGCTCGCTTCGGTCCGGCGTATCATCGAGGCAGAAGCCCAGGCCTCCGGCGCGCCGAAGCCGCCCGAATTCTCGGTGATCAGCCAGTTCCCGCTCACCTTCAATGACGAAGCCGCCACCGCGCGTACGGTGGACGGCATGAAGGGCTGGTTCGGCGGCGACCGCGTCGTGGCGGTGGAAGCGGCTTCCGGCAGCGAGGATTTTGGCCTGTTCGGCACGGCCTGGAACGTGCCATCGGTCTTCTGGGTGATCGGCGGTACCGATCCGGAGCTTTTCGACAAGGCGATGAACGGCGACGACCCCGGCGCGATGCCGGTCAACCATTCCCCCTTCTATGCGCCGGTGCTGCATCCCACGCTGCGCACGGGTGTGGAGGCGATGCTGGCCGTGGCCTATACCTGGCTGGACTAGCCGATATCCTCGGGCCGCGCGAAGACGCCGCCATCCAGCATCCAGCTGAAACTGGCGGGGAAGTCGAAATCGCTGCCGCTTGAGGCCGCCAGCGCGGCAAGCCCCAGCGATGCACCACCCGCGATCTCGGCCAGGAAGCGGTCTTCGCCATGATCCAGCTTTTGCCAGCGCACGGTGATGCCCTGGCGCCAGACCAGCAGGCGTTCGCCGCTGCCGATCAGCTGGATGCGGTCGACAAAGGGTGCTTCGGGCTGGTGTACCTGCCAGATCTCGCTGACCGGGAAGGGCGTGGAAAGCCGCTGCGCCGAAGGATGCAGGGGCAGCACCAGCTGCGCCGTGGCATCCGTGTCGGGCAGGTCTTCCGGTCGCAGCAATGACATATCTTCCGCATGCTCGGCCATGTTCAGCGCCCATTCGAAGGCGGCGATATCGGGCAGGTAATGATGACCGGCCAGATCGGGCAGGGCGGCGAGGAAGGTCGGAAAGCCGGCGCCGTAGAGATGCAGGATCGGCGAGCGCGGCGGATCGTAGATCAGGTAGTCGCGCGCCGTCTGGGCGAAGAAGGCTTCGCCAACCAGGGCCCGGGTGACCGGAAACGTCGCAGCGATGGCATCCAGCAGCCCGGCACGGAAGCGGTTGGCGTAGACCTGCAGGCGGCCCTCGGCCGGGATCGCATCGCCGATCACCTTTTCGGCGATGGTGTAAAGCGAGCCTGTCAGGGCCTCGGCGAATTCCCGCTGCAGGTCAAGCTGCGCGCTCATCATCCGTCTCTGTAGCAGTGTCGTCGGGTGTGGTGCTGGGCCGCAGGGCGGCGGCGCGCTGGCGTTCGGCATGGCGCGCTTCGGCCACCAGGTGATCCAGCGGCGGCAGGTTGCTATCCCATTCCAGCAACGTGGCGGCATGGGGAAAGCGCTGCACCGCGCTGGCATAGAGCCGCCAGACCGGCTCGGCGACCAGCGCACCGTGATCGTCGATCAGCAGCGCCCGCTCGTCGGCCTGGATTTCGCTGTGGCCGGCCAGGCGGATCTGGTGTACGGCCGTGGCCGGCAGGCTGTCGAGATAGGCATCCGCCACCGCCGGCGCCGCCTCGCGTCCGACATGGTTCACGCTGGAGATATACAGGTTGTTCACGTCGCACAGGATGCCGCAGCCGCATTGCTGGCTCAGGCGGGTGAGAAAGTCGGCTTCGGCGATATGGCTGTCGCGGAACCGCAGATAGGTGGCCGGATTGGCCATCAGGATCGGCCGGTTCAGCCGGCTCTGCACGATGTCGACATTGCGACGGCAGGTTTCCAGGCTTTCCAGGGTATAGGGCAGGGGCAGGCGGTCGTTGTAGTAGCGGCCGTCGATCCCGGTCCAGGCCAGATGCTCGGAAACCTGTGCCGGTTCCAGCCACTCCACCAGCCGGGCCAGCCGCTCCAGATGATCCTGGTCGGGTAGTTCGCTGCCGGCCAGCCCCAGCCCGGTGCCCTGCACTGTCACCGGCCAGAGGGCCCTGGCCTGCTCAAGGTAATAGCGCGCCGCACCGCCGCCCATATAGGTTTCGGCATGGATATCCAGCCAGCCGACCGGTGGCCGGTTTTCCAGCAGATCATGGTGATGGGGTGGTCGCAGGCCGATGCCGACCCGCTCCGGCGCCAGGACAGTCGGCCGCGACGAAGCCTGATCCCGTTCGGCAATCGGCTTCAGGTCGGTCATGGCACGCTGCTGATCACGAGAAATGTCCCGCACCGGTGGTTTTCGGCGCCGCAGGATGTCGGCGCCGGACTGCAAGTGTACCATTCCGGACGGGAAAAAAACTGCCGAGTTCAGCGGGAAATCAGATCAACCAGCGGTTTCTTCCACAGGCCGGTTGTCGTTTGCCGGCAGACCAAGCCGTCCCAGCCCAGGCAGTTTCAGGGCAGGGCGCAGGATATCGACGCCGATGGTCAGCCCCAGCAGATTCAGTTCCAGCCCCTCACGCATGGCGGCGGTGATGCCGGCCAGGCCGAACAGCGACACCTGCCAGCCGGTGCCGCTGGGGGCGCGTGCGATCAGCCGGTCGCTGCCGATCCAGTCCTTGCCCACGGCGGTCGGCGGCAGTTCGAGGCCCAGTTCGGGGACCTCGCGGGCCAGATAGGCGATGAAGCTGTTCGAATTCGGCCCTGGCCAGATCACATAGCCGTCGCGGTAGGGATACCGTTCGGCAGCCGCGATCAGCAGCGGAATGGCGGCGGCGGCTTCCGCTCCGCGCAGGTCATGCAGCAGTTCCGGGGGATTGCCCGCCCAGTAGCCATCGGGCACCCGCTGGCTGACGCGCACCGGCGAACCGCCCCAGCCCACCACCTCGTAGCGCGTATAGCCCGCCGCACCGGCCGGCTTCACCACCAGCCAGGTATGGACCGCGAAGGCCCCGCGCCAGCCCCAGACCCGGGCGGCATAAACCTGCACCACGGCGTCTTTCACCGTCAGGGGATCGGGTGCCAGGCCGGTGGAATCCCAGCGGCTGGTCGACCAGTGTTTGCGTTCGGCCGTGGCGACGCTGACGCCGCTGGCCATCAGCGGCATCGCGATCAGGGCCAGGAAGCCGGCCAGGATGAAGCGGGATATGCGTCGGGATTTCATGTCTGCCTGCCAGTAAGGATAGGCTGGCTGGCGATTGTGGCAATGGCAGGGCGGCAAACGGTGTTTAGGTTTCGGCTCTGGCCCGTGGATGCGCGCTGCCATAGACACGCAGCAGGGCCTCGGCATCCACCTCGGTATAGCGCTGGGTGGTGGCCAGCGAGGCATGGCCCAGAAGTTCCTGGATGGTGCGCAGGTCGCCGCCGGCCGCCAGCAGATGTGTGGCGAAGGAATGGCGCAGGGCATGGGGTGTTGCGGTCTCGGGCAGGTTCAGGGCGCGGCGGGCGTTGCGCATGGCCTTCTGCACGATGGCCGGGTCCAGCCGCTTGCCGCGTGCGCCGTAGAAAAGCGGCGTGCCCTTGGCGATCGGCCAGGGGCAGAGCTTCGCGTATTCGGCAATCGCCTGCCGCACAACGGGCAGAATCGGCACCAGGCGCTGCTTGTTGCCCTTGCCGGTCACCGTCAGGCTGTCGCCTTTCGGAATCTGGTCGCCGTTCAGGCCCAGCGCCTCGCCCAGGCGCAGACCGGCACCCCACAGCAGCGTCAGGATCGCCGCGTCGCGCGCCTGCAGCCAGGGCTCGGCGGCGAACTCTTCCGCGGTGTCGATCATCTCCTGCGCCGCCGGCACGCTCAGCGGCTTGGGCACGCTGTGCGGCCGCTTGGGGCTGCGCAGCAGACTGATGGCAGCGGTCTCCACCTGGCCGTCGCGCTGCAGACGGCGGAAGAAACTGCGCACGGCGCTTAAATTGCGCGCCAGCGACGTGGCTTCCAGCCCGTCCTTGCGGCGATGGCTGGAATAGGCGCGGAAATCGCTCAGCCGCAGGGCGCGCAGATCGTCCAGCGAGGCCGCGCCGCCCAGATGCTCGCTCAAAAAGGCGAAGAAACCGGCCAGGTCTTGGCCGTAGGCGCGCAGGGTGTGGTGCGAGAAACGTTTTTCCTTGGCCAGCCAGCGATACCAGTTTTCAGCTGCGGCTTTCGCGTCGTCGGCCGCCAGAAAAAACGGCAACCGCTCGTCGTCGTCGGTTACGGCTGCGGCAGGTCGAGCCATGAACGCACCGAGCGGCCGAGCACGCCGGCGAGGAATTGCAGCAACTCCGTGCCCTGGCTGGGCTGGAACTTGTCGGGCTCGCGCGAGCCCAGCGCCAGCATGGCGGCCGGCGAGGTCGGGCCGAAATCCAGCCGCGCCAGCGCATCCGACCGCACCAGGCTGGCGGCGGGGCCGTAAATCCAGTCGGCGGCTTCGCATTTGTCGCGCGCCATGGCGGGCAGGGCACCCAGCATGGTGTCGATGGCGCCGTTCGGCAGCACGAAAACGCCGCCGGTGGCGATGTCCTTCATGCGCTCAGGGTCGCCTTCGACGCAGAGGCTGATCACGTCGACCTCCAGCAGGTCGGTCCAGTCCTGCGTCGCCATATGCACCATATGCTCGAAGCTGCCGGCCTCCAGCAGCATCAGCACCGCGGCATGCACGCGCTGGGTGGCCGAAATATTCTGCCGGCTGGCATCCAACAATTCAGTGCCGACATGGGACATGCGGGTGAGTTCGCCCTGCAGCTTCTGCACCATGAAGCGCTGCAGGTCGACCACGTTGTTGCCGCTGCGGGGCTGCGCCGGCGGCAGCAGCACTTCGCACAGATCTGGATGGCGGATCAGCAGATCGGGATGCTGCTGCAGCCATGCGATCACCTCGGCCTCGTCGAGGCCGGCGGGAGCGGAAACAGGTGCGGTGATGCCCTCGGCCATGGTTCAGGCTCCGGCCCTACTTGTCGTTGCCCAGGATCGACTGGCCAGTCTTTTTCCAGTCGGCGAGGAAGGCGTCCAGGCCCTTGTCGGTCAGCGGATGTTTGACCAGCGAGCGCAGCACGGCGGGTGGCACAGTGCAGACATCGGCGCCGATCTTCGCGGCCTCCACCACATGCATGGGGTGGCGGATCGAGGCGACCAGCACCTCGGTCTGGAAATCGGGGTAGTTGTTGTAGATCTGCACGATATCGGCGATCAGGGCCATGCCGTCATGGCCCACATCGTCCAGCCGTCCCACGAAGGGCGACACGAAGGCAGCGCCGGCCTTGGCGGCCAGGATCGCCTGCGCTGGCGAGAAACACAGCGTGACGTTCACCATGATGCCGTCGTCCGACAGCGCCTTGCAGGTCTTCAGGCCGTCGAGCGTCAGAGGCACCTTCACGGCCACGTTGGTCGCCAGCGCGGCCAGCTTGCGGCCCTCGGCCAGCATGGTGGCGTGATCGGTGGCGGCGACCTCGGCCGAAACCGGACCCTTCACGATCTTGCAGATTTCCTTCACCGTGGCGACGAAATCCTTGCCGGTCTTGGCCACCAGCGAGGGATTGGTCGTCACGCCGTCCAGCAGGCCGCTATCGTTCAGGTCGGCAATCTCGGCCACATCGGCGGTATCGACGAAAAATTTCATGTCCTAAACTCCATGGGCGGCGCCGGCCTGCCCGAATCGGCCCCGATGGTATATGTCGTTTGGTTAACAATACCCGACCCGGCCAAGTCCTTCTAGCTTAACCGGGCCGTTCTACCGGAACCTGCCTCTTGACTCCGTCCGACCAGATCCGCGTTCTGCTGCCCCTGCCGCTGGCAGAACCCTTCACCTATCGCGCAGGCGAGGCGGGGCCGCTTTCGCCGGGCGACATCGTGGAAGTGCCGATCGGCAGCCGTGTTTCGCTGGGTGTGGTCTGGGATGGTAGTCCTGAGCCGCTGCCGCCGGCCAAGGTGAAAGCCGTGCTGCGCCGCTGCGGTGCGCCGCCGATCTCACCGGCCCTGCGCAAGCTGGTCGACTGGGCGGCGGGTTATACGCTCAATCCGACGGGCGCAGTATTGAAGATGTGCCTGCCCGAACCGCGTGCGCTGGTCGAGCCGCCGCCGATGCGGCAGATCCTGCGGCCTGGCAAGACCATCGAGATGCGTGCCAGTGTTCAGCGCGAGCGCGTCCTGCAGATCGCGGCTGAGCAACCGGGCTTGAGCCCCACTGAGCTGGCCGAAGCTGCCGCCGTGTCGGTGGCTGTGGTGCGCAAACTGATGGAACTAGGCGCGCTGCAGGCCGATCAGGTGCCGGCCTTCCGCCCGCCGCCGCTTCCGGACTGGCGCCGCGATGGGCGCGCGCTGAATGTCACCCAGGCCGAGGCGGCGGCCGGCCTGCGCGCGGCCGTGGCGGCACGGGATTTCTCGGTCACGCTGCTGGAAGGCGTCACCGGCGCCGGCAAAACCGAAGTCTATTACGAGGCGGTGGCGGAAGCGCTGAAAGCCGGGCGGCAGGTACTGGTGCTGCTGCCCGAAATCGCGCTGACCCAGCAATCGCTGGACCGTTTCGAGCAGCGGTTCGGCGCGCCGGCCTGGGCCTGGCATTCCGAAATGGCCGAAGGCCGTCGTGCCGCGACGCTGCGCGCCATCGGCCATGGCGAGGCGAAGGTGGTGATCGGCGCGCGCTCGGCCCTGTTCCTGCCCTATGCCGATCTCGGCCTTGTGGTAGTGGATGAGGAGCATGACGCGTCCTACAAGCAGGAAGAAGGCGTGATCTACAACGCACGCGATATGGCCGTGGTGCGCGCCAAGCTGGAAAGCATCGCGGTCATTCTCGCCTCCGCGACGCCGTCGCTGGAAAGCCTGCATAACGTCTCGCGCCGGCGCTATGCCCATGCCGTACTGCCCGAGCGCCATGGCGCCGCCACGCTGCCGAGTATCGATATCGTCGATCTGCGTAAGGAGCGCCTGCCGGCGCAGCGCTTCATCAGCGCGCCGCTGCAGACCGCGATCCGCGAAACCGTGGAAAACGGCGAGCAGGCGATGCTGTTCCTCAATCGGCGCGGTTATGCGCCGCTCACCCTGTGCGGGGCCTGCGGCCATCGCCTGCAATGCCCGAACTGTGCCGCCTGGCTGGTGGAGCACAAACGCCATGGGCGCCTGCAATGCCATCATTGCGGGCACCAGCAGCGTCTGCCCGATGCCTGCCCGTCCTGCGGCGCCGAAGACCGTTTCAAGGCCTGCGGTCCCGGCGTCGAGCGGCTGGCCGAGGAAGCAGCCATGCTGTTCCCCGAGGCGCGGCTGGCGGTGATGGCCTCCGATACCGCCAACTCGCCGCAGCAGATCGGCGAGATGCTGACGCGCATGGAAAACCGCGAGATCGATATCCTCGTGGGCACGCAGATCGTGGCCAAAGGCCATCATTTTCCGCTGCTCACCCTGGTGGGTGTGATCGACGCCGATCTTGGCCTGGCCGGTGGCGATCCACGCGCTGCCGAACGCACGCATCAGCTGCTCACCCAGGTCTCAGGCCGTGCTGGCCGCGCCGATCATCCCGGCCGCGTGCTGCTGCAGAGTTTCCTGCCCGAGCATCCGGTGATCGCGGCGCTGAGCCGGCATGACAATGCCGGCTTCATCGCCGCCGAGATGGCCGAGCGCCAGCGCGCCGGCATGCCGCCTTTTGGCCGGCTGGCCGCCATCATCCTGAGCGGCACCGACCAGGCCCAGGTGCAGCAGGCGGCCCGCGAGCTCGCCCGCGCTGCGCCGCGAGGATCGGGCCTGACCGTATTGGGACCGGCGCCGGCACCCCTGCATTATCTGCGCGGCCGGTTCCGGGAAAGGCTGCTGCTCAAGGCGGCCCGGGAGGTCGATGTTCCTGCCGTCCTGCGGGAATGGCTCGCGAAGATTAGACTACCTTCGGCTGTAAAACGCGCCGTAGATGTTGATCCTTATAGCTTTCTTTAGAAGTCCGGTTTTTAAGGAAGGCCGTGGTCGGTCTGGTTCCCGCGGCAAGGGAAACCGGAAAAAAGAGGGGAAGAAATCCATGCGTCGCGCACGCCTGTCCGGCATCCTTGCGATGTCGCTCGCCGTCATTGCCCTGGCCGGATGCCAGGAAAAGGAAACAGCGCCGGATCAGCGGCACAGCTCGCTCAGCAATTTCCAGCAGTTCATCCAGAAGACCGGTGGCCTGAAAAGCCTCAACACCTTCCATAAGCGGCGGCCGGAGATCAACTCGGAAGAGAGCCTGGGCGTGATCTATGACGGCGCCCGCACCCAGGGCGAGGTGATGCGGTTCCGCGACAAACAGCTGGCCAAGGAAATGCTGCCGGCCCTGAAGGCCGTGCGCCAGCGGCTCGGCGAAACCGAGAACTGCGTGCTGCGTGGCTATTTCATCGCCTGCGGCGAGGAAAAGTTCGTCGACGTATTCCGCAAATGGGAGTGAGTGGCGCGCCGCTCACATCCACCAGCCGAGCGTGATGGCGAGGATCGCGGCGAGCGTGATCGGGGCCAGCGCGAGCGCGACCCAGAAGATCACGGCCGGCGTCCAGGCAAAGGCCAGCACGCCGATCAGCAGCAGGATATTCACGAAAAACAGGGTTGCCTTCATGGCCTGAGGCTGGCGCTCGTTGGCGGCAAAACCCTCAGGCGCGACTGTGGTTTCTTCGCGGTCGGCAACCAGCAGGTCGTCGGCGGTAATATCGGTCATGGCAGGCTCTTTTTTGTATCGTCTCGACAGGGAGGCGAGGCGGAAAATGGCGGCCAGTGCGCCTGAAAACCATCCGGCAGATTGCCGCATGGCGGAATGCCGCAGGGCAGATTGTCGCAGTTCGAGCGGGCTCAGTACCCGCGCGTGTAATCCACCAGGCGCAGGATCGGCAAGCCTTGCTGCAGGCGGCGGATATTATCGACGATCTGCGGTGCCACATGGGCCGGGATGCTGTCGGCCGCGTTATGCGGCGTCACCGTCACTTTCGGATGGGTCCAGAATGGGTGATCGGGCCGCAGCGGCTCCTCGTTGAATACATCCAGCGTCGCGCCCGACAGCCATTCGCTGTCCAGGGCATGCAGCAGGTCGGCCTCCACCACATGGCCGCCGCGACCGGCATTGATCACATAGGCGCCGCGCGGCAGCAGCGACAACGTGCGCCGGCTGATGATGCCCCTGGTCTGCGGCGTGAGTGGCAGCAGGCAGACCAGTATGTTGCAGATGCGCAGGAAGCCTTCCAGGTGATCGTCGCCATGGAAGCTGGTTACGCCATCCACGGCTTTAAGGCTGCGGCTCCAGCTTGCCACCTGGAAGCCGAAATCGACCAGCTTCTTCGACACATGGCCACCCAGTGTACCCATGCCCATGATGCCGACCACGCGTTCCGAGGCATCCACCGGCGGCAGCCAGCGCCAGGTACGGTTGCGCTGATTGTTCGCCATCGTATCGACCTGGCGGTGGAAGCGCAGCACATGCAGCAGCACGTATTCGCTCATGCCCTGGGTCAGGCGGCCATCCACCACACGGGCCAGCGGCACATGCTTCGGGATGTTCGGATCGGCCAGGATGCCGTCCACGCCGGCACCGAAGCTCTGGATGAGTTTCAGGTTGGGAAAACTCTGCAGCAGGCCTGGCGGCGGCTTCCATACCAGCGCCACATCGATCTCCGCCGGGTTGCCGGTCTGCGGGTGCAGACGGATATCCAGCTCCGGGGCCTCCTTGCGCAGGGCCGCGGCCCAGTCCTCGACCGGATGGTTCTTCGAATAGATCAGAACAGCCATGGCGGATTCGGCAAATCAGGTGCGCACGGCGTGGTCATGGATCACCGCCATGTCGAAGGCGGCGGCGATCAGCGCGCGGGTATAGTCGGTCTGGGGTGCCTGGAATATCTGCGTGGCATCGCCCTGTTCCACCACGCGGCCATCCTTCATCACCATCACGCGGTCGGCCAGCGCGCGCACCACGCGCAGGTCGTGGCTGATGAACAGATAGGCCAGCCGGTGTTTCTGCTGCAGGTCGCGCAGCAGGTCGACGATCTGCGCCTGCACGCTCATGTCCAGCGCCGAGGTCGGTTCGTCCAGCACAACAAAGCGCGGTTTCAGCACCATGGCGCGGGCGATGGCGATGCGCTGGCGCTGGCCGCCGGAGAATTCGTGCGGATAGCGGTCCATGGTGGCGGGATCGAGGCCCACCTCGGTCAGTGCTTCGGCCACCATGGCGCGTCGCGCGGCCTCGTCCTCGCCAACGCCGTGCACGCGCAGGCCCTCTTCCACGATATGGAACACGGTCAGGCGCGGAGAGAGGGAATCGAACGGATCCTGGAACACGATCTGCATCGCGCGTCGCAGCGGCCGCATCTCGGCCCAGCTCCGGCCCTGCAATTCCTGGCCGTCGAACCGGATACTGCCCTCGCTTTTCTGCAGGCGCAGCAGCGCATAGGCGAGCGTCGACTTGCCCGAGCCGCTTTCGCCCACCACGCCCAGCGTTTCGCCGGCGCGGATGCTTAAGCTGATGCCATCCACCGCCTTGATATGGCCGATGGTCCGGCGCAGCAGGCCGGCGGTGATCGGGAACCACACTTTCACGTCTTTGGCCTCGGTCACCACCGGGGCATCGAGATCGGCGATATGCGGCTTGCCCTTCGGCTCGGCGGCCAGCAGCTTCTTCGTATAGGCGTGTTTCGGCGCCGCGAAAATATCGGCCACCGGTCCGGCCTCGACGATCTCACCCCGCGTCATCACGCAGACCGTATCGGCCACCCTGCGCACGATGTTCAGGTCGTGGGTGATCAGCAGGATCGCCATGCCCAGTCGGGCCTGCAGGTCTTTCAGAAGCTTCAGGATCTGGGCCTGAATGGTCACATCCAGCGCCGTGGTCGGTTCGTCGGCGATCAGCAGGTCCGGCTCGTTGGCCAGCGCCATGGCGATCATCACGCGCTGGCGCTGGCCGCCCGAAAGCTGGTGTGGATAGGCGTTCAGGCGCTTCTCTGCCTCCGGCAGGCCAACCAGCCGCAGCAGGTCCAGCGTGCGGGCCCGCGCCGCCGCCTTGTCCAGACCCTTGTGCAGGAACAGCACCTCGTTGATCTGCCGCTCGATGGTATGCAGCGGATTCAGCGAAGTCATGGGTTCCTGGAACACCATGGCGATGCGGTTGCCGCGGATATTGCGCAGCACCGGCTCCGGCGCGCCGACCAGTTCCTCGCCGCCGCGGAAGGTGACCGAGCCGGACGGATGGCTGGCCAACGGGTAGGGCAGAAGCTGAAGCACCGACAAAGCCGTGACCGATTTGCCCGAGCCGCTTTCGCCCACCAGGGCCAGTGTCTCGCCGCGATGGATGTCGAACGACACATGCTTTACGGCATCGGCATCCCTGCCGAAACGTACGCTCAGGTCTTTCACCCGCAGGAGGGGCTGTTGCTCGGTCATGCCGTTCACCGGAAGGTCTTGCGCGGATCGAAGGCGTCGCGCACCGCCTCGCCGATAAAAATGAGCAGGCTCAGCATCACGGCCAGAACGGCGAAAGCGGTGATACCCAGCCATGGCGCCTGGATGTTCGCCTTGCCCTGGCTCAGCAGTTCGCCCAGCGAAGGCGAGCCTGGCGGCAGGCCGAAACCGAGGAAATCCAGCGCGGTCAGCGTGGTGATCGAGCCATTCAGGATGAACGGCATGAAGGTGAGCGTCGCGACCATGGCATTGGGCAGCAGATGCCGCAGCATGATCGCGGTATCGGATACGCCCAGGGCGCGGGCGGCGCGCACATAGCCGAAATTGCGGGCGCGCAGGAACTCTGCCCGCACCACGCCGACCAGCGCCATCCACGAGAACAGCAGCATGATTCCCAGCAGCCACCAGAAATTCGGCTGCACGATACTGGCCAGGATGATCAGCAGGTACAGGGTCGGCAGGCCGGACCAGATTTCGATGAAACGCTGGAAGATCAGGTCGGTCTTGCCGCCGAAATAGCCCTGCACGGCGCCGGCGATCACCCCGATCACCGAACTGAGCAGCGTCAGCACCAGGCCGAACAGCACGGAAATGCGGAAGCCGTAGATCATGCGGGCCAGCACATCGCGGCCCTGGTCGTCGGTGCCGAGCCAGTTTTCCGCACTGGGCGGTGCCGGCGCAGGGCGGCCGAGGTCATAGTTGATGGTGCGATAGCTGTAGCGGATCGGGGGCCAGATCATCCAGCCGTCCTTCTCGGCGACCAGTTCCTGCACGAAGGCATCGCGGTATTTCGCCTCCGTTTCGAAATCGCCGCCGAAGGTGGTCTCGGGATAGGCCTTCAGCACCGGGAAATAATAGCTGCCGTCGTACTTGACGATCAGCGGCGAGTCATTGGCCACCAGTTCGGCGAACAGGCTGACCACGAACAACAGCGCGAAGATCCACAGCGACCAGTAGCCCCGGCCATTGGCGCGGAAATTGCGCCAGCGACGGGCATTGATGGGCGAGAGCTGCATCGGCTCAGGCCTCCCGGCTCTCGAAATCGATGCGCGGATCCACCACCACATACATCAGGTCGGAAATCAGGTTCACCACCAGCCCCAGCAGGGTAAAGATGAACAGCGAACCGAACATGATCGGGTAGTCGCGCTTCAGTGCCGCCTCGAAGCCCAGCAAACCGAGGCCGTCCAGCGAGAAGATCACCTCGATCAGCAGCGATGAGGTGAACAGGATGCCGATGAAGGCCGAAGGGAAGCCGGCGATCACGATCAGCATGGCGTTGCGGAAGACATGGCCGTAGAGCACGCGCCGCTCGGATAGGCCCTTGGCCCGCGCTGTGAGGACGTAGAGCTTGTTGATCTCTTCCAGGAAGGAATTCTTGGTCAGCATGACCAGACCGGCGAAACCGCCAATCACCATGGCAATCACCGGCAGGGCCAGATGCCAGAAATAGTCGGCGACCTTGCCCAGCAGGCTGAGCTGGTCCCAGTTATCCGAGGTCAGGCCACGCAGGGGAAACCACTGCACGAAACTGCCGCCCGCGAACAGCACGACCAGCAGCACGGCGAACAGGAAACCGGGAATGGCATAGCCCACCACGATGGCTGCCGAGGTCCAGATATCGAAGCGGCTGCCGTCGCGTACCGCCTTGGCGATGCCCAGCGGGATCGAGATCAGGTAGACGATCAGCGTTGTCCACAGGCCCAGCGAGATCGAAACCGGCAGTTTCTCGATGATCAGGTCCACCACCGGCCGGTCCTTGAAATAGCTCACGCCGAAATCGAACCGGATATACTGGCCCAGCATGAGCAGGAAGCGTTCATGGGCGGGCTTGTCGAAGCCGAATTGTTTCTCAATCCGCTTGATGAATTCCGGGTCCAGGCCCTGGGCGCCGCGGTATTTGGCGCTGCCCTCGGCGGCCTGGGCGAAGGCGCCGGCGCCCGGGCCGGTCTCGCCGCCGGTGGCGCCAGAGACCCGCGCGGTGACGTCGGCGGCGGTGCCGGTCACCTGGGCGATCACCTGTTCGACCGGGCCGCCGGGCGCGAACTGCACCACGACGAAATTGATCACCATGATGCCGAGCAGGGTCGGCACGATCAGGGCGAGGCGGCGGATGATATAGGCAAGCATGGCGCTACTCTCTCACCTCTGACGCGGCAAATTCAATGCCTTGTCTTTTTCCGGATCGATCCACCAGGTATCGACCAGCCCCACATCATAGGCGGGTTTCACCGCCGGGCGGACAAAACGATCCCAGTAACCAAGCTTCACCGTGCCACTGTACCAGTGCGGGATCACATACCAGCCCCACATCAGAACGCGGTCCAAAGCGCGGGTGGCGGCGCGCAGTTCGTCGCGGCTGCCTGCCGAGACGATATGTTCCACCAGGTCGTCCACCGCCGGATCGCGCACGCCCGAGAAGTTGAAGCTGCCCACCGTTTCGGCGGCGCGCGATGTCCAGTAGTTGCGCTGTTCCACGCCCGGCGTCAGCGGCTGGACGAAACGGCGCGACATGATGTCGAAATCGAAGCTGCGCATGCGGTTCTCGAAGGCCGAGATATCCACCACGCGAATCGAAACGGTAATGCCGATGCGCTCCAGATTGCGGGCGAAGGGATTGATGATGCGCTGGAAACTGGGCTCGTAGAGCATGAATTCCAGCTCGAAGGGTTTGCCCTGGGCATCGACCAGCTTGCCGTTCTCGATGCGCCAGCCGGCCTGCAGCAACAGGGCCTGCGCCTGTTTCAGGTTGGCGCGGTTGTTGCCCGAACCGTCGGTGCGCGGCGGCTGGAATTCTTCGGCAAAAACCTGCGGCGGCACCTGGGCGCGGAATGGTTCCAGCAGCCTCAATTCGGCATCCGACGGCAGGCCGGTGGCGGCCAGGTCGGAATTTTCGAACATCGAGCGCGTGCGCCTGTACAGGTCATAGAACAGCGTCTTGTTGGCCCATTCGTAGTCGTAGGCCAGATTGAGGGCCTGGCGCACCCGGGGGTCGCTCAGATGCGGTTTGCGGCTGTTGAGGAACCAGGCCTGCACGCCCGAGGGCGTTTCGTCCTTCAGCACTTCGCGCTTGATGCGGCCCTGGTCGAAAGCCGGCTTGCCCCTGTATCCGGTGGCCCAGACGCGGGCGATCACTTCTTCGCGGTAGTCGTATTCGCCGGCAAAGAAAGCTTCCGCCGCGATGTCGCGATCGCGGTAATAATCCTCGCGGATCCAGGCGAAGTTGTAACGGCCGCGATGCACGGGCAGGTCCTTCGCCCACCAGTTCTCCACCCGCTGGAAAACGATGCTGCGGCCGGCATCCACCCGGGCGATGCGATAGGGACCGGAGCCGGTGATCGGCTCGATGGTCGGAGAGCCAAAATCACGGCCCTTGAACCAGGCTTTCGGCAGGATCGGCAAAGTGGCGACGATCAACGGCAGGTCGCGCCGGCTTTCCGTTTCGGCGAAACGGAAGGTCACGCGACGTGCCCCGTCTGCCGTCACGCTTTCCACGTCGCGCAGGATCAGCTGATAGAGCGGATGGCCATCCTTTTTCGTCGCCTCCACGGTGAAGACCACATCTTCCGCCGTAACCGGGCTGCCGTCATGCCAGCGGGCGCGCTCGTCGATCTGGAAGGTGACGGAAGAGCGGTCCGGCGCCAGATCGGCGCTTCTGGCCAGATCGGCATAGACCGCATCGGGCTCGTCCATCGCCCGCACCATCAGGCCCTGGAAACTCAGGCTCAGATTGCGCGCCATCACGCCCTTGAGGATCAGGGGATTGAGGTTGTCGAAGCCGTCGAGCTGCCAGCCACGCAACTCGCCGCCCTTCGGCGCGTTCGGGTTCACATAATCGAAATGCCCGAAATCTGGCGGATATTTCAGGTCGCCAAAGGCCGACAGACCATGACGCGGTTCGGCCTGGGCGGCGCCGGACGCCAGCAGGAACAGCAGGGCGGCGAGCGCATGCCGCCTCACGCCGGCTGGTCCCCGGACAGATTCAGGCGATGGCGCAGATGCGCCTTCACCGTCGGCCATTCGGCCGGCAGGATGCTGTAGACCACGGTATCGCGCAGCGTGCCGTTCGGTGCCACCTGGTGGTTGCGCAGGATGCCGTCCTGCTTGGCGCCCAGCCGCTCGATCGCCTTGCGGCTCTGGTGGTTGAAGAAATGCGTACGGAATTCGACGGCGATGCAGCCCAGGTCCTCGAAGGCATGGGCCAGCAGCATCAGCTTGGCGCGGGTGTTCAGCGCCGAGCGCTGCACGCTCTTGCGATACCAGGTCGACCCGATCTCGACGCGCCTGTTGGCGGCATCGATATTCATGTAGGTGGTCATGCCCACCGGCCTGTCGCCATCGGTCCTGTCGATCACGGTGAAGGGCAGCATCGCGCCCTTTTCGGCCAAGCCGAGGCGGCGGTCGATCTCGGCAGCCATGCCGTCCGGCGTCGGTATGGCGGTGTACCACAGCGTCCACAATTCGCCGTCCCGCACGGCTTCCGCCAGTGCATCGCGATGCGCGTGGCTCAGCGGCACCAAGGCAACGGCGCTGTCCTGCAGGGTGACGGGTTTCAGCCAGGTCATGCGACGCTTTTCCTACTGCTTAGCAGCGGCCAGCTTCGCCGCCTTGGCCGGGTCGACCCACCAGGCCATGAAGTCGGTGCCGTTCTTCGGCGTCTTGGGCGGCAAGCCGAACTTGTCCCAATAAACGATGCGGTCGGCGCGCAGGCTCCAGCCCGGAATCAGATACTGGCCCCAGGTCAGCACACGATCCAGCGCGCGCGTGGCCGTGATCAGGCTGTCGCGATCAGGCGCGTAGATCACCGCGTCGATCAGCTTGTCCACCACCGGATCCTTCAGGCCGATCCAGTTGCTGCTGGAGGTATTGTCGGCGGCGGCCGAAGAGAAAAAGCTGCGCTGTTCGTTACCCGGCGAGTTGGACTGGCCCCAGCCGGAAAACACCATGTCGTAATCGAAGCTGCGCAGGCGGGCGATATACTGCGCCGAATCCACCGTCCGCATGGTCAGGGCCACGCCCAGCCGCTGCAGGTTTTGCGTCCAAGGCGCCACGATACGCTCGTAAGTGGGATCGGACAGCAGGAATTCGATATCCAGCGTCTCGCCTTTGGCGTTGCGCAGCCTGCCGTCCCTGACTTCCCAACCGGCTTCCTTCAGCAGGCGGGCCGCCTCGCGCAGGTTCTTGCGATCCTGGCCCGAACCGTCGGAGGTCGGCGCCTGATAGGCTGGCCCGAAGACTTCCTTGGGCAGTTTGTCACGGAAGGGTTCCAGCAGTTTCAGTTCGGCAGCCGATGGTTCGCCGCGGGCGGCAAAATCGGAATTTTCGAAATAGCTGCTGGATCGGCTGTAGCCGCCGTAGAAGAAGGTCTTGTTGGTCCATTCGTAGTCGAAGGCCAGCGTCAGCGCGCGGCGCACGCGCACATCCTGGAACTTGGCGCGGCGGATGTTGAATACGAAACCGCTCAGGCCCGATGGCCGTTCATGCGGCAGCTCCACCTTCTTCACCAGGCCCTGCTGCACGGCCGGGAAGTCGTAGCCGGTGGCCCAGACGCGGGCGATGTTCTCGCGCCGGAAATCGTATTGCCCCGACTTGAAGGCCTCCAGCGTCACGGTGGTGTCGCGATAGAGGTCGTAGCGGATGCGGTCGAAGTTGTAGCGCCCCTTGTTGATCGGCAGGTCTTTCGCCCACCAGTCGTTGCGGCGCTCGTAGACGATGAAGCGGTTGGCTTCCAGCCCGGCGATCTTGTATGGCCCCGAACCGGTCCAGGGTTCCAGCGTGGTCTTGTCGAAACCGCGCTTTTCCCACTGTGCCTTCTGCACCACCGGCAACTGGCCCATGATCTGCGGCAGCTCGCGGTTCTTCGGGCCGGAGAAATGGAACTTCACTTTTCGGGGTGAGAGAACTTCCGCTTTCTGAACATTGGCGTAATAGAGCTGCAGCTGCGGATCGCCATGCTTCTGGATCTGCTCGAAGCTCCAGGCGACATCCTCGGCCGTGATGGTCTTGCCATCGGCCCATTTCGCCTCTGCCCGCAGATTGAACGTGACCCAGCTCAGATCCTCGGGCACTTCCACACTTTCGGCGATCAGGCCGTATTCGCTGGTGTCGTCGTCCATCGGCGAAACCATCAGGGTTTCGTAGACAAGCCCCAGACCGGGGGCCTCGTCGCCTTTGGGAATGAAGGGATTGAGGCTGTCGAAGCCGCCCACGGCATACAGCTTCACCTCGCCGCCTTTCGGCGCGTTGGGGTTGACGTAATCGAGCTGCTTGAAGTTCGGACCGTATTTCGGCGTGCCGATCAGCGACAATGCGTGGCTGGTCTTGCCGGTCTGGGCGCCGGTCTGGGCGAATGTCGGGCTGGTCAGCGTGAGGGCGAGCAGGGCGGACAACAGGACGGTTCGCATTCGGGTCGCTCCCAGGGAAAAGGTCATGCTCCGGACAGATAGGCCTGTGCCGCCGCATGCAGGGCCGGATTGGCGGCGGCCAGCACGCGGGCAGGATTGCGGGTATCGAGCGGCCGGCCTTCCCAGTCGGTGATCACGCCACCGGCGCCTTCCACCACGGGAACCAGTGCCGCGTAATCGTAGGGCTGCACCCGGCTCTCGACGACCACATCCACGAAGCCCGAGGCGACCAGGCCGAAGACGATGCAGTCGCCGGACAGCCGGTTGAGCCAGCAGGCCTTGCGCAGGCTCTCGAAGGCTGCGGCTTCGGCGGCATTGAACAGGCCCACCGAGGTGGTGGCCACGGCCGCCTTGGCCAGGTCGCTGCGGGGATTCGCACGGGTTGCCATGCCATTGAATATGGTGGCGCGACCCAGCGCGCCAACCCAGCGGTCGCGCATATTTGGCTGGTCGATCACCCCCAGCACCGGCTGGCCTTCGAAGGTGAGCGCGATCAGGGTGCCGAAGATCGGCAGGCCGGTGACGAAGCTTTTGGTGCCGTCGATGGGATCTAGGATCCATTGCCACGGCGCCTCCGGCCGGGCATGGCCGTATTCCTCGCCATAGATGCCGTGATCGGGATATTTCGCCTCGATAGCCTGGCGCATGGCGGTCTCGGCAGCACGGTCGGCGATGGTGACGGGCGAGTCGTCGCCCTTGGCCTCGACATCGAGGCGCTGGCGGAAATGCGGCCGGATCGCCGCGCCGGCGAGGTCGGCCAGATGGTTGGCAAAGCCGATCAGTGCATCGGCGGAAACAGAAAAGGCCGGGATGTCGCGCATGTCGACGGTTCCCGGCCCTGGTCTGGAAACGTAAGCGATTACGGCAGCGGCTTGGGGCTGTCCGACAACGACCGCAGATAGGCGATCAGGTCGGCGCGTTCCTTGGCGCTCTTCGAACCGGCATAGGCCATCTTGGTGCCCGGGGCATAGGCCTTCGGGTTCTTCAGGAAGGCATACAGGCTTTCATAGCTCCATTCGCCGCCGGTCTTCATCAGGCCGTCGGAATAGGAGAAGCCGGACATGTGGCCCTTCGGGGCGCCGACGATGTCGTAAAGGTTCGGGCCAACCTTGGAGGCGCCGCCCTTGTCGGGGGTGTGGCAGGCCGCACACTTGCTGAAAGCCTTCTTGCCGGCATCGACATTGGCCGAGGCGAGCAGGGTGGCGATCGGCGGATCGGCCTCTTCCTGCTTGGCGGCGGCGCCGGCGCCGCCCTTGGGGGCCTCCTCGGCCACTTCGATCTTGTAGGCCGGTTCGGCCAGCTTCTTCGGCGAGACCAGGATGTTGCCGAACTGATTCACGCCCATGATGATCAGCAGGCAGAACAGCACGGCGCCGATCATCTTGTTCAGTTCGAAACTATCCATCTCGCGACACTCCTGCCATCGACGCTGCGCCGGTAGTTGGGGACGGGGCAGCGAAACCGGTCTAAAACAGGCCGAAACGGCCCAAAAAATCGCCGTGACATTAGCGGCTTCCCCGGTCCGTTCGCAACCCGTATATATCCCGCCGGACAGGGCATCCGCCTGCCCGGGCTGCGGCGGATTGCCGCACCTTAGCCGCCTCGCGATCAGGACCGCAAATGACTGCCGACCAGACACTTAGCTCGTCCAGCCTGCCCAGCAACCCGATCGTGCTGATTCCCTCGCGGCTGGCCTCCACGCGCCTGCCCGACAAGCCCCTGGCCGACATCCATGGCCAGCCGATGATCGTGCATTGCCTGCGTCGCGCGCGCGAAGCCGGTTTCGCCCGCGTGGCCGTGGCCTGCGGCGACGAAGCCATCGCCGGCGCCGTGCGGGCTGCCGGCGGGGAGGCAGTGATGACCGATCCGAACCACCCCTCGGGTTCCGACCGTATCCACGAGGCGCTGGTCAAGCTCGATCCCGAGGGCCGGCATGATGCCGTGATCAACCTGCAGGGCGATCTGCCCGCCATCGATCCCGCCATCGTCGCCGCGGCGCTGAAGCCGCTGGCCGATCCGCGCATCGACATTGCCACCCTGGCGACGCCCATCGTGGACCGGCACGAAATCGACGACCCCAACGTGGTGAAGGCCGTGCTCAGCCTGCGGCCGGGCGAGAGCATCGGACCGGCGCTGTATTTCAGCCGCCGCCCGGTGCCGGGCGGCGAGGGGCCGCTATGGCACCATATCGGCATCTATGCCTATCGCCGTGCGGCTCTGCAGCGCTTCGTCGCGTTGCCGCCTTCGCCACTGGAACAGCGCGAGAAGCTGGAGCAACTGCGCGCGCTGGAGAACGGCATGCGGATCGCGGCGGCCGTCGTTGACACCCTGCCGCTCGGTGTCGATACTCCGGCCGACCTTGAGCGCATCCGCCAGGTGATGGCCGCGCAACGATAATCTCCGCTCGCCACACGCCGCCCAGTCGAAGGGATTTCCATGCCCGCCCAGATTGCCACCGCCGCCACCGATCCTGCGCGCGTCGTCGCTTTCCAGGGCGCACCGGGCGCCTATTCGCACCTGGCCTGCCGCGAGGCTCTGCCCGATCTGGTGCCATTGCCCTGCGCCACTTTCGAGGATGCCTTCATTGCGGTGCGCGAAGGTCGCGCCGCCTGCGGCCTGATCCCGATCGAGAACTCCACCGCCGGCCGCGTCGCCGATATCCATCAGCTTCTGCCCGAGGGTGGACTCTACATCACCGCCGAGCATTTCCTGCGCGTGCGGCATCAGCTGCTGGCCCCGAAATCAGCCAGCCTGAAAAGCATCAGGCGCGTCTACAGCCATGTTCAGGCCCTGTCGCAATGCCGGCGCGTGATCAAGGATCTCGGCATCGAGCCGATTGTTTCCAGCGACACGGCCGGCTCGGCGAAAGAGGTGGCCGAACGCAACAATCCGGAAGAGGCGGCCATTGCCTCCTCGATCGCTGGCGAGCTTTACGGCCTGCAGGTGCTGCGCGCCGACATCGAGGACAACCACACCAACACCACGCGCTTCATCAAGCTGGAGCGCCAGCGCCGCGACCCCGATCCGCAGCTTGGCAACAGCCTTACCGCGATCATGTTCCGCGTGCGCAGCGTGCCGGCGGCGCTGTACAAGGCGCTGGGTGGATTCGCCACCAACGGCGTCAACGTGGTGAAGCTGGAAAGCTATCTGTCGGACGGTTTCCAGGTGGCGGAATTCTATGCCGAGATCGAGGGCCATCCGGCCCAGCGCAATGTCGATCTGGCCTTGCAGGAACTGGAATATTTCAGCCGCTCGCTGAAGGTGATCGGCGTATTCACCGCGCATCCTTTCCGTTCGGCTGCCTGACGGCCGGGCTCAGCGCGCGGCATTGAAGGCGTCGCGCAGCTTCACAGCCGCATCCTTCATCTGCATCAGTTGCTCCATGCTCTGGCCCGAAGCCTTTAGCACCGTGGCCGGACAGGCCATGGCCTGCTGCTGCAATGCGCGGCCCGCTTCGGTCAGGTGGATGCGTACCTGACGTTCATCCTCGGGATTGCGCCGCCGCGTGACGTAGCCGGCCGCTTCCAGCCGCTTGAGCAGCGGCGTCAGCGTGCTCGATTCCAGAAACAGCCGCCCGCCCAGTTCACCCACCATCAGGCCGTCGCTCTCCCACAGCGCCAGCATGACCAGGTATTGCGGATAGGTCAGGCCCATTGCATCCAGCAGGGGCTTGTACAGCCGGTTGAAGGCGAGGCCGGTGGAATAGATCGCGAAGCAGAGCTGGTTATCCAGGGCCAGCTTGTCGTTGCGGGCAGTAGTGGTGGTGTCGGTCATTGGCGATCTCCGGAATGCGCCTGCGATTATATATCGTGTGATAATTTATCGTATGCGATGTATGCATGACTGCCATGTCGAAATAGCAATTATCAAACTATTATTTATCGCAATAAATATTGGCCATCCGGAGCACGGATCTGGCCCGCCAGACGGTGGACCAGTCACCCCAAGAAGGAGCTAAGACCATGTCGCTGTTGCAGAATACCCGCCGTATCCTGGCTTCCACCGCGCTGGCCGCCGGCTTGTTGGCTGCCGCCGTCTCGTCGCCGGCCCAGGCCCAACCCGCCAATCTCGACGCCGTCACCCAGAATTTCATCAGCGCCGTGAGCGCCGCCGGCGGCCCGCCGATCTACACCCTGTCGCCCGAAGCCGCCCGCCAGGTGCTGTCCGGCGCCCAGGCTGGCCCGGTCACCAAGCTGCCGGCCAGTATTCGGGACCTGAGCCTGCCCACCGGCCCGCTGGGCAGCGTCAATGTGCGCATCGTGCGGCCCGAAGGCGTGGCCGAAGCCTTGCCGGTGGTGATGTATTTCCACGGCGGGGGCTGGATGCTCGGCGGCAAGGACACCCATGACCGCCTGATCCGCGAGATCGCCGTCGGCGCCCGTGTCGCCGTGGTCTTCGTCGACTACCGCAATACGCCGGATGTGAAGTATCCGGTGCCCAATGAGGAGGCTTATGCAGCGACGAAGTATGTCGTCGAGAATGCGAAGGCCCTCAATGTCGATGGCAGCCGCCTCGCGGTGGCCGGTGATTCGGCGGGCGGCAACATGGCGGCGGCGGTGACGCTGCTGGCCAAGGAGCGCGGCGGCCCGAAGATCAGCCACCAGGTGCTGTTCTACCCGGTGACCGACGATATCTCGCAGAACGCTTCCTACGCCGCCTTCGGCAACGGCCCGTGGTTGACGACCAATGCGATGCATTTTTTCCTCGATGCCTATCTGCCGGCCCAGGTGCGCAACGACGTGCTGGCCTTTCCGCTGAAGGCTTCGGTCGAACAGTTGCGCGGTCTGCCCGAGGCCACAGTGATCGTCGCCGAGAACGATCTGCTGCGGGATGAAGGCGAAGCCTATGCCCGCAAGCTGATCGCGGCCGGCGTGAGCGTCACCTCGACGCGCTACAACGGTGCGATCCACGACTTCGTCATGCTGAACGGCCTGGCCGAAAGTCCGGCGACGATTGCAGCCATCGCCCAGGCCAATGCGGCCCTGCGCCGTGCGCTGCTGGTGAAGTAACAGTCGCATCGCTTGCTCCTTCGGCGCTGACACTTGAAGGACACATGATCAAGCCGGGCCGCCTTGCGGCCCGGCTTTAAATTTTGGTCTTTCCGGTCGTCTCGCGGCATAATGGCGCGATGAAACGCGTCACCCGTCGTGAAACGATCCAGGGCGCGGCGGCCATGGCGGCTCTGCCGCTGCTGGGCAGGCCGACAACCGTATCCGCCCAGGGCGCCTTGCCCGGCGAGGTCGATGTGGCCATCGTCGGCGCCGGCATCGCCGGCCTTGCCGCAGCCCGGTTGCTGCAGGAACGCGGTCGTAATGTCGCTGTCATCGAGGCTCGCAACCGCATCGGCGGCCGCGCCTATACCGATACGACGCGGCTGGGCCATCCCGCCGATCTGGGTGCGGCCTTCCTGAAATCGGCCGACATCAATCCGCTGGCCAGCGAAATGCGCCGGCGCGAAACCGCCCTGCAGACCGATGATGGCGATTTCTGGCTGTTCGACCGGGATCGCGACGGCGCCCTGCGCGATGCAACCACCGAGGATTACGATCTGCTCGGCCTGCTTTACGACCGCCTCGACGATGCCCTGCTGGATGCCAAGACGCTGCGCGCCGATGTTGCATTGGCCAGTCGGGCGAAACTCGATGTGAATGGCGCGCAGCACTGGACCGGCCTGGCCCGCGCCATGGCCGGCCCGCTGCATGTCGGTGTCGAATACGCGCAGGTTTCCGCGCTGGACGCGCCACGGCTGTCGGGCACGGGTAATGATGCCTGGCTGCCCGGCGGGTTGGGGGCCTGGGCCGTCGATTATGCCGCCGGCCTGCCGGTCTGGCTCGGCAAGCCGGTGGTGCGCATCGACTGGGCCAACAGCGGCGTCACGCTGGCCACCGCCGAGGGCCAGGTGCGCGCCGAGGCCTGCATCGTCACCGTGCCACTCGGCGTGCTGGCAGCGCGCGACGGTATCCTGTTCCAGCCGGCCCTGCCGGCCGCCCAGCGCGAGGCACTGGCCCGCATGAACATGGGGCTGATCAACCGCATCGCGCTGCTTTATGAACCCGGCAGTTTCAACGCGCCGGGCAATACTCAGGTGCTGGCCAATGGCGGCGGCAACCGCATGTTAGGCTTCCGCCTCAATGCCCATGACACGCCCGTGGCGATCGCCACTGTCGGCGGTGAGTACGCTCGCGAACTGGAAGGCCAGGGTGAGGCGGCCATGGTGGCGGCTGCCCGTGCCCAGCTCAGGCTCGTCTTCGGCGATGCCGTGGATGGCCGCTTCGTGCGTGGCATTGCGTCCATCTGGGGCAGGGATCCTTTCAGCCGCGGCGCCATCGCCGCCGCCAGGCCCGGTTTCGCTGTCGCCCGCCGCAATGCCGGCCGGTCGCTCACCACGGCGGCGGGCCGCAGCCGCGTGCTGTTCGCCGGCGAGGCCTTCGCTTCCCCCGACTGGGCGGGATCGGCCGCCGGGGCCTGGTTGTCGGGGCGGATGGCAGCTATCGAGGCCTTACGGGCCCTGGGATGATCACTCTGGGATGACCACTCTGGGCTGGCCGCGCCGAATCAGGCTTGACGGCATCGCCGTCGCGCCGTATCACGCTGGACCATTCGTGGTGATTTGAGCCGACCGGCTTGCGGACCACGTAAAACAAACCGCTAAAAGGTCGGGCGGTTTATCCAGAACCCCGGGCCTGCGGCGCCGGGGTTTTTTGTTTTTTGGCCCCGGTTTCGTTGATATCGGACCAGAGGACGACACGCGATGAGCGACAGCAAAAAGACTTCCACCTGGCGTCCGGCCACGCAGCTTGTGCGCGGCGGCACGATGCGCAGCGGGTTCGGCGAAACCTCGGAAGCGATCTTCATGACCTCGGGCTTCTGCTACGACAGCGCCGAAGCCGCCGAGGCCCGCTTCAAGAACGAGCAGCCCGGCTTCGTCTACAGCCGTTTCGGCAACCCCACGGTGGAAATGTTCGAGCGCCGCATGGCCCTACTGGAAGGCGCCGAGGCGGCGCGTGCCACGGCCAGCGGCATGGCGGCGGTCAACGCGGCGCTGATGTGTCAGCTCAAGGCCGGCGATGAAGTGGTTTCAGCCCGCGCGGTGTTCGGATCCTGCCGTTACATCGTCGAGGAATTGCTGCCGCGCTTTGGTATCAGGACGCATCTGATCGACGGGACCGACCTGTCGGCTTGGGAACAGGCGATCAATGCACGCACCCGCGCCGTTTTTCTGGAAACGCCGTCCAATCCCACGCTGGAAGTGATCGACCTGCCGGCCGTGGCCGAACTGGCGCACAAGGTCGGCGCCCGCGTGGTGGTCGACAATGTCTTCGCCACCCCGATGCTGCAGAAGCCGCTGCAGCTCGGCGCCGATATCGTAGTCTACTCGGCCACCAAACATATCGACGGCCAGGGCCGCTGCCTGGGCGGCGTGGTATTGGGTAGTCAGGATTTCGTCACCAACGAATTGACCCCCTATCTGCGCCATACCGGCCCAGCGCTCAGCCCGTTCAATGCCTGGGTCATGCTCAAAGGGTTGGAGACTCTTGAATTACGAGTGTCTCGCCAGGTAGAGAACGCCTCTCGGTTGGCAGATGCCCTGGCGGGCCACCCAGGCCTGGCGGCGCCGACGAATGTGCCGGCCCTGCTGTATCCCGGCCGGGCCGACCACCCCCAGCACGCATTGGCGATGCACCAGATGAGTGCCGGCGGCAACATGCTGGCCCTGCGCCCCAAAGGCGGGAAAGCAGGCGCATTCCGTATGCTGAATGCCCTGGAATTGGTGGATATCTCGAATAATCTGGGAGACTCCAAAAGCCTGATCACCCATCCGGCCACAACCACACACCAGAGGTTGAGCCCGGAAGAACGTGCCCGGCTGGGCATCGGCGAGGACCTGCTGCGGCTGTCGGTGGGCCTGGAAGACTGGCGGGATCTGCTGGATGATTTGCGTCAGGCCCTTGAAAAAGCGGCCTGATCTGTTGCCGATCTGCCACAGGAGGCTATTTTCCGGTCGACTCGTTGCCTCGGGTTAGGCGAATCCCGAAAGCTGCTGTTATAGTCGCCGTGGGGTTGAGACTTCAGGGGTCGCGGTCGCGGCGCCCATCCAATTTTGAGGAGATTCCCATGAAGATTCGTGTCGCTCTGCTGGCCGGCGCCGCTCTGGCGGTTCTGTCGTCGGCTCCGGCATTTGCGCAGGCCAGCGGCCCCTATGTCGGCATTGGTGCCGGCGCCTCCTGGTTCGAGGATGCCGATGTCAAAGGTGCCGGCGCGATCACCACGCTCGAATTCGATACCGGCTGGGCCGGCGTGCTGAAGGGTGGTTATGCGTTCGGCAATGGCTGGCGCCCTGAACTCGAACTTGGCTACAACAGCTGGGATGTTGACGGCGCCAATGGCGGTGCAACGTCCGGCGGTGACGCCAAGATGTACAGCGCGTTCGCCAATGTGCTGTATGACTTCATGCCGGCCAGCAACTGGAGCCCCTACCTGGGCTTGGGCCTGGGTTATGCCCGGGTCTCCACCGACGCCACCGTGAACACCACCGTGATCGATGACAACGATAACACCTGGGCGGCCCAGGGTATTGCCGGTCTGTGGTATGCTTTGGATAACAACTGGCTGCTGAGCGCCGATTATCGCTACCAGTATCTCGGCGACACCAAGTTCTCGACCAGCACGGCTGGCGTTACCGTCGATGGCGGCAACCAGATTCACACCGTGATGCTGGGCCTGACCTACCGCTTCGGCGCTCCGGCCCCCAAGCCGCAGCCGGCCGTTGCCGCTCCGCCGCCGCCTCCGCCGCCGGCCCCCGCACCGGCCGCTGCGCCGGCTCCGGCTCCGCGTCTGCCGGAGACCTACATCGTGTTCTTCGCCTTCGACAAGTCGGACCTCAGCCCGGTGGCGACCCAGGTGCTTGACCGCGCCATCGCCGATTACCGTGCGACCGGCATGACCAACGTGCGGATCGAAGGCAACGCCGACCGCTCGGGCGCCGATGCCTACAACCAGCGCCTGTCGCAGCGTCGTGCCGATGCCGTGGCGGCCTATCTGCGCCAGAAGGGCATTGCCCAGGGCTCGATCCAGACGGTGGCCAACGGCGAGAACAAGCCGCGTGTGCCGACCGCCGATGGCGTCCGCAACGACGAAAACCGCAACGCGCAGATCTTCCTGCGCAAGTAATTCCGGCGGTTACAGCTACATGGCGCGGCCGCCCCGAAAGGGGCGGCCGTTGCCGTTTCTGGGCTTCTGTCTCGGTTGGCAGAATCCCGGTTTTCCGCCCTCATGGAGGCGGCTGGCTGGACATTCCGGCCATCGCTCCTAATATTTCCGGTACGGCTTTTCCGGCAATCCCGTGCCGGCCGGGCCCGGAGTTCAGCCATGTATCACACGACCACGCATAATATTTCGGTCACGGTACAGCCGATCTATCTCGACGAGCAGTCCTCGCCCGACGAGAATTATTTCGTCTGGGCCTACAACGTGAAGATCGAGAATAGCGGCAGCAACACCGTGCAACTGCGCAGCCGCTACTGGAAGATCACCGATGCACGCGGCCGGGTGCAGGAGGTGCGCGGGCCGGGCGTAGTGGGCGAACAGCCGGTGCTGGGGCCCGGCGACAGTTTCGAATATACCAGCGGCACGCCGCTGCCCACGCCGTCCGGTTTCATGGTCGGCACTTACCAGATGGTCAGTGAATCCGGCGAACAGTTCGACGTCGCGATCCCGGCCTTCTCGCTGGACAGCCCCCATGAGGCGCGGCGGGTGAACTGAAAATTTTGCGCCGGGGATTGGTCCACGGCGCTCCGACATGCGTAGAAAACGGCAGACGACAGAAACAGGAGCATCGCCGTGAGCAGTGTGGCCAAGACCGGAAGCCTGCCGTCCTTCGTGAAGGCGAATGACGAAAGCAAGACCCAACGCCCCAGCCGCGAAGAAGCGGAGGCGGCTGTCCGCACGCTGATCCGCTGGGCCGGCGACGACCCGGACCGCGAAGGCCTGGTCGGCACGCCCGACCGCGTTGTGCGCTCCTATGAGGAATTCTTCGCCGGCTATGACGAGGATCCGGTTGGCATGCTGGAGCGGACGTTTGAGGAAACCGACGGCTACGACGAGATGGTCGTGCTGCGCGACATCCGGCTGGAAAGCCATTGCGAGCACCACATGGTGCCGATCATCGGCAAGGCCCATGTCGCCTATCTGCCGGGCAAGCGCGTGGTCGGCATCTCCAAGCTGGCCCGCGTGATCGAGGTCTACGCCAAGCGCCTGCAGATCCAGGAAAAGCTTACCGCCCAGGTCGCCAACACGCTGCAGGCCGTGCTGCAGCCGCGCGGCGTCGCCGTGGTGATCGAGGCCGCGCACCAGTGCATGACCACCCGCGGCATCCGCAAGCCGGGCGTCACCATGGTCACCAGCCGCATGCTGGGTGCTTTCCGCGACGACCCGCGCACCCGGTCTGAATTCCTCGCCATGATCGGTGGCGCCGGCCAGCGCCGCAGCGGCGGGGACGACTGATCGCGCCATTGACCGCGCCGTCATCCGGCCCTAAACCGGCTGGATGACGGATATCCAGACCAAAACTCCCCCGACGAAGAATCCCAGCCAGGCCGCCCTCGACTGGATCGAACGCCTGATCGCGTTCGATACCACCAGCCGGCTGTCCAATCTCGCGCTGATCGACGATATCGCCGCGTATCTCGCACAGCACGGCGTCGCCAGCGACAAGATCTACGACTCCACCGGCAGGAAGGCCAATCTCTATGCCACCATCGGCCCGCGTGATGTGGGCGGCATAGTGCTGTCTGGCCACACCGATGTTGTGCCGGTGGATGGCCAGCCCTGGACCAGCGATCCGTTCAAGGTGGTGCAGCGCGGCAGCCGGCTGTATGGCCGCGGCACATCCGACATGAAAAGCTTCATCGCGCTTTGCCTGGCGCTGTTGCCCGAAATGCTCAACCAGCCGCTCAGCGTGCCGCTGCATTTCGCCTTTTCCTATGACGAGGAAGTCGGCTGCCTCGGCGTGCATGGCATCGTCGATTTCGTCAAGCAGGGCGGGCCGGCGCCCAGGCTCGCCATCATCGGCGAGCCAACCGAGATGCAGGTGGTGAACGCGCATAAAAGCGTTTGTGCCTGTAACACCACCGTGCATGGTTTCGAGGCGCATTCCTCGGCCACGCATCAGGGCGTCAATGCCATCCAGGTGGCTGGCGAACTGATCGCCGAGATGAACCGCATCCAGCGCGAATACCAGAAGCCCGAATATTGCGATCCGCGTTTCGAGCCGCCCTATACCACCATCACGGTGGGCGAGATCCATGGCGGCACGGCGCGCAACATTCTGGCCCGCGAATGCAAGCTTGTGTGGGATATCCGCGCGGTGAAGCCCGAGCACGATCACGCCATCGTCGAGGCCGTGAAGCGCTACGCCACCGAACAGCTTGAGCCCGGCATGAAACGCATCCATGCGCAGGCGGGCGTCGACACGCAGGTGGTGGCCCATGTGCCGGCCTTCCTGCCTGTCGGCGACAATCCGGCCGAGACGCTGGCCCTGAAACTGGCCGGGCAGAATCGCACCCAGGCGGTGTCCTACGGCACCGAGGCCGGCATTTTCCATGTCGGTGGGATCCCCGCCGTGGTCTGCGGCCCGGGCAATATCCGCGAGGCGCATAAGCCCGACGAATATATCGAGCTCAGCCAAGTGGCCGAGGGCGAGGCCTTCCTGCACCGGCTGATCGCCTTCTGCCGCGATGGCGGCAGCCGCTCATTCCTCGATCAGGCGGCGTAAGGTCTGGCGATAGCGCGCGGCGAATTCGCCGGCGCGGACATGCCGGCCCTGTTCCACCACGCGCCGGCCGCCGACCCAGACCTCGCGGATCATCGGCCGGCGCTGGCCCGCGAAGATCCAGCTGTCCAGCACGGCATCGCCGTGGCGCGCCGCCAGCGTCGGCGTCTCGCCGTCCAGCAGCACAAAATCGGCGCGCTGCCCTACGGCAATCCTCCCCATCGGCTGGCCCAGGGCCTGCGCGCCGCCGGTCGCGGCGGCTTCGAACAGCCGCTGCCCGGTCGACCGCTCCGGCCCACCGGCCAGCAGGTTGCGGCTGCGCCGAACCAGGCGCTGGCCGTATTCCAGCAGGCGCAGGTCTTCGGCCGCATCCACGCTGATATGGCTGTCCGAGCCGATGCCGATTGCCCCGCCGGCCGCCATGTAATCCACGGCGGGAAACAGGCCGTCGCCCAGATTGGCTTCCGTGGTGGGGCACAGGCCCGCCACCGCGCCGCTCTGCGCCAGCCGCAGCGTTTCGCCCGGCGTCAGATGCGTGGCATGCACCAGGCACCAGCGCGCGTTCACATGGCCCTGGTCCAGCAGCCAGTCCACTGGCCGCCGTCCGCTCCAGGCCAGACATTCGTCCACTTCGGCGATCTGTTCGGCGATGTGGATATGCACCGGCGCCGTGGCATCGATGCCGTCCAGCGCGGTCAGCGCCGCGCGCAGCATCTCGGGCGAGAGGGCGCGCAGGGAATGCGGCGCGATGCCCAGCCGACGGTCGTGTCGATCACGGAAGGCCGGCGCCAGTTTCTGCAACAGCGCGGCATAGGCGTCGCTGTCGTGCAGGAAACGGCGCTGGCGCGGCTGCGGCTCGCGCTGGCCGAAACCGCCATACCGATACAGCACCGGCAGATGGGTCAGGCCGATGCCGCTGGCCTCGGCGGCAGCCAGGATGCGCCAGCTCAGCTCGGCCGGATCGTCATAGGGCGTGCCGTCGGCCTGGTGATGCACGTAGTGGAATTCGGCCACGGCAGTGAAACCGGCTTCCAGCATCTCGGCATAGAGCTGGCTGGCGATGGCCTCGATATCGGCGGGCGTCAGCTTCGCCGCAAAGCGATACATCGTTTCACGCCAGGTCCAGAAACTGTCCGCGCCTGCTCCGCTGCGCTCCGCCAGTCCGGCCATGGCGCGCTGGAAGGCATGGCTGTGCAGGTTAGCAAGGCCGGGCAGCACCGGGCCGTCCAGTAGCACGGCATCGGCGGCCGTCTGCGCCGGCATCACGGCGTCGATTAGGCCGGCCGTGTCGATGGTCACCAGCACGTCGTCGTGCCAGCCGTCGGGCAGCAGGGCATGGCGCAGCAGGAAGCGAGGCATGACGGGGTCTCCCAACTTGTATATATAAGTTGGCAGAAACGGCCGTGTTCCGAAAGGCCGGCCATTCAAATTCATCACGGTCGATCTGCGATTCATCAGGCCGAAGAGACACGACGATGCTGAATGATCCGCGATCCCACGGACTGTGGGAGCAAACCGCGCCGGCCGCCCCGGCAACCGAAAAACTGTCAGGGAATCACAGCGTCGCGGTCGCGGTGATCGGCGGCGGTTTCACCGGCATGTCGGCCGCCCTGCATCTGGCGCGGGCCGGCATGCAGGTGGCGGTGATCGAGGCGGTCGAAATCGGCTTCGGCGGGGCCGGACGCAATGTTGGCCTGGTCAATGCCGGCATGTGGGTGATGCCGGAGGTTCTGCTCAAAACGCTGCCCGCGCCCTACGGCAACCGCCTGCTGAATCTGCTGGGCGATGGCCCGAAGCTGGTCTTCGAGATCGTGCGGGAACACGGCATTCAATGCGAGGCCATGCATGCCGGCACGCTGCATTGCGCCCATGGCCAGTCCGGTTTCGACGAGATCACGGCGCGCGCGCGGCAATGGCAGGCGCGTGGTGCCGATGTCGAACTGCTGGATGCGGCCCGCGCCGCCGCGTTGCTCGGCACGCGGAAATATGCCGGCGCGCTGCTCGACCGGCGGGCAGGTACGATCCAGCCGCTGGCCTATGTGCGCGGACTGGCGACGGCGGCGCAGAAAGCCGGCGCCAAGCTGTTCACGCAGTCGCCGGTCAGCGCAATCGAACGCAGAGGGGATCAGTGGCTGATCCGCACGGCGCATGGCCAGGTGACGGCAGACTGGGTGATCCTGTCGACCGATGCCTATGGCTCAGGCCCGGGCGATGCGGCGCGGCGGGAGCAGGTGCCGCTGCCGTATTTCAATTTCGCCACGCGGCCTTTGTCGGCGGAGATGCGGGCCATGATCCTGCCCGAGGGGCAGGGTGCCTGGGACACACAGCTGGTGATGAATTCCTTCCGCATGGACCAGGCCGGCCGTCTGGTCTTCGGCAGCATCGGTGCCCTGCGCGGTACGGGTCTCGCTGTGCACCGTGCCTGGGCAAAACGCGCGTTGCGCAAGCTGTTTCCCGGTCTGGGCGGCGTGGCCTTCGAGGCCGAGTGGTATGGCACCATCGGCATGACGGCCGACAACCTGCCGCGCTTCCACCGTTACGGCCCCCGCATGATCGGCTTCAGCGGCTATAACGGGCGCGGCATTGCCCCGGGCACCGTCTTCGGCCGTGTACTGGCATCCTATGTGCGCGGCGAGATCGGCGATGCCGATCTGCCGCTGCCCGTAACCCCGGTCGAGATCGCGCCCTTCCGGCTGTCCAGGCAGATAGTCTATGAAGTCGGTGCGCAGGCCGCGCATCTGGTGGCGGACAGGATCTGAGATGACTGAATTCTGGGACAGCGTCTGGCGCCATGCCGATATCGCCACCATGGCAGATAGTGGCGACGATGGCTTCGGTGCCATCCGCGATGGCGCCATCGCTATTCGTGGCGGCCGCATCGCCTGGATCGGCCCGGTCGCCAGCCTGCCGAAGGACGGCATCGGGCCGCATACCGCCATGCACGATCTGGGCGGCGGCTGGATCACGCCGGGCCTGATCGATTGCCACACCCATCTGGTTTATGGCGGCAACCGCGCCCATGAATTCGAACTGCGGCTGAACGGTGCCAGCTATGAAGAGATCGCGCGTGCTGGTGGCGGCATCCGCTCCACCGTGACGGCCACGCGTAGCGCGAGTGAGGAGGATCTGCTGCGCCAGAGCGAACCGCGTCTGCGCGCCCTGCTGGCCGAAGGCGTCACCACGCTGGAGATCAAGTCGGGCTACGGCCTCGATCTCGACAACGAACTGAAAAGTCTGCGCGTGGCGCGCCGGCTGGCGGCGGACTATCCGCTGCGCGTCTGCACGACGCTTCTGGCTGCCCATGCCCTGCCGCCGGAATATGCCAATGATGCCGATGGCTATATCGATCTGGTCTGCGACCGCATCATCCCGGCCGCCGCGCAGGCGGGTCTTGCCGATGCGGTGGATGCGTTCTGCGAGGGTATCGGTTTCACGCCGGCACAGACGCGTCGCGTATTCGAGGCAGCACGCCGGCACAACCTGCCGGTCAAGCTGCATGCCGAGCAGCTCAGCAATCTGGGCGGTGCGGCGTTGGCGGCCGAATTCGGCGCGCTCTCGGCCGATCATCTGGAATACCTGGACGAAGCCGGCGTGATGGCGATGGCAAAATCCGGCACCGTGGCGGTGCTGCTGCCTGGCGCCTTCTACATCCTGCGCGAAACGAAGCTGCCGCCCATCGACCTGCTGCGCCGGCATGGCGTGGCGATGGCGATCTCCACCGACTGCAATCCCGGCACCTCGCCGGTCACCTCCCTGCTGCTGATGCTGAACATGGCCTGCACCCTGTTTCGGCTCACCCCGGCCGAGGCGCTGGCCGGGATCACCCGCCAGGCCGCCCGTGCTCTGGGCCTGCAGGCCGAAGTCGGCACACTGGAAGCCGGGAAAACCGCCGATTTCGTGGTCTGGGATATCGACCGGCCGGCAGCGCTCGCCTATCAGGTGGGCTTAAATCCCATCCGCCAGGTGGTGTTTTCCGGCCGTCCGCTGCCGCCGCTTTCCCGGGCCCGTTAACCACAGGCCGCGATTGCACCGATGCGGTGGGGCGCTATATCCTGCTGCATACGCAGATGCGCGAGTCGCGTTGCAACGCGGCTCCTGACCCTGGGTGACGGATGAGCGACTGGCTGTATGTGATGGGTGGTGCCATCGTCCTGCTGTGGCTGGGCGCCTGGCTGCTGCTGCATCTCGGCAATTTCGAGCAGCGTATCAGCCAGATGCGCATCACGCTGGAAACCCGCATGGGCGGCATCGAGAAACAGTTCGCCGCCTACAACAAGTTCTTCGCCGACAATGAACGTGCCGCGCAGCTCACCTATGGCGAACTGACCGACCTCAAGAACGAACTTGCCGAACTCAAACAGCAGCTCGACGAGACCAAGCGCGCCATCAACGTGCTCGAAGTTTCGGTCAACGACCTCAAGCTGCGCAGCAATCCGCGCAACCTGCGCATCGTCTAAATTTCACTTAAAGATCGGGCCAGAGCTGCCGCAGGTCGGCGGCGATGGCCTCCACCATGTCGGCCAGCAGGCGTTCGCCTTTTTCGGCCGTGGCGGCCGATGCATCGGCCATGGCACCGCTGCGGTTCAGTGATCCGCCCGGCCGCTCCTCCGGCGTCAGGCGCAGAGGCTGGCGCAGGACGCGCAGGGCCGGTTCGTCATCCGTCGAAACATCGCCGGTCTCGCCCAGTCGGTCCATGCGCACCAGCGCCGGCGCGATGGCCAGCAGCAGCGAGGTATCGCGTTCGTCGTCGGACGCCGCATCGTCATGCAGGCGCGGCAGGTCCGCGCTGGCGATGCGGATGCCATGGCGCTGCAGGATGGTCTGGGCCGCCAGCCGCAACGGCGCCTCGGTCGAGATGCCGTTGTTGAGCAGCAGGATGCGTTCGGCGCCGTGGCGCAGATAGCCTTCGATCAGCTCCACCGCCAGCGTCTCGAAGGTGGCGGCTTCCAGATGCTGGCTGCCCGGATAATCCATGAAGGCGGGGTGGTAGCCGACCCCGATACTGGGCGCGACCAGCAGGGGCATCTGGGCCAGCAGGCGCTCGGCCACGGCCTCCACCACCAGACGGTCGGTGCCCAGCGGCAGATGCGGGCCATGGGCACGGGCGGCCGCCCCGATGGGCAGCACCACCGGCAGGCCATCGCCGATCAGGTCGGCGGCTTCGGTCCAGGTCAGGTCGGCCAGTCGGAAGCCGGTGCGGCGGGCGGTGGCAGTCACGGTCGTCCGGTCACGATTTTGTGTCTGGTGTAACGCATCCCTGCGTGTGGGCGAAGTCCCTTGTGCAGCCTAGCAGCTTGCCGGCCCGGTTGGCAGATGCCTGAGCTGGAACTTGAACCGGAAACAGGGAGTATCGTTCATGAACCGTACCACCACTCTGGCGGTTGCCGCCGCGGCCGCCGCATTCTTCTCAGCGGGCACCATCGCGCTGGTTGCGCCATCGGCCGAAGCCGCCGTGAAATGCATGGGCGCCAATGCCTGCAAGGGTCAGAGCGCCTGCAAGACGGCCAGCAGCTCGTGCAAGGGCCTGAACGCCTGCAAGGGCCAGGGCTTCTCCGAAGTGAAGGATGCCGCCGCCTGCCAGGCAGCCGGCGGCAAGGTCGGCTGATTGCTTCATCGTGGTAATGCGGGCCGGCCGCCATGTCACGGCGGCCGGTCCGCTTCCCGGTTGACGGAAAATAACGGCCATGCGCGCACCGGATCACGGCCTGCCCAATCTCGGTTTCGGCCTGGGGCTGCGGCCGCAATACTATCCCGACATCCTCGACGGCGATCCGCCGGTCGACTGGTTCGAGGCAATCACCGAAAACTATCTCGTCGCCGGCGGGTCGCCCCTGCGTCAGCTTGAGCGCATCGCCGAACGCTGGCCGGTGGTGCTGCATGGCGTATCGCTGTCGGTCTGTGGCAGCGATCCGCTCGATGCGGAATATCTTGCGCAGGTGAAGGCGCTGGCAGTGCGGATAGGGCCGCGCTGGATATCCGACCATCTCTGCTGGTCGCGCCATGATGGCGTGCAGTTGCACGACCTGCTGCCGATCCCGTTCAATGAGGAAACCCTGCGCCATGTAGCGGCGCGGGTGCGGCAGGTGCAGGATCTGCTGGGGCGCCGCATCCTGCTGGAGAATGTCTCGTCCTATGTCGAGTGGAGCGGCTCAACGATGACGGAATGGGACTTCCTGGCCGCCTTGGCCGAACAGGCCGATTGCTTGCTGCTGCTCGATCTCAACAATGTCTATGTCAGTGCGCGCAACCATGGTTTCGATGCCGATGCTTATCTGAACGGCATTCCGCGTGGCCGCGTGGCGCAGATCCATCTCGCCGGCCACAGCGACCAGGGCGATCTGATCGTCGACACCCATGACGCCCCGGTGGCCGATCCGGTCTTTGCGCTTTATGCCCGCGCGCTGCGCCGCTTCGGCCCGGTTTCCACCATGATCGAGCGTGACGACAACTTCCCGCCTTTCACCGAGTTGCTGGACGAACTGGGCCGCGTGCGGCAGGTGGCGGCCGAAACCTGCGGCGAGCTGGCGGCATGAGCGGGCTGGCGACCCTGCAGGCGGAATTCTCCGCCTGCCTGCTCGATCGGGTCGCACCGGCGCGGGTCCTGCCGGCTTTGCGGGTGCCGGCGGGGATCGATCCTGCCACGCGCCTGGAAGTCTATCGCAATGCCTATGTCGAGCGCCTGCATGAGGCATTGCGCAACGATTATCCGGTGCTGCTGCGCCTGATCGGGCCGGAGCGTTTCGCGGCGCTGGCCTATGCCTATATCGCCGCCCACCGCTCCGTCTCGCCCAGCATCCGCTGGTTCGGCGCCGCTCTGCCAGGTTTCATCGCCGCGCAGCCGTCATGGCGCGAGGAGTCTGCCGCCATCGCCATGGCGGAATTCGAATGGGCCATCGGTCTGGCCTTCGATGCGGCCGACACGGAGGCAGTGTGCGCCGCTGATCTGTCGGCTGTTTCCGCCACGGTCTGGCCGGCGCTGCGGTTCCGGCTGCATCCCGCGCTGCATCCCGTCAGCCTGAGCCATGCCGTGCCGGACTGGTGGCTGGCGGTGCAGGATCTCGATGCCGACGCGCCGCTGCCCGCATCGCCAATGGCCCTGGACGAGGTCGCGCGGCATTGGGCGGTGTGGCGCGGCGATACCGGCATGCGCTTCCGCAGGCTCGATCCCGACGAAGCCGCGATGCTGCATGCGGCCGGCCAGGGCGAGGTTTTTGCCGGACTCTGCGCCGTCGTGGCCGGTCGGGTCGGAATCGAGGCGGCGGCACAGCGTGCCGCCGGCCTGCTGCGCCTGTGGATCGACAGCGGCTGGATCACGGGTTTCGGGGAAACCGCCTGATGGGCGGCCGGCGGCCTTGCCCGGGCGGGCGGGGCGGCCTATGAGTGGGCCAATCCCGCAACCCGCAGATCGGTTCTACCGTGCCCAAACCCCCATCCGGCCGCCGGCCGTCTTCCGGTCGCCCGCCTTCTCGTGGCCAGTCTTCTCGCGGCCCGTCGTCTGATCGCCCCCAGACGGACCGCTCTAAGGCAGATCGGCCCCGGACTGATCGGCCCAAGACGGATTGGTCCCGCCAGGAGCGTCCCGGTTCCGGCGCGTCGGCGACGCGCCATCCGGGCAAGCCTGCCGCCGGCAAAGGGGCGGGGGCCAAGGCCGCAGGCGGCAAGCCCGGTGCCAAGTCCGGCACCGGCCGCGGCCGGCGCGACGAGCAGAGCCAGGACTGGAAACAGGCGCGCCGGCCCCGGCCTGAACAGCGGGCCAGGAATGATCGTGACCGGCAGGATCGCGACCCGCGCGACCGCGACCGCCAACCCGGCCGCGAGCAGACCGAGCGCCGGCCAGAACACAGGCCGGGCCAGAAACCGGGCCCGAAGCAGGGTGGCCTGCGCCCGGCCGGCAGCCGCAAGGTGGCCGAGGCCGCCATCGCCCTGCTGGATGCCATGTTCCCCAGCCGCGACACGGCCGACCGGGTGCGCCATGCCTGGATGAAGCAGCATCACCGCCAGTTCGATGCGGCCGAGCGCGAGGCGATCATCCAGATCAGCGACGACGTGATGCGCCTGCGCGGCCGGCTCGACTGGTGGATTTCGGAAGGCAGGGATGGCCTGCCGCCCGACAACCGCCTGCGCGTTGCCGCCTACCGCATCCTGAATGCCGGCGCCAAGGCCAACGGCCTGCTGCCGCTGTTCGACGGCGACAAGGCGGTGGAAGTGCTGCTGCGTCGGCTGGAAGGCCACACGCTGGACCATCCCGACATGCCGGCCGCCGCGCGCCACAGCGTGCCGGAATGGCTGCTGCCTGCGCTGAAGAAACGCTTCGGCGGCGATTTCGACATGGAACTGGCCGCCATGCTGCGCCCGGCGCCGCTGGATGTGCGCGTCAACACGCTGAAGACCACGCGCGACGCCGCCATGGCGGCGCTGGCGGCGGAAGAGCTGCGCTGCCAGTTCACGCCGCTCTCGCCCATCGGGCTGCGGCTGTCGCCGCAGGCTTACGTGAACAACACGCAGGTTTTTGCCGATGGCCTGGTCGAACCGCAGGACGAAGGTTCGCAGATCGCGGCCCTGCTGGTGGATGCGGCGGGTTGCAAATTCGTCGCCGATTTCTGCGCTGGTGCCGGCGGCAAGACCCTGGTGCTGGGGACGGCGATGCGCAATGCCGGCCGCCTGGTGGCGATGGATGTCAGCGAAGGGCGGCTGACCCAGGCCAAGCTGCGGCTGCGCCGCGCCGGCGTGCACAATGCCGAATGTCGGCCGCTGGAAGCCAAGTGGCTCAAGCGCCATGCCGAAAAGGCCGACCGTGTGCTGGTCGACGCGCCCTGCAGCGGCAGTGGCACCTGGCGGCGCAAGCCCGATGCGAAATGGCGCCTCACGCCACAGGATGTTGCCGAACTGACCCAGCGCCAGGCCGAAATCCTCGACCGTGCGGCGAAACTGCTGCGCCCGGGCGGCCGGCTGGTCTACGTCACCTGTTCGGTGCTGAAAGAGGAAAACGAGGACCAGGTGGCCGCCTTCCTCAAGCGCCATCCGGATTTCAGACCGCTGCCGGTGACGGAGGTGTGGGAAAAAACGGTGGGCGGCGCCTGCCCGGTGCCGGGGCCGTATTTAAACCTGACGCCCGCCCGCCACGGCACGGATGGGTTCTTTGGTGCCATCCTGGTCCGCAACGGCTAGCCAGCGATCCAGGAAACCGTCCAGCCAGGCGGCAATGCCAGCATCGTAACGCCGGCAATAGGCACGCTGCAGGTCGCGCGCCTGCGCGCCGGGCAGCACCAGCCGGTGTCCGGCGAACTGCGTCCAGCGCTGCATCACCGCTTCGGTCACTTCCGGATGGAATTGCAGGCCGAAGGCGGTCTCGCCGATCCGCATCGCCTGGTTGGGGAACCAGCCGGTCGAGGCCAGCCGAACGGCACCGCGCGGCAATTCGAAACCCTCGCCATGCCACTGGAACATGTGCAGCTGCTCGGGGAAAAAGGCGCGGCCGCGCGGCGTGGCCTTCACCGCGTAATAGCCGATCTCGTGCCAGCCTTCCGCGTGCGGGGCCACTTTGGCGCCGCCGGCCCGCGCCAGCAGCTGCGCGCCGAGGCAGACACCCAGATAGGGTTTGCCGCTGGCCACCGCGCGCGGGATGAAATCCAGCTCGCTGCGGATGAAATCCAGATGGTCGTCGTTGGCGCTCATCGGCCCACCGAACACCACGCAGCCGACGTGATGGGCCATCGTCGCGGGCAGCTCCTGCCCCAGGCAGGGGCGGCGGATATCGAGGTGATAGCCGCGGTCGCGCAGCATGGTGCCGATCCGGCCCGGATCGGAGCTTTCCTGGTGGACGATCATCAGGATCGCGGGCTGGGGAGTCCCGTCGTCCTGTCGTGGTCCGTGATGCATGTTCGTTTCAGAGATCCTTCAGGAAACCGTCCAGCGCGGCATTCACCGCCGCCGGCTGTTCGACCGAGGAACTATGCCCGGCTTTGGCGATCCTGACCAGCCGGGATTGCGGGATGGCGGCATGGATGCGCTCGGCCTTGGCCGGCACGGTGGCCACATCCTGATCGCCCACCACCACCAGTACGGGGCAGCGGATGCGACCCAGTTCGTCGTAAACCCCGGCGCGATCGATCACGCCATTCACCGCGCGCCAGATGCTGCGCCGGTTGCCCACCAGTTTGCCGCGCCAATGCGCGCGTTCGGCCGCCCGCGCCGGATCGGTCAGGAAATCCTGACTGAACATGATCGGCATCACCTTGCCGGCCACCAGGCCTAATCCCAGCCAGCGCGCGACGAAGTTGAGTTTGCGGTATTTCGGCACATTCTCGACCGGCTCGGGATCGGCCGAGGTCTCCATCAGGATCAGCGACCGCACCAGATCGGGCCGCCTTGCGCCCAGCCGCATGGCGACGAAACCGCCCATGGACAGCCCGGCGAAATGCACCGGGCCGATGGCCAGCTTCTCGATCAGCGCGACGGCATCCTGGTATACGGTTTCCATGCCGATGCTGCTGGCTGTGTCGTCGGCGCTGCGGCCCTGGCCGCGGTGATCATAGGCGATCACGCGGTAACGGCCTTTCAGATGCGCCAGTTGCGGCGCGAAGAGTTCCGCATCCCACAGCAGGCCATGGCTGAACACGATGGTCTGGCCGGTCGATCCGGGGCCGGTATCTTCGTAATACAGCCGCGTGCCGTTGACATCGATCTGGGGCATGGCCTGCTTCCTATTGCGCGGTGATACCGCCGTCGATCACGAATTCCGCGCCGGTGACGAATTTCGATTCATCCGAGGCGAGATAGAGGATGCAGCTCGCCACGTCGTCGGGTTCGCCCAGCTTGCCCAGCGGCACCTGCGATTCCAGCTTCTGGCGCACCAGGGCCGGATCGCCGCCGCCATAGATCATGCTCTGCACCATCGGCGTGTCGATGAAGGTGGGATGCACCGAATTGCAGCGGATGTCGTATTTGCGCTTGGCACAATGCAGGGCCGTGGTCTTGGCCAGCATGCGCGCCCCGGCCTTCGAGGTGTTGTAGGCCGACATGTTATGCCCGGCGATGATGCCCGAGACCGAGGAGATGATCACGATCGAGCCCGGCGCATGCGCCTTCATGCGCGGCAGGCCGTGCTTGATGCCCAGGAAGGGGCCGTGCAGGTTCACGTTATGCACGAAATGCCATTCCTCGACGCTGATATCCTCCACGCTTTTCAGCACGCCCACGCCGGCGGAATGCACCATCACGTTCAGTTTGCCGAAGGCGGCATCCACCACGTCCAGCGCGGAAATCCACTGCTGCTCGCTGGTGACATCCAGATTGATGGCAATGGCATTCTTGCCGATCTCGTCGGCCACGGCGCGCGCGCCATCCAGGTTGCGGTCGGCGATGGCGACCTTGGCGCCTTCCTTCGCCATCATGATGGCGGTGGCTTTGCCTAAGCCTGAGGCTCCGCCGGTGATCAGCGCGACTTTGTTGGCAACGCGGCCCATGATGTCCTCCCGTGATTATGGGGGAAGGATAGCCGGCTTTTCATGGGCGCGGCAAACATGACGCGGCCATGACGCAACGTTAATCCGGCTCTTCGATCTTGGCCGGCAGGCCGGCGGCGGCCAGAGCCAGCAGCAGGTCTTCCAGATGGGCGCGGTCGCGCGCCTCCACCACGAATTCGATTTCGGTGGCCTTGGCCGAGGCCAGGGTGAACAGGCGCTGGTGCGCCACCTCCACGATGTTCACGCCGGCCGCGCCGATCACGCCGGCCGCCTTGGCCAGCCGGCCCGGCGCGTCGTCGCTCATCACGATGATGCGGGCCAGCCGGCCGTCGCGCACCAGCCCGCGCATCAGCACGGAGGCGAGCAGGCGGGTATCGATATTGCCGCCCGACAGCACGATGCCCACATGGCGGCCCCTGAAGCGTTCCGGATGGGCGAGCAGGGCGGCCAGTCCCGCCGCGCCGGCGCCCTCGGTGACGGTCTTCTCGATTTCCACCAGCGCCACGATGGCGCGTTCGATATCGGCCTCGCGGGCGATCAGCACGTCTTCCACCAGCTTGCGCGCCACCTCGATGGGGGCACGGCCGATATCGCGCACGGAAATGCCCTCGGCGATCGACACGCCGCCCACATTCACCGGCAGGCCGTGCATCTCCTGGTACATCGCGGTGTAAAGCTCGGATTCCACGCCGAAGACGCGCAGGTCGGGCTTCAATGCCTTGGCCGCCACCGCCATGCCGGCGATCAGGCCGCCGCCGCCCACCGGCACGATCAGGTCCTGCAGGGCCGGCGCCTGTTCCAGCATCTCCAGCGCCAGCGTGCCCTGGCCCGCCATGATGGCGGGATCGTCATAGGGATGCACGAAGACCAGGCCTTCGGCCTCGGCCAGCGCGCGGGCCTTGGTCGCGGCCTCCACCAGGGTGTCGCCCTCGATCACCACGCGGGCGCCGAAGGCACGCACATGGCGCACCTTCACGAACGGCGTGATGGTTGGCATCACGATGGTGGCGGGAATGCCCAGACGCCCGGCATGATAGGCCACGCCCTGGGCATGGTTGCCGGCCGACATCGCGATCACGCCGCGTTTGCGCTCATCATCCGAGAGCTGCAGCAGCTTGTTCAGCGCGCCGCGCTCCTTGAAGCTGGCGGTGAACTGGTGGTTCTCGAATTTCAGCCAGACCTCGGCGCCGGTCAGGCTGGAGAGCGTGCGCGAATGCAGGCAGGGCGTCTCGGCCACCGCGCCGCGGATGCGGTCGGCGGCGGCACGCACATCGGCCAGGCCGATCATCGGGGCAAGCGAGGTCATGAACTCCATCCGGCACAACAGATTGATAACAGGACTATAATCGAGCCTGTCGCCCGGGTCACGGGCCGGCTTGATCCGGACTTGGCGGGGCGGATCGCCCGGTCTAGCTTAAAGGGCATGAACGACGCCCGCCGGATCCCGCCGGTTTTCGAGATCGAGCTGAAGCCCTACCGCTCGCTGGGATCGCGCGGCTTCACCATCCTGATGGTGTTTTTTGGCCTGGTGAATTTTGCCGCCGGCATCGCCTTCTGGGCCATCGGCGCCTGGCCGGTCTTCGGTTTCTTCGGCCTGGACGTGCTGCTGCTCTGGCTGGCCTTCCGCTACAGCTATGGCCAGGCCCGGGCGCGCGAGATCATCCGGCTGGACCAGGATGCGCTGGAAGTGCGGCGTATCGATGCCAGGGGCAACGAAAAGGCCTGGCGGCTGCAGCCCTACTGGCTGCGGGTCGAATGCGATGCTGCGGACGATACGTCGCCGCTGCGGCTGTGGAGCCATGGCCGTTCGCTGACGCTGGGCGCGTTCTTGAGCCCCGACGAGCGCCGCGTGCTGGCCGATGCCCTGCGCGAGGCTCTGGTGCGCTGGCGTATTCCGCCCGGCGCCGGCCTGCGCCCGCTCGACAGCATCTGACCTTTATTTACCGGCCGCGGAATTCCTCCGGCGCCTGATCGCGCCGTTCGTCCATGGCGTAATCGCGCAGCACATGGGCCACGCGCAGGCGATAGTTCCTGAACACGCCGTCGCGCCCCCTGGCCTGTGCCGTGCGATGATTGTCCTGGTTGCGCCAGGCCTTCACGGCCTGCTCGTCGCGCCAGAATGACAGCGAGAGCATCTTGCCCGGCTCGGTCAGCGAACTGAACCGCTCCACGCTGATGAAACCGTCCACCTTCGCCAGATCCGGCCGCAGGCTGGCGGCGATATCCAGGTATTCCGTCCGGCCGTCCTCGCCATCGGGCCAGACTTCAAAAATCACGGCGATCATGGGGCGTCTCCTCTGGTGTCGAGGATGCCGTGCCGGGGCGGGAATGTCTTGCGGAAATGCTTCGCCGACGACCGAAGTGTTAGCCGGCCAGACCCAGCACATCGGCCATGCGATACAGGCCCGGCGGTTTGCCATGCACCCACTGGGCGGCGCGCAGGGCGCCGCGGGTGAAGATGCCGCGGTCGGTGGCCTTGTGGCTCAGTTCGATGCGCTCGTTATCGGCGGCGAAGATCACGGTATGCTCGCCGGCCACGTTGCCGCCGCGCAGGGCCGCGAAACCGATGGCGCCCTTCCTGCGCGCGCCGGTGATACCGTCGCGGCCACGCTCGGCATTCTTGTCCAGCGGAATGCCGCGGCCGAGGGCCGCCATCTCGCCCAGCAGGATGGCGGTGCCGCTCGGCGCGTCCACCTTCATGCGGTGATGCATCTCCACGATCTCGATATCCCAGTCTTCGCCCAGCGAGGCCGCGATCTGGCGGGTCAGGCCGGCCAGTAGATTCACCCCTAAGCTCATGTTGTAGCCCTGCACGATGGCGCAGTGATGGGCGGCCTTGTCCAGCGCCTCGAAATGCTGCGGCTCCAGCCCGGTGGTGCCGACCACATAGGCGGTCTTGCCCTGAGCGGCCAAGGCCGCATGGCGGGGCAGGGCGGCCGGCACGGTGAAATCCAGCACCACGTCCACATTGCCGAACATCTGCGCGGCATCGTCGATGATCTTCACGCCGGTCGGTCCGATGTCGGCCAACTCGCCGGGATCCTTGCCCAGGGCGGGCGAGCCCGCCAGCTCGGTGCCGCCGGCCAGCACGCAGCCCTTGGTCTGCGCCACCTCGCGCACCAGCGTCTGGCCCATGCGGCCGGCGATGCCGACGATACCGATGCGGATGGCAGACATGTCTTCCCTCGTGGACTGCTGATCGAAACCGGACGGCAGTCTAGCAGGCACGCGCAGGCCGCGCCACGCGGCGGGCCAAAGGTCGGGGCAGGGATCAGGCGGTCAGGCCGCGCCGTGCAGTCTGCCGCCAGGCCGCCGGCGGCAGACCATAGGCGCGCGCGAAGGCGCGGCTGAAGGCCGCTTCGGTGCCGTAACCAGCGTCATATGCCACGGCGGCCACCGGCTTGCTGGTGGTACTCAGGGCCACGCAGGCCTGGCACAGCCGCCAGTCGCGCACATAGCGCATCGGCGAGGTTTGCAGCATGGCCTCGAAGCGTTCGGCCAGGCTGCTGCGCGACAGGCCGCATATGCCGGCCAGCGCCGGCACAGTCCAGTCGCGCAACGGGTCTTCATGGATCAGCGCCAGGCAGCGGCTGAGCGCCGGATCGGCCAGGGCAGCCAGCCAGCCGGTGGTGCCGGGCGGCGCCGCGACGATTTCGTGCCGCAGCAATTCGATGAACAGGATCTCGGTCAGGCGCTCCAGCATCGAGTTGCTGCCGCTGCTCGGATGATCGGCCTCGGCAATGATCTGGCGGATGGTGACGCGCAGCCAGTCGGTATCGCCGGCTGTTGCGGTGCGCGCATGCAGCAGTTCGGGCATCGCCTTGCGCAGCGGCTGGAAATTCATCGCTTCGCATTGCAGGTATCCGCACAGCATGCGCAGTCGTGTTTCGCCATTGCCATCGCCGTAGCGCAGCACTGGCATCGCATGCCAGGGCTTGGGCGGCAGGTCCTGCACCGGCGCGACCCGTCGCCCGCCGCGTCCGGCACCGAGCTGGTGTCCGCTGCAGAAGGGGAAGGCGACCACGTCGCCGGCTTCCAGCACGATCTCGCGGCCGCCCAGCCGCATCCAGCACCGACCCTCGGCCACGATATGGAAGGGAATGATCGTGACGGTTCCGCCGCCCAGGCTGGCCATGGCCGGGGCATCGTCGGTTTCCCAGTCGCCGGCCGGCATGAAGCAGAATTGCAGCGAGCCCGACAGGCGGATGCAGCGCAGCACATCCGACAGCACATCTCGCATGGCCGCGTCACGGGCGGCGGCATCCCGCGCGGCCATGCGATTCGGATTTTCGGTCAAATCTTTCGGCGATCCGGCCAAAGACGTTTCTCCGGCTGCCCTGTAATGGGGGCGGCGCAAACGCTAGCCACACAGGGAGAATACTACAATGGCAGCCGGTACTGACAAGCTTGTGATCCTGGTGACCCGGGGCATCGATTCCGAGTTATCCTCGGTCGCTTTCACAATCGCCAACGGTGGTTTGACCGCGGGCCTGAAGGTTTCCATGTTCCTGACCAGCACGGCCATCGATCTGGTGCGCAAAAACGGCCAGGCCATGACGCATGTGCAGCCGCTGGAACCGCTGGCGGCCATGATCGCCGATTTCCAGAAGCGCGGCGGCGTGATCTGGGCCTGCCCGCCCTGCGTCAAGTCACGCGGTTATGAGCAGAAGGATCTGCTGGACGGCGTGATCATCCAGGGCGCTTCGGCCATGCATGCCGAGATCAAGGCCGGCGCGGCGACGTTGTCGTTCTGATATCTGAGCACCAAAGGCGCAGGCTCTGCCTGCGCCTTTTTTCACTCGGCTTTGCCGCCGAGCATCTCCTTCACCTTGGCGAAGAAACCCGAGCTTTCCGGGCTGGTTTCCTCGCCGCCCAGTTCGGCGAATTCCTCCAGCAGCTCGCGCTGGCGCTTGCTCAGCTTCACCGGCGTCTCGACCATCACCTGGATGTAGAGATCGCCATGGCCCGAGCCGAAGCCCGATTGCTGCAGCGAGGGCATGCCCTTGCCGCGCAGGCGGAACTGCTTGCCGGTCTGGGTGCCTTCGGGAATCGTGATGCGTGCCTTGCCGCCGTCCAGCGTCGGCACTTCCACTGCGCCGCCCAGCGCTGCCGTCGTCATCGAGACCGGCACGCGGCATTGCAGATTCTGGCCCTCGCGGCGGAACAGCCGGTGCGGCTGCACACTCAGGAAAACATAGAGGTCGCCGGCGGCGCCGCCACGGATGCCGGCCTCGCCTTCACCGGCCAGGCGGATGCGGTTGCCTTCATCCACGCCGGGCGGAATATCGACCTGCAGGGTCTTTTCCTTGTGCACGCGGCCGGCGCCGCCGCAGACCTTGCAGGGTTTCTCGATCACCCGGCCCGCCCCGCCGCAGGTGGGGCAGGTGCGTTCGATGGTGAAGAAGCCTTGCTGTGCGCGCACCTTGCCATGGCCTTTGCAGGTCGGGCAGGCGATCGGCTGCGCGCCGGCCTCGGCGCCCGAGCCATCGCAGGATTCGCAGGCGACCGATGTGGGCACGCGGATCGTCGCGGCCTTGCCGCGATAGCAGTCTTCCAGCGTGATCTCGAGATTGTAGCGCAGGTCGGAACCGCGATTGGCGCTGCCGCGCGCGCCGCCGCGGCCGCCGCCCATGAATTCGCCGAACAGGTCGTCGAAGATATCGGAGAACGAGGTGAAGTCGAAACCCTGGCCGCCCGGGCCGCCGCGTCCGCCCATGCCGCCCTCAAAGGCGGCATGGCCATACTGGTCGTAGGCCGCGCGCTTCTGCTCGTCCTTCAGGACGTCATAGGCCTCGTTGATTTCCTTGAACTTCTGCTCGGCATCCTTGTCGTCCGGATTGCGGTCCGGATGATGCTGCATCGCCAGCTTGCGGAAGGCCTTCTTCAGCTCTTCCGGCGTGGCGCTGCGCGAGACGCCCAGGATTTCGTAAAAGTCGCGTTTGGCTGCCATCGCAAAAGCTTTCTGGTCTCCAGCACCCGTCCCTCAGCGATGGGGCGGACGCGAAACCGGGCGCCGCTGGCGCCCGGTTCGTCGGCTTTTCCGACTTACTTCTTCTTCTTGTCGTCTTTGACTTCCTCGAAGTCGGCATCGACGATGCCGTCATCGGGCTTGCCCTGGGATCCGCCGGCCGCCGCATCGGCGCCCGGCTGTTCGCCGCCGGCCGCGCCGGCTTCGCCCTGCGTCTTGTACAGCGCTTCGCCCAGCTTCATGGCGATCTGGCTCAGGGACTGCGCCTTGGCCTTGATCGCTTCGGGCTCGTTGGCTTCGATCGCCGTCTTCAGTTCGGCAATCGCCGCCTCGGCCTCGGCCTTCTCGGCCGCCGGAGCCTTGTCGCCCAGATCGGCGATGGTCTTCTCGGTGGCATGGATCAGGGCTTCGGCCTGGTTCTTGGCTTCGGCTGCCTCGCGGCGCTTCTTGTCCTCGGCGGCATGCTCCTCGGCATCCTTCACCATCTTCTTGATGTCGTCTTCCGACAGACCACCAGACGCCTGGATGCGGATCTGCTGTTCCTTGCCGGTGCCCTTGTCCTTGGCCGAGACATGCACGATGCCGTTGGCGTCGATGTCGAAGGTCACCTCGATCTGCGGCACGCCGCGCGGCGCCGACGGGATGCCGACCAGGTCGAACTGGCCCAGCAGCTTGTTGTCGGCCGCCATCTCGCGCTCGCCCTGGAAGACCCGGATCGTCACCGCGCCCTGGTTGTCCTCGGCGGTGGAGAAGACCTGGCTCTTCTTGGTCGGGATGGTGGTGTTGCGCTCGATCAGCTTGGTGAACACACCGCCCAGCGTCTCGATGCCGAGGCTCAGCGGGGTCACGTCGAGCAGCAGCACGTCCTTCACGTCGCCCTGCAGCACGCCGGCCTGAATGGCGGCACCGATGGCGACCACCTCGTCCGGGTTCACACCCTTGTGCGGCTCGCGGCCGAACAGGGTCTTCACCGTTTCGATCACCTTGGGCATGCGGGTCATGCCGCCCACCAGCACCACCTCGTCGATGTCGCCGGCGGACAGGTCCGCGTCCTTCAGCGCCTTCTTGCACGGTTCAATCGTACGCTGCACGAGATCGTCGACCAGCGCCTCAAGCTTGGCGCGGGTCAGCTTCATCACCAGATGCTTCGGACCCGAGGCATCGGCGGTGATGAAGGGCAGGTTGATCTCGGTCTGCGTCGCGGACGACAGCTCGATCTTGGCCTTTTCGGCCGCTTCCTTCAGGCGCTGCAGCGCCAGGCGGTCGCTGCGCAGGTCGATACCCTGTTCCTTCTTGAACTCGGTGGCGAAGTAATCGACCAGGCGCAGGTCGAAGTCCTCGCCGCCCAGGAAGGTGTCGCCGTTGGTCGAGCGCACTTCGAACACGCCGTCGCCGATCTCCAGGATCGACACGTCGAAGGTGCCGCCGCCAAGGTCATAGACCGCGATCTTCTTGCCGTCGCCCTGCTTGTCGAGGCCATAGGCCAGCGCGGCCGCAGTCGGCTCGTTGATGATGCGCAGCACTTCCAGGCCCGCGATACGGCCGGCGTCTTTCGTGGCCTGGCGCTGGGCGTCGTTGAAATAGGCCGGCACGGTGATGACGGCCTGGGTCACCTTTTCGCCCAGGAAGCTCTCGGCGGTTTCCTTCATCTTCTGCAGGATGAAGGCCGAGACCTGGCTCGGGCTGTATTTCTTGTCCTGGACTTCCACCCAGGCATCGCCGTTATCGCCCTTGGCCACCTTGTAGGGGACCATTTCGGTGAAACGGCGGGTCGCGTCGTCGCTGTACTGGCGGCCGATCAGGCGCTTGACGGCGAAGAGCGTGTTTTCGGGATTGGTGACGGCCTGGCGCTTGGCCGGCTGGCCGATCAGGCGTTCGCCATCCTTGGTGAAGGCGACCATCGAGGGCGTGGTCCGCGCGCCTTCGGCATTTTCCACCACCTTCGGGGTCTTGCCGTCCATGATGGCGATACAGGAATTCGTGGTACCCAGGTCGATGCCAATGACTTTGGCCATGGTTCACTCCTTTTGGCGGCGATCCGCGGCGGCCTCAGCATTTAAGCGCCGGGGCGGATCCCTTGGTTTGAGGTCTCGCGGGGTATGTAAGAGGGCGCCCCCGGTCCCGCAACAGGTGCGGCGAAAAAATGTCCGATTACCGGCCCGGCCAGAGCCTTGGCCGGTGTGATCCGGCTGGGGCCCGAGTCGCGGGTTATTGCCCGAATCTGCGCTGGCCGGGGCCCGGCACTGGACAGGCGGCCCGGCCCGGCCACATTGGGGGGATGGAGCCTTCCGCCACCCCTGCATCCTCCCCGGCCGCCTTCGCCCCGCCCGAGGGGTTCCGGCTGCTGCCCGGTCTGCTGGACGCCGAGGCCCAGCGCCGCATGGCCGCCGCCATCCTGGCCGTGCTGGAGCAGGCCCCGGGCTACCACGCCGCCATGCCGAAAACCGGCAGGCCGATGAGCGTGGAAATGAGCAATGCCGGCCGCTTCGGCTGGTATTCCGACCGGGAGCAGGGCTATCGCTACATCGAGCGGCATCCGGTCACCGACCGGCCCTGGCCGGCCATCCCGGAGCTGGTGCTGGATGTGTGGCGCGCGGTGGCCGGCTATGGCCATGAGCCGGAATGCTGCCTGATCAATCTCTATCGCGACACGGCGAAAATGGGCCTGCACCAGGATCGCGACGAGGCGGATTTTTCCGCCCCCGTGGTCTCGATCTCGCTGGGCGACGAGGCGCTGTTCCGTCTGGGCGGCACCACGCGGCGCGATCCGACGCGCTCCTTCCGGCTGGCTTCTGGCGACGTGCTGGTGCTGGGCGGGGCGGCGCGGCTGGCCTTCCACGGCATCGACCGGGTGCTGCCCGGCACCAGCCGGCTGATCCCCGGCGGCGGCCGGATCAATCTGACATTGCGGCGGGTGACGCGGCCTTAGCGATGGCGCTGCCAGTCGCGATGGCGGGCGTGATGCCGCTCGGGGGCGGCGGGAAACTGGCGCGCATGGTGGTGCCTTCGCCGGGCATGCTGTTGATCTCGAAGCTGCCGCCATGCATCTCGACCAGCGACTTCACCAGCGGCAGGCCCAGCCCGGTGCCCTCGTATTGCCGGGTCAGGTCGTTCTCCACCTGGCCGAAGGGCGCCAGCACCAGCGGGATATGCTCGGGCGCGATGCCGATGCCGGTATCGCTGACCCAGATGCGGAAGCCGCCGTCTTCCAGGGGGGTCACGCCCACCTCGATGCGGCCGCCGGGCGGGGTGAACTTCACCGCGTTGGAAATCAGGTTCAGCAGGATCTGCCGCAGGGCCTGGCGGTCGACATAACCCTCGAACAGCCGCGCATCCACCGCCATGGTCATGAACACGCCGCGGCCCTCGGCTCGTTCGCGGAAGGTGCGGATGCTGGCCTCCATGATCTCGACCGGATCGGTCATCTCGGGCTGGATGCGCCAGGACCCGCTCTCGATCTTCGACATGTCGAGGATGTTGTTGATCAGGCTGAGCAGGTGCTGGCCGCTGGAGAGGATGTCGTTGACGTATTCGCCGTAGCGTGGATTGCCCAGCGGCCCCATCATCTCCTTGTGGATGATCTCGGCGAAGCCGATGATGGCATTCAGCGGCGTGCGCAGCTCGTGGCTCATGTTGGCCAGGAAGCGCGACTTGCTGAGACTGGCTTCCTCGGCCTGCTGGCGGGCGCGCTCCAGCGCGCGGTTGCGCCGTTCGCTGCGCGCCATGCCGAGCTGCAGCAGCGACAGGGCCGTGCCCACGCCGTAATAGCGTTCGTTGCGGGTGACGATGAAGCCGCGCAGCAGCGCGCTCTGGTGCTCGTCGGCGATCAGGCTTTCCAGGGTGTCGACGCCGATGCTGGCATCCACGATCAGCGGCGCGTCGTCCATCAGGCTGCCGACGGGCTTCTTCGCCCACAGGGCGCGGCCGTAATCGCGCGACAGCTGGGTGATCAGGTCGTAGCGGTTGATCAGGCCCACCGGCCGGTCGCCATCCACCACGGCCAGCGCGCCGAGGTCCGGGTCGGCCTGGAATTTCAGGTCGACCTCCTCGCAGCGCATGGCCACCGGCACCGGCGGCAACGGCACCGCCATGGTGCCGATGGTCTCGAGCGCCTCGCCACTGATCATGTCCACCGGTCTTCCCCGCCACTTTACGGGGCCGACTATCGGCGGCGCGTGTTGCCGAATTTTGACAAAACCGGATGATTCGCCGAATTGTCGGGGCGAGTGATGCGGCTCACAATTCCCCTAAACGGCGAAGATTTACGCCTGGGTGTTGACCGTGTTGCCCGGCTGGATCTCCGGCTGCGGCCCGCCCTTCGACACGCCCACCATGGCGGCGCGCAAGAGGCGGCCATGCTGCACATAGCCGGCGGCCACCACCTGGATCACCGTGCCGCTGGGCTGCGTCGGATCCTCGATCTCGAACATCGCCTGGTGCAGGTTGGGATCGAAACGCTGGCCCTTGGGATCGATGCGCTGGATGCCGTGGCGCTCGAACACGCCGATCAGTTCGCGCTCGGTGGCTTCCACGCCGGCGATCAGGCCATGCACCGGATCGTTTTCGCCAGTATCCTTGGGGGCATCCTTCGGCGCCGTCTCCAGCGCGCGGCGCAGGTTGTCGGCCACGGTCAGGATGTCTTTTGCGAATTTGCCGGCGGCGTATTTCGCCGCGTCTTCCTTCTCGCGCTCCAGCCGCTTGCGCAGGTTCTCGCCCTCGGCGGCGTTGCGCAGCAGGCGGTCCTTCAGCTCGGCGATCTCGGCCTGTGCCTTCGCAAGGGCATCGGTTTCGCCGGCGGTCTCGGCCTGGGTCTGCTGTTCGGTCGTCTGTTCAGGGGTCTGGTTGTCGGTCTGGGTCATCGATAATCCTCGTCGAGGCCCTGCATATACGGATGGCCGGCCGGAATTGAAAGGGGGGAGGCGGAAAACGGGGCTTTTCGCCGCAGCAGGCCGGCTGTTTGGGCCGGATCAGCCGAGCAGGCGGCCCACCACCTGGGCGGTGAAATCCACCATCGGCACCACCCGGGCATAGTTCATCCGGGTCGGGCCGATCACGCCGATGGCGCCGACGATGCGCTGCTGCTGGTTCTGCAAGGGCGCCACGATCAGCGAACAGCCGGCGCGGCGGAACAGGGTGTTTTCCGAGCCGATGAAGATGCGCACGCCTTCGCCGCCCTGCGCCAGTTCGATCAGGCGCAGCATCTCCTCGGTATTCTCCAGCTCTTCCATCAGATTGCGGATGCGCTCCAGATCCGCGATGGCGGCCACGTCGTCCAGCAGGTTGGCGCTGCCGCGCACGATCAGCGTGCCGCGTTCGGCCTCGCCGCTCCACACCGCCAGGCCCGCTTCCACCACGCGGGCGGCGATCTGGTCCAGCTCGGCGCGGCGCACGGCCAGCTCGCCCAGGATTTCGCTGCGCGCCTCGCCCATGGTGCGGCCCTTCAGGCGGCGCGACAGGAACTCGCCGGCCTCGGCCAGCGCTTCCGCCGTCAGGCCCAGGGACATCTCCTGGGGCATGTCGAGCATGCGGTTTTCCACCTGGCCGGATTCGCTCACCATCACCACCAGGGCCTTGCCCGGCCCCAGCGGCACGAATTCCACATGGCGCAACGGCGCGTCCACCTTCGGCGCCACCACCAGGCCGGCATGGCCCGACAGGCCCGACAGCACGCTGGTGGCTTCCGTCAGCACTTCCTGGAAGCCGCGGCCCGAGCCGGCGCAGCGGCCCTCGATGGAACTGCGTTCGTCCTGGGTCAGGTCGCCCACCTGCAGCAGGCCGTCGACGAACAGCCGCAGGCCCGTCTCGGTCGGCAGGCGTCCGGCCGAGGTATGCGGGGCATACAGCAGGCCGGCCTCTTCCAGGTCGGCCATGGTGTTGCGGATGCTGGCGGGCGAAAGGCGGTGTTCCAGCCGTTTGGAGATGAAGCGCGAGCCCACCGGCTCGCCGGTGGTCATGTAGGTTTCCACCACCAGCCGCAGGATTTCGCGGCTGCGCTGGCTCATCTCCTGGATCATCGCGCCCATGGCTTCAGAATTAAGAACCGGCGGGGCTGCCGTCAATGGCGCATTCAGCTCAGTTCAGCCGCCAGATCTCAAACGTGAGGTATGTGGCAAAGGCGCCCCAGGCCCAATAGGGCACCAGCAGCAGGGCGGCCAGCCGCGACTGGCGGGCGAAGGCCAGGATCGTGGCCGCCAGCACCGCCAGCAGCACCAGCATCTCGACCAGGGCCGGGCCGATCATCCGCAGCCCGAAGAACAGCAGCGACCAGCCGAAATTCAGCGCCAGCTGCACGGCAAACAGCACGAAGGCGGGCATGGCCGAGCGCCAGCCCGCCGGGCTGCGGATCGCCTGGCGCCAGACCAGCCAGACCGATACCGCCATCAGCGCGAACAGGATCGTCCACACGATGGGAAAGGCGATGTCGGGCGGCGTCAGCGCCGGCTTGACCAGCGTGGGATACCAGCTTTTCACCGGGCCGACCGTGACCGCGCTGCCCAGGCCCGAAACGCCGAAGCACAGCGCAAACGACAGCAGCAGCACGAACAGGCTGGGCATGGAGAAAACGGGCGGCGGGGATGGGCGGGTCATATCCTATATACGATCCGGTGGGGGCGTTGGTTCACCAGATTTCCGTTACTCTACCCAACCCGTCATGCCCGGGCTTGTCCCGGGCATCCACGTCTTTCGTGCGGCAATAAAAACGTGGATGGCCGGCCAAGAAGCATTCCTGGGTCCGGCCATGACGATGGTGAGAGAAAAGCGACTCAGAACAACTCCCGCACACCCGCCGGCGTTTCGATGCGCGCGCGCCAGCGCAGGGCATCGCCGGGCACGATCGCGGGCGGGCGGTCGATGGCAAGCCCGCGATACAGCGCCGTCATGGCGGCGGGATCGGGATGTTCAAGCGAGAACGAGTCCAGCCGCGCGCCCAGATCGGGGATCGTCGCCATGTTGCGTGCTTTGCCGCGCCGGTCGATCAGGCAGGGCGCCGCGCCATCCAGCGGCAGCGCGCCATCCGCGCGCAGGCTGAACTCGAAGGCTGGCGCAGCAGGGGGCAGCGCAACGGCCCGGCCGAAGATGGCTTCGCGGCCGGCCAGCACGGCATGGATATCGTCGGTGCCGGCCACCCAGCCGCGCAGGCGGCGGCCGGAGTCCCACGCGGCGCGCACGGATGCCTGGTCATCCAGGCCGAACCAGCGCGGGCAGGGCGGGGCGGCGCCATCGGGATCCAGCGCCACCACCTCCAGATACACGCTGCCGCCGAGCCGCAGCAGGTGGTTCTGCGTGCCCATATAAACGTGCCGCTGGCCGAAGGGCAGATCGAGGTCGAGGCATTCGCGCAGATGCGCCGCGCCTTCGGCAAGCGTGGGGGCGATGACGGTGAGATGGTCGAGCTTCAGCATGGCCTGTCCACGATGTTTGGCCGGGATGGGCAAGGAAGGAAAATAAAAGGAGAAGGAAGATGGAGCGGGCGAAGGGATTCGAACCCTCGACCCCAACCTTGGCAAGGTTGTGCTCTACCCCTGAGCTACGCCCGCTCGGCGCCGGGTGAACCGGAAAAGGCCGGGGGAAGCCCGGCATCGGCGGGCGTGAAACCCGACGATCAACCGGCGGGGTGCCGGTTGCAGGCGCGCACTATACCCAGCCATGAATCCGATGCAAGCGTCTCGTAAAACAAAAAGCCCGGCCATCGCCTGGGCCGCCGACGGGGCCAAATCCCTGTGCCGGCTGGGCAAATTCGGGGGCCGGAAAACGCCCGGGGGATGGTGTGGGGCCAGACCCCTTGCCCAAAACCCTTGCACCGCCCGGCCGGCTCCTGTATCTGGTGCGCCTCGCGCGGCGCTCGGTTCGCCGCTGCTATGGGTCCCCATCGTCTAGAGGCCCAGGACGGCGCCCTCTCACGGCGCAAACCGGGGTTCGAATCCCCGTGGGGACGCCAACTTCTTTCCGCACAATTTGAGAATTAAAGACCGCCTCAGGCTGAGGCGAGATCGTGGTCTGTCCGTGATTACCTAAAAGCTTTAAAAGCGGTTTTAGTTATTATTCGACCTTGCTGCGTGGCATGGGCGCTGGAAATTCCACAGCAGGTAGATACTAGGGGGCAAAAGTGAACTCAAGATTTGCCGGAATATTTGCTCTGCCGATCGTTCTGGCTGCCTGCATGTCGAGCAACGTGCAGCATTACGGGGAAATCGACGCAACAGACAAGACGATAACAGTCCCGTTCGGAAACAGCCTTTTGGTCGGAGAGCTGAAGCAGCGCTTGCGTAATGATGGATGGAGGATGGCTGTTGATCGCGGCCCGAGCGTAACGCAAGGCAGAGTTGGCGATTCAACCAGACTCGAAAGCTTTGATACCTTCAACACGCGGTACAGGCTTCTCGTCAGGGCCAGCCAATACGATTACTGCATAAATTTCAGCCCTGCCATTGCCTACGACGTGAGCCTGATCGACAATAAAACAGGCGAGGAAATCATCGCTCAGAGCGGGCGCGATTGTCTGAATTGGGCAGCAGAAAAATTCATGGACGCGCTTAAGTCAAAACCCTGATTGCTAGAAAGTAATCAGGGTCAGGCCCCAATTGCTCTGGAGATTGTAAGGCGGCGGACGGAAGCTGTTAACCGAGAAGGTGCGCTATTTCCAGAGCTACCTATTCGACCATCTTCAGGAAAGCGCGGCCCCGCCTTGACGAAGGCATTCACTGCCCTCCGTCGCAAGGTGCTTGGCAAGGATACGGACAGGGAGTTGGATCTCCACGCATTCCGGCATACTTGGCGCACCGCTGCTCGCCGCGCCCGTGTCGACATGAGGGGAACGCTGGAGATGGGTGGATGGAAGGTTCAGAAAACGAGCGACGCGCCCTACGACCATGGCTTGGAAGAAGAGCCGTACCGCGAAGAGCAGTAGAAGGCGGCCGGCTGGTTGCGGGCGAAGTGTTATCTGGGTTAGGCCGCAAAAGCATCTTTTGGCGGCGCTCAGGCTATGGCATTCTTGTTCGCCTAATCTGACACATGAGCGGGAATGGCTCCGGGGGAACAATTCGCTATCAGGCTGTTGGAACTCGCCGCGCAGGCTTTCGGCGGCGCGGTAGAACCATGGCAAATCAAGCGGCGTGCCAAGGCGCTCGCCGAGGCGGACCGGACAACACGACTGTTGGCCGCTCAGGCGGAACAGGAGTTGAAGCAGGTTCGGGCGGGCGAAGCGCGTATTGTGGACGGTGCGGTAGTCCCAATCGACAACCCGGTGGGCGGTGCATATCTTATCGAGCAGGCGGATGCGCCACGTCTTATTCAAATGGCACAGGCTGCGAGCGAGGCCGATGCGGCCCGGCGCGTGCTTAATCTCGCCTCGATTTTTGAAAAGGCCCGCGACGAGGGCCCCACAGTCGACGATACTACAGAGACTGCGGAAAAGCCGGTGGACCCCGACTGGTTTGTTCGCTGGCGTCTTAACGCCCAAGACGTCAGCGACGAGTTGATGCAGCAGCTGTGGGCGCGCCTACTTGCTGGAGAAATTCAGAGGCCAGGCGCCTTCTCTCTGAAGACGCTGGAAATCCTCTCGCAGATGACACGCGACGATGCCAATGCAGTGGCTGATCTTGGCCAATATGTGATCAGCGGTTCTCTCTATCGACACCGCCCCAATAAGACGCCGCCGTTCCCGTACCCATCGTTTGAGGACATCTTGAGGTTTGAAGAAATGGGTATGATCTCTGGCGGGACAAGCGGCGTTGGCCTCGCGTTGCATTTTAGCTCTGCGTTGCCCGATAAGTTTGTAACTATGCTCAAGGCTGAAGATTACCTCCTGTATGTGGAGGGAGATGACGCCAGCAAAATTCTTAAGTTTGACAACTACAGACTGACGCGCCCTTGCCTAGAGTTGCTGCGGGTTTGTAAGCCGGGTGTTAATTTAGATTATATGCGCGGAGTCGGTCGTATCTTGATGAAGCAAGGGTTCAAGGTCGGGTTGGGGCAACGCCTGCGCGTGCCGAACGGCGGGGAGTTCTTTAACCCGGCTAGTGCCGAGTGGTTGGCGCCCTCGACTGAATAAAAACAGATTACCGGACACAGCCTGATCACGAAAGCAGCCGGGCCACTACCTCGTGGCTGATCTGGTGGCCGTCTTGTTTCAGCACGTCGGAGTAATTGGGGGGCAGACCTTGGTTACAATCTGGCCGGTTAGCTGTCCGCCCTTGATCCCCTCCATATCGTTCCCATATTGTTCTGTTTGTCCGGGCCATGGCCAGACGCGGCTTTTCCGCCGTCGGCCGCCGGACTGTAAAATCGTCCAAACTGTCTGAAAAGGATCGCAAAACGATGAAAAACCGCGGCCCCGGTGCCGCAAACCGCCGGAACGCGTCGCACATGCGCAAAACCGACTCAAAATGACGCAAAACACCCGATTTGATATCAGTGATATCACTGATATCGGTTTTTAACCTTTCGGGCTCCGGGCTGCCCGGATCGGGTCGGGCGGGTCAACGGGGCGGAGGTTACTCCGCCATCCTCACTCCGCCCCCGTTATTCCGCCGCCTCGTCCTCGGCCGGCATGTCCACCGGCACGCCCGGCTCGCTCTTGGAGCAGCGGATGGTCAGCGCGGTTTTCACATGGGCCACGTTCTGCAACGCGGTGAGTTCCTTGGTCAGGAAGGTCTGGTAGGCGTCCCAGTCGCGGGCGACGATCTTCAGGATGAAGTCGTTCTCGCCGGCCAGCATGTAGCATTCGCGCACCTGGGCCCAGCCGGCCACGGTCTGCTCGAAGGCCACCAGGTCATGCTCGGCCTGGCTGTTCAGGCCCACCATGGCAAACACCGTCACGCCATAACCCAGCTGCTGCGGGTTGAGGTCGGCGTGATAGCCCTTGATGAAGCCGGCCTCCTCCAGGGCGCGCACGCGCCGCAGGCAGGGCGGCGCCGAGATGCCCACGCGCTGCGCCAGCTCCACGTTGGTCATCCGCCCGTCGGCCTGCAGGTCGGCCAGGATCTTGCGGTCGATGAGGTCGAGCTTCACGCGCTGCATGGAAATATTCTCACTGTCTGAACTGGAGGTTGCGCAACAATATTATAAATACGGGCAAGAATCCAAGCCCCGGCGGCTCATAAAATTGCGCGTATACGGAGTGGCAGGGCAGGGGCCGGGGGCGGCACGGATCGTGGCCCGCATCACAGGCCCGGACGGGGCGGCGCCCTACATGACTGCCGATGACCGCCTGCGAGTCGACATCATCTGCGAGTCGCGCCCGGCCTGTCATGCCGGCGTCACATGCGGCGCGCAGAAAAGCCGCACCAGCCGCGCCCCGGGGGCCTTTCCCTTGGCGCGGCCGGCCCCCGCTGTCATAATCTTAAATTGACGAAATTCAGCATTTTACGCCCGCGTCCGGAGTCCCGATCATGGCCACCACCCACCGCACCAAGGTCCTCATCCTCGGCTCCGGCCCTGCCGGCTGCACCGCCGCGATCTATGCCGCCCGCGCCTCGCTGCAGCCGATCATGGTGCATGGCCTGCAGCCGGGCGGCCAGCTCACCATCACCACCGATGTCGAGAACTATCCGGGCTTCGCCTCCGTGATCCAGGGCCCCTGGCTGATGGAGCAGATGGAGGCGCAGGCGAAGCATGTCGGCACCACC
>JBKBJT010000008.1:0-110360 GCA_046294345.1 Ferrovibrio sp.
GAAACAAATGGCTTTTCGGTTCGGGTACAGCTTATAACGGCAGAATACATAACTGGTTGCAGGCCGGAAGGCCATGTTCTTTTTTCATCACATTTTATTTGCTTCTATACAAATAGATAAAGATATGTTTATGTTTTCTGTAACCATGCAGACCGATCCAGCCCAGACCCTCGATACCCTCATGGCCGCCCTGCGGGCGGCTGCCGAGCCCACCCGGCTGCGGCTGCTGGCGCTGTGTGCCCAAGGCGAACTCACCGTATCCGAACTGACCCAGATCCTGGGCCAGAGCCAGCCTCGCGTGTCGCGACACCTCAAGCTGCTCTGCGAGGCTGGTCTGCTCGAGCGCGTGCCGGAGGGCACCTGGGCTTTCTATCGTGTGGGCGACCGCTTGGCCGGCGCGCCGCTGGTTCGCGCGTTAAGCTCATTGCTGCCCGCGCAGGACCCCACGCTCGCCCGCGATGCCGAGCGCCTTGCCGCCGTGAAGCGCGCCCGCGCCGAGGCCGCCGAACAGTATTTCCGCGACAACGCCGCGCAATGGTCGGCGATCCGCTCCCTGCATGTCGACGAAGCGCAGGTCGAGGCTACGGTGTTGCGCCTGCTGAGCGATGCACCGATCAACGACCTGCTCGATATCGGCACCGGCACCGGCCGCCTGCTGGAAGTGCTGGCGCCCCATGTCAGGCGTGGCCTGGGCGTGGATCTCAGCCGCGACATGCTCAGCATTGCCCGCGCCAATCTGGAACGCGCCAATATCCGCCATTGCCAGGTGCGCCAGGCCGACATGTATGCCCTGCCGCTGGATACGGCCAGCGTGGATGCCGCGGTGATCCACCAGGTACTGCATTTCGCCGACGAGCCCCAGAAGGCGATCCAGGAAGCCGTCCGCGTGCTGAAGCCCGGCGGGCGGTTGGTGATCGTCGACTTCGCCCCGCATGACCTGGAAGATTTGCGCGCCCGCCACGCCCATCGCCGGCTTGGGTTCTCGGATGCGGAACTGCGCGGCTGGTGCGCGGCTGCCGGCCTCGATCTCGATCCGGTCACCGCCCTGCCGGGCCAGCCGCTCACCGTTCATGTCTGGCGCGCCACCAAGCGCGCCGCCCAGCTTTCCTCCGCCGCGCAGAAGAGTGCCGCCGAATGACCAGCCCGGATTTCAACGCCTATGCCGCCCGCCGGCCCGGCCCGCTGAAGGTTTCCTTCGAATTCTTTCCGCCCAAGACGGCGGAAATGGAGGAAAGCCTGTGGCGCAGCGTCACCCGCCTGGCGCCGCTCAATCCGCGTTTCGTCTCGGTTACCTACGGCGCCGGCGGTTCGACGCGCGAACGCACGCATAACACGGTGGTCCGCATCCTCAACGAAACCGGGCTCAAGCCTGCCGCGCATCTCACCTGCGTCGGCGCCTCGAAAGGTGAGGTCGACGAGGTGGCACAGCATTACTGGCAGGCCGGCATCCGCCATATCGTTGCCCTGCGCGGCGATCCGCAGGAAGGGACCGGCAGCTTCGCGCCGCATCCCCAGGGTTATGCCAACTCGACCGACCTGATTGCCGGCCTGAAGAGGATCGGCGATTTCGAGATCAGCGTCGGCTGCTATCCCGAGGGCCATCCGGACTCGACTTCGCCGCGCGTGGAACTGGAACATCTCAAGCGCAAGGTCGATGCCGGCGCTACCCGCTGCATCACCCAGTATTTCTTCGATACCGACGTGTATTTCCGCTTCCTCGACCGCGCCCGGTCGGCCGGCATCACCGTGCCGATCGTGCCGGGCATCCTGCCGGTCACCAATTTCCGCCAGGTGGTGAAATTTTCCGCCGCCTGCGGTGCCAGCGTGCCCGCCTGGATGGCCGACATGTTCGACGGACTGGACGAAGATCCGGAGACGCGCCGCATGGTGGCGGCTCATATGGCGGCCGAACAATGTCGCCGCCTGCTGGCTGCCGGCATCGATGAATACCATTTCTACACGCTGAACCGCGCCGATCTCACCTATGCGATCTGCCATGTGCTCGGCGTGCGCCCGAAGCCGACGATTGCCGGGGAGGTGGCGGCCTGATGCTCGATACGCCCGAACAACGCAAGGCGCGTCGTGCCGCGCTGAAGAAAGCCGCCAGCGAACGTATCCTGGTGCTGGATGGCGCCATGGGCACCATGCTGCAGCGGCGCAAGCTGACCGAGGCCGATTACCGCGGCGACCGTTTCAAGGGCGCCAACAGCGACCTGAAGGGCAACCATGATATCCTCAATATCACCCGGCCGGACGTGATCCTGGCCGTACACAAGGAATATCTCGACGCCGGTGCCGATCTTATCGAGACCAATACCTTCAGCGGCACCTGGATCAGCCAGGCGGATTACCATCTGGAATCCGCCGTGCGCGACATCAACGAGCAGGGCGCGAAACTGGCCCGCCAGGCCGCCGACGAATACACGGCGAAAGACCCGTCAAAGCCGCGTTTCGTCGCCGGCGCGATCGGCCCAACCAACCGCACGGCTTCGCTGTCGCCCGACGTGAACAGGCCTGATTTCCGCAACATCACCTTCGACGAGCTGAAGGATGCCTACAAGGAGCAGGCGCGCGGGCTGGTCGAGGGCGGCGCCGACCTGCTGCTGATCGAGACCATCTTCGACACCCTGAATGCCAAGGCGGCTGTGTTCGGCGTCTACGAGCTGTTCGACGAACTGGGCGAGGAATGGCCCATCATGATCTCGGGTACCATCACCGATCTGTCCGGCCGTACCCTGTCGGGCCAGACCACCGAGGCCTTCTGGAACAGCCTGCGCCATGCCCGGCCGTTTTCGGTCGGCCTCAACTGCGCTTTCGGCGCGCAGCAGATGCGGCCCTATGTGGCCGAACTCAGCCGCGTCGCCGATGTGCCGGTCAGCGCCTATCCCAATGCCGGCCTGCCCAACCAGTTCGGCGAATACGACGAACCGCCGCATGCCACGGCCACGCATCTGCGCGAATGGGCCGAAGCCGGCCTGGTCAACATCGTCGGCGGTTGCTGCGGCACCACGCCCGACCATATCCGTGCCATTGCCGAGAGCGTGAAGGGCGTCAAGCCGCGCCGCGTGCCCACCATCCCGCCGCAGCTTCGCCTGTCCGGTCTCGAACCCTTTGCCGTGCCTGCCGCATGACCCAATCCCCCGCTTCTGAACGCCCCGGCTTCAACGGGCCCATCTTCATCAATGTCGGCGAACGCACCAACGTCACCGGCTCGGCCAAGTTCCGCAAGCTGATCGTCAGTGGCGATTACGAGGCTGCTCTGGCGGTGGCGCGCCAGCAGGTGGAAAACGGCGCCCAGATCATCGACGTCAACATGGACGAGGGCATGCTCGACTCCAAGGCGGCGATGGTGAAATACCTGAACCTGATCGCGTCCGAACCCGACATCGCCCGCGTGCCGATCATGATCGACTCCTCGAAATGGGAGGTGATCGAAGCCGGCCTGAAATGCGTGCAGGGCAAGGCCATCGTCAACTCGATCAGCCTGAAGGAAGGCGAGGCGGCCTTCCTGGAACAGGCCCGCAAGATTCGCCGCTACGGCGCCGCCACCGTGGTGATGGCCTTCGACGAGCAGGGCCAGGCCGATACGGCCGACCGCAAATACGAGATCTGCGCCCGTGCCTACAAGCTGCTGACCGAGAAGATCGGTTTCCCGCCGGAAGACATCATCTTCGATCCCAACATCTTTGCGGTGGCGACCGGCATCGAGGAACACAACAACTACGCCGTCGAATTCTTCGAGGGCGCCCGGCGTATCCGCGAGAACCTGCCCCATTGCCATATCTCGGGCGGTGTTTCCAACGTTTCGTTCTCGTTCCGCGGCAACGAGCAGGTCCGCGAGGCCATGCATGCCGTGTTTCTCTATCATGGCATGCAGAATGGCATGGACATGGGCATCGTCAATGCTGGCCAGTTGCCGGTCTATGAGGATATCCCGGCCGAACTGCGCGAACGCGTCGAGGACGTGCTGCTCAACCGCCGGCCGGACGCCACTGAGCGCATGCTGGAAATCGCCGAACGCTTCAAGGGCGGCGCGCGAACCCAGGAAATCGACATGTCGTGGCGCGAGAAGGACGTGCGCGCCCGCCTGACTCATGCCCTGGTGCACGGCATTGCTGACTTCATCGACGAGGACACCGAAGAGGCCCGGCACATCGTGTCGAAGCCGCTCGAGGTGATCGAGGGCCCGCTCATGGATGGCATGAACGTGGTCGGCGATCTGTTCGGTGCCGGCAAGATGTTCCTGCCCCAGGTGGTGAAATCCGCCCGCGTGATGAAGAAGGCGGTGGCCTACCTGCTGCCCTTCATCGAGGCCGAGAAGGCCTCCGGTCCGGCCCAGACCAACGGCAAGGTCCTGATGGCGACCGTGAAGGGTGACGTGCACGATATCGGCAAGAACATCGTCGGCGTCGTACTCCAGTGCAACAATTACGAAGTGATCGACCTTGGTGTCATGGTGCCCTGCGCCCGCATCCTGGAAGAGGCCAAGAAGCATAAGGTCGACATCATCGGCCTGTCCGGCCTGATCACACCCAGCCTGGACGAGATGTGCTACGTGGCCAGCGAGATGCAGCGTGAGGGTTTTGACCTGCCGCTGCTGATCGGCGGTGCCACTACGTCGAAGGTGCACACCGCTGTGAAGATCGCGCCCAACTACAAGGGCCCGGTGGTTTATGTCACCGATGCCTCGCGCGCCGTGGGCGTGGCCGGCAAGCTGGTCTCCGCCAACGACAAGCCGGTTTATACGGGCGAGATCGCCAACGAATACCAGAAAATCCGCGACATCCACGCGCGAGAGCGCAACACCGGCCCGCGCCAGAGCATCGCGGATGCCCGCCGCAACAAGCAGAAACTGGACTGGGCCGGCTATGTGCCGCCGCGTCCTGGCTTCCTCGGCCTGAAGGTGTTCGACGATTATCCGCTGGCCGAGCTGATCGAGCGTATCGACTGGTCGCCATTCTTCTCCTCCTGGGAACTGCGCGGCAAATATCCCGACATCCTGCAGGACGCGACGGTTGGCGAGGCGGCGCGCAACCTGTTCCGCGATGCGCGGGCCATGCTCGACCGCATGGTGAAGGAAAAGCCCATCAAGGCCCGCGCCGTCATCGGTTTCTGGCCGGCTGCGCAGGTGGAAGACGACGATATCGCGCTTTATGCCGATGAGGCGCAGAGCGAGGAGGTGGCGCGACTGCATATGCTGCGCCAGCAGATGAAGCGCGATGGTGGACGGGCGAATTTCAGCTTGGCCGATTATATCGCGCCGAAGGAAAGCGGTCTGGCCGACTATGTCGGCGCCTTCGCCGTCACCGCCGGCATCGGTCTGGACGACTGGATCAAGCGGGAATTCACGGCCAAGCATGACGACTATTCCGGCATCCTGGCCCAGGCCCTGGCCGACCGTCTGGCCGAAGCTTTCGCCGAACGCCTGCATGAGCGCGTGCGCAAGGAATTCTGGGGCTACGCCGCTGACGAGACGCTCGCCAACGACGATCTGATCGCCGAGAAATACCGCGGCATTCGTCCGGCACCGGGTTATCCGGCCTGCCCGGACCACACCGAGAAGGCGACGCTGTTCAAGCTGCTGGATGCCACTGAGAAGGCTGGCATCACGTTGACCGAAAGCTTTGCCATGTGGCCGTCTGCGGCGGTCAGCGGTTGGTATTTCAGCCATCCGGACGCGCGCTATTTCGGCATCGGCCGCATCGAGCGCGACCAGGTGGCCGATTATGCCCGCCGCAAGGGCATGGATCTGGCCACGATGGAGCGCTGGCTGGCGCCCAACCTGGCCTATGATCCCGCCCGCGCGGATGCCGAGGCAGCAGAGTGAAATTTCGCACGGCCACCAGAGCGGACCTGCCCGAGATCGTGCGGCTGCTGGCTGACGATCATCTGGGCGGAACGCGCGAGCGTTACAGCGATCCGCTGCCCCAGGAATACGGCATTGCCTTCGACGGGTTGCGGCGGATCGGCGCCGAGGTGATCCTGGCGGTGGACGAAGACGGTCGCGTGATCGGCTGCCTCCAGTTGCTGATCCTGCCCGGGCTGGGCAGCCTGGGCAAACAGCGTGCCCAGATCGAGGCGGTGCGTATCGAGTCCAGCCTGCGCGGCAAAGGGTTGGGGTCGCAACTCATCCGGCATGCCATCGAACGGGCAAGGCAGGGTGGCTGCAGGCTGGTGCAGCTTACCTCCGACAACAGCCGCCAGGGCGCGCACCGCCTGTATGAGCGGCTGGGTTTCAAGTCCAGCCATGTCGGCATGAAACTGGTATTGGATTGAGGGCAGGGTCTGGCCTGCCGGCTGTGGGCGTAACGGTTTCTTTACGCCGGCCATGGCTGATTATGGTATATTTTGGGCCAAAACACGCCCGCCGCGCCAGTTTCCGGAGACCGGACGATGACCTTCAGCCGCGCCAATCCCAGCCCGCGCTATAACGAACTGGTTGGCTTATACAAGCAGATGCATGCGGAGGGGACGCAGGAGCTGAACAAGACGCTACCGGCTGCGGAAACCTTCACGGGAATGAGCCTGCTGCCCCATATCACCACGATCAAATCCCTGATCGACAAGTTCGGCATCAAGACCGTGCTCGATTATGGCGCCGGTAAGGCTAAATTCTACAGTGATCCGTTATTCCCTTCGGTCGATGGCAAAAGCAAGGTCGATCTGCGCACCTTTTGGGGCGTAGATGAAATCCGGCTATACGATCCGGGCTACGAACCTTTGTCCAAGCTGCCGCTGGGCGAGACATTCGATGCCGTGATCTGCACCGATGTGATGGAGCATATCCCGGAACAGGATATGGACTGGGTGATCGACGAACTGTATGGCTTTGCCAAAAAGGTGGTCTATGTCTGCATTGCCACCTATCCGGCCGGCAAGACCTTCCCGAACGGCGAGAATGTGCATGTCACCCTGAAGAATGTGCGCTGGTGGGTTCAGAAATTCGAAGAGCGGCGTGCCGCCCTGGGCGCCAAGGCCGATTACTTCATGCTGGTCTTCGCTCAGAATAATGATCCCAAGCCGATCCTCATTACTTCTGCCGGCAATTGAGTCTCAGCGCCCGCCCGCCACATCCAGCAGGGCGCCGGTCACATAACTGCTCGCATCGTCCAGCAGCCAGATGATCGCCTCGGCGACTTCATCCGCTGTGCCGGCGCGGCGCAATGGCACCGTCGGCGCCAGGCGCGCTGCGCGGTCAGGCTCTCCGGCGCTGGCATGGATATCGGTTTCGATGATGCCCGGCCGCACCGCGTTCACGCGGATGCCTTCCGGACCCAGTTCTTTGGACAGACCGATGGTGAAGGTGTCGATAGCACCTTTCGAGGCGGCGTAGTCGACGAACAGGTTCGGCGATCCGATGCGCGCTGCCGCCGACGAGAGGTTGACGATGGCCCCACCGCGCCCTTCGCGTTTTATGGACATGCGCCGTGCCGCTTCGCGGGCACAGAGGAAACTGCCCAGGATATTGGTGTCGAACAGGCGCTTCAGCCGCTCGATCGACATATCGGCCAGGTCGGCCGTGGGTGCCACGATCCCGGCATTGTTCACCAGGCCGTCCAGCTTGTCGAAAGCCTGTTCGACCGTATCGAACATGGCGATCACGTCGGCTTCCACCGCCACATCGCCCTTGATCGCGATGGCTCTGCCGCCGGCGGCCTGCACGGCCTGTACGGTATCCTGCGCCGCCTGTTCATTGCCGGCATAATTCACGCCCACCGACCAGCCGCGTTGACCGGCCATGATCGCGGTTGCCCGGCCTATCCCTCTGCTGCCGCCGGTTATCAGGATCGTCTTCACCATGGCAGTTCGCTGCCGTCGTAGTTGAAGAACTTGCCGGTATCCTTCAGTTCGGCGCCGTCGATGGTTTTCTTCAGGCCGGTCACGCTGGTTTCCACGGTGATATCGGCACTCTGGCCGCCCATGTCGGTTTTCACCCAGCCGGGATGCAGCACGATACAGGTGATGCCAGCCGGTTTTAGGTCCAGCGCCAGGTTATGCATGGCCGCGTTGATGGCGGCCTTCGAGGCGCGGTAGACGTATGAACCACCCGCGCCATGGGTGATCGAGCCCATGCGGCTGGAGATGGTGGCGATCTTCGCCGCCTTGGCTTTTTTCAGGGATGGCAGCATGGCGAGCGCCAGTTTCATCGGCGCCACGCTGTTGACCTGCAGCACTTTCAGATAGGTGTCGAAATCGCTGATGCTCAGCGCGCCGTCGCGGTTACCGTAGATTCCCGCGTTGTTCAGCAGCAGGTCGATGGCGGTGTCGGCATAGGCCTTGGCGAGGCGGTCCACTGCGGCGTAGTCGGCCACGTCCAGTTTTTCCATCACCACTTTGCCCGGCACGGCCTGCAATGCGGCTGCGCCCTGCGGATCGCGGCAACAGGCGATCACATCCCAGCCATCGGCGGCATACCGCCTGACGAATTCCAGGCCGATGCCACGATTGGCGCCGGTAATCAGCAGAGTGGGCATCAGGCTCTCCTCTTCAGCGTCTTACCGGCCGTGCGGCCAGCTTGCGATAGACCGGCTGCAGTAGGCCGGGCAGCATGTACATCGGCAACTGGCCCATGGCGAAGAACACCACCATGTCGAACACGGCGCGGTCGGCCAGCGACACCATCACCAGGCCCATATTGCAGTTGCCGGTCAGGATGCCGAGTGTGAGTGCCGCTGCCTGGCCCAGGCGGAAGATATGGCGGCCAACCACATAGCCAAGGGCCTGCAACAGCAGGTTGGCGATGAAAGCCGAGACGGTGGCGAGGATGACATAACCGGGCTGCGCCATCAGCTTTGTGGCGACGCCGTCCATGATGGCGATGGCAAACAGCACCAGCGCCACCACCGAGCTGCCATCGATCAGCCGGCTGTTCTCGCGCAGCCATTCGGGTTTCACGCGCCAGCGCACCAGCAGCGCACCGCCGAAGGCGACGCCCACCATCAACGCCAGCCGGCCCATGAATTCGAGCAGCGACATCTGGATCTCGATGTCGAGCAGCATCAGCGCCAGCGGCGGCAGCGTGAAGGGCACCAATGCCGTGGCAATCACCATCACGATCACAGCCAAGGCGGCATCCAGGCCCAGGATCAGCGAGATCGCCACCGTGCCGGTGATTGGCGGCGCGGCAGCCATCAGAACGATGGCTTCCATCAGCGGGCGTGGCAGGCCAAGCGGCTCCAGCACGGCGAAGACCACCAGCGGACAGGCCAGCAGCAGGAAGACCACCATCGGCAACACCAGCAACGGTCGCCGCGCATAGGCATGGAAGGCGTTCCAGTCCAGCCGCATCAGCGCCATGGTGAGCGGCAGCAGCAGGAAGACCACCAGGCCGGGCCGCAGCAGCGCGGCCAGCGGCGGCACCGCCAAACCGACCAGCACGCCGCCGAACAGGAACTTGGTGGCGTGGCGGCCGACATAATCCAGCGGCGCGAGCAGCAGCGCCTGGATCATCGGGTCGGCCTTGCGGGCAGGGTGGCGGCAACGGCGGACTGGGGCATGGGCGGATCGACCGGTTTATCGTTTTGGAACCGTAGCATAGTCCGGATGTGGGGGATGGGCGAGGCGGCAATTGTCCCGATTGTCCTGATACAGAGTGTGATGCCGGTTGACGAAGTATCTGAAACATTTAAATAGATATTTAAATGTTTGATTCAGAGCCCATCACAGACCACCGCGCCGACCTGCTGGCCGACATGTTCCGCCTGCTGGGCGATCCCAGCCGGCTGAAATTGGTGCTGATTCTGTGCCAGGGGCCGAGCGCGGCCTCGGCGGCGGCGGCGCGGGCCGGCCTGTCGCCGCAACTCGCCAGCCATCATCTGCGGCTGCTGAAGGCGGCGCGGCTGGTGCGGGCCATGCGCAAGGGCCGCGAAATTCACTACGACATCGCCGACGACCATGTGCGCCACATGCTGGCCGACATGGTGGCGCATGTCAGCGAACCGCATCACGATGAGAAGGGTTGAAACATGAGTGCCGTCTGCCAGCATGATCACCATCATCACGGTCACGGGCATGATCACGATCACGGCGCCGGCAGCCCGCGCATCGTGTTGTGGATCGCGCTTGTGCTGAATGCCGCGATGTTTGTGGTCGAGATCGGCGCCGGCCTGGCCGCCGGTTCCACCGCTTTGCTGGCCGATTCCGTGGATTTCCTTGGCGATGCGGTGAATTACGCCCTGGCGCTGGCGGTGCTGTCGATGGCGCTGGTCTGGCGGGCCCGCGTCGCGCTGCTGAAAGGCATTGCCATGGGCCTGTTCGGTCTCTGGGTCGCGGCCATGGTGATCCGTCATCTGGTTGCCGGCACGGTGCCCGAACCCTTCACCATGGGTGCGGTCGGCTTCGCCGCCCTGGTGGTGAACGTGCTGGTCGCGCTGCTGCTTTATCGGTTCCGCACCGGCGACAGCAACCTGCGCGCCGTGTGGATCTGCAGCCGCAACGACGCGCTGAGCAATCTCGCCGTGCTGCTGGCGGCCAGCGGCGTGTTCGCCACCGGCACGGCCTGGCCTGATCTGGCGGTGGCGGCCTTCATGGCCGGCCTGGCGCTCTGGGGCTCGGTGCAGGTGCTGCGCCATGCCCGGGCCGATTTGCGCGCAGAATCGGTGCATTCGCTATCACATAGTGCGGCGGACTGATTCGGGCTTGAAATCCGCATAATCCCGGGTAGATTGCCGCCCACGTCCGGGCCCCTCTGGCTGCCATGAACGGGATGGCAGTGATGTCGGACGGCTTCCTTAAAAAAGCCCCCGCCCAGGATAATGTATATGGATCTCTCGGTTTTCCTCGAACCGGCGGCCCTGCTGGCTTTGGCCGGCCTTGTTGCGCTTGAACTCGTCCTTGCCGTCGACAACCTGATCTTCATCACCATCCTCACCGGGCGCCTGCCGCCCGAGCAGCAGAAGATGGGCCGCCGCCTCGGCCTGCTCGGCGCCGTGGTCACTCGCATCATGCTGCTGCTCTCGGCCGCCTGGCTGATCACGCTCACCGCGCCGTGGTTCACCGTCTTTGGCGTCGAGATTTCCGGTCGCGACCTGGTGCTGATCCTCGGCGGCCTGTTCCTGATCTGGAAGGCGACCATGGAAATCCATGAGCGCGTCACGCCGAAATCGGCGGACGAGATGGAAGACGACGGGACTGGCGTGGGTGAGCCGGCGAAAAAGAAATACCCGGCCTTCTGGGCGGTGATCGGCCAGATCGCCGTGCTCGACATCGTCTTCTCGCTCGACAGCGTGATCACCGCCATCGGCCTGTCGCGCCAGATCGAGATCATGGTGGTGGCGGTGCTGCTGTCGGTCGCCATTATGGTGGCGCTGGCCGAACCGCTGGCCCGCTTCGTCAACAAGAACCCCAACGTGGTGATGCTGGCGCTGTCGTTCCTGGTGATGATCGGCATGGCGCTGGTGGCCGAGGGCTTCGACGTCGAGATCCCCAAGATCATGATCTACGGCGCCATGGGCTTCTCGGTGGCGGTCGAGGCGCTCAACATGCTGTCGCGCCGGGCCCAGCTCAGCCGCACCTTCCGCGGCATCCGCGATCCGGAAGGCCACTCGGAAGCCGACTGAAATCCTGCCGCTGCAGGCGGACGGAAAGAGGCGGGGATGACCCGCCTCTTTTTTTGTTTTAGAGGACCTTGACGGCCGCGGCCGGCTTCCTAGATCGATGGCTGCATTCGGGCCCCTCTGGTTGCCGTATCCGGACGGCAGCGATGTCGGATGCCGTCGCCGCCATATTCCGGATACGGAGAACCAGCATGGAGATGCTCCTCGCGGTCTGGGCCGCGTTCCTGTCGACCGAATTCCTCGCCAAACCGCTCTGGGTCTGGGTCGCCTTCATGGCGCTGGTCGCGACCCTGCTCGCCTTCGATCTCGGTGTCCTGCATCGCAAGCAGCGCGAGATCGAGGTGGGCGAAAGCCTGATGCTCAGCGCCGGCTATATCGTCATGGCCTGCCTGTTCGGTAGTTGGGTCTGGTGGCAGTTCGGCGCCACCGCCGGCATGGACTGGTATACCGGCTTCTTCGTCGAAAAGAGCCTGTCGCTCGACAACGTCTTCGTCATCGCGCTGATCTTCGGCTATTTTGCCGTGCCGCGGAAATACCAGCATCGTGTGCTGTTCTGGGGCATCCTCGGTGTGATCGTGCTGCGTGGCATCATGATCGGCCTTGGCGCCGCCCTGGTCGCCGAGTTCGACTGGATACTCTATGTCTTCGGCGCCTTCCTGGTGCTGACCGGCATCAAGATGCTGTTCGCCTCCGATCAGCCGAAGGATCTGGGCGACAACTGGCTGCTCAAGTTCTTGCGACGGCGTCTGCGCGTCACGCCCGAGCTGCATGGCCAGCAGTTCTTCGTGCGCCAGCCGAAGGTTGCCGGCGGCAAGCCGGTTTTGTGGGCCACGCCGCTGTTCCTGGCCCTGATGCTGGTGGAAGCTGCCGACCTGGTTTTCGCGGTCGATTCCGTGCCGGCGATCTTCGCCATCACCCAGGATCCCTTCATCGTCTATACCAGCAACATCTTCGCCATCCTGGGCCTGCGCGCGTTGTATTTCGCGCTGGCGGCAATGATCCACCGCTTCCATTACCTGAAATACGCGCTTGCGGCGGTGCTGGTCTTCATCGGCGGTAAGATCTTCCTGGTCAATATCATCGGCAAAATCCCCGCCGGCATCTCGTTGGGTGTCACGCTGGGCCTGATTGCGGCGGGCATTGTCGCGTCGCTGGTGCTGACGGCGGAAAAGCGCGAGTCCGGCCGCCAGATCAGCTAGCCAGGCCAGCTAGGGATGCAGGGGCGGGGCGGCACGAGGGCCGCCGCGCTTTCGCCGCATTCCTCCGGCAGGGTCCGCGCATGAATAATGAGTTCCCCGGCATGCCGTCTCCTACGCCGCGCCCGCTGCCGTCGGCCAGCATTGCCCGCGACTTGTCGCGCCTGCGCCGTCTCGGCCGCGCCGATGGCCTCACCCTGCATCAGGTCGTGCAGTCTCTGGCCGACCGCTCCACGCCGCTGCTGCTGCTGTTTCTCGGACTGCTGGGGCTCGTGCCGTCGCCCGGCCTGCCGCTGGGCATGATCACCGGAACTCTGGTGATCAGCGTTGCCATCGGCATGCTGTTGCGGCCGCGGCAGCCGATGATTCCGCGCAGCCTCGGCCGCCGCCGGCTGTCGCCCGACCTGCTGAACCGGTTCATGGCCTTCGCCATTCCCTTCGTGCGCCGGCTGGAACGGAAATTCCGGCCGCGTCTGTCCTGGCTGGTCAGCGGCGCGGGTCTTGTGGTGGCGGCGGCGGTGATCATCGTGCAGGGCATCGGCCTGGCCCTGCCTCTGCCGTTCGGCAACCTGCCGTTTGCTTTTGGCATCGTGCTCATCGCGCTGGGCCTCCTGACCGGCGACGGCCTGGGCGCCTTGGCCGGCCATGTCATCGGTCTGGCAAGCACCGCCGGTTTCGTGTTGCTGGGCGTGGGCGCGGTGAATGCCGGCAGTTCGCTGACCACCATGCTGCCCTGGTAGAAATGCTGTCGGTGGTGATCAATGCGGCTTCGGGCACGGCGCGCCAGCATGGTGCCGAAGCGCTGCATGACTTGATTGCGGCTTCTGCCGCCAGCGCCGGACTGGGCGCTGTCGATGTGCAGGTGGTGCCGCCGAAGCAGCTGCCCCAGGCTCTGGTCCAGGCGGCGGAAAACAGCGACGAAATCTGGGTCGGCGGCGGCGACGGCACGCTGCGGTCGGCCGCCGAACTGATGCAGCGGCGCGATGGCGTGCTGGGCGTGCTGCCGCTTGGCACCATGAACCTGCTGGCGCGCGACCTGAACATTCCGCTGGAGGTGGATGCGGCGGTGCGGGCCCTGGCGCGGGCCGACATCGTTGCCATCGATGTCGGCCGGGTCAACCACGGCATCTTCCTCAACAAATCGGCGCTTGGTCTTTATCCCGAGATGATCGTCGACCGCGAACGCCGCCGCCGCCTGTTCGGCCTGGCCAAATGGCCGGCAATGGTGAAATCGGCCTGGCGCGCCCTGCGGCGCCATCGACTGATGGAAATCACCCTGGACTATCGCGGACAGACCCGAGAGATCGTCTCGCCGGCCATCGTGGTGGCGGTGGGGGAATACGAATTCCGCACCGCCCGCCTGTTCGGCCGGCCCGACCTGCAGAGCGGCGAACTCACCGTGTATGTCAGCCACGAGAAGCGCTGGCTCGGCTCCGCCGGCCAGCTGGCGCGGCTTTTTCTCGGCACGCTGGAGGGCGATCCGGCGCTCGAAATGATCAAGGCGCACAACCTGCGCATCGGCTTCGACCGCGTGAAGCCGGTGGCCAGCGACGGCGAAGTGGAAATGCTGCCCGGCCCGATCAGCTACAGCGTGGCGCCGCGCGCGCTCAAGGTGCGCATGCCCGGCGACGGCGGGGCCTGAATCAAATCAAACTGGCCTGGCCCGCTCGGCGATGGCGCGTGCATCCACACCCTTGGGCAGGGTGCCGAAAGCCTGACCCCAGTCGCCGCCCAGGCGGCTGGCGCAGAAGGCATCGGCCACGGCAGGCGTCGAATGCTGCACCAGCAGGGCGGCCTGCAGGGTCACCATCATCTTTTCCACCACGCGCCGCGCGCGATGCTCGATCTCCTGCAGGTCGGCGAACTCGGCCTGCACGCCGGCGATGGCCGCGTCCAGCCGGCGGTCGCCGCCGCGGGCTGAATTCAGCTCGGCGAAATAGGCGTCCAGCCCGTCTTGGTTCTTCTGCAGGGCGCGCAGCACGTCCAGGCACATCACGTTGCCCGAACCTTCCCAGATCGAGTTGAGCGGGATTTCCTTGTACAGCATGCCAAGCGGCCCCTCGTCGACATAGCCGTTGCCGCCATGCACCTCCATCGCCTCCACCACGGCATTGGGTGCGCGCTTGCACACCCAGTATTTCACCGCCGGTGTGCACAGGCGACGGAAGGCGGCTTCCTGCGCATCATGTTCGGCGCGATCAAACGCGCGGGCCAGCCGCATGGCCAAGGCTGTCGCGGCTTCCGATTCCACCGCCAGGTCGGCCACCACGTTGGTCATCAGCGGCTGGTCGATCAGGTGGCGCTGGAAGGCGCGGCGGTGGAACACGTGATGCAGCGCCTGGGCAACCGCGCCACGCAGCAGGCCGGCCGAACCCAATGCGCAGTCCAGCCGCGTATAGGTGCCCATCTCAATGATGGTGGGCACGCCGCGGCCTTCCTCGCCCAGCAGCCAGCCATGGGCATTGTGGAATTCCACCTCCGACGAGGCATTCGATTTGTTGCCGACCTTTTCCTTCAGGCGCTGGATATGGATGGCATTCTTCGATCCGTCGGGCAGCCAGCGCGGCACGAAGAAGCAGCTTAATCCCCCCGGCGACTGCGCCAGCACCAGATGGGCGTCGATCTGTGGGCAGGAGAAAAACCATTTATGTCCGCTGATGATGTATTCCGCGCCCGGTCCGCCGGCACCGACCGGCGTCGCCTTGGTGGTGTTGGCGCGCACATCCGAGCCGCCCTGTTTCTCGGTCATGCCCATGCCGATCAGGGCGTTGGTCTTCTGCGCCACCGGTCTGTTGGCCGGGTCGTATTGCCGCGAATAGATCTTGGGCAGCCATTCGGCGGCAATCGCCGCATCGCGCTTGATCGCCGGCACGCAGCCATAGGTCATCGTGGTGGGGCATTGGCTGCCCGGTTCGATCTGCGCATGCATGATATAGGCGGCCGCGCGCGCCACATGGGCGCCGGGCTTGGGCTCGGCCCAGGGCGCGGAATGCAGGCCCTCGCCGATGATCAGGCTCATGATGCCGTGCCAGGCGGGATGGAATTCCACCTCGTCGCGGCGATGGCCAAAGCGGTCGAACAGTTTCAGCTGCGGCGGAAACTTATGCGCCAGCCGACCCATCTCGATGGTCTCGGCATCGCCCAGCCGGCTGCCGTAAACCGTCAGACGATCCTTGGCCCAGGCGGCGCCGTCGCGTTCGGCCGCTTCCATCAGCGCGCGGTCGCTGGTGAAAAGGTTGTAGTTCTCCAGCGCAGGCGGCTGGTTCAGCACCTCGTGGGTCTCGTAGGCGGCGGTCATGGCGTTTCCTTCCTTTTTATAGTTTGCGGCCCGGCATCGGTCCCAGGGCCTGCACGCAGAACAGCGCCAGGCCGTTGATCAGTTTCTCCTGGTCGGTCTTCTTCGCCTGCGGCGCCAGCGGGCCGATCAGGGCCTCATTCAGCGCGCCGACGATGGCCGAAGCGGTCAGCAGCGCATCCTGCTCGGCGATCTCGCCCGCACGCATGCCATCCTCGATGATGCCGATGAAGATGTCGCGATAAGGCAGGCGATAGCGCAGGCGTTCGGCCTCGATCAGCGGATCGACCGGCTCGGCCAGCAGGGCCCAGGCCAGCCGGCGGCCTTTCAGGGCGCGCCGGGCGAACACCTCCACCACGCGGGCCAGCCGCTGGCGTGCCGGGCCGGGCTGGCCTGCCGCTTCGGCGCAGACATCGATCTCGCGCTGCGAGCCGCGACGGAACACTTCATCGAACAATTCGGCCTTGGAGGGGAAATAGCGATACAGCGCCCCGGTGCTCAGGCCTGCCTCGGCGGCAATCGCCGGAATCCCGGCGCCGCCATAGCCTTCCTTCGCCACCAGCTTCAGCGCGGCCGCAACGATGCGCTCCCGCGTCTCCGCCAGGCGTGCCACCACGGTCTCGGTGCGGCGATAGGCCATGCCAGGATCTCCTCCTGCAAAGAAGTGAAACATGTTTCACTTCTTTGGGCAAGGCCGAAAGCTCAGAACTTCATCGCCAGATTGATCCGCGCCTGGGTCAGGTAGGGATCGGCCACGCCGTCGGTGGCTTCCTGGCTCAGGCTGTAGCCGGCCATCAGGGTCATGGCGCGGCTGGCCAGCGCCGCCGGCGTCCAGTGCAGCTGCAGGTCCAGGCTCTGGCGGTTGCCGGTAATCGGCAGGGCGCGGTCGGTGCTGAAATCACGCTTCTCGGTCAGGCCGAATTCATGGCTGGCGGTCAGCGCGAGGTCTTCGCCCAACGGCACACCGACCATCAGGCCGAGGATATTGAGGTCTTTTTCCTGCTGATAACCGTATTCGGTGCGCCGCTGCACCGAGGTGCCGAGGCGCCAGCCGCTGGCGAAGTGCCGGGCCAGTGCGATGCGGTGGCGCTCGGTGCTGTTGTCGGCGCTCGGGTTGCCGGGATGGAACTGCGCGTCATAGCCGGACGACAGTGTCAGGGTCAGGTCCCGTGCCAGCGTGGTGGAGATCTGGTTGTCGATCCCGACCCGGCGGCTGGCGCTGCCGGCCAGTTCGCCCCAGTTGACCGCGGCGGCGGGGTTGACCCTGAATCGGACACCGTATTCCTCATAGGCCAGCCCGAAGCGGCTGTTGAATGACGTCATGTCGGTATCATCGCCATTCCCGGTTTCGCTCAGTGCGCTGGCATTGGTAAGCTGCAGGCCGTCGAAAAACGGCAGGTCGTAATCGGCGGTGATTTCGCCGGGTCGTGGGGCGCCCAGTTCCTCGCTGTAAATACGCAGTTTCAGGTCGCCATCGGGATCGCGATTGTAGAAAGGCTGCGGGTTGGCCAGCCGCGCGATATCGCCGGGGCCGAAAATCGGACGGCGGGTCAGAAGACGCAGGCCAGCATCGGGATCGAAGCTCAGCGGCGAAAAGGCCTCGGCCAGAACCGGGTCGGACAGGAGCAGGTCGGGTATTGGCGGGGGCAATGTCGGCTCGACACTGCAATAGACCGGTGCCGCCGCGTTGATGAAAAGCGGACAATCGGGCAGGACGGTCTGCGCGCCCGCATCGCTGGCGGCGAAGGCGAGGATCAGAGCAATGATTCCCGAACCACGGACCAGGACAATCCCCCTCATATTCGAAGGGTTCCGATTTTGCAGAGTCTTGTGGCAAGATTGCGGCGCCGCAGCCAGGCAGGACGCGGCAGCCAAGAGCGAAGCATGACAGGGCCATGAAACTGGTATTCATCTACGGCAAGCCGGCCACCGGCAAACTCACCGTCGCCCGCGAACTGGCGGCGCTGACCGGCTACAAGCTGTTTCATAACCACATGACGGTGGACCTGCTGTTGCCGGTCTTCGAGTTCGGCAGCCCGCCATTTGTGGAATTGCGCGAAAAAATCTGGCTGTCCGTCTTCGAGCAGGCCGCCAAGGCCAGGCTGCCCGGCCTGATCTTCACCTTCGCCCCCGAAACCACCGTGCGGAAGAATTTCGTCGACCGTGCCATCGACACCATTGCCGGCGCCGGCAGCCGAGTGCATTTCGTCGAGCTGACCTGCCCGATGAAGGAGGTCTACCGCCGGATCGACAACAAGTCGCGCCGCAATACCGGGAAACTCACCTCGCACGAGGAATACGAGAAGCTGGAAGCGGCCAATGTTTTCAGCACCGCCCATATGCCCAAGGCCGACCTGACCATCGATACCGCCAAGCTCAAGCCGGCCGAGGCCGCGCTGCAGATCGCCAAGGGTCTGGGTCTGCCGCGCGTGACGGCCTGAGGTTTACAGGGCGAGGTCGAATTTCCCGTCCGCCACGCTCTGCCCGTTCACCAGGATTTCCACCTTGTGCTCGCCGGCATAATAGCGGCGGGTGGTGATGGGCTTCAGGGAATGAGCCTTTTCCAGCATTACGGTTTCGCCGGGGCCCAGCTGCGGCTTGGCCAGCTTGAACACCTTGGCCTGCCATCCGCCGCGAGCATTGCGCCAGTGGATGGCATAATCCACTGACAGCTTCGCCGGCTTCTTGCCGTCATGGCGCAGGCTGATATGGAAGGCCAGCCGGTCGCCCACGCGATAGCGCGATCTGGCGATGGCGAAATCCAGCGCCGTGACCGGCGCCCTGTGATCGAAACCCAGCAGTGTCAGTGCCCGGCGGTCGCCTTTTTTCACCAGCGTGCGCAGGCCGTGGCGCACGGCGTCGGCCGTGCCGTCGCGATCCTCGGCCTGCCAGCGCTGCATGGTGGCGATCACGACGTCCGGATTGTCCTTGGCGATGTCGTTCAGGTTGTTGGCCACCGAACGCCGCACGGAGTCATGCGGATCGGCGCGCAAATCCTCAATGATGTCCAGCACAGGCGCGGGGTCGGCGATGAAACGCTTCAGGCGCAGGCCCCAGGGCAGGCGCGGCCGCAGCCCCTCCGAACACAACCGGCGCACCGCCCAGTGCGGATCACTGGTCCAGCTTCGTACGGCCGCCATGGTCAGGTCGTAATGCCGCTCGACGAAATACCGTATATCGAATTCCGCGCTGAAATGTTTGGTCATGTCGTGCAGGGCGTTCAGCGACAGCTCGGGATGCTCCAGCCCGTAGGCGCCGACGAAATTCAGCAGCGGCAGGTGGCGGAAGCCGCCCATGCCGTCGATGCCGCCCCTGCTGTCATCGGGGCCGAGGCTGTTCAACAGAATCTCCAGCGCGTCGGGATAATACGACGGCAGGTGATGGTGCAGGGCATTAGCGATGGCCCGCGCCCGCTGCATCAGCGACAGCGGCGGCAGGGCGGCCATCACCTCCTTGCGGAAACGGTCGGCCGGGAAGGCGGGATGCGCCGCAGCCACCCGCTCGGCGATGCCTCCCACGACGGTGGCGTTGTAGAAATCCTTCAGGGCATCGGCCATCACTCGATCCGGGTTGATCAGGGCGGGTAAAGTTCCATATATGTTCCATTGTGGCCTGTCCAGCCGCTTTGAGACCGGCCGGCGAAAATCCTGAAAAACGACGCAATTTGATGGAAAACGGAGCGGGTGAGACGGCAAACGGCGGCTTTCGCCGGAAACTGTTCGGAAAGGCTCAAACGCGTCGAAAACCGACGCAAAAGGGTCGAAATGATATCAGTGATATCATTGATATCACTTCGGCCCATCCGCCATGCCACCAGCCCATCCCATGCCCCGTTGGCATGTCATTGCGGCAACGCGCCGCAGGCCTGATCGCGGAACGGCAATGGTTTCCATGTATGCTGGATCAAACATTGGAGCATTCCCATGAGCCAGCCCCAGGCCGTCATGGCGTCGGCCGTGCCGGACAACGCCGGCCAGCACGATAACCTCAGCCGCGTCCAGCGCCGCCGGAAGCAGTTCGCGGTCGGCAGCGGCGTGCTGCTGCTGTTCGTTCTGCTCTTCACGCAGTCCGTTTGGCTGCCCGACACGATGGTGCATGAAGGGTTTGAATGGGCGGGTTATGCCCTGATTCTGGCCTGCATCTTGGGGCGTACCTGGTGTTCGCTGTATATCGGCGGCCGCAAGAAGCAGATCCTGGTGCAGCAGGGGCCATACTCCATGAGTCGCAACCCGCTGTATCTTTTCTCGGTGCTGGGCGGCGCCGGCGTGGGTTTCCAGGCCGGCAGCCTGATCACCGGGCTGGTGCTCGGCCTGTTCGTCTTCGCGCTGTTTTCCGTCGTGATCGCGCAGGAAGAGGCCTTCCTGCGCGACCGCTTCCCGGCCGAATTCAACGCCTATGCGGCGGCGGTGCCGCGCTGGGGCCCGCGTTTTTCGGCCTGGCGCGATGCGCCCGAGGTGATGATCCATCCCCGGCTGGTGCTGGTCACCTTCCGCGACGCCCTGTGGTTTCTGCTGGCGATCCCGCTGCTGGAAGGCATCGAACTGCTGCAGGAGGCCGGCTGGCTGCCGGTCCTGCTGCACCTCCCCTGAAGCCGCAAGGCGAGCGGCGGATCACTCCGCCGCCTGCTTCTGCCCATCCGCCCTGCCGAAGCCGCCGCCCGAAGGCGTGGAGATCACGAAGACGTCGCCCGGCTTCATCGGCGTCGAGCAGCGGCCTTCCATCGGCTCCTTCGTGCCGGTGGCGGCGCGCTCCACCCATTGCCGGCCGGTCTCGCCATTGCCGCCGCCTTCCAGGCCGAAGGGCGGCACCGTGCGATGGGATGAGAGTAGCGTGGCCACCATGTCGGTGAGGAAGCGCATGCGGCGGATGGTCCCGTCGCCGCCCTTGTGCCGGCCCTTGCCGCCCGAGCCGCGCCGGATGCGGAAAGATTCCAGCAGTACGGGGAAGCGGAATTCCAGCACTTCCGGATCGGTCAGGCGCGCGTTGGTCATGTGGGTATGCACGGCATCGCAGCCGTCGAAATCCGGCCCGGCGCCGCTGCCGCCGCAGATCGTTTCGTAATACTGGTAGTCGTTGTTGCCGAAGGTGAAGTTGTTCATCGTGCCCTGGGCCGCGGCCATCACGCCCAGCGCGCCGAACATCGTGTCGGTGATGCACTGGCTGGTCTCGACATTGCCGGCCACCGTGGCGGCCGGATAGACCGGATCGAGCATCGAGCCTTCGGGGATGATGATCTCCAGCGGCTTGAGACAGCCGCCATTCAGCGGAATGTCGGCGTCCACCAGGCAGCGGAAGGCATACAGCACGGCGGCCACGCAGACGGCCTTGGGCGCATTGTAGTTGGTCGGATGCTGGCCGGATGTGCCGGTGAAGTCGATCCTGGCGGTGCGATCCTTGTGGTTGACCGTCACCTTCACCTTGATCTCATAGCCGTCGTCCATCGGGTAGGTGAATTCGCCATCCTTCAGGCGGCTGATCACCCGGCGCACGGATTCCTCGGCATTATCCTGCACATGGCGCATATAGGCGCGCACGACATCCAGGCCGAACTGGTCCACCATCTTGCGCAGCTCCTGCGCGCCCTTCTCGCAGGAGGCGATCTGCGCCTTCAGGTCGGCGATGTTCTGCGCCGGATTGCGTGAGGGATACTTGCCCGATTTCAGGATGGCGATGGTTTCGGCTTCCAGGAACTTTCCGCCATCCACCAGCAGCACGTTATCGAGCAGCACGCCCTCGTCTTCCACGGTCTTGGAATCCGGCGGCATCGACCCCGGCGTGGTGCCGCCGATATCGGCGTGATGGCCGCGGCTGCCCAGATAGAACAATACGTCCTTGCCGGCCTTGTCGAAAACCGGGGTGATGACGGTGACGTCGGGCAGGTGCGTGCCGCCGGCGTAAGGGGCGTTCAGCATGTACACATCGCCCGGCTTCATCTGGCCGGCGCGTTTGCGCATGATGGTCTTGATGCTTTCCGACATCGACCCCAGATGCACCGGCATGTGCGGCGCGTTGGCGATCAGCTCGCCGTCGAGATCGAAGATGGCGCAGGAGAAATCCAGCCGTTCCTTGATATTCACCGAATAGGCGGTCTTTTCCAGCACGGAACCCATCTGCTCGGCGATCGACATGAACAGGTTGTTGAAAATCTCCAGCATCACCGGATCGACATCGGTGCCGATCGCCTTGCGGGTGGGCAGGGCCTCGATGCGCTTCAGCACCAGGTCGCGGCGTTCGGTCAGGCGGGCCTGCCAGCCGGGTTCGAGCACGATGGTGCTGGTCGGCTCGATCACGATGGCCGGGCCCTTGATCGTTTCGCCCGGCCGCAGGGCGGCGCGGTCGTAAACCGGGGTGTCGCGCCAGGCGCCGGCCATATAGGCCTTGCGGCTGGCCAGTGTGGGGATCTCAGTCTGCGGACGCGGATCGGTGATCGCCTCCACGGCATCCGGCGCACGTTCGCCCTGACCCACCACCTCGACGGCGACGGAGGCGGCAATCAATGCCTTCTCCGGGCTGATGAAGCCGAAGCGCTGGCGATGCGCCGCCTCGAAGGCGTTCTTGATCGCTGCCATGTCGCCGAATTCGACCTCAAGGGCAGAGTCCGAACCGCCATAGCGCACATGCAGCTTGCGGATCACCGTGATCTTCTCGGCCGCCACGCCCTGTTTCAGCATGTCGTTGCGCGATTCTTCCGCCAGCGTGTCGAGTTCCTTGGCCAGGCCGGGCAGGGCGGCGGGCTCCAGCGTCACCTCGGCCGATTTCTCCTTCAGCACACGCTGGTCGGCCAGGCCCATGCCATAGGCCGACAGCACACCGGCCAGCGGATGTAGCAGCACTTCCGTCATGCCCAGCGCATCGGCCACCAGGCAGGCATGCTGGCCGCCGGCGCCGCCGAAGCTGGACAGCACGTATTTGGTCACGTCATAGCCACGCGCCACCGAAATCTTTTTGATCGCGTTGGCCATGTTCTCGACGGCGATGGCGAGGAAGCCTTCCGCCATCTCCTCGATGCTGCGCGTATCGCCGCTTTCGGCTTTCACGCGCGCCTGCAGCTCGGTGAATTTCCGTTTCACTACCTCGGCATCCAGCGGCTGGTCGCCATTGGGGCCGAAGACGGCGGGGAAGAAATCGGGCTGCAGCTTGCCCAGCACCACGTTGCAGTCGGTTACGGCCAGCGGTCCGCCGCGGCGATAGCAGGCCGGGCCGGGATTGGCGCCGGCCGAGTCAGGCCCGACGCGATAACGCGCACCGTCGAAATGCAGGATCGAGCCGCCGCCGGCCGCCACCGTGTTGATCATCATCATTGGCGCGCGCATGCGCACGCCGGCCACCATCGTCTCAAACGCGCGTTCGTATTCGCCGGCATAATGACTGACATCGGTCGATGTGCCGCCCATGTCGAAGCCGATCACCTTCTCAAAGCCCGCCCGCGTCGAGGTTTCGACCAGGCCGACCACGCCACCGGCCGGGCCGGACAGGATACTGTCCTTGCCCTGGAAGAAATGCGCATCGGCCAGGCCGCCATTCGACTGCATGAACATCAGCCGCAAGGCTGTATTGGCGGCATCCAGCTCATCGGCCACCTGGTTCACGTAACGGCGCAGGATCGGCGAGACATAGGCATCCACCACGGTGGTATCGCCACGGCTGACGAATTTGATCAGCGGCGAGACCTGGTGGCTGGCCGAGACCTGGGTGAAACCCAGCTGGCGCGCCAGCTCGGCCACTTTCGCCTCATGGGCGGTGTAGCGGTAGCCATGCATGAACAGGATCGCCACGCTGCGGATGCCATCGGCATAGGCAGCCTTCAATGCCTTTTCAGCAGCGGCCAGATCCAGCGGCGTCTCAATACTGCCATCGTTGCGCACGCGCTCAGGCACTTCCACCACCCGCTCGTACAGCATCTCGGGCAGCACGATATGCAACGCGAACAGCTTGGGGCGGGTCTGATAACCGATGCGGAGCTGGTCGGCGAAACCTTCGCTCACCAGCAGCAAAACGCGGTCGCCCTTGCGCTCCAGCAGCGCGTTGGTGGCCACCGTGGTGCCCATCTTCACGGCCGCGATCTTGCCCTTGGGCAGCGGATCGCCGGCCTTCAGGCCCAGCAGGTCGCGGATGCCCTGCACGGCGGCATCCTTGTAGCGTTCCGGATTCTCCGACAGCAGCTTGTGGGTGACGATGCCGCCATCGGGCTTGCGGCCGACGATGTCGGTGAAGGTGCCGCCGCGGTCGATCCAGAATTCCCACTGGCCGGTGGTGGAGGCGGGGGCGGTCGAGGGCTGGCTCATGCTGGGCTCCGGAAGGCTTGGCCGAGATTAGAACGGGCCTGCACGGTTACAAAACGTTGATAAATTGTCAACGTTGAAGGACCGCTCCGGCGCCCGGATCACAGCGAGGCGGCGGCGCGGGCGGCCTGGTCGTACATCCCGGACAGGATTCGCATCAGTTCGGCGATGCGCGACAGGTCGGCTTGGCCTTCTCCCATCTGGGCCTGTCCCATCTGGGGCTGGCCGATCAGGGCATAGGCCTCGCCCAGCAGTTCCTCGCGGATCTTGCGGTATTCCAGGCACAGCGTCCGGCCCTTGGCGGTGGTGGAATAGAAGATCTCCTTGCCGCGTCGCTCGCCGCTGACCAGGCCCAGGCGCACCATCTTCTTGAGGCCGTAATTCACCGTGTGGCTGTCCTCCACATTCAGCACGAGGCAGAGATCGGCCAGCCGTTTGGGGCGGTCGCGGTGATTGATGCTGTGCAGGACCATGACGTCCAGCGCGGCCAGGTCGGGCTGCCCAGCCGCCGTCATGCAGCGCACGATCCAGCGCGCGAAGGCGTTGCCGCTCATCATCAGGGCGAATTCGAACTCGCTCAGGGCGGTCAGCTTTTCGCTGGCCAGATGAGCCGAGGAGACGATGGGCCGCCGCGGGGAAGCGGGCTTTGCCGTGACGGTTCTGCTACCTGCGCGACGGGTCTTTGGTTTGGTCATGGCCTTGCCTGTTTGCTGGTCCCGGCTGCTCTGAAAGCGGGCAATCTCTGCCGTTTGCGGGGCTTGCGCATACCCGCCCTGCATCCGATGCATACCCATACGGGAAAGAAGCGTAGCCCCTGACCGGCCGGGTTTGCTAGGGTCCCCGCCCATGAAGCCCCAGCACCTTGCCCTGATGCTGCTGATATGCGCCATCTGGGGCTATAATTTCGTCGCCTCGAAGATCGCGGTGTCGCAGTTCCCGCCTGTCTTCTTCACCGGATTGCGCTTCCTGGGACTCGCCCTGCTGATGGCGCCGTGGCTGAAGTGGCAGAAGGGGCAGATGCACCTGGTCCTGCCGGCCGCGCTGTTCATGGGCACCCTGCATTTCGCGCTGATGTTCAACGGCATTGCCCTGGCCGACGATGTGGCGGTGGTGGCGGTGGTGGTCCAGCTGGGGGTGCCGATCTCAACCCTGATGGCCTGGGCCATGCTGGGCGAACGGGTGCGCTGGAAACGTGGCGCCGGCATCGCGCTGGCTTTCCTGGGCACCATGGTGATCAGTTTCGATCCGAAAGTGATGGGGTACCAGGGCGCCATCCTGTTCTGCATCGGCAGCGTGCTGGCGATGTCGTACGGTCAGATCCTGGTGCGCCGGATCCGCGATGTCGATACCTTCTCCATGCAGGCCTGGGTTGGCATGGTCAGCGCGCCGAGCCTGCTGCTGATTTCCTTCGTGGCCGAAAGCGGCCAGGTGCAGAGCGCGCTGGAAGCCGACTGGGTGGGCTGGGCCACTGTGGGCTATGCGGTGCTGGGCGTTTCGCTGGTCGGTCATGGCGGCGCATACTTCCTGCTGCGGCGCTATCCGGTCAGCGTCGTCAATCCCGGTTTCACGCTGGCGCCGATCCTCGGCATCGTTTCCGGCATAGTCTTCCTTGGCGAGAGCCTGAGCTTTCGTGTGCTGATCGGATCGGCCATGACCATAGCCGGTGTTCTGATCGTGACATTGCGCGAAGCCAAGGTCGCGGAAGCGCGCGGCCTGACCCCGGCGGAAGCGCCTGACAAGGCCATTGGCAAGATAGCGGGCGAGTAATCTGGTTATGCGTCTGATCGATCATCCTTCACCAAATTTCGATGAGCGCACGGGGCGGCGCCCGGTCAACATGGTTGTTCTGCATTACACCGGGATGCCGAGCGCGGCGGTCGCATTGCAGCGGCTGAGCGATCCCGAGGCCAAGGTGAGCGCCCATTACATGATCGACGAAGACGGCACGACCTACCGTCTCGTGCCGGAAGACAAGCGCGCCTGGCATGCCGGCGTGTCGTTCTGGCGCGGCGTGCGCGACGTGAATGCGCGTTCGATCGGCATCGAACTGGTCAATCCCGGTCATGAATTCGGTTATCGCGAATTCCCGACCGTGCAAATTGACGCCCTGCTCGAACTGCTGCGCGATATCGCTGCCCGGCACGAGGTGATGCCGGGCAATTATGTTGGCCATTCCGACATCGCGCCCCAGCGCAAGGAGGATCCGGGCGAGCTGTTCCCCTGGCATCGCCTCGCGGTCGCCGGCTTCGGGCGCTGGCCGGCCTGGGATTTCACCGTGTCGCAGCATGCGCCGGCCCTGCAGCCCGGCGATCGTGGCGGCGCCGTGCTGGAATTACAGGTGGCGCTGGACCGCATCGGCTATGGCATCGAGGGCAGCGGCGTCTACGACCCGCTCACCGAGGCCGTGGTGCGGGCGTTCCAGCGGCATTACCGGCAATCCCAGGTGGACGGGGTCAGCGATCCGGAAACCACCAGCCTTATCCATCACATCTCGACCCAGGTCAGCATGCGGCGTTCCTGTTCGGAAAAGAACGCCTGACGCGCTTTCGCCTTGACGGCGGGGTTGGCTGAGCCTACCTCTGCGCCGTGCCAGACGGCTGGACGGCCGCGGCATCCGCCTTTTTGGGCAAGATGTCGAGGAAAGTCCGGGCTCCACGGAAACACGGTGCCGGGTAACGCCCGGCGGGGGCGACCCCAGGGACAGTGCCACAGAGAGCAGACCGCCATGACATCTCCGGATCTCATGGTAAGGGTGAAAGGGTGCGGTAAGAGCGCACCGCGCGACCGGTAACGGAAGCGGCACGGCAAACCCCACCGGGAGCAAGACCAAATAGGGATGGCAGCAGGCGTGAGCCTGCGGGGCAGTTTTCGGCTCGCCATCCGGGTCGGTCGCGCGAGGTGTCCGGCAACGGGCATCCCAGAGGAATGGCCGTCCATCCTACGCGAGTAGGGGGACAGAACCCGGCTTACAGGCCGTCTGGCGCTTTTTCCGAATTCTTTGCCGGCTTCGACTGTCTAACGATTCACGCGCAGCAGGAAGGCATCCGGAATCTGTTCCGGGCATTCGGTGAAATGCGGCTCGAAGATCGCCGAGAAACCCTGCTTGGCCCGGGTGTCGAGGCACCATTTCTTGCCGTCGGTCCCTCTCAGCGACAGACCGCCGCCCTTGATGTCCCACAATTGCGGCAGTTGCTCGAGCATCGCAGTGTTCAATGCACAGGCCGACACCACCAGCAACTGGCTGCGCGGTTCCATGGCCAGGCAGTAGGCGGGATTGGCGGCGAAGAAGACCTGGTAGCCGCCGGGCTGTAGCGGTCGGCTGATGAAAAAGCCCTGGCTCTGGTTGTCGATATTGAATTCGCAGGGCGAGAGCAGGGCGGCGGCGCGGATCCGCTTGGGATCGTTGTTCACCAACTGGGCGGTGAAGCACTGGTTGTTGGCGGTGCTGGCGACGATGGCGAAGCGCTTCAGTGCCGGAACGTCGCGGGGCAGAAACTCGTTCACCGCCCCCTGGGCCATGGCGCTGTCGGAGACTGCCAAGGTGGCTAGCAGCGTCACACATAAAAAGAGAATTGCCCGCATCTAGGCTTTCTTTGGGTTGTGTGGCGGCAACAAAGGGTCATTGCCTGCCGGTGGCTCCCTGCCTCGATGTGTAAACGGACCGGCGACGGGAGACAAGCAAAGATCGCGGGAATATTAAGCGAACATATATGGTATTTAATAGGATCGAACTCAGTGCAAGTATCGGTGATCATTGGCAGGAATCGCCATTACAAACCGTTAAAATCCATTGACGCCCATATAGGCCCATGTTATCCCATCTTATCCCAGGCTATGACCACCCAAGGGGGGTGTACGGCCGGGGAGGGAGCTTGGGGGCGGCTGAGTGGAATTCTTCCTCTCAACCTTTCGGAACCGGATCGACGCGAAGGGACGAGTGTCCGTTCCGGCGCCGTATCGCGCCCTGTTGTCCCGCAAGCAGCCCGAAGGCGGCCTGATCCTGGGCCCCGATATCGCCGCGCCGGCCCTGGTGGCGGGCGGCCGTGACTATCTCGACGGCGTCAATCGCCGCATCGATGAACTGCCGGACCTGCATCCCGAGCGCGAAATGCTGATCGACGGCCTGCTGCCGTTCCTCAGCGAACTGAATCTCGACCAGGAAGGCCGCATCCAGCTCGGGCCGCAATTCCTGGATCACGCCGGCCTGGCCGCGCCGGGCGAGGCGGTGTTCGTCGGCCGTCGCCATTCCTTCCAGATATGGGAGCCCAAGGCCTGGGATGCCCGCGCCGCCGAGGCGCGGGCCAAGGCCGCCGCCTATTTGCGCGGGGAGGGTAAGCCTTGAGCGCGGCGGATCGTTCCCGCACCGCCACGAAAACCGGCCACGAAAAAGCCGCAAGCACAGCGCATCTTTCGGTGATGTGTGCGGAAGTGGTCGCGGCGCTCAATCCTCGTGCCGGCGACTTGGTGGTGGACGGTACGTTCGGTGCGGGTGGTTACAGTTCAGCCCTGTTGGCGACGGCGGAGTGCCAGGTGATCGGCATCGACCGCGACCCGCGCGTCCGCGTCCATGCCGACCGGCTCAGCGCACAATATCCCGACCGTTTCCGTCTGCTGGAGGGCTGCTTCGGCGACATGGCCGACCTGCTCGCCGGTATCGGCGTAACAGCCGTGGATGGCGTGGCGCTGGATATCGGCGTGTCTTCCATGCAGCTCGACCAGGCCGAGCGCGGCTTCTCCTTCCAGCAGGACGGTCCGCTCGACATGCGCATGGGCGCCACGGGTGAGACCGCCGCCGATATCGTGAACGGCCGCGACGAAGCCGAACTCGCCGACATCATCTTCCTCTACGGCGAGGAGCGCCGCGCCCGCGCCGTGGCGCGCGCCATCGTCGCCGCCCGCGCCGAGGCCCCGATCACCCGCACGCGCCAGCTGGCCGAGATCGTCGCCCGCGTGGTGCGGTCCGTACCCGGCATCCATCCGGCCACCCGCACATTCCAGGCGTTGCGCATCGTGGTGAACGACGAACTGGGCGAATTGAGGCGCGGCCTTTTGGCGGCCGAGACGCTGCTGAAGCCCGAAGGCCGTCTGGCCGTGGTGTCGTTCCATTCGCTGGAAGACCGGGTGGTGAAGCGCTTCCTCGATCGCCGCAGCGGCAAACAGGCCGGTGCGTCCCGCCATCTGCCCCAGGCAGCCACCGAGGCGCGGGCGCCGTCCTTCACGCCGCTGCACAAGGGCGCGCTGGCCGCCGGCGAAGCCGAAATCACCGGCAATCCGCGCGCCCGTTCGGCCAAGCTGCGTGCCGCCAAACGCACGGCCGCGCCGGCCTGGCCTGACGACGACATGCGGGAGGCAGCATGAGCCGCGGCCTTTCGATTATCGCCCTGCTGCTGCTCGCCGTTGTGTCCTTCGGCCTCTACCAGCTGTCTTACGAGGTGCAGCGGCTGGAAGAAGAACTGATCGAGATGAATCGCGCGCTCAGCCAGGAGCGTGAGACTATCGGTGTGTTGCAAGCCGAATGGAGTTACCTCAGCCGGCCGGAATACCTGCAGGACAAGGCCCAGCGTCTGCTGGAAATGCGCGCCGCCACGGCGCGCGACATCATCGCCATCGATGCTCTGCCCTGGCGTCAGGATCGCGGCCAGGAGCATGGCCAGCCGATGGCCGCTGTGCCCGGCACTCCGCCGGCTCAACCGGTTGCAGCCATTCCTGCGCCGGCGCCGGTTATCCCCTCGCTGCAGGTCGCCGCCAAGCCCGAGGCGGCGCCTGCCGCTGCGCCTGCCGCGAATTTCGATGCCGAGGTGGCCGCCGTACTCGGTGCCATGCAGCGTCCGGTCAATGATAAGCGGAGGGCCCAGTAATGGCGCTGTTCCGCCGCCAGCCGAAAGCGAAACCGCCCTGCACGCCGGCCGACATTCCCGGTAATCCGGGGCTGGTGCGCCTGGAGGGTGCGGCCAAGCAGGCGCTGGAGGCCAGCCGGGGCCGCCTGGTGATCGGCATCGGGCTGTTTTCTCTGGCCTTCATCGTGCTGGCTGGCCGTCTGGTCGAACTCACCGTGCTGCGTGGCGCGAACGAGCCGGTGGTGGCGCGCGGGATCAATCCGGAACTGATCGCCAAGACCGCGCTGATGGAGCGCCAGCCCATTGTCGACCGCAACGGCAATATCCTGGCGACCAACCTGAAGATCGCTTCGCTTTATGCGGATCCGCGCAAGGTGCTGAACCCGGTCGAAGCCGCCACCCGTTTGGCCCAGGCCCTGCCGGAGCTGCCGGCCGGCGAGGTGCAGGCCAAGCTGGCCTCGGGCAAGAGTTTTGTGTGGCTCAAGCGCGGGCTCACGCCGCGCGAGCAATACGAAGTGAATCGCCTCGGCATTCCTGGCCTGTATTTCCACAACGAGCAGCGCCGCGTGTACCCGCAGGGCCCGCTCGCCGTGCATGTGCTGGGCTACACCGATATCGACGGCAAGGGCATTTCCGGCGTCGAGCAGCATTTCGATGAGCAGCTGCGCGATCCTTCGCGCACCGGCGATCCGCTGGAGCTGAGCATCGACATCCGCGTGCAGCATGTGGTGCGCGACGAGATCGCCAAGGCGGTCGAATTCTTCAACGCGATCGGCGGCGGCGGCATCGTGCTCGACGTCTATACCGGTGAAGTGATCGCCATGGTCAGCCTGCCGGATTTCGATCCGGCCGAACCCGGCAGCGCCAGCAAGGAGTCGCGGTTCAACCGCATCACGCTGGGCGTCTATGAAATGGGTTCAACCATGAAGACGCTGAATACGGCGATGGCGCTGGATTACGGCACCGTCAAGCTGAGCGGCGGCTACGACGCCACCCATCCGATCCAGATCTCGCGCTTCACCATCAAGGACGACCACCCGAAGAAGCGCTGGCTCAGCGTGCCGGAAATCTTCATGTATTCCTCCAACATCGGTTCGGCCAAGATGGCCGTCGATGTCGGGCCCGAGCGCCAGCGTGAATTCATGCAGCGCATGGGCATGCTCAACAAGCCGACCATCGAGTTGCCGGAAGTGGGCGGGCCGCTCATCCCGCGCAACTGGAAGACCGTCGAGACCATGACGATCTCGTTCGGTCACGGCCTGTCGGTCACGCCGCTACAGCTTGCCTCTGCCACGGCCGCCATCGTCAATGGCGGCGTGCTGCATCCGCCGACCCTGATCAAGCGGCCGCCTGGCCTGCCTGCACCCGGCCGCCAGGTGATCCGTCGCGATGTCAGCGACGTGATGCGCAAGCTGATGCTGCTGGTGGTGGAGGACGGCACCGGCAAGAAGGCCGATGTCGAGGGCTATCTGGTCGGCGGCAAGACCGGCTCGTCGGAAAAGGTGAACGAGCGCGGCGGCTACAACAAGAAGGCCAACTTCAACACCTTCGTCGCCGGCTTCCCGATGCATAACCCGCGCTACATCGTGCAGGTGATGATCGACGAACCGAAGGGCAACAAGAGCACCTACGGTTTCGCCACCGCGGGCTGGACCGCAGCACCGGCCGCCGGGCGCATCATCGGGCGCATCGCGCCGCTGCTGGGCGTGCCCCCGGTGGACGAGACCTCGCCGGCACTGAAACAGGCGATGTATGTGCCCATTCCGGGCCAGCCGCTGCCCAATTTCAATAGCCCGAATGTGACTGTCACCGGCCGGACGCAGGAGAAGAAACTTGCGTCTCAGTGACCTCTGCGCCGACCTCAATCTCGACCCGCGCGCCGCGTCGCTCGATGTCGCCGGCCTGACGGCCGACAGCCGCGCGGTGCGTCCGGGTTATGTGTTCGCCGCCCTGAAGGGCACGCAGGCCGATGGCCACCGCTTCATCCCCGATGCACGGGCCAAGGGTGCGGTCGCGGTGCTGAGCGATCATGTCGATCCGGCCTTCGCCGACCAGATCGCCTTCGTCACCGACGCCAATCCGCGCCGCCGCCTGGCGCTGATGGCGGCTGCCTTCTTCAATGCCCAGCCCCGGCATATCGCCGCCGTCACCGGCACCAACGGCAAGACCTCGGTGGCCAATTTCACCGCCCAGATCTGGCAGCGTCTCGGCCTGAAGAGCGCCAGTCTCGGCACGCTCGGGCTGCATGGCGATGGCCTGGATGAGCCGGTTGCCCATACCACGCCCGATCCGGTGCGCCTGCATGAACTGCTGGCCAGGGCAAAGGCGGCTGGTGCCGAACACCTGGCGCTGGAAGCATCCAGCCACGGTCTCGATCAGTTCCGGCTCGACGGCGTGACGATGGAAGCAGCGGCTTTCACCAACCTGACTCGCGACCACATGGATTATCATCCCACGGTCGAAGCCTATTTCGCCGCCAAGCTGCGGCTGTTCGACGCGCTGCTGCCCGAGAAGGGCGCCGCGGTTATCAACATGGACAGCGAATTCGGCAAGCAGGTGGAAGAGGCCTGCCTGCGGCGCGGGCATCGCCTGATCCGCTACGGCCTGCTGGGTAGCGAGCTGAAGCTGCTCTCCGCTTTGCCGCATGCCGGCGGCCTGCATGTCGAGGCGGAAGTCTTTGGCGTGCGTCGCTCGGTCGATCTGCCGCTGATCGGCGGCTTCCAGGCTGGCAACGTGCTGGCTGCCTATGGTCTCGTGGTCGGTTGCGGCGCTCATCCGGCCGCGACCTGGGAAACGCTCGCCGGCCTGCAGGGCGTGCCGGGCCGCATGCAGCAGGCCGCGCGCCGCGGCAACGGTGCCAGCATCTATGTCGATTATGCCCATACGCCCGATGCACTGGAAACCGTGCTGAAAGCTGCGCGCCCCCATGCGGCGAAGCGGCTCGTCGTGGTGTTTGGTTGCGGCGGCGACCGCGATCGCGGCAAACGTCCGCTGATGGGCGAGATCGCGACCCGACTGGCCGACCGCGTTTATGTCACCGACGACAATCCGCGCGGCGAACAGCCGGAAACCATTCGTGCCGCGATCATGGCGGCGGCAAAAGGCGCCACTGAAATCGGTGATCGTCGCGCCGCAATCTTCGCCGCCGTGAATGAACTCGACAGCGGCGATCTGCTGCTGGTTGCCGGCAAGGGCCATGAACAGGGCCAGATCGTGGGCGGTGAAACGCGCCCCTTCGACGACCTGTCTGTCGCACGCGAAGCCGTGTCTGCGGCGGATGCAGGGTCTGCTTCGGGCAGCGCACCATACGGGGGTAAATATTAATGGAAGCTTTCGCGCTCTGGACCTCCGCCGAAGCCGCCTCCGCCACCCATGGCAACAGCGACGGCTTCTGGACCGCAAGCGGCGTCTCGATCGACAGCCGCAGCGTCGCCTTCGGCGATCTCTTCATCGCCCTGCACGGCCCGAATTTCGACGGTCATGTCTTCGTTGCCGATGCGCTGGCCAAGGGCGCCGCGGCGGCGATGGTGGATCGCGACCCCGAGACGCTGCAGCCTGGCGCCAACCTGCTGCGCGTCAAGGATACCTTCCAGGGGCTGAACGACCTGGCGGCGGCGGCACGCCAGCGCTGCGCGGCGAAAGTGATCGGCGTCACCGGCAGTGTCGGCAAGACTTCGACCAAGGAAATGCTGCGTCATGTGCTGGCCGAGCAGGGCGCCACCCATGCCACCACCGGCAACCTGAACAATCACTGGGGCGTGCCGCTGACGCTGGCGCGCATGCCGGTCGACAGCCGCTTCGCCGTGATCGAGATGGGCATGAATCATGCCGGCGAGATTCGCCCGCTGTCGCTGCTGTCGCGACCGCATATCGCCATCATCACGGCGGTGGAAGGCGTGCATCTTGAGAATTTCGACAGCATCGAGGGCATCGCCGATGCCAAGGCGGAAATCTTTGCCGGCCTGGAACCGGGCGGGATTGCCATCGTGAACCGCGACAACCCGCATTTCGAGCGTGTCGCTGCCGCTGCGAAGGCGGCGGGCGCAGCCGAAGTGATCGGCTTCGGCGAACATCCGCAGGCGCAGGCCAAACTGGTGAAATACGCGCCGCACACCTCATGCTCCTGCGTGGCGGCCGATATCCTCGGCCACCCGATGACCTTCAAGATCGGCGCGCCGGGGCGGCATTGGGTGTTGAACGCGCTGGCCGTGCTGGCTGCTGCCGAACTGGTCGGCGCCGATCTGGCCGAGGCCGGCATGGCGCTGGCCGGCGTGACCGCACCGAAGGGCCGTGGCGAGCGCCACACCATCGACTGGCGCGACGGCGGCAGCATTGATCTGATCGACGACAGCTACAATGCCAGCCCGCCCAGCATGCGCGCGGCCTTCTCGGTGCTGGCCATGGCCAAACCAGGTGCTTCGCGTGGCCGTCGCATCGCCGTGCTGGGCGACATGCTGGAGCTGGGTCCCGATGCCGAGGCCGCGCATGCCGGACTCGCCGCCGATCTGGTGGCCGGGCAGATCGATCTGGTTTTCGCCAGCGGGCCGCTGATGCGTGGACTCTACGATGCCCTGCCGCCGCAGATGCGCGGCCACCATGCCTCCAATTCCGCCGAACTGGTGCAGCCGCTGCGCCGCGCCATCCGCAGCGGCGATGTGCTGCTGGTGAAGGGTTCGCTGGGTAGCCGCATGCGCCTCATCGTCGACGATCTTTTGACTCCGGCGCCGCAACCGCGCGCCGCCAACGGCTGGTGACAAGGACACCTGTAGAATGCTGTATCACCTGCTGTATCCCCTGGCGGACGAGTTCAACATCCTGAACCTGTTCCGCTACATCACCTTCCGCACCGGTGGCGCGATCCTCACCGGCATGGTTCTGGCCTTCGTGATCGGCGAGCCGCTGATCAACTGGCTGCGCGCCAAGCAGGGCAAGGGGCAGCCGATCCGCGAGGATGGCCCGGAAGGCCACCTCATCACCAAGCGCGGCACGCCCACGATGGGCGGCTTTCTGATCCTGCTGGGCGTCGGTGCGGGTACGCTGCTGTGGGCGGATCTGACCAACCGGTATGTGTGGGTCGTGTTGCTGGTCACCTTCGGTTTCGGCCTGATCGGTTTCTATGACGACTATCTGAAGGTCACCAAGCAGAATCCGAAAGGCGTACCAGGCAAGCTGAAACTCGGCCTGCAGGTGATCATCGCCGGCGTTGCCGCCGTGTGGATCAACCAGATCACCGCCGCGCCGCTGAATACCAGCCTGGCCGTGCCGTTCCTGAAGGATGTGTTGCTGAACCTCGGCTGGTTCATGATCCCGTTCGCTGCCTTCGTGATGATCGGCGCTTCGAATGCCGTGAACCTCACCGACGGCCTGGATGGCCTCGCCATCGTGCCGGTGATGATCGCCGCCGCCAGCTTCGGCCTGATCTGCTACCTGGTCGGCAACGTGGTGTTCGCCAATTACCTGCAGATCCACAACGTGGCGGGCGCCGGCGAACTGGCGGTGTTCTGCGGCGCTTTGGTCGGTGCGGGCATCGGTTTCCTGTGGTTCAACGCCCCGCCGGCGATGGTGTTCATGGGCGATACCGGCTCGCTCAGCCTGGGCGGCGCGCTCGGCACCGTCAGCGTGATCGTGAAGCATGAGCTGGTGCTGGCGATTATCGGCGGCCTGTTCGTGCTGGAAACCGTGTCGGTGATGGTGCAGGTGGCCAGTTTCAAGCTGACCGGCAAGCGCGTCTTCCGCATGGCGCCGCTGCATCACCATTTCGAGAAGAAGGGTTGGAAGGAGCCGACCATCGTGATCCGCTTCTGGATCATCGCGGTGATCCTGGCGCTGGCCGGCCTGTCCACGCTGAAACTGCGGTGACGCTGGCATGATCGCACTCACGCATACTCGCGGACAGACCTGGGCGGTGTTCGGCCTCGCGCGCAGCGGGCTGGCCACGGCGCAGGCGCTTGTCGCCGGCGGTGCGGAGGTGCGCCTGTGGGACGACAACGAGGCCTCGCGGGCGGCGGCAGAAGCGGCCGGTTTCCGGGCCACGCCGCTGGACGATGCCGCCCTGGCCGGCTGTGCCGGGCTGGCACTGGCGCCGGGCGTGCCGCTGACCCATCCGGTGCCGCATCAGGTGGTTGCCAACGCGCATCGTGCCGGTGTGCCGGTGCTAGGCGACATCGAGTTGCTGCTGCGTGAAGTAAAGCCGGTGGTCTACGGCGTGACCGGCACCAATGGCAAATCCACCACCACGGCTTTGCTGGCGCATGTGCTCTCCGCCGCCGGCCGGAATATCGCGCTCGGCGGCAATATCGGTACGCCGGTTCTGGCCCTGCCGCGCCATGCCGCCGGCGAAGGCGTTTATGTGCTGGAGATGTCGTCCTACCAGATCGACCTGACGCCGGGCTGGCAGGCGAAGATCGCGATCCTGCTCAACATCACGCCGGATCACCTCGACCGCCATGGCACGCTGGAAAACTACGCGGCCATCAAGGCGCGGATCTTCGCAGGCCAGGGCGGCGGCGATACTGCCGTCATCGGTGTCGACGACGGTCATTGCCGGGCCATCCATGCCGCCCTGATACGCGAAAAGTCCGGCCGCACCATCGTGCCGGTTTCCATCGAACGTATTATCGAGAACGGGATCAGCGCGGTGGATGGCCGGCTCTACGACAATGGCCGCGAAGTCTTCGCGCTCGATTTTCCGGCCCTGCCCGGCGCCCATAACGGCCAGAACATCGCCTGCGTCTATGCGGCCGCCCGTGCCGCCGGACTGGATGCTGCCACGATCCGCGCCGGCATCGCGTCTTTCCCCGGCCTGAAGCACCGCCTGCAGCGCGCCGGTGTGGTGGATGGCATTCCCTGCATCAACGATTCCAAGGCCACCAACGCCGATTCCACCGCCAAGGCGCTGGCCTCCTTCGAGGCGATCTACTGGATTGCCGGCGGCAAGGCCAAGGAAGGCGGCATTGCCAGCCTGCGGCCCTTCTTCCCGCGCATCCGCCATGCCAGCCTGATCGGCGACGCGGCAAAGGATTTCGCCGCCACGCTGGGCGATGCCGTATCGCACACGCTGTGCGGCACGCTGGACAAGGCGCTGGACGATGCGCTGGCGGTGGCGCGACGCGAGAAGCTGAAAGGCGCGGTAGTGCTGCTCTCGCCGGCCTGCGCTTCCTTTGACCAGTTCAAAAGTTTCGAACATCGCGGCGATGAATTCATCCGGCTGGTGGGCGAACGCGGCGGCCTCAACGAACAAGGGGCGGCGGCATGATCACCTTTTCGCGCACCGATACCTCCGTGCTCGGCCGCTGGTGGTGGACGGTCGACCGCTGGCTGCTGGTCGCCGTCGCCGTGCTGATCGCCGTGGGCACGGTACTCACGCTGGCGGCTTCGCCGGCCGTGGCCAATCGCATCGGCCTCGCCAATTTCCATTTCGTGCAGCGCCAGCTGGTCTTCCTGGTGCCGGCGCTGCTGATCATGATCGGCACCTCGCTGCTTGATCCGGTCGGCGTGCGCCGCGTCGCCACCATCGTGTTCCTGGGTGCGCTGCTTGGCGTGATGCTCACCTTCTTCATGGGCATCGAAGTGAAGGGTGCCCATCGCTGGATTTCCTTCGGCGGGCTCTCGCTGCAACCCTCCGAATTCGTCAAGCCGGCCTTCGCCGTGGTGGCCGCCTGGCTGTTTTCCGAATGGCGCAAGGGCACCGGCTTCCCCGGCTGGGCGATCTCGACCGCGCTCTGCGCCCTGGTCGTCGGCCTGCTGCTGATGCAGCCCGACCTCGGCATGGCGGTGGTGGTCTGCGCCGTATGGCTGGCGCAGTTCTTCATCGCCGGTCTGCCGATCGTGTTCGTGCTGGCGCTGGGCGGCCTCGGCCTGGCCGGCATCTTCGGCGCCTATCTGATCTTCCCCCATGTCGCCAGCCGCATCGACAAGTTCATCGATCCGGCGAACAAGGAGAATTACCAGATCGAACGCGCCATGGAGGCCTTTGCCACCGGCGGCATCTGGGGGCGCGGTCCGGGCGAGGGCGCGGTGAAAAGCGTGCTGCCCGATGCCCATACCGATTTCATCTTTGCGGTGGCCGGCGAGGAATTCGGCCTGTTCGCCTGCCTGTTCATCGTCGGTGTCTTCGCCTTCATCGTGCTGCGCTGCTTCTCGCGCCTGATGACCGAAAGCAATCTGTTCGTGCTGCTGGCCGCCGCCGGCCTTACGACCCAGTTTGGCCTGCAGGCGGTGATCAATATCGGCGTGAACCTGCATCTGCTGCCCACCAAGGGCATGACATTACCCTTTATCTCCTATGGCGGCTCGTCGCTGCTGGCGCTGGCCTTCGCCATGGGCATGCTGCTGGCGCTGACCCGCTGGCGGCCCGATAGCGGAGCGGTGCGATGACGGCGGCCTCCGAAACCACGATCCTGCTTGCCGCCGGCGGCACCGGTGGCCATGTGTTTCCGGCCGAGGCGCTGGCGGCCGAACTGCTGCGTCGCGGCCATCGCGTTGGCCTGGTCACCGACACGCGCGGCAAGGGCTTCGGCCAGTCGCTGCCCGAATTGCCGCTGTATCGCATTCCGGCCGGCACGCCGAGCGGCCGCGGCATCATGGGCAAGTTGCTGAGCGTCGTCGAGATCGCGCAGGGCGTGGTGGCGGCTATGTCGCTGCTGGCGCTGACCCGACCGGCCGCCGTGGTCGGTTTCGGCGGTTATCCGTCGCTGCCGCTGCTGCTGGCCGCGCGGCTGAAAAAGATTCCGATCCTGATCCACGAACAGAATGCCGTTCTGGGCCGCGTCAACCGCCTGGTGGCGAAACGGGCCGCCCGCATTGCCACGTCGTTTCCTGCCACGCATTTCCTGCCGGCCCAGGCGACCGTCACAGTCACCGGCAATCCGGTGCGGCCGACGATCCTGGCGGCCGCCGACGTGCCTTACGCAACGCCCGATCAGAATCTGCGCCTGCTGGTGATGGGGGGCAGCCAGGGGGCGCGCGTGTTGTCCGATGTGGTGCCGGCCGCGCTGGCGCAGTTGCCGCCCGAGATGAAGCGCCGCCTGCGCGTGCAGCAGCAATGCCGGCCGGAAGACCTGGAGCGCGTGCGGGCCGCCTATGCCGCCGCCGGCATCGCCGCCGAGACGGCAGGCTTTTTCAGCGATGTGGCCGAGCGACTTGCGGCTGCGCATCTGGTGGTCAGCCGTTCCGGCGCCAGCAGCACGGCAGAGATCGCCGTGATCGGTCGGCCTTCGCTGCTGGTGCCCTATGCCCATGCCACCGACGACCATCAGACCGCCAATGCCCAGGCCCTGGCGCAGACCGGCGGGGCCGCGGTGATCGCACAGGACAAGTTCACCGTTGAGCGTGTTTCGGCTGCCTTCGCCGACCTGCTGGCCGATCCGGCCCAGCTCGCCGCCATGGCCGCCCATGCCCGCAGCGTCGGCCGGCCGCTCGCCACCCAGGCGCTGGCCGATCTGGTCGAGCGCGTCGTGGCCGAACAGCGCCATCCGCAGCCGCAGCAGGCTGCATCCCGTGACCAGTCAGTGAAAAGGACCGCGGCATGAGAGCGTTGCCGCTCGATATCGGTATCATCCACTTCGTCGGCATTGGCGGCATCGGCATGTCGGGCATCGCCGAAGTGATGCATAATCTCGGCTATCAGGTGCAGGGTTCCGACCTGTCGGCCAATTACAACGTCAAGCGCCTGCGCGATCTAGGCATCACCGTGTTCGAGGGCCATCGCGAGGAGAATGTCGCCAAGGCCGAGGTGCTGGTGATCTCCTCGGCCGTGAAGCCCGACAATCCGGAAGTGAAGGCCGCCCGTGCCCGCCTGATCCCGGTGGTGCGCCGTGCCGAGATGCTGGGCGAGCTGATGCGCCTGAAATGGGCCATCGCCATCGCCGGCACCCATGGCAAGACGACGACGACTTCGCTGGTCGCCGCCCTGCTGGAAGCCGCCGGCATGGACCCCACCGTGATCAACGGCGGCATCATCAACGCCTACGGCACCAATGCGCGCCTGGGTGCCGGCGAGTGGATGGTGGTGGAAGCCGACGAAAGCGACGGCACCTTCCTGAAACTGCCGGCCACCATTGCCGTGGTCACCAACATCGACCCCGAGCATCTCGACCATTACGGCACCTTCGACAAGGTGCGCGAGGGCTTCAAGCAGTTCGTCGAGAGCATCCCTTTCTACGGTTTTGCCACGCTGTGCATCGACCATCCGGAAGTGCAGGCGATGATCGGCCGCATCACCGACCGCCGCGTCGTCACCTACGGCTTCTCGCCGCAGGCCGATGTGCGCGCCGTGAATGTGCGCTTCGACAACCGGGGCGCCCATTACGACATCCTGATGGCCGACCGCGCGCGCGGCGAAAGCGACATCGTGGCCGGCGTGCATCTGCCGATGTTCGGTCGCCACAATGTGCAGAATTCGCTGGTCGTCGCCGCGATAGCCCGCGAGATGGGCTTCGGCGCCGACGTGATCAAGCGCGCGCTGGGCAGCTTCGGCGGCGTGAAGCGCCGCTTCACCATCACGGGCGAGGCGGGCGGCATCACTGTGGTGGACGATTACGGCCACCATCCGGTGGAAATCTCGGCCGTGCTGGCCGCCGCCCGGCTGGCGGTGGGCGATCGTCCCGAGGCGAAGGTTATCGCCGTGGTGCAGCCGCATCGCTACACCCGCCTGCGCGACCTGTTTGAGGATTTCTGCGCCTGCTTCAACGATGCCGACACGGTGATCGTGGCCGATGTCTATGCCGCCGGCGAAAGCCCCATCGAGGGCGTCAGCCGCGACGCCCTGGTGGAGGGCCTGCGCAATCGCGGCCATCGCCGGGTGCTGCCGCTGCCGGCACCGGAACAGCTTGCCGGCATCATCAAGCAGGAAGCCGCGCCGGGCGACCTCGTGGTCTGCCTCGGCGCCGGCAGCATCACCACCTGGGCCAATGCCCTGCCGGCCGAATTGCAGGCCCTGCAGGCGAAGGAGCGGGCATGATGGCGGCCGAACAGCTCCGGCATGACGACCTGATCGCGCGGCTGCCCGCCGTGCGTGGTCGGCTGTCGGCGCAGGCCGGCTTGGCCGAGATCACCTGGTTCCGCGTCGGCGGCCCAGCCGATGTGATGTTTCGCCCGGCCGACCGCGACGACCTGATCGCCTTCCTGAAGAACAAACCTGCCGATGTGCCGGTCACCGTGCTGGGCGTGGGTTCCAACACGCTGGTCCGTGATGGCGGTATCGATGGCGTGGTGATCCGGCTGGGCCGAGATTTCGCCGGCATCACCGCCTGCGACAACAACGAGATCGAAGCCGGCGCCGGTGCGCTGGATGTGAATGTGGCGCAGACCGCGCAGATGCATGGCATCGCCGGGCTGGAATTCCTGCGCGGCATTCCCGGCACTGTCGGCGGCGGCCTGCGCATGAATGCCGGCGCCTACGGCACCGAGTTCAAGGATGTGCTGGTCTGGGCCGAAGCCGTGGACATGCAGGGCAATCTGCACCGCCTGACGCCGGCCGAGATGAAATTCGGCTATCGTCATTGCGGCGTGCCGGAGGACTGGATCTTTCTGGGCTGTCGCCTGAAAGGCCGGCCGGGCGACAAGGCCCAGATCCAGGCGCGCATGGACGAGATCCAGGCCGCCCGCGAGGGCAGCCAGCCGATCCGCTCGCGCACCGGCGGCAGCACGTTTGCCAATCCTGAAGGACACAAGGCCTGGCAACTGATCGACGCGGCCGGCTGTCGTGGCCTCGTGGTCGGCGATGCGCAGGTTTCCGAGCAGCATTGCAACTTCCTGATCAATCGCGGCAATGCCACCGCCGCTGATCTGGAGATGCTGGGCGAGACGGTGCGCCGTCGCGTGAAGGATAGCAGCGGCATCGAGCTGCGCTGGGAGATCAAGCGTATCGGCAGGACGAAGGAGGCCGCGCATGGCTGAGCATGTTGCGGTCCTGATGGGCGGCTGGTCGTCGGAACGTGAGGTTTCGCTCAGCTCCGGCCGTGCCTGCGCCAAGGCCCTGCGCGAGGAAGGTTTCCGTGTGACCGAAGTCGATGCCGGCCGCGACCTGGCCGAGCAGTTGGGCAAGGTCAAACCCGATGTGGCCTTCAATGCGCTGCATGGGCCCTATGGCGAGGACGGCACGGTGCAGGGCCTGCTCGAGATCATGGGCATCCCCTACACCCATTCCGGCGTGCTGGCTTCCGCCCTGGCGATGAGCAAGCCGATGGCCAAGGATGTCTGGCGCGCCCATGGCCTGCCGATGGCTGAAGGTCGCGTCGTGCACCGCTCGGCTTTCACCGGTGGTGCCGTGATGCCGCATCCCTACGTGATCAAGCCGCTGAACGAGGGGTCTTCGGTCGGTGTGCATATCGTCATGAACGGCGACAACTACCAGCCGCAGGACGATGCCGGCTGGCATTTCGGCGAACATGTGCTGGTCGAGCGTTATATCCCCGGTCGCGAAATCCAGGTGGCGGTGATGGGTGACCGCGTGCTGGGCGCCATCGAGATCCGCGCCCATGGCCGCTTCTACGATTACGAAGCCAAATATACCGATGGCAAGGCCACGCATCTGATGCCGGCCCCGATCCTGAAATCGGCCTACGAAGAGGTCTGCGCGCTGGCGCTGAAAGCGCATCAGGTGCTGGGCTGCCGCGGCGTGACGCGTTCCGACTGGCGCTATGACGATACCGCTGGCGAGCCGGGCAAGTTCTACCTGCTTGAGATCAACACCCAGCCGGGCATGACGCCGCTGTCGCTGGTGCCGGAAATCGCCGCGCACCAGGGCATCTCGTTCGGCCAGCTCGTGCGCTGGATGGTGGAGGACGCCTCATGCGGTCGCTAGTCGTGCTGCCCGACGATCGTCCCTGTGCCCCCTGCGCGCCGAGCCTGCCGCCGGCACGGCCTAAGGGGTATTGCCGGCCGCTGCCGCCGGCGCGCCGCAAGCCGAAATCGGTGCTGTGGCGCCGGGTCAAGTGGGCCTTGCTTGGTGTGGTGGTGATCGGCCTGTCGGGCGGCGCCGGGTATGTATGGTTCCGCACCGATCTGCCGGCACAGGCCCAGCTCGCCGTCCAGGAATTCGCCGGCGAAGCAGGCGCCACGGTCGACATGCGACTGGGCGAGGTCAACCTGCAGGGCCGCGTGCATGCGCCGCTGGAAGCCCTGGCCGAGGCTGTGGGCGTGGAGCGCGGCGAACCGATGCTGTCGCTCGATCTGGACGCCATCCGCCGCCGTGTCGAGACAATCGGCTGGGTCCGGCAGGCCACGGTGTGGCGCCAGCTGCCCGATACGCTGCATATCGAGATCGTCGAACGCGAGGCTTTCGCGCGCTGGCAGATCGACGGTCGCGTCTATCTGATCGATGCCGAAGGCAAGGTGCTGGAAGAGGGCGACCGCTCCGAATTCCACCATCTCTTCCTGCTGGTGGGCGCCGGTGCGTCCGACAAGGCGCATGACCTGCTGGCCATGCTGCAGACCGAGCCGACGCTGGCCGGCCGCGTGGTGAACGCCATCCGCATCCGCAACCGCCGCTGGGACATCGAATTCGACAACGGCATCGTCGCCCGCCTGCCGGAAGACAATCCGGCACAGGCCTGGACCCGCCTGATCGAGCTGGAGCGGCAATACGGCCTGCTCCGCCGCGACATCAAGGCGGTCGATCTTCGTCTGGAAGACCGTCTGACCGTTCAGCTCAACCCGGACGCGGAATCGCCGGTGCCGCAGGCGGCGCCGGGCAAGAAGCCCGCCGGCAAACGTACATAGGCGCGAGGGGAAGTAAGCCATGGCTGTATCGCGTAACGGATTGATCGCTGCCCTGGATGTGGGGTCGTCCAAGGTCTGCTGCTTCATCGCCCGCGCCGATAGTGGCACCTTGCGGGTGATCGGGATCGGGCACCAGCTCTCGCGTGGCCTGCGCAACGGCAACGTGATCGACATGGATGGCGCCGAACAGTCGATCCGCGCCGCGGTGGAGACTGCCGAGCGCATGTGCGGCGAAACCATCCGCGACGTCTATGTCAGCGTGAATGCCGGCAATCCGCAGTCGCACAGCGTCGGCGTCGAGGTCGATCTGGCCGGCCACGAGGTGACCGAGCATGACGTGGCTCTGGTGCTCGACCAGGGGCGCCGGCACGAACATCCCGGCGACCGCGAGATCGTCCATTCCATTCCGGTCGGCTACACCATCGACGGCTCGCGCGGCATCAAGGATCCGCGCGGCATGGCCTGCGAGCGGCTGGGCGTGAACATGCATGTCATCACTGCCGGCTCCGGTCCGCTGCGCAACCTGGCCACCTGCGTCGCCCGCGGCCATCTGCGTATCGCTGGCCGCATCGTGGCGCCGTTCGCCTCGGGCCTGGCCTGCCTGGTCGAGGACGAGATGGACCTGGGCGTCACCCTGCTCGACATGGGCGGCGGCACCACCAGCCTGGCGGTGTTCTATGACGGCCAGCTCGTGCATGTCGACGTGGTGCCCCTGGGCGGCGGTCATGTCACCAACGACATCGCGCGCGGCCTGTCCACGCCGCTGGCCCATGCGGAACGGCTCAAGACCCTGTATGGCACGGTTTTGCCCAGCCCCTCCGACGACACCGAGACCATCGACGTGCCGCAGGTGGGCGAGACCGACGATCATGCCCATAACCAGGTGCCGCGCTCGATTCTCACCGGCATCATCAAGCCGCGTCTGGAAGAGACGCTGGAACAGGTGCGCGAGCGACTCGCGCAATCGGGATTCGAGAAGCTGGCCGGGCGCCGCGTCGTGCTGACCGGCGGCGCCAGCCAGCTGCAGGGCGTGCGCGAGCTCGCCGCCCGCATTCTCGACAAACAGGTGCGACTGGGCCGGCCGATTCGTGTCGGCGGCCTGGCCGAAGCAACCGGCGGTCCGGCCTTCTCGGCCTGCGCCGGTCTTCTCTCTTATGCGCAACAGCAGGCGGCTGAACGCACCATCCGCCTGCCCGAACCAGAGCCCGCACCCAACGGCGCGATTTCACGAATCGGCCGCTGGTTGCGGGCCAATTTCTGACCGTGTGGCAAAGACGATGAACATCACATTCAAAACAGCCAGCATCCACGCGGTTTTTGCATTGTCGCTTGCATCGCAACGCGACTTTGGTCATTGCAACAGTTAACCCTGGAGGAGAACATGGGTATCAATCTCACCATGCCGGCCACGCGGGAGCTGAAGCCCCGCATCGTCGTATTCGGCGTCGGCGGCGCCGGCGGCAATGCCGTCAACAACATGATCGCGGCCCAGCTCGAGGGTGTCGAATTCGTGGCCGCCAATACCGACGCGCAGGCGCTGAACATGTCGCTCACCGAGCGTCGCATCCAGCTCGGCGTGTCACTGACCCAGGGCCTGGGCTGCGGTGCCAAGCCCGATGTGGGCCGGGGTGCCGCTGAAGAATCGCTCGACCAGATCCTGGAGCACATGCAGGGCAGCCACATGGCCTTTGTCGCCGCCGGTATGGGCGGCGGCACCGGTACTGGCGCCGCCCCGGTGATCGCCCGGGCCGCCAAGGAAATGGGCATCCTGACCGTCGGCGTGGTGACCAAGCCCTTCTCGTTCGAGGGCAGCCAGCGCATGAAGCTGGCCGAGGCCGGCATCCGCGAACTGCAGCAGTATGTCGACACCCTGATCATCATCCCGAACCAGAACCTGTTCCGGGTGGCGAACGAGAAGACGACTTTCGCCGACGCCTTCAAGATGGCCGACAACGTGCTGCAGTCGGGTGTGCGCGGCATCACCGACCTGATGGTCATGCCGGGCCTGATCAACCTCGATTTCGCCGACGTCCGCTCGGTGATGAGCGAGATGGGCAAGGCGATGATGGGCACCGGCGAGGCCGATGGCGAGCATCGTGCCATCGAGGCGGCCGAGCGGGCGATTGCCAACCCGCTGCTGGACGACATTTCGATGAAGGGCGCCCGCGGCGTGCTGATCAACATCACCGGCGGTCCGGACCTCACCCTGTTCGAGGTGGACGAAGCCGCCAACCGCATCCGCGAGGAAGTCGATCCCGAGGCCAACATCATCGTGGGCTCGACCCTGGACCAGAACATGCAGGGCAAGATGCGGGTTTCCGTGGTCGCCACGGGTATCGATGCCGCCGCGCAGCAGATGCCGCAGCCGCAGACCAGCCCGTCGCTGCGCCTGGTGACGCCGCCGCAGGCCAAGCCGATCGCCTTCGGCGGCATGCCGCGCCCGGCCCAGACTCTGGCCATGCAGCCTGCCGCCACCATGGCGGCCCAGCCGATGACGGCTGGCGCCACGGCCCTGGCCATGCCGGAAGCCGCCCCTGCCGCGATGGAAGCCAGCATCGAGTTGCCGGCTCCGGCCGAATTGCCGGAAGTGCAGTTCGCGCCCATTGCCCAGCCGGTGGCCCAGCCGGCCGCTGCGGTTGCTGCCACGCCGGCGATCGAGCCTGGGATCGAGTCGGCTGCGCGGCCGTTTGCCGCCCAGTTGGCGGAAGCACAGGCGGCCGCGCCGCAATTCGTGCCGCCGGCGGCCCAGCCGCTGCCGACCCGCGCGCCGGAAGCGATGCGTCAGCCCGATCCCTTCGCTGAAGCCGACATGGTGAACAAGCCGGCTGAGCCGAAGAAGAAGGCCAGCCTGTTCGACCGCATCACCGGCGTGGCCCGTGGCCGCACCGCCGATGCCGAACCGGCCCCGATGCGCCAGGCCGAACCGCAGTTTACCCGCGTTCAGGCTCCGGCGCCGCAGGCTCCGGCTGCCCCGGTTGCGGCTGCCCCGACCGTCACCCGCACCGAGGCGCCGCGCCAGGCCGATCTGGGCCTGATGGCGACCGCCGAGCGCCCGGTTCCGAGCCGGCCGCAGGACGATCTGCTGGACATTCCGGCCTTCCTGCGCCGACAGGCCAATTAAGGGTTAAAAAGTACAGCTGATACAATGGGTTAATAGGTATCGGCGGCGTTACAGTTCGAAACACAGAGTGATTTGTTGTTGCCGGGGGTGGTTGGTACAACCATCCCCGGTTTTGTTTTTGCGCGGGTCGCCCGATTCGCCGTTCCGGTTCAAGGAGTTCTATTGCGTGCTCACTGCTGGTAAAATTGCCCAGAAGACGCTGAAGAACCGCATCAAGTGCTCGGGTATCGGCCTGCATAGCGGCGCCAGGGTCCATATGGTGCTGAATCCGGCGGCGCCGGATACCGGCGTGGTGTTCCGCCGGACCGATCTGCCCGGCCAGCCGCTGATCCGCGCCCGCTTCGACCAGGTCACCGATCTGCGCATGTGCACCACCGTCGCCGCCGGCGAAGGGGTGTCGGTCGGCACCGTCGAACATCTGATGGCTGCCCTTTCGGGCATGGGCGTCGACAATGTGCTGATCGACATCGATGGCCCTGAAGTGCCGGTGATGGATGGCTCCTCGGCACCGTTCGTGTTCCTGATCGAATGCGCCGACGTGATCGAGCAGGTGGCGGCCCGCCGTTATCTGAAGGTGCTGAAGAGCATCCGGGTGAGCGAGGGTAACGCCAGCGCCGCGCTCCATGCCGATGACGGCTTCACCATCGATTTCGAGATCGAGTTCGCCAACCAGATGATTGGCCGCCAGAGCGCCGAGTTCCAGCTGGAACCGGGCCGTTTCAAGGCCGATATCGCTCGCGCGCGCACCTTCGGTTTCGTGCAGGAAGTGGAGCAGCTGCGCTCCATGGGTCTTGCCCGTGGCGGCTCGCTGGAAAATGCCGTGGTGCTCGGGCACGACCGCATCCTGAACGACGACGGCCTGCGCTACGACGACGAATTCGTGCGGCACAAGATCCTTGATGCGCTGGGCGATCTCTATCTGGCCGGCGCGCCGATCATCGGCCGCTACGAAGGCCGCCGTTCCGGCCATGCGCTGAACAACAAGCTGCTCAAGACGCTGTTCGCCGATCAAAGCGCTTATGCCTGGACCACCCATGCCAAGGGTCGTGATACGGCCCGCCTGATGCCTGCTGCCGATGGCAGTCTGCGCCAGCGTCCGGCTGCGGTGGCGGAAGCCGCGCTCTGAAATCAGGCCTCTGAGACGGGCCGTCAACCGGCCACAAAAAAAGCCCCGCTTGTGCGGGGCTTTTTGATGTCTCAATAGCGGCCAGACTTCAGTCGGCAGCAGTGGCTGCCTCTTCCTCGTCCTTGTAGCGGCTGGCGATGCTCTTGATCAGGCCGGCGACGGCCGAACGGATCGTGGTGTCCTCGATATCGCTGAAATTGCGGACCAGTTCGATGGTCGAGCGGTTCTTGCCGCCATGTTCCAGCGGCTTGCTTTCCAGCTTCGCTTCCAGGCCTTCGAAGAAATAAGCCATGTCGACCTGCAAGCGCTGGGCGATCTCGAAAAGCCGGCCGGCGCTGACGCGATTGGCACCGGTCTCGTACTTTTGAACCTGCTGATAGGAAATTTTCAGCGAGTTCGCGAGTTCTTCCTGGGTTAGGCCAAGTTCAGTGCGGCGGGCGCGAATCCGCTCGCCGACATATTCATCAACACGCGTTGCGATCTTGCCCATAGTCTCACCTCATGACGGGGCCGGGTGAACCGGCCTTGGATACTGTGGGCCGGCCAAGGCCGGCATCCTGTGTCACTCGTTACTTTGTCGCTGGACAACTGCCTCATTGGACAACGATCCAGCCCGCCGGTTGTGGCGGATCAGGGCAAGGGATACACCATCCGCACCCTGATTGAATGCTTGGCCTATTCTAGCCGTCTTTCGGGCCGGCGCTACTCGCGGCGCGCGATTAAACCTGTAAGGAAACTGTCCGAAACCGGGTGTTGATACCTCTAATACGAGAATTTACAGATAGTGGAAATCGTTCAGAAGTATAGGTTGTATTGCCGGGGAAAAACCTCAGGAATATTGCATACATAGGCGGGGCGGACCCGACAGGCTATCCCAAAGGCGTACCCGGACAGGGAGTTATCCCGGGCTGGTGCGCCGAATCAGGCGGCAACCTTGATTTTCACAGGCCCCCATGCGACAGAATTCCGCCATGCCGATGCTTCGCCGATTGGATTCGTCGCGGGTTGTGCCTTCCGCGCGCCGCGATCTTGCCGCCCCGGTCCCGAACCGGGCCGGGAGCACGGCGTGGGGCCGGAAAAGCATGGCGGCCAGGCTGTTTCTGCCGTTTGTTCTCGTGCTGGCTCTGGCGGCCTGTGGCGCCAAGGATCCGCCCTATGTCGAGCGGCCGGTCGAGGAGCTCTACAATGTTGCCATGGATGCCATGGCAGCGGGGGAGTGGGAGGCCGCTGCCCGGGGCTTTGACGAGGTCGAGCGGCAGCATCCCTATTCGGTCTGGGCGACCAAGGCCCAGCTGATGGCCGCTTATTCCTACTATCAGAAGAACGCCTATACCGACGCGATTTCGGCCGCCGACCGCTTCATCCAGTTGCACCCCGGCAGCAAGGAAACGCCCTACGCCTATTATCTGCTGGCGATCTGCTATTACGAACAGATCACCGATGTCGGTCGCGACCAGAAGGTCACCCAGCAGGCGCTGAGCGCCCTGGAAGAAGTGGTGCGCCGCTATCCGAACAGCGAATATGCCCGCGATGCCCGGCTGAAGATCGACCTGACGCGCGATCACCTCGCGGGCAAGGAAATGACCATCGGCCGTTATTACCTGCGTTCGGGCCAGCAGATTGCCGCGATCAACCGCTTCCGCGCGGTGATCGAGAAATACCAGACCACCACCCATGTGCCGGAAGCGCTGCATCGCCTGGCCGAGGCATATATGTCGCTCGGCGTGCTGGACGAGGCGCAGAATGTGGCTGCCGTGCTCGGCTACAACTATCCGGGCAGCGAATGGTATGTCGACACCTATACCCTGGTGACCGGTGAAGCGGTACCCGGCACCAAATCGGCCAACGGTGAAGACAAGGGCTGGTTCAGCCGCACCTGGAATTCGATTTTCTGACGCCATGCTGACCGGCCTGAGCGTCCGCGACATCGTGCTGATCGAGCGGCTCGATCTGGCCTGTGGCGATGGCCTCGGCGTGCTGACCGGCGAAACCGGCGCCGGCAAGTCCATCCTGCTCGATGCTCTTGGGCTGGCGCTCGGCCGTCGCGCCGATGCCGGCCTGGTGCGCAACGGCGCAGGCCAGGGCGTGGTCTCTGCCGTGTTCGACATCCCGGGCAAACATCCGGCCCACGCCATCCTGACCGAACAGGGCCTCGATGCTGCCGACGAACTGGTGCTGCGCCGCGTGGTCGGCGCCGACGGCAAGAGCCGCGCCTTCGTCAACGACCAGCCCGTCAGTGTGGCCCTGCTGCGCCGCCTGGGCGATACGCTGGTGGAAATCCATGGCCAGAATGACGAACAGGGCCTGACGGATGCCACCATCCATCGTGCGCTGCTGGATGAATATGCCGGGCTGGAAAAGGACGTGGCCGGTTTGCGCGATGCCTATCAGGCGATGCGCGATGCCGAGAAAGCCCTGACCGATGCCGCCCAGACGGCCGAGCAGGCGCGGCGCGAGGAGGATTTCCTGCGCCATGTGGTGAACGAGTTGCAGGAGCTGTCGCCCAAACCGGGCGAGGAGCAGGAACTGGCACAGCAGCGCAGCCTGCTGCAGGCCGGCGAGAAGCTGGCTGCGGCGATGCAGGAAGCCCAGGGCGCGCTGGAGCAGGGCGGCGGCGTGGATGCGCGCCTGCGCGCCTGCCTGCGCGCGCTGGAACGCGTGGCCGAGAAGGCGGGCGGTAAGCTGGATGCCGTGATCGCCCAGGCCGATCAGGTGCTGCTGCAGGCCGGCGAACTGGCGTCCGCGCTGGATCGTACGGCGCGCGATCTCGATCTTGACCCGCAACGACTGGACAAGGTGGAAGAGCGGCTGTTCGCCCTGCGTGCCGCCGCGCGTAAACATAATGTCGCGGTCGATGACCTGGCCGCCATGGCCGACCGCTTCGCCGAGCGACTGGCCCTGATCGACAATCAGGCCGCCAGTCTGGGCAAGCTCGAGAAGGCCGCCGCCGCCGCCAAGGCAACGTATCAGGTGAAAGCCGAGACCATCTCTGCCGCACGCCGCAAGGCGGCCGCGAAGCTCGACAAGGCGGTGGCGGCGGAACTTGGCCCCCTGAAGCTCGGCGCCGCCAAATTCTCCACATCGGTCGAGGCATTACCGCCCGAGCAATGGAGTGCCGAAGGTGCAGACCGCGTCCAGTTCCTTGCCAGCACCAACCAGGGCACCGCGCCGGGCTCGCTGGCCAAGATTGCCTCAGGCGGCGAACTCAGCCGTTTCATGCTGGCCTTGCGCGTCGTGCTGGCCGGCCGCGGTTCGGCCGGCACGCTGATCTTCGACGAGGTGGATCGCGGTGTTGGCGGCGCGACTGCCGCCGCCGTGGGCCAGCGCCTAGCCCGCCTGGCCGAGCGCGTGCAGGTGCTGGTGGTCACCCATTCGCCGCAGGTGGCCGCCAAAGGCAGCCATCACTGGCGCATCGCCAAGCGCGAGACCGGCACGGCCAAGAACCGCACGACGCTCACCGAGGTCGCGCCGCTGCAGGCCTCCGAACGGCGCGAGGAAATCGCCCGCATGCTGGCCGGCGCCACGGTCACCGATGCGGCCCGCGCCGCGGCCGACAGCCTGCTGGCCGGGCAGGAGGCCTGACCATGAGCCGCCAGCGCGCCAAGCCGGTGGCGGATCTGGGCCCGCGCCAGGCCCGGCTGGAGCATGCCCGGCTGGAGCAGGAAATCGCCGAGCACGACAAGCGCTATCACCAGCAGGATGCGCCGGTCATCTCGGATGCCGATTACGATGCGATGAAGCGGCGCCTGCTGGAGATCGAGGCGCAGTTTCCCGATCTCGCCACTTCAGACGGCGTCTCCAGCCGGGTCGGGGCCGCGCCGGCGGCGGGTTTCGCCAAGGTGCGCCATGCCAAACCGATGCTGTCGCTCGACAACGCCTTCGCCGAGGAAGACGTTGTCGATTTCCTCGGTCGCATCCGGCGTTTCCTCAATCTGAAAACGAACGATGACCTCACCCTGATCGCCGAACCGAAGATCGATGGCCTGTCGGCCAGCCTGCGGTATGAGAATGGCGAGCTGGTGCGGGCGGCGACGCGCGGCGACGGCCAGGAAGGCGAGGACGTCACTGCCAATATCCTGACCCTGAAGCACGGCGTGCCACACAAACTGCATGGCAAGGGCTGGCCCGATGTGCTGGAGGTGCGCGGCGAAGTCTACATGACGCGGCAGGATTTCCTCAGCTTGAACGAAGCGCAGGAAAAGGCCGGCGCCAAGATCTTCGCCAATCCGCGCAATGCCGCCGCGGGCAGTCTGCGCCAGCTCGATCCTAAGATCAGCGCCCAGCGTCCCCTGCGCTTTTTCGGCTATTACTGGGGCGAGGTTTCCGCGCCGCTGGGCAGGACGATGCAGGAGGCCCGCGCGAAACTGGCCGACTGGGGCTTCACGCTAAACGATCCGGTGAAGGCCTGTCACAACTTCGAGGACCTGATCGCCTATTACAACAAGATCGCCGCCCAGCGCGCAACGATGGCCTTCGATATCGATGGCGTGGTCTACAAGGTGGACCGGCTCGACTGGCAGGAACGGCTGGGTTTCATCAGCCGCAGCCCCCGCTGGGCCATCGCCCATAAATTCCCGGCCGAGCAGGCGCAGACGATCCTGGAAAATATCGACATCCAGGTCGGCCGCACCGGCGCGCTCACCCCGGTGGCGAAGCTCAGGCCCGTGAATGTCGGCGGCGTGCTGGTCTCGAATGCCACGCTGCATAACGAGGACGAGATCGCGCGCAAGGATGTGCGCATCGGCGATACCGTGATCGTGCAGCGCGCCGGCGACGTGATCCCGCAGATCGTCGGCGTGGTGCTGGAGCACCGCCCGAAGGACGCCAGGCCGTTCAAATTCCCCACCCATTGCCCCGTCTGCGGCGCGCCGGCCGAGCGCGAGGCCGATCCGAAATCGGGCGTGGAGGATGTGGTGCGCCGCTGCACGGGCAGCATCAGCTGTCCGGCCCAGGCGATGGAAAGCCTGCGCCACTTCGTGTCGCGCAATGCCTTCGATATCGAGGGGCTGGGCGAGAAGCAGATCGCCGCCTTTTTCGAATGGGGTTGGTTGAAGGAACCGGCCGACATCTTCCGCCTGCACCGTCATGCGCATGACCTGCAGCGCAAGGAAGGTTTCGGTGAGACATCCGTGGCCAAGCTGATGGCCGCCATCGAACAGCGCCGGGTGATCGGCTTCGACCGTTTCGTGCATGCACTCGGCATTCGCCATGTCGGGCAGGAACGCGCCCGCCTGGTGGCGATGCATTACGGCACGCCACAGGCCTGGCTGGAAGCAATGGATGCGGCGAAGGAGCGCGAGGGCGAGGCCTGGGGCGATCTGAACAGCATCGACAAGATGGGCGACGTGGTGGCCGATGCCATCGTCACCTTCGCCACGCGCCGCCACAGCCGCGCGGTGATCGACCATCTGCTGGCCGAATTGCGCGAAGTGGTGCCGCCGGAAAAGCCGGCGCAGGATTCCCCCGTGGCCGGCAAGACCGTGGTGTTCACCGGTTCGCTGGAACGATTCACCCGCGACGAGGCCAAGGCGCGCGCCCTCAGCCTGGGCGCCAAGGTGGCCGGCTCGGTCTCGAAGAAGACCGATTACGTGGTGGCAGGTCCCGGTGCCGGCAGCAAGCTGGCAGAGGCGCAGAAACACGGCGTGACGGTGCTGACCGAGGACGAGTGGCTTGCGCTGATCGGCGGCTGACCATGCTGGTGCAGCAGGCGATTCCCTCCCTCGATGTCGTTGCCGGTGCCACGGCCATCGCGCTGGATTTCGAAACCGCCAGCCACAGCCCGGGCAGCATCTGTTCGATCGGCCTGGCCTGGATCGCGGATGGCCAGGTCGCGCATACGGCCCATCGCCTGATCCGGCCGCATGACATGCGCTTCGATCCCTGGCATGTCAGCATCCACGGCATCCAGCCGCATGACGTGGAATTCGAGCCGGAATTCCCGTCGGTATGGGAGGAGTTGCTGCCGCATCTGGAGGCTACGCCGCTGCTGCTGGCCCATAACGCGCCGTTCGATATCGGCGTGTTGCGCGCGGCGCTGCAGCATTACGACCTGGCGCCGCCGACATTCTCGTATCTCTGCACGGTGAAGATCGCACGCGCTGCCTGGCCCGACCTGCCGAACCACAAGCTGCCGACCGTGGCAGAACATATCGGATTCGCGCTTCAACATCATGCGGCCGACAGCGACGCGGCGGCCTGCGCCGGCATCGCCCTGCGCGCCATGCAGGATGCTGGCAGCGCCGACCTGATGAGCCTGCTGCCGCGGTTCGGGATCAGGCCCGGCCGGCTGGAGCCGGACTATCACGAAGCCTGCACGTCAGCGACCGAACGCCGCTCGGCCTTCCGCCGCCAGCGGCCACCACCATGGTTGCGGTGAGGGCTTAGCCGCCCTTCTTCATCTCGGCCTCATAGCGGGCCTTGGTTTCCGCATTGGGCGGATAGAGGCCGGGCAGGGGCGTGCCCTTATCGACTTCGCCCATGATCCAGGTTTCCAGCTTTTCCTGCTCCACGGCTTCCGCCGTCACCTCGGTCACCAGGGCCTGCGGGATCAGCACCGCGCCGTCGCCATCCAGCACGATCACGTCGCCGGGAAATACCGCCACGCCGCCGCAGCCGATCGGTTCCTGCCAGTTCACGAAGGTGAGGCCGGCCACGCTGGGCGGCGCCGCCACGCCGTCGCACCAGACCGGCAGGCCCGTGCCGATCACGCCGGCGCCGTCGCGCACCACCCCGTCGGTGACCAGGGCTGCCACACCGCGCTTCTGCATACGGGCGCAGAGGATGTCGCCGAAGATGCCGGCATCCTTGATGCCCATGGCATCCACCACGGCGATGCAGCCTTCCGGCATGTCTTCGATGGCGCCGCGTGTGCTGCGCGGCGAGGCCCAGCTCGCTGGCGTGGCGAGATCTTCGCGGGCCGGCACGAAACGCAAGGTGAAGGCTTCGCCGACGATACGCCTGTCCTGCGGCGTCAACGGCTTGGCGCCGCGTAGCCAGACGTTGCGCAGGCCCTTCTTGAGCAGAACGGTGGTCAGGGTCGCCGTCGTCACCAGTTCCAGGGCCGCCTTGATCCGTGCATCCAGCATCGTCGTCTCTCCTTGCAGGGAACGATAGGCTAGGCAGGGCGGGGCAGGACTGGCAAGCGGGCGGATGGAATTTTCCAGGGCCGCTTGCGCTGAATCAAACCGGCCTTATGCCCCTAAAGGGGCGGTGGCCTGTTTCAGCCAGGCGCGCGTCTCGTCGTCCACCAGCGGCGCGATGTCGTGCCAGACCAGGGCATGATAGGCATCGATCCAGGCGACTTCGGCGGCGGTCAGCAGACCAAGGTCGATCAGGCGGCGGTCGATGGGCGCGCGGGTCAGCGTCTCGAAGCCGAGCCAGCGTTTGCCATTTTCCGCCTTCTCGGTCTCGACGCGCACGGCGACCAGGTTCTCGATGCGGATGCCATAGCCGCCGGTCTTGTAATAACCTGGCTCGTTCGAAACGATCATGCCGGGCTTCAGCGGCACCGCGCTGCCGGCCTTGGCGATGCGCTGCGGGCCTTCATGCACCGACAGGAAGCTGCCGACGCCATGGCCGGTGCCGTGGTCGTAATCCAGACCGATTTCCCATAACGGCTTGCGCGCCAGCGCGTCGAGCTGCTGGCCAGCCGTGCCTTCGGGGAATTTCGCCGTGGCGATGGCGATATGGCCTTTCAGCACGCGGGTGAAGCGGTCGCGCATTTCCTCCGTCGGTGTGCCGATGGCTACCGTGCGGGTTATATCCGTGGTGCCATCGGGATACTGGCCACCGGAATCGACCAGATAGAGGCTGCCGCTTTCCAGGTTGCGGTTGGTGGCCTTGGTGACGCGGTAATGCACGATGGCGCCGTTGGGGCCCGCGCCCGAGATGGTGCTGAACGACAGGTCGCGCAGGCCGTTATCCAGCCGGCGGAAACTCTGCAGTTTGTCCGCCGCACCAATTTCGTCGACCGTCACGCCTTTCGCCGTCTGCCTATCAAGCCACGCCAGGAAGCGCGTGATGGCGGCGCCGTCACGGCGATGGGCGGCGCGGGTGCCATCCAGTTCGGCGTCTGTTTTGCAGGCCTTGGGCAACAGGCAGGGATCATCGGCGCGGATCAGTTTCGCGCCCGCTTGCTCCAGCGTCTGCAGCACGAAGATGCCGCTGGTGGCCGGATCGACCTGCACGGCCTTCGTATCCCGGCCAAGGGCTGCGAGCGCGGCGGGGAACTCATCCGGCGCATGCAGCCGCACATTGCTTAAATGCCGGCGCACGGCATCGTCCAGCTTGCGGGCATCGATATACAGATCGACCGCGCCGTCAGCATTCAGCACTGCCATGGAGAGCGGCAGGGGGGTATGGGGCACGTCGCTGCCACGGATGTTCAGCAGCCAGGCAATCGATTCCGGCAGCGTCAGCACCACCGCATCGGCGCCCCGCCCCTTGATGGCGGCGGCGATCTCGGCGCGCTTCTCGGCGGCGCTGCGGCCGGCCAGTTCGGTCGGCTGGATCAGCACCGGGCCCAGCGGGGGCGGCGGCTGGTCGATCCAGACCGCGTCGATGGGATTGTCCTCGGCCGCCACCAGCGAAGCATTGGCGGCCTCGCAGGCAGCGGCGAACCGTTTCACGCCGTCCTCGACATGCAGCCAGGGATCGTAGGCCAGTTTTTCGCCGGCCTTCAGGTTGGCCTTCACCCAGTCGGCGGGCGGATTGTCGATACTGTGCAGGCGGTCGAACAGCGTGCCGTCCACCTGCTGGCTGAGCTGCAGGGTATAGCGGCCGTCGCTCCAGATCGCCGCCTTCTCGGCCAGCACAATGGCCAGTCCGGCCGAACCGGTGAAGCCGGTCAGCCAGCTCAGGCGCTGGGCGCGCAGGGGCACATATTCGCTCTGGTATTCGTCGGTCAGCGGCACAATCACGCCCGCCAGCCCGCGCTTTGATAACTCGGCACGTAAACTCGCCAGCCGGCCGGCCACGGCGGCACGGTCCTCGATGGTGGCGGCGAAACGCGCGGCCAGTTCGGCCACCAGGGCGGCGGCCTTGTCGGGGGGCAGGGCGGCATGGGCCGGCAGCAGGGCAAGACCGGGGAAGCCGTCGAAAACCCGCGGCGCGGCGGCGATTCCACGTAACCAATTTGTAAGCACGGGCGGCAGACCGGCAGTGAGGGCGGATAGCGGGCCTGGCTGGTGCAATGTCATGGGGTAACCCCTTGCTGTGTCGTTGAAATTATGGGGCGGTGCGGGGCGTTCGTCCAGACCAAGCTATGCAGTTTCTGCAATACTGCGTAAGCAAACAATCATGGGTAAGTCATTGTTTTTTCATAGGTGCAGTGCAATATTCCCGTCGTGGCCGCGATGCACAGAGAAGCCCGGACCACAGAACGGAGACTACCATGAACACCCTGCGCACCCAGACCGCTTTTGCCATCCCGGCCAACCTGGCGCCCATGAGCGCCGCCGAGATCGAGGCCTATGCGCGTCGTATCCGCGCCGAAGCCCTCGCCAACCTGATCGTCGGCGGCTGGACCGCCCTGAAGGGCGTCGCCGCCCGCGTGAAGGCCCATCTCGACCAGCGCCGCGCCATGGAAGAGCTGAGCAGCCTCGACGACACCATGCTGCGCGACATCGGCCTCAGCCGCTCGCAGATCCCGGCCGCCGTGGCCGGTCTGATCGAACGTCCGGCCCCGGTCGTCCATGTGAACGAGAACGTCGCCACCGCCAAGGTGACCCGCCTGGTGCCGCGCGAAGCGGCCTAATGCGGCAAGAGTTCCTCCCGCCGGTACCGGCTGAGTATCGCGTCCGTCTCCAAAGTCTCCTCCCCCTGAGCGGAGGCGGCGCACCGGTCACCGACAAGAACGCGCGGCCCTAGGGCATTGCCCTCAGGCCGCGCGTTTTTTTATGTCCTGCCCTGAAACCGGCGTACCGGGCGGCATGCGTTAAAAACATGGCTGCTTTCGAGTCGGTGCAAATCACCGCATAAGGATTTGATTAATCAGCAGGCGGAAAAATTAGGCAGCGGGTTATTTTTTATACATCTTTGAAATTACTCAAAAATTTAATCATTTCGCTCTTGCAAAATAAATGGTGCGGCGCAATATATGCGACAGCGATACTGACGTAGTTCACAGGTGGCGTCATAAGTGACGCAGTCTCGCTGAGGAACACCCGGGGCGGCTGATCCAACGTAAGGAGATAGCCATGCAAACCCCGCGCTTGAACAAGATGCCCTCCACCCTCGACAGCCCGGCCTATCACTATCTGGGCCTCACCGATTACGTGCAGCTGGAGCGTGAAGCCCGCCGGGCCCGTGCGCGCCTGATCGCGTCGTACCTGACGCGGGCCTTCAAGGCCCTGATCGGTCCGCAGCCGGAGCCCAGCAAGGTGGCCGATTTCACCGCCGACGACCTGATCGCCATGGGCGTGCCGCGCAAGGATCTGCGCGTCGCCCTGTTCGGCCAGTCGCTGGGCAACCTGATCGCGGCCGGTCTGAAGCGTGTGGCCGCCACGATCCAGCGCGCCTCGGCGGAAGCCGAGCTGCGTAACCTGGATGACCGCACCCTGCACGACATGGGCCTGAGCCGTTCCGACATTCCGGCGGCGGTGGCCGGCGATATCTATCGCCCGGGCCAGCCGTCGAACGAGAATGCCGGCGAAGCCAAGGTGCAGGTGCTGAGGCAGAAGGACGTCGTCGCCGCCTGAGGCGACGCTGAACGCCGGCTTAGGCGCGGCGTTCAAAAACCAGGGTATGCCAGCCTTCGCGCGGAATGCGCCGCGCGAGGCTGAGCCCTCCGGCCTGCAGACCGGCCGCGCGATAGCGCGCGACGATCAGTTTTTCCTCGCGTGCCAGCAGGCCCGACAGCACCAGGTGTCCGCCGGGCGCCACCAGATGGCTCAGGCCTGTCGCCATGCGGCAGAGCGGCTCGGCCAGAATATTAGCCACCACCAGATCATAGGGGCCACAGGCCTTCAGCCGTGGATCGTCCGGCCGGCTCGCGGTCAGCGCTTTGATGCGGTCCGTCAGGCCGTTCAGCCGGATGTTGTCGCGCGTCACGGCGACGGCCACCGGATCGATATCGGCGGCCAGCACCTGTCGCGCACCGGCCTTCGCCGCCGCCATGGCCAGCACACCTGAACCGGTGCCCATGTCGAGCATGCGACGCGGCGCCCTGATACGGCAGAGATCGTCGATCGCCAGCAGGCAGCCATAGGTCGATGGCGCGCGGCCGGTCCCGAAGGCCAGGCCGGCATCCAGCAACAGGCTTAAACTGCCGGGCGGCACCGCATGGGCGTCATGGGCGCCATACAGGAAAAACCGACCGGCACGGATCGGCGCATTCAGCTTGTTGGTATGGCGCACCCAGTCCTGTGCCGGCAGGTGAGCGAAGCGGATCGTCGCGGGAATACCCAATGCATCCGCGATTTCCCCCAGCCGCTTGCGCCAGAGCTTCTGGTCGGGCGGTGCGTCGAACAGCACCTGCATGCGCCAGTCGGGGCTGACCGCCACGCCAGGTTTCAGCACTTCATAGGACGTGACCGCCAGAGCCTCGTCGCCCAGCATTTCTTCGGCAGCGGCCACTAGGTCGACCGGCACATCCAGTTCGACCGACCAGAATTCGGGGGAAAGCGGCATGCTCAGGCTTTCTCGACTCAGGCTTTCTCGACGAAGGAGGCGATCACGCGTTTCTCGCCGGCCTTCTCGAAACCGATCAGCAACTTGTTGCCTTCGATGGCACGGATTTTCCCGTAACCGAATTTCAGGTGGAACACGCGGTCGCCGAGATTGAATGCGGTATCGTCGGGACTGCGCTGCACGATGTCGTCATCCTCGACACGGCGGGCGCGGCCCTCGATCAGGCCGCTTTTGCCGCGCGGATATTGCGGCGAGAAATCCCAGCTCGTGCCCTGATAGCCGCCGCTGTCGGCCGCGCTCTCGCTGAAGCCGCCGCCGATATAGCCGGTGCGCTGGTTGCCGCGATACAGGCCGGGCTGCGCGCGTACCTCCACATGCTCGGCAGGCAGTTCATCCAGGAAGCGCGAGGGGATCGCCGATGTCCACTGGTTGTAGATGCGGCGGTTGGCGGCAAAGGTGACATGCGCGCGTTTGCGTGCTCGCGTCAGACCCACATAGGCCAATCGGCGTTCTTCCTCCAGGCCGGCCGTGCCGTTGTTTTCCAGCGAACGGCGGCTGGGGAACAGCTCCTCTTCCCAGCCGGGCAGGAAGACGTAATCGAATTCCAGGCCCTTCGCCGCATGCAGGGTCATCAGGCTAACCATTTCGGCGTCTTCGCTGTTTTCGGTATCCATCACCAGCGCGACATGGTCGAGGAAGCCGGCAAAATTCTCGAACTCGGCCAGCGCGCCGATCAGTTCCTTCAGGTTCTCCAGCCGGCCCGGCGCCTCGGGCGACTTGTCGTCCTGCCACATCTGCATGTAGCCGGATTCCTCCAGGATAATCTCGGCCACTTCCATATGCGGCAATTCGGCCGCCTGGCCGCGCCAGCGCTCGAAATCGGCCATCAGCTTCTTCAGCGTGTTGCGCTGCTTGGGCTTGATCTCGTCGGTCTGCAGCAGGTCAAGCAGCGTGGCCGTCAGCGACTTGCCGGCGGCCCGCGCCGCCTTGTGCAGCATCTGCAGCGTGCTTTCGCCCAGACCGCGCTTGGGCACGTTGACGATGCGCTCGAAGGCCAGGTCGTCGTCCGGCTGCATCAGCACGCGGAAATAGGCGATGGCGTCGCGGATTTCGCGACGTTCATAGAAACGCAGGCCGCCCACCACGCGGTATTTCACGCCGATGGTGAGGAAGCGTTCCTCGAAGGCACGGGTCTGGTGGCCGGCGCGCACCAGGATGGCGATTTCGTTGGGCGAAATCTTCTCGCGTTCCAGGGCCTCGATTTCCTCGCCGACAAGCCGGGCTTCCTCGTCGCCGTCCCACACGCCCTGCACGATGACCTTGTCGCCCTCGTTCAGGTCGGTCCACAGCGTCTTGCCCAGCCGGCTTTCGTTATGGGCGATCAGGCCCGACGCCGCACCCAGGATATGCGGCGTGGAGCGGTAGTTGCGTTCCAGCCGCACGATCTTCGCGCCGGGGAAATCCTGCTCGAAGCGCAGAATGTTGCCCACCTCGGCGCCGCGCCAGCCATAGATCGACTGGTCGTCGTCGCCCACGCAGCAGATGTTGCGATGGGTCTGCGCCAGCAGCCGCAGCCACAGATACTGCGCCACGTTGGTGTCCTGGTACTCGTCCACCAGGATGTAGCGGAACTGGTGCTGGTATTTCTGCAGCACCTGCGCATGTTCGCTGAACAATGTCAGGTTATGCAGCAGCAGGTCGCCGAAATCGCAGGCATTGAGCTGCAGCAGCCGTTCGCAATACTGGCGATACAGGCCGGCGCCCTTACCCTCGGCAAAGCCGCTTTCGCTGTCGGGGACCTTCTTCGGCCCGAGCCCGCGATCCTTCCAGCGGTCGAACTGCGCTTTCAGCAGGCGCGGCGGCACCTGCTTTTCGTCCAGGCCCTCCGCCTCGATCAGCTGCTTGATCAGACGCAGCTGGTCGTCGTCATCCAGGATGGTGAAATTCGGCCTCAGGCCGACCAGTTCGGCATGGCGGCGCAGGATACGGTTGGCGATGCCATGGAACGTGCCCAGCCACAGACCGTCGACGGCGTTGCCGACCAGTTTCTCCACGCGCTCGCGCATCTCGCGCGCGGCCTTGTTGGTGAAGGTGACGGCCAGGATCTGGCTCGGCCAGGCCAGCCGACGGTAGAGGATATGGGCCAGCCGCGACACCAGCACGCGGGTTTTGCCGGTGCCGGCCCCGGCCAGCACCAGCAGCGGGCCGTCGAGCTGGTTCACCGCCGCACCCTGTGCCTCGTTCAGGCGCGTCAGCCAGTCCGGTGGCGGCAGGTTCGCAGCCGTGGCCGGGTCGGTGGCAGGACTATTTTCCGGCTCGAATCCGGACAGGTCGAAAGGGTCGACGGACATGGGGTCTACATAGCCCAATGGGGCAGGGCTGGCCACCCGCACAGCCTGTCTGGCGCGCTCTGCCGATTGCCCCGCCTGCGCCAACGCGTTACCTCTATTGGTATTCCAAGGAGAGAAACGCCATGGCCCCCGTTGCCGCCCAGCCCCGCCTGACCCCCGCCGCCACCGAGACGGCGCTTGCCGCGCTGAAGCAGCTGCTGGGCGACCGGCTCACCACGGCTCAGGCGGTACGCGACCAGCATGGCCGCGATGAATCCTGGAACCCGCCGTTTCCGCCTGATGCCGTGGCTTTCCCGCAGTCCACCGAGGAAGTGGCCGAGATCGTGAAGATCTGCGCCGCCCACGGCCTGCCGATCATTCCCTATGGCGCCGGCACCTCGCTGGAAGGCCATGTCACCGCGCTGCAGGGCGGCATCAGCATCGACCTGATGCAGATGAACAAGGTGCTGCAGGTGAATGCGGAAGACCTCGACGTGGTCTGCCAGCCCGGCGTCACCCGTAAACAGCTCAACGAATACCTGCGCGATACCGGCCTGTTTTTCCCGATCGATCCGGGCGCCAATGCCTCGATCGGCGGCATGGTCTCCACGCGGGCCAGCGGCACCAATGCCGTGCGCTACGGCACCATGCGCGAGAACGTGCTGGCGCTGACCGTGGTGATGGCCGATGGCCGCATCATCCGCACCTCCAAGCGCGCCAAGAAATCGGCGGCCGGCTATGACCTGACCCGCCTGTTCACCGGCTCGGAAGGCACGCTGGGCATCATCACCGAGATCACCCTGAAGCTCTATGGCATCCCCGAGGCGATGTCCTCGGCGATCTGCTCGTTTGCCACCCTGGAAGGCGCGGTGAACACCGTGATCCAGACCATCCAGGCCGGCATCCCGGTGGCGCGCATCGAACTGCTCGATGATGTGCAGGTCGCTGCCATCAACAGCCATTCCAAGACCGACATGCCGGTGCAGAACCTGCTGATGCTGGAATTCCACGGCACCGAGGCGGCGGTCGCCGAGCAGGCCGAAATGGTGCAGGGCATCGCCTCCGACCATGGCGGCAACAATTTCCAGTGGACCACCAAGCCCGAGGAACGCGCCAAGCTGTGGCAGGCGCGCCACGATGCGGCCTATGCCGCCAAGGCTTTGCGCAAGGGCTGCGAAGTCTGGGCCACCGACGTCTGCGTGCCGATCTCGCGCCTGGCCGAATGCATCCTCGAGACCAAGGAGGATGTGGTGAAGACCGGCCTGACAGCGCCGCTGGTCGGCCATGTCGGCGATGGCAACTTCCACCTCGCCATCGTACTCGACCGCAACAACCCGGCCGAGATCGAAACCATCGAGGCCTTCAACGAGCGTCTGGTGCATCGTGCGCTGCGCATGGACGGCACCTGCACCGGCGAACACGGCATCGGCCGCGGCAAGATGAAGTACCTGACCGCCGAGCATGGCGAGGCCGTGGCGGTGATGCGCGCGATCAAGAAGGCGCTCGATCCCGACAACCTGATGAACCCGGGCAAGATATTTAGCATCTGAAGCAAATCCGGCCAAAATACTGGTCGGTTTGGCTTTTCTGGCCCAAGGGCCGCTAAAACTGGCACACGCGGTGCTCAGTTTCAGGTGTCGCTGGAAAACGGCCCGCTCAGGACCTATTATTTGCAATTCCTGAAAACCTGTAAGTCTACAAGCAGTTAGGACGAAGGCGATGAGTGCGCGGAAATGGTCCCCCGATAGCTGGCGCAGCAAACCGATCAAGCAGGTGCCGGATTATCCCGACGAGGCTGCCCTGGCGGCGGCCGAGGAGAAGCTGTCGAAATATCCGCCGCTGGTCTTTGCCGGCGAAGCCCGCAACCTGACGGCGTCGCTCGGCAAAGTGGCCGAAGGCCGCGCCTTCCTGCTGCAGGGCGGCGACTGCGCCGAGAGCTTTGCCGAATTCAGCGCCAACAATATCCGCGACACCTTCCGCGTGCTGTTGCAGATGGCCGTGGTGCTCACCTTCGGCGCCGCCCTGCCGGTGGTGAAGGTCGGGCGTCTCGCCGGCCAGTTCGCCAAGCCGCGTTCGGCGCCGACCGAGAAGCGCGGCGATGTCGAACTGCCGAGCTATCGCGGCGACATCATCAACGGCATGGATTTTGATGCCGCCGGCCGTCAGCCCGATCCGGGCCGGCTGCTGCAGGCCTATAGCCAGGCGGCGGCGACGCTGAACCTGCTGCGTGCTTTCGCTTCGGGCGGTTATGCCGATCTGCATCGTGTGCATGGCTGGAATCTCGGCTTCGTGGCGAAAAGCCCGGAGGCCGAGCGCTGGCAGGACGTGGCGGCGCGCATCACCGAGGCGCTGGATTTCATGGAAGCCTGCGGCATCAGCCCGGAGCGCACGCCGGAAATGCGCACGGTGGATTTCTACACCAGCCACGAGGCCCTGCTGCTCGGTTACGAGCAGGCGATGACCCGCGTCGATTCCACCTCGGGCGAGTGGGTCGATACCTCGGCGCATATGCTGTGGATCGGCGACCGCACGCGCCAGCCCGACGGCGCTCATGTCGAGTTCCTGCGTGGCGTGCTGAACCCGCTGGGCCTGAAATGTGGCCCGACCACCGATCCGGATGAGCTGATCCGCCTGATCGATCTGCTGAATCCGCAGAACAAGCCAGGCCGCCTGACGCTGATCGCCCGCATGGGCCACGACAAGGTGCAGAAGCATCTGCCGGCTTTGGTGCGCAAGGTGGCGCAGGAAGGCCGCAGCGTGGTGTGGTCCTGCGATCCGATGCACGGCAACACGCTGACCTCGTCGTCCGGCTACAAGACCCGGCCGTTCGACCGCATCCTGTCGGAAGTGCGGCAGTTCTTCGAGGTGCATCTGGCCGAGGGCACCCATGCCGGTGGCATCCACCTGGAACTGACCGGCCAGGACGTCACCGAATGCATGGGCGGTGCCCAGGCCATCGGCGACGACGACCTGTCCAGCCGTTATCACACCCATTGCGACCCGCGGCTGAATGCCTCGCAGTCGCTGGAGCTGGCTTTTCTGATCGCCGAGATGCTCAAGCTCGAGCGCATGAACCGCGGCAGCCAGCGCCATGCAGCCCAAGCCTGAGAACGGCAAGTCCGTGACCCAGCTCGTGCCGCCGGCCCAGGCGGCCGAGCTGGAGCGTCAGATCGCGGCGCATACCGACGCCTATTTCAGGAAGACCAAGGAAATCGTCCAGCGCCACGGCGACAAGACGGTCACCTATGCCGTCTTCATGCGCCGCCCGGTGATCCTGTGTCCGCGCCTGATGGTGGAATGGATCGAGAAGGTGGCCGCCGCGCGCGGCGTCAGCATCCGGATCGACCTGCTGCATGAGGAAGGCACCTGGGTCGGTGCCGGCGAGCCGCTGCTCTATATCACCGGTCCGATGTCGCAACTCGTCGACCTCGAAACGCTGTATCTGCAGAAACTCGGGCCGGCCTGCGTCGCCGCCTACAACGCCTATTCGATGTGCTGCGACATGCCGAATGCGCGGTTCCTGGCGATGGATGCCCGCCATTGCGCCGGCGCCGAGATGGCCGAGATGATGGCTTATGCCGCCAGTGTGGGCGGCAAGGCGGCGCGGCGCGATGTCGGCGCCGCCGGCTTCATCGGCAACGCCACCGACGCCACCGCGCATTACTTCGGCAACGACAAGGGCTTCGGCACCATGCCGCATGCCCTGATCGGCTATGCCGGCTCGACGCTGCGCGCCGCCGAGCTCTATGCCGAGACCTTCACCGGCGAACAGCTCACCGTGCTGGTCGATTACTACGGCCAGGAAGTGACCGACGCGCTGGCGGTCTGCAACCGCTTCCCCGATGCCGCCGAGGAAGGCCGGCTGGCGGTGCGGCTCGATACCCATGGTGGCCGCTATATCGAGGGGCTGGACCCGCAGGCATCCTATGCCGTGCTGGAACGCCACGTTCCCAATGCGATCCGGCAATACCGCACCGAGCAGGAATTGCGCTGGCTGGTCGGCACCGGCGTGTCGGCGGCGGCCATCTATCATATGCGCGCCACGCTCGACGGCGCCGGCTTCACGAACGTGAAGATCGTGGCATCCTCGGGCTTCAACGCCGCCAAGTGCAAGGTGATGGCCAGCGTGTCGGCGCCCATCGACATCGTCGGCACCGGTTCCTACCTGCCCGACAGCTGGACGGAAACCTACGCCACCGCCGATATCGTCGCCTATGACGGCGTGCCGAGTGTGAAGGTCGGGCGCGAATTCCTGTTGCGCAAATAGGCCGCGTCGGCAACACTGTTCGCCTACATCCGAATTCCTGGGGAGGAATCATCATGCGCCGTCTGGTCGCACGCCTTGCTATTGCCACAGCCCTTGCTGCCGTCGCGGCCGCACCTGCCATCGCGCAGACCCGCGTCACCCTGAAATCCGCCACCGCGTCGTCGTCCTACTACGTGATGATGGTGCAATTGGGCGAAGTGCTGCGCGGCGAAACCAAGGGCCAGATCCAGGCCACAGTCGAGGAAAGCCAGGGCTCGGTGCAGAATGTGAAGGAAGCCGCCAAGCGGCCCGGCAATTTCGTGTTCACCACGCCGCCCAGTCTGATCGCCAATGCCCGCGGCGGCCAGAAGCCCTTCGAGGGCGAGACCGGCTATGACGATATCCGCACCCTGTTCGTGATGCCCTATGTGACGGTGCATTTCGTGGTGCGCGAGGATAACGGCGTGAAGCAGATATCCGACCTGGCCGGCAAGGATTTCATCTCCGGCGGTCGCGGCACCTTCTGCGATGGCCGCACCCGCACGATCTTCAAGCTGCTCGGCCTTGAGGACAAGGTGAACTTCGTCGATGTCGAACTGGCCTCGGCCGACAACGCGCTGAAAAACCGCAAGATCACCGGTTACGCCACCTGCTCGTCGCATCCGACGCCGCAGCTGCAGGAACTGGCCACCACCACCGCGATCCGCATCCTGCCTATCAGCGCCCAGCAGGCCGAGACGCTGGCCAAGAACGATCCATCCTCCAGCCCGATCACCATCGCCAAGGGTACCTACAAGGGCATCGACGTGGATGTTCCCACGGTGGGTGTGCCAGTCGGCGCCTATGCCACCACGCGCATGGACGATGCCACCGCCTATGCCATCGTGAAGGCCTTCTGGGCCAAGAAAGACGAGATGGCCAAGACCAATCCGTGGTGGGCGGCGGTCAAGCCCGACCTGATCGGTGCGCTGGGCAACACCAGGCTGCATCCGGGTGCGCTGAAGTATTACAAGGAAGCCGGCGTCACCGTGCCGGCCGCGATGCAGTAACGCGCCGGTCCGCTGCCGGGGCATAGTCAGGATTTGTCATGCAGGTACAGGATGCCGGCGCGCGGCCGGGTTGGGTTCTCATTGTCTGCGCCGCGATCACCGTCGGCATCCATATCTGGCTGATCTTCACCGGGCTGGTGCCCAACCTGGTCAGCCGGCCGCTGCATTTCGCAGCCGCGCTGCCCTGGATTTTCCTTTTCGTCCCATACCGTAACCAGGTCGAGCGCTGGATCGGCTATGCCGCCTGCGGCTTCGGCCTGTTCGGTGCGGCCTACCTGATCCTCGGCCGCAAGGCGATCCTGGACCAGTATGGTTCGCTGGATGGCAGCCTGTGGCAGGTCGTGCTGGCCTTCGGCCTGATCGCCGTGGCGCTGGAGGCGGCGCGCCGCGCCGTGCAGCCGGTGTTGCCTGCCGTGGCCGTGCTCTGCCTGCTCTATGGTTTCTACGGCGAACATCTGCCCGGCAGCCTCGGCCATCCCGGCCTGCCGATCGACTATTTCCTCGGCAGCCTCGTGCTGGCCGAAGGCGGCCTGTGGGGTCAGCTCACCGGCATCTCCATCGACCTGATCGTGCCCTTCATGATTCTGGGCGCCGCCGTGTCGGCCGGCGAAGCGGGCAGGGGGTTCATGGCGCTGGCCACGCAACTGGCCGGCGGCTACCGCGCCGGCGCGGCCAAGGTTTCGGTGCTGGCCTCGGCGCTCTACGGCACGATTTCCGGCTCGGCCTCGGCCAACGTAGCCTCGGTCGGCGCCATCACCATTCCTGGCATGATCCGCATGGGCTATCCGCGGCCATTATCGGCTGCCGTCGAGGCGGTGGCCTCCACCGGCGGCCAGATCATGCCGCCGGTGATGGGCTCGGCCGCCTTCATCATGGCCGAGCTGATCCGCAAACCCTATGCCGATATTGCCGTCGCCTCGATCCTGCCGGCGATATTGTTCTTCTTCGTCGCCTGGGTTGGCGTGCATTATTTCGCCCTGCGGTTCGGCCTGAAGGGCCTGCCGGCCGACCAGCTTCCCGGCTGGCGGCTGGCTTCCGCCACGGCGCCGTTCTTCGCCGCGCCGCTGGTTGTGCTGATCGTGATGCTGCTGGTACTGGCCTATTCGCCGGCCTATTCGGCGATGATGGCCACCGCCGTCACGGTCGCGATGCTGCTGTGGGACGGCCAGCGCAAGCGCATATCCGCCAGCCTCTTCGCCAGCCGCTTCATGATCGGACTGGTCGATGCGGCGCGGCAGATCGCGCTGATCGCCGCCATCATCATCTGTTCCGGCCTGATCGTGGGCGTTTTCCACGCCACCGGCCTGGGCGTGAAGATCACCGGCCTGATCCTCGACCTCTCCGGCGGCAAACTATGGGCCGCGCTGGCGCTCACCGCGCTGGCCTGCATCATCCTGGGCATGGAACTGCCCACCACGGCCGCCTACCTGATCTGCGTGGCCGTCGCCGGGCCGGCGCTGGTCAAGCTGGGCCTGCCCGAGCTGCATGCCCATATGTTCGTTTTCTGGTACGCGCTGCTCTGCACGATCACGCCGCCGGTCTGCGGCACGGTGTTCGTCGCCGCCTCCATCGCCGGCACGCCCTGGATGCCGGTGGCCGGCATGGCCATGCGCATCGGGCTCGGGCTGTTCATCATCCCGCTCGGCTTCGTCGCCAATCCCGCGCTGATGCAGCTGGCGGAAACACCGTGGCTGGCGCTGCTGGCCGCCGCCAAAATCGGCGCGGGGCTCACGCTGCTGTCCTACGCCCTGATCGGCGGTGCGCGGAGCTGGCTGGTCGGCATCGGCGCCGGACTGGCCGGCGCCGCGCTGGTTTTTGCTTACGGAGTCTGATCTGCCGGTCAGACGGTCTCTGGCGCGATCCGCACCAGCTGCTTGCCGAAATTCTTGCCCTTCAGCAGACCGATGAAGGCCTGCGGCGCGCTGCGCAGACCTTCGGCGATGTCCTCGCGGTATTTCAGCTTGCCGGCCTTGATCCAGCCGGCCATCTCCATGATTGCGCCGGGCCAGTAGCCCATATGCTCGGAGATGATGAAACCCTGCACCTTGGCGCGGTTGACCAGGATGTGGCGCATGCCGGTGAAGGGATAGGGCTGGCCGTTATACTGGCTGATGATGCCGCAGAGCGGCACGCGGGCGAAGCTGTTCAGCCGGCCGAACACCATCTCCATGATCTCGCCGCCGACATTCTCGAAATAGACGTCGACGCGGTCGGGCGTGGCGGCCTTGAAGGCGCTCTGCATGTCGGGCGCCTTGTAGTCGATGCAGGCATCGAAGCCCAATTCCTTCACCACGTAGTCGCATTTCTCCTGGCCGCCGGCGATGCCAACCACGCGGCAGCCCTTGATCTTGGCGATCTGGCCCACCACCGAACCCACCGCGCCCGAGGCCGCCGAGACCACAACGGTTTCGCCCGCCTTGGGCTGCCCGATTTCCATCAGGCCGTAATGGGCGGTGCAGCCCGGCATGCCCAGCACGCCCAGCGAGGTGGAGATCGGCGCCATCTTGGGATCCAGCACGCGCAGTTCATTGGCCTTGGCCACGGCGTATTCCTGCCAGCCCAGCATGCCGTTCACATAGGCGCCGACCGGCAGGGCTGCGACGTTGCTTTCCACCACCTGGCCCACCGTGCCGCCGCCCATCATGTCGCCGGGCTTGAGGTGGGCGGCATAGGAGCGTACGGGGTCCATGCGGCCGCGCATGTAGGGGTCGAGCGAGAGGTAGATGTTGCGCACCAGCACCTGGTCCGGGCCGGGTTTCGGGATGTCGCGCTCAACGATCTCGAAATCCTCCTCGGTCACCCAGCCCTTGGGGTGCTGTTTCATCAGGACTTGAGTATTTTTCCCGGCCATTTGGCCCTCCCTTTGCCCGCTGCGGGGCTATCTAACGTGCCGTCCGGCAATGTAAACTGCGAATGGCATTGAGAGAAACCTGCCGTAGGGTTAACTCTTGCGCCCCGAACCCAGACCAGACCTGTCGCGAAGATGTCCGCCGCCCCCGACCGCCTCAAGATCGCCATGGCCCAGATCAGCCCCGTGATGGGCGATATCGCCGGCAACCGCCGGCTGATCGAGGCTGCCCGCGCCCGCGCCGCCGGCGCCGATCTTGTGGTGTTCCCCGAACTCTGCGTGGTGGGCTATCCGCCGGAAGACCTGGTGCTGCGCCCCTCGGTGCAGGAAGCCTGCGAAGCGGCCGTGCGCGAACTGGCCGCGCTCACCGCCGATGGCGGTCCCGCGCTGCTGGTCGGCGCACCCTGGCGCGAAGGCGGCAAACTCTACAATGCCGCACTGTTGTTGGAAGGCGGCGCCATCGCCGCCACCCGCTTCAAGCACGAACTGCCCAATTACGGTGTGTTCGACGAAAAGCGCGTGTTCAGCGCCGGTCCGCTGCCCGGCCCCGTGCCGTTCCGTGGCGTGCGGCTGGGCGTGATGGTCTGCGAGGATATGTGGCTGCCCGATGTGGCCGAATGCCTGGCCGAGACCGGTGCCGAGATGCTGGTCGTGCCGAACGGTTCGCCGTTCGAGGCCGGCAAGTGGGATGTCCGCCTCAATCTCGGTGTCGCCCGTGTGGTCGAGACCGGGCTGCCGCTGCTGTATGTGAACTATATCGGCGGCCAGGACGAGCTGGTGTTCGACGGCGGCGGCTTCGTGCTGAATGCCGACCGCCGCATGGTGGTGCGCCAGCCCGATTTCGTCGAGCATCTGCAGATCACCGAATGGCGGCGCGGCAACGATGGCTGGCGCTGCGAACCCGGCCCGGTGGCCGAGCCGCTGGATCGCCTCACGGCGATCTACCAGGCCATGGTGGTGGGCTTGCGCGATTACGTCACGCGCAACCGCTTCCCCGGTATCGTGCTGGGCCTTTCGGGCGGCATCGATTCCGCGCTGTCGGCCGCCGTGGCGGTGGACGCGCTGGGGGCCGACAAGGTCCGCTGCGTGATGATGCCGTCGCGCTATACCTCGCAGCAGAGCCTCGACGATGCCGCCGCCTGCGCCGACGCTCTGGGGGTGAGTTACGAAACGATCCCGATCGAACCGGCCGTGCAGGCCTTTGCCGGCATGCTGGCGCCGGCCTTTGCCGGCCGCGCAGCCGATGCGACGGAAGAGAACATCCAGGCCCGCGTGCGCGGCGTCACCGTGATGGCGCTCAGCAACAAGTTCGGCCATATGGTGCTCACCACCGGCAACAAGTCGGAAATGTCGGTCGGCTATGCCACGCTCTATGGCGACATGTGCGGCGGTTATTCCGTGCTGAAGGACGTCTACAAGACAACGGTCTTTGCGCTGTCGCGCTGGCGCAATGCCCATGTGCCGGCCGGTGGCCTCGGTCCTGCCGGCGAAGTGATCCCGGACAGCATCATCGTGCGCCCGCCCACGGCCGAACTGCGCGAGAACCAGCTCGATCAGGACAGCCTGCCGCCCTACGAGCAGCTCGACGCCATCCTGGAAATGCTGATCGAAAAGGAAATGCCGGTGCGCGACATCGTGGCGGCCGGCCAGCCCGAGGATGTGGTGCGCCGCATCCAGCACATGCTCTATGTGGCGGAATACAAGCGCCGCCAGGCGCCGCCGGGCGTGAAGATCACCGCGCGCAATTTCGGCCGCGACCGCCGTTATCCGATCACCAATGCGTTCCGGGATGTGAAGGCATGAGCAGCGTCGCCGTCCGTTTCGCGCCGAGCCCCACCGGCCGGCTGCATGTCGGTAACGCGCGCGCCGCCCTGCTGAACTGGCTCTATGCCCGCAAGCATGGCGGCACATTCCTGCTGCGGCTGGACGATACCGATACTGGCCGCTCCACAGCGGAATTCGCCGCCGGCATCGAGGCCGATCTGCGCTGGCTCGGCCTGGACTGGGACAGGTTCGCCAAACAGTCCGACCGTTTCGACCTCTACCGCACGGCCACCGAGAACCTCAAAGCCGCCGGCCGGCTCTATGCCTGTTACGAGACGCCGGAGGAACTGGAACTGCGCCGCAAGATCCAGCTCAGCCAGAAGAAGCCGCCGGTCTACGACCGCGCCGCGCTCAAACTCAGCGATGCCGACCGCGCGAAGCTGGAGGCCGAGGGGCGCAGGCCGCATTGGCGGTTCAGGCTGGAGCCGGGGAATGTCGCCTGGGATGACCTGATCCATGGCCATACCGAGATTGACATGGCGAGCTTGAGCGACCCGGTGCTGGTGCGCTCCGACGGCTATCCGCTCTATACGCTCTCCTCCGTGGTCGACGACGGCGAATTCGGCATCAGCCATGTGATTCGCGGCGAGGATCACGTCACCAACACGGCGGCGCAGATCCAGCTGTTCCAGGCGCTGGGCTATGCCGTGCCGACCTTCGGGCATTTCTCCTGGCTGCTCGATGCCGAGGGCGCCGGCCTGTCGAAACGCATCGGCTCGCTTTCGCTGGCCGATCTGCGCGAGCAGGGTTACGAGCCGATGGCGCTGAATTCCCTGCTGGCGCGGCTGGGCTCTGCCGATCCTGTCGAGCCGCATTTCACGCCGGCCGAACTGGTGGCCGGTTTCGACCTGGGCCGGTTCAGCCGCGCGCCGGCCCGGCTTGATCCGCATGAACTCGACCTGCTCAATGCGCGTATCCTTCATGTCACGCCGTTTGTCGCCGTGCGCGAGCGTTTGCCCGCCGGCGCGACCGAGGCCTTCTGGCTCGCCATCCGCGGCAATATCGGCAAGCTGGGTGAGGCGGCCGAATGGTGGCCGGTGGTGGCGGGCAGGATCAGCCCGGTGATTGAGGATGCCGCGCTGGTGCAGGCCGCCATCGAGGCCCTGCCGCCCGAGCCCTGGGACAGCATGACCTGGAAGGCCTGGAGCCAGGCAATTTCCGCCAAGACAGGCGCGAAGGGCAAGGCCTTGTTCCATCCCCTGCGTTTGGCCTTGACCGGGCGCGACAAGGGGCCCGAAATGGCGCCCCTGCTGCCCCTGATCGGGCGGGAGCGGGTGCTGGCGCGCCTGCAGGGACTTTAGGCGTTAGGCGTGAGCATCATGGCGAAGGACCGCGTATATCTCTTCGATACCACCCTGCGCGACGGCGCGCAGACCCAGGGCGTCGATTTTTCCGTCGAGGACAAGCGCCTGATCGCGCGTACTCTCGACAAGCTTGGCGTGGCTTATATCGAGGGCGGCTGGCCCGGTGCCAACCCGACCGACAGCGAATTCTTCTCTACGAAGCCGGCCCTGAAGCGGTCGAAATTCGTAGCCTTCGGCATGACCAAGCGGCCCGGCCGTTCGGCCGCCAACGATCCGGGCCTTGCCGCCATCCTGGATGCCAAGGCTGATGCCGCCTGCCTGGTGGGCAAGAGCTGGGATTTCCAGGTCGATGTCGCGCTCGGCATCAGCAAGGCCGAGAATATCGAACTGATCGCCGACAGCATCGTCGCCGCGCATAACCGTTTCGGCGAGGCGATGTTCGATGCCGAGCATTTCTTCGACGGTTACAAAGCCAATCCGGATTTCGCCACGCAATGCGTGAAGGCGGCGCTGGATGCCGGCGCGCGCTGGGCCGTGCTGTGCGACACCAACGGGGGCACCATGCCCGACGAGGTTGAGCGCATCGTCGGCGAACTGGTGGCCAAGATCGGTTCGGGCGACCGGCTGGGCATCCACACCCATAACGATACCGAAAACGCCGTAGCCAATTCGCTGATGGCGGTGAAGGCCGGCGTGCGCCAGGTGCAGGGTACGCTGAACGGCCTGGGCGAACGCTGCGGCAATGCCAACCTGATCGCCCTGATCCCCTCGCTGATGCTCAAACCCTGGTTCCGCGACCATGTCGATATCGGCATGAGTGATCAGGACCTCACGCATCTGACCGCTACCTCGCGCACGCTGGACGAACTGCTCAATCGCGCGCCGAACCGCCATGCCGCCTATGTGGGTGCCTCGGCTTTCGCCCATAAAGGCGGGCTGCATGTCTCCGCGGTGATGAAGGATCCGCGCACCTACGAGCATGTGCCGCCGGAAAGCGTGGGCAATACCCGCAAGATTCTGATCTCGGACCAGGCCGGCCGCTCCAACCTGCTGGTGCGGCTGACCGAGGCCGGCATCAAATACGATCCCAACGACAGCCGGCTGAACCTGCTGCTGGAGGATGTGAAGCAGCGCGAGGCGGAAGGCTATTCCTACGACGGTGCGGAGGCGAGTTTCGAGGTTCTGGCTCGCCGCGCCCTGGGCCAGATGCCGGAATTCTTCAAGATCCGCAGTTTCCGCGTGATGGTCGAGCGCCGCTTCAACGCGAAGGGCGAACTTGTGACGATTTCGGAAGCCACCGTGAAGCTGAATGTGGATGGCGAGACGCTGTTCTCGGTGGCCGAGGGCAACGGCCCGGTCAACGCGCTGGATCATGCCCTGCGCAAGGATCTCGGCCGCTACCAGGCCTATATCGACGACCTGCGGCTGGTGGACTTCAAGGTGCGTATCCTCAATGGCGGCACCGAGGCCACCACCCGCGTGATGATCGAAAGCGCCGACGGGCAGGGCAATCGCTGGTTCACCGTGGGCGTGTCGCCCAACATCATCGACGCCGCCTTCGTCGCGCTGATGGACTCGATCCAGTGGAAGCTGCTGCGCGACGGCGCCCAGTCCTCGAAGTGATGCCATGAGCGGCACCAACAGGCCCAAACTCGGCAAATACGCGCCGCCGGGGCCGCTGCGCCGCGGGCCCGTCATCGTGCTGGTCGAACCGCAGCTGGGCGAGAATATCGGCGCTGCCGCCCGCGCCATGCTGAATTGCGGCATTACAGAGCTGCGCCTGGTCAATCCGCGTGACGGCTGGCCCAATCCCACCGCCTATGTGCTGGCCAGCAAGGCCGATCCGGTGCTGGATGCGGTGAGTGTGTTCAAGTCGACCGCCGAGGCCGTGGCCGACCTGCATCGTGTCTATGCCACCACAGCGCGCCACCGCGACATGATGAAGGAAGTCGTCACGCCGCGGGAAGCCGCGCGGCGCATGCGGGCGGAGGAAGGCGAGGGCCACCGCGTCGGCATCCTGTTCGGCCGCGAACGCACCGGGCTGGACAACGAGGATGTGGCGCTGGCCCATATCGGCATCACCGTGCCGCTCAACCCCGGCTTTTCCTCGCTGAACCTGGCCCAGGCTGTTCTGCTGCTCGGGTATGAATGGTTCACCGCCAGCGACGACACGCCGCCCAGCCGCATGGAAACCGTGCGTGGCGGCTTTGCCACGCAGGAGGAACTGCAGGGTTTGTTCGGACACCTGACATCCGAACTGGATGAATCCGGCTTCTTCCACAACGTGGAGGCCAAGCGGAGCACCATCCTGCGCAACCTGCGCAGCGTGCTGCAGCGCGTGCCGCTGGCCAGCCAGGAAGTGCACACCTTCCGCGGCATGCTGAAGGCCATCGCACAGGGCCGGCCCCGTCGCGCGGCCTATTCGCAGCGGCACAGGAAACCGCCAGCCGACTGAAGGAGGACGCCATGACCCAGGCCATACCGACCCAGCAGGTGGATGACGAGCGCGTGCGCGTCACGCGCTGGGATTTCGCTCCCGGCGCGGCCACGGGGTTTCATGTGCATGAATATCCCTATGTGGTGACCTACCTGACCGACGCGAAGCTGAAGATCGTCGATCCACAGGGTGCGGAAAGCTTCGTCGAGATGAAGGCCGGCGGCAGCTATTCGCGGCCCAAGGGCGTGGCGCATGACGTGATCAATGCGGGAAGCGCACCGATGGCTTTTGTAGAAGTCGAGATCAAGCTCTAAGTAGCCAAATAGTCGTCATTCCCGCGAAAGCGGGAATCCCATTTTGCTTGTGCAGAAAAAAATGGGATCCCGGGTCAAGCCCGGGATGACGCCAAAAAAGCGATCGTCACTTCTTCCCCAATCCAATACTCCGCCCGGCCTGTACCGGTTTCGGCAGCCTGCCATGCCCCTCCATCATGCGCGCGAACAAGGCCTGATGTTCAGCCGGGAAGGGGCAGGAGCGGCGCGTGGCCAGGTCCACATGCACCAGCACCTGCTCCGATGTGGCGGCAAGATAGCTTTTTGCCGCGTGCTGCATCTCCATGAAATAATGGATGCGCTTGGCGTCAAACCCCAGAAGCTGGAAGGTGAAGCGCAGCTCGTCGCCTTCCACCACTTCCTGCAGATAGCAGACATGGGTTTCCAGCACGAAGGTGGAGAGGTTGGTGCGCTGCACGTAGCTCCAGTCGAGATCGAAGGGCTTGAAGAATTCGTCCAGCGCCTGGTCGAAGATCACGTTGTAATAGCCCACATTCATATGCCCGTTGGCATCGATATGTTCGGGCTTCACCCGCATCCCGGTCAGTTGCAGGGGTTGCGTGAAATCCAAGGCGGCTTGAGAAGAATTCATCGTTTTTCCCTTGTCGTTTCCGTTTCTCCCGATAGCCTTTCCTTCCATGACATGGGACCCGACGCAATACCTGAAATTCGCCGGCGAGCGCTTAAGGCCCGCCGTCGACCTGCTGGCGCGCATCCCGCTGGTGGCGCCGGCCAGCGTGGTCGATCTGGGCTGCGGGGCCGGCAACCTCAGCCCGCTGATCCAGCAGCGCTGGCCGCAGGCCGCGCTCACCGGCGTCGACTCCTCCGCCGCCATGCTGGAAAAGGCCCGGCAGGATTATCCCGCCGCGAAATTCGTGTTGGCCGATATCGCCACCTGGCGGCCGGACAGCCCCGTTGACCTGCTCTATTCCAACGCCGCCCTGCATTGGCTGCCCGATCACGACAGGCTGATTCCTGGCCTGCTGGATTGCCTGAAGCCCGGTGGCTGGCTCGCCATCCAGATGCCGCGCAATTTCGGCGCGCCCTCGCATATGTGCATCGTCGATGCCATCGAGCTGGGTCCGTGGCGGGATCGGCTGGAGCCGCATCTGCGCCGCCGCCCGGTGGCCGAGCCGCAGGCCTACTGGCGCCTGCTGCATGACCGCACGGCCAGCCTGGAAATCTGGGAAACCGAATACATGCAGGTTCTGTCCGGCGCCAATCCGGTGGCCGAATACACCAAGGGCACCTGGCTGAAGCAGTTCCTCGACCGGCTGGAGGAACCCGAACGCAGCGCCTTCGAGGCCGATTACCGCCAGCGCGTGGCGGCGGCCTATCCGAAGGAAGAGGACGGCCGCACGCTGTTTCCCTTCCGCCGCCTGTTCATCCTCGCGCAGAAGCCGCTTTAGGCTTTACCGCTCCGGCCTTCCGCGCGAAGCTGGTGGCGCCATGATCGCCGCCTTTTCCGTCATCCTGCTCTGCCAGCTTGCCGGCGAGGCGCTGGCGCGTGGTCTTGCCTTGCCGGTGCCCGGCCCGGTGCTGGGCATGGTGGCGATGCTGGTGCTGCTGGCCCTGCGCGACCGCTTCGCAACCCGCCTGCCGGCCGAACTGACCAATGATCGCCTGCCGGCCACCGGGCGCGGCATCCTCGCGCATCTTTCGCTGCTGTTCGTTCCGGCCGGCGTGGGCGTGGTGCAGCGGCTGGATGTCTTCGGCGCCTGGGGTCTGGCGCTGGCTGTCGCGCTGGCGGTGTCTACCGTGCTGGCTTTGCTGGCCACCGTGCTCACCTTCCTCGCGGTCAGCCGCCTGCTGGGTGCGGACGGCGAGGAGGTGGCGCCATGACGCAGGCGGCATCCGATTTCGCGCTCTGGGTATATCTCTCGCGCACGCCGCTCCTGTGGCTCACCGTCACGCTGGGCGCCTATGCGCTGATGGATCGCCTGTCGGCCGCCACCGGCCGGCACCCGCTGGTCAATCCGGTGCTGTTTTCGGTCGTTGCCATCGCCGCGCTGCTGTACCTGACCGGCACGCCCTATCAAACCTATTTCGAAGGCGCACAGTTCGTGCATTTCCTGCTGGGTCCGGCCACGGTGGCGCTGGCCTTTCCGCTCTACGAGCACCGCAGGATGGTGCTGCGTGCCATGCTGCCGATGCTGGCCGCGCTGGTCGTCGGGTCGGTGGTGGCGCTGGCTTCCGCCGTTCTGGTGGCCCAGGCCTTCGGCGTGCCGCGCGACGTGCTGGTATCGCTGGCGCCCAAATCGGTGACGGCGGCGGTAGCGATGGGCATTTCCGAAACGCTGGGCGGCGATGCGGCGCTCACCGCCGTGCTGGTGATGCTGACCGGCATCCTCGGCGCCATGATCGTCACGCCGCTGATGAACGCTTTCAGGATCCGCGACTGGCGCGCCCGCGGTTTCGCGGCCGGACTGGCTTCGCACGGCATCGGCACGGCACGCGCCTTTCAGGTGCATCCGCTGGCCGGCACCTTCGCCGGCATCGCCATGGGGCTGAACGCCCTGCTCACCGCGATCCTGGTGCCGGCCCTGCTGTCGCTGCTGCTGCCGCGCTGAAGCAGGATCAGGAACCGCGTTTCAGTCCCAGCAGGCGGAATGCCATCGGCGCGGCGATCACCACCACGGCGATGCGGAAGACATGCATCGACGACACGATGGCCACCTCGACGCCGAGCCCCAGCGCTACCAGGCTCATTTCCGCCATGCCGCCGGGCGACAGCACGAGGATCAGCGCCTCGCGGTTGATGCCGACACGCTCGGCGAAACCAACGGTGAGGCCCAGCGCCAGCGCGAGCATGATGAATGTGGCGAACGCGGCCCAGGCGGCGATGCGGCCCACCTCGCGCAAAGGCGTGCCGACAAAGCGGCAGCCGAGCGCAGCGCCCATCACCACCTGCGCGGCAGCCACGAGTTCTGGCGGCGGCGATGCGCTGGACCAGCCGAGCAGGTGCACGATGGCCGAAACCAGCATCGGGCCGACCAGAACGGCGGCGGGAATGCGCAGCAGCCTGGCCAGGAACCAGCCGGCCGCGCCGCAGGCGATCAGCAGCGCGCCTTCCAATGGCAGCATCTGCCACAGATGGGCGCCCTGGGCCATCGGCGGCACGTCCAGCCGCTCGATGAAGCGGAAATAGACCGGCACGGTCATCACCACCAGGAAGATGCGCAAAGCATGGGTCAGGATGATGCTGCGGCCGTCGCCGCCGTAATGTTCGCCCACCAGGGTCATTTCCTGCAGGCCGCCTGGCGTGGCCGAGAAATAGCTGGTCACTGGGTCGAGGCCGGCGAAACGGCGAAAGATCACGTAACACAGTGCGGTGGCCACCGGCACATAGACCAGCATCAGCGCGACAAGACCGAGCCATTCGCGCGCGCGCTCGATCATGTCTGGCTTGAAGGCGCTGCCCAGCATCACGCCGATCACCACGATCATGGCGGCGCGCAGATGGGGGTGCACGCGCAGCGGCAGGCGGCGGTTCAGCCCGGCCAGCACGGCGATGCCCACGAACACCATGCTGCCCAGCATCCAGGCCAGCGGCATGCGTAAGTAAAGGAAGACCGCGCCGCCCACGGCGCCGATCAGCAGCGCCGGCAGATAGGAGGCGAAGCCGCGCGCCGCGCTCACGCCGCGATATAGCGGCCCAGACGCACGGCGGTCTGGCCGGGTTTGAGTCGTTTGGTCGGCATGATCAGCACACAATCGTCATAGGGCGTGCGGATCGGCTTGGCGCCGTCATGGGCGATCACGGTGCCGGAAGCCGGAATCGTTTCCAGGCCGGTATAGGCCTGCTCGAAGCGGAAGCTGTCGCTTTCGATGGTGACGGCATCGGTCACCTCGACGAAACGCTGCGGCGCCGGCGCACCCTGCACGCCATGGCGCGCCAGGAAAGCAGCGTCGGCCATGCCGGTATGGTGCAGGAAACGCAGCATGGTCTCGACGGCCACGTCGCGGCTCGACTGTTCCCAATGCTGGCCGCATTCCACCAACAGGGCATTCTTCTCGCTGGCCGCATCGCCAAAGCCGCCATAGTCGCGCATGCGCAGCCCGGCCTTGTGGCCCTGATCGGCCACCACGGTTGCGGGTACGCCTACCTCGGCGGCGAAACGTCGGCCCTTGGCCAACGGACCCGACAGCATCAGCGGCGGCGAGGGCTGCTGCATAGAATGCAGGTCGAGCAGCAGGTCGACCTCGGCGATCAGCGGTTCGATCTCGCGCGCGCGGTCGAGTTCGATGGAGCGGCGCGGGCCGTCCAGCGCATCCGCGCCCCAGACGCGGTTCATGTCCTCGTCGACGAAGCGCGAGGCAGTCGGCTCGTTTGGATCGAAGCGCAGATAGGCGGCGACGTTGCAGAAGATCAGGGTCAGGCGGCCGCGCGCGGGGCGGAATTTTTCTCGCAGCAGCAGGTCCAGCGCATGGGCGCCGCAGACCTCGTTGCCATGCACCAGCGCGGTGATCGCCGCATGCGGGCCGGGCAGGCCGGAATCGAAGCTGTGGGCATAGGGAATGCCGGTATTGCCTTCGCGGTGATGAGAGATCGGGATCGGCAGCAGGGGATTGGGCGGGAGAAGGGCGGGCATCGGACCGGGCTTATGGGGAATCGAAACTGTCTGTGGATGACCGTTATAGCCTCATATCGGCGCCGCGGCCCAGCGGCCAACGCGGGTTGAATGCCGGGTTGAGGAAAATTCACCGCCGGTCTAGCCTGTCGCCATGTCGTCGATCAGCTTTTCCAGCGGCACCGCCATCGCCCTCGATGGCCTGCGCCAGGCCGAACAGGCCATGCAGCTTGCGCTTAAGGCCGTGGGCAGCGGCAGCCTCGATCCGGATGTGATGGCCCAGGCGGCCACGATCCTGCAGGGCGCCCAGGGCCAGCAGGGTGCCAACGCCGTCGCCCTGCGTGCCAGCCTGGCGCAGCAGAGCTATTTTATCGACATCCTCGCCTGATCAGGAGCTGACGGGGCGCCGCATCGCCACGCGGTTGGCCATGTCCAGGCCAGCGGCGCGCTGGCGTTCGATCACCATCCGCAGGTCCGGTCCGATTCCGGCAGCCGTCATGGGCACGAAGCCCAGCCGGGCGTAATAGGGTGCATTCCACGGCACATGGCGGAAGGTGGTGAGGGTTAGGGCGCGCAGATGCCGCTGCCGCGCCATGGCATCCGCCGCCTCGAACAGCCGCACCGCCAGCCGATGCCCGGCATGGTCGGGATGGACATCCAGCTCCTGCACATAGAGGCAGGCATCGAGTTCGGCGGCGAGCAGGAAACCGACCGGGCGATCATTGTTGCCCACGGCCACTGCCAGCATGCCCTCGGCTGCCGCCGCGCGGAATTCCTCGGCTGCCGTTGGTTCGCCGGTTGCCAGGGCGGGATAGCCCACAGCGCTGAAGGCCTGGGCGGCAGCGCGTTCGATCTCGCGCAACAGCCCGGCTTCATCGGGGCGGGCGGAGCGGATGGCGTAGGTCATTGGGGCATCATGAATGCAAATGGCCGGGCCTGAAATTTCCTTCCAGACCCGGCCATCGCATATCGGGATGCGTATTGCTTACGCGAAGGCGTCTTCCCAGTTGCCCTGGGTCGAGGCCTTGGAATATTCCGTGGCGCGGTTTTCGAAGAAATTGGTGTGCTCCACACCGTTCAGGATCGCGTCCAGCCAGGGCAGCGGGTTCTTCTCGATGCGATACATCGGCTGCAGTTTGAGCTGCAGCAGGCGGCGATCGGCGGTCCAGCGAACATAGTCCTTCACTTCCTGCGCGGTCAGGCCCTGCACGCCGTCGATGGCAAACGCCAGGTCGATGAAGGCGTCTTCATGCTCTACGATGGTCGAGCAGGCGACATACAGGTCGCGCTGGAACTGTTCGGTCCAGACTTCCGGGTTCTCTTCCAGGAAGGTATGGAACAGCTTGATGATCGAGTTGGTGTGCAGTGTCTCGTCGCGCACGCTCCACGAGACGATCTGGCCCATGCCCTTCATCTTGTTCCAGCGCGGGAAGTTCATCAGGATGGCGAAGCTGGCGAACAGCTGCAGGCCTTCGGTGAAGGCGCCGAACACGGCCAGCGTCTTGGCGATGTCTTCCTTGGTATCCACGCCGAACTGCTGCATGTAGTCGTACTTGTCCTTCATCTCCTTGTAGCGGAGGAAGGCCGAATATTCCTCTTCCGGCATGCCGATGGTGTCGAGCAGGTGGCTGTAGGCGGCGATGTGAACGGTCTCGATATTCGAGAAGGCCGACAGCATCATCTGAACTTCCGTGGGCTTGAACACCCGCGAATAGTTCTTCATGTAGCAGTTGTTCACTTCCACGTCGGCCTGGGTGAAGAAGCGGAAAATCTGCGTCAGCAGGTTCTTTTCGCCGGGCGTCAGCTTCTTCTGCCAGTCCTTTACGTCGTCGGCCAGCGGCACTTCCTCGGGCAGCCAATGCAGGCGCTGCTGGGTCATCCAGGCCTCATAGGCCCACGGATACTTGAAGGGCTTGTAGACCGGCTTGGCATCCAGAAGCGACATCGAATCCCCCATCACGACAACGAACAGCGACCGAGAATATTGCAACATCTTGTGGTCGGGACAAGGGGTTTATCCCTATATGTTGCGGCTGAGCGATGTGCGGGCTGTGGATATCCGCCTGTTTGCGGCGGGCCTGTGGATTATTTGCCGGCGCTGGCCTGCAGCCCGGCGGCCAGGCCGCGCAGCTCGGTGCGCAGGCGGGCCAGGTCCTGCAGGCTGAGCGGCAGCAGGCAGGCCATTTCCCGCTGGGCGGCGGCCACGGCGGACTCGAGTTTGCGGCCCTGCTCGGTCAGGACGATGGTGACCTGGCGTTCGTCCTGCGCGGCGCGGTTGCGGGTGATCAGGCCGGCCTGTTCCATGCGCTTGAGCATGGGGGTGAGCGTGCCGGAATCGAGATGCAGGCGTTCGCCCAGGCTTTTTACCGTATGCGGCCCGGCCTCTGCCCGCTGCTGTTCCCACAGCAGCAGCATGGTCAGGTATTGCGGATAGGTCAGGCCCAGCGGCTCCAGCCGGTCGCGATAGAGCCGCGTCATCGCATTCGACGCGGCATACAGCGCGAAACAAAGCTGGTGGTCGAGCTTGATCGATTCGTCGGCGGACATGGTCGGACCAAGGATAGGCGGCGCCGGATTGGTGGGCAATCCGGCGCCGCGAGGCTGTCAGCGTCGGTCAGACACGGTTCAGACCGTGGTTTCCAGCGCCACGTCGATATTGCCCCGGGTGGCCTTGGAATACGGGCAGACCTGGTGGGCGGCGGCGACCAGCGCCTCGGCCTGGGCCTTGTCCATGCCGGGCAGGGCGACCGCAATCTTGGCATTCAGGCCGAAACTGGTCTCGTCCTTGCCGATGCCGATGGTCACGCTCACCGTATTGCCCTGGGGCAGGGCGATTTTCTGGTTGCGGGCCACCAGGCCCAGCGCGCCCTGGAAGCAGGCGGCATAGCCCGAGGCGAAGAAGGTTTCCGGGTTGGCGGCATTGCCGGGTCCACCCAGCTCCTTGGGCATGGCCAGGGTCATGTCGATGATGCCGTCGGCAGAGGTGACCTTGCCGGCGCGGCCGCCAGTGGCGGTGGCGGTGGTGCTGTAAAGCGGGGTGATGGACATGGGATGCTCCTCTGGGTTCAACGGCCGGGTGGCGCGTCGTGAGAAAATTAATAGCACACAATTTAATTTTAGACAATTAAAAAGGGCGTGATGAAGATCACGACCAGGGCCGCAATAGCCGCAATGCCTATATTAATTGCGAATAATTCGCACTCGTAATAAACTGCGCCGGCAAGCAGAAGGGCGAACGGCGTTGTGTCTCCGAAGGATTTGAAACGGTTGTTCCTGGCCTACCGGGCCGAGATCCAGGCCTATCTGGTGCGCCAGCTGCAGGATATCGAAACCGCCGCCGACCTGACGCAGGAAACCTTCCTGCGCTTCGCCCAGCAGCCGGCAACCAGCACGGTGCTGCAGGAGCGCGCCTATCTGTATCGCACCGCCCGCAACCTGGCGATCGATCACATGCGGATGAAGCGGCGACAGCAGACCCAGGCCGTGTCGCATGACGGCATGGCCGCCATTCCCGAAAACCGGCCGTCGCCGGAAGACGCGGCCGATGCCAAGGAACGCCTGCTCCTGCTGCGCGACCTTGTCGAGCAGTTACCGGCCCGCACGCGGCAGGCTTTCATCCTGATCCGCATCGAGGGGCGTTCCTACGCCGATGCCGCGCTGCTGATGGGCGTGTCGATCAGTTCGGTACAGAAACACATGCACCAGGCCATGGAGTATCTGACGAAGCGGCTGCGGAATTAGCTTGTGCGCATTTTCGACCTACTACTTCCCGCCGCTCAGACGTCTAATAGGTTAGACCCCACGTTCCAGCCGACCAGCCAGACAGCCCCGTGACCAGCGACGACGACAGAATCGACCGGATCGAAAGCGAAGCGATCGAATGGCTCGCCATGCAGGCGGCCGGTCCGCTCGATCCGGCCGATGCGCTGGTATTCGAAAACTGGCTGCGGCGCGGTCCGCACCATCGCGCGGCTTATGACAGCATGCGCCAGACCTGGGATACCCTCACCGTGCTGCAGCAAGAGCCGGGCGATCTGCTGCGACATACCGCTGATTTGCATGAAAAGTCGCGCCAGGAGGCATCGGCATCACCCATGCGACGCTGGCTGGCGCCGGCATTCGCCATTGCGGCCTGCCTGCTGCTGGTGATCGGCCTGACGACCGTCTGGTCCGGCAATCCGGTCATTGCGCTGGTCGCCGACCACCGCACGGCGCCCGGTGAAATCCGCCGCGTCACGCTGCCTGATGGCAGCCGTCTGGACCTTGGCCCGGCCAGCGCCGTGAAGCTGCATTTCAGCACCGCCGAACGCCGGATCGAACTTCTCGGCGGCAGCGCCTATTTCAGCGCGGTGCCCCAGGCCGCTGCGGCGGGCCGACCCTTCATCGTCGATACCGGCAGGCTGTCGGCCCGCGCGCTGGGCACGCAATTCCTGGTCGAGCGCCTCTCCGATGGCGATGGCGTGGCCGTGGTCGAACACAGCGTCGCGGTGACGCGGTCGGACGGCGATCACCGCATGACGGTGTTGTCGCCCGGGCAGGCCCTGCGATACCGCGATCGCCGGTCGGAGCCAGACATGGCGAATGTCGATCCGCTGGAGATCGCGCCGTGGCGGGGCGGCAACCTTGTTTTCCACCAGGTGCCGCTGCGGGATGTGGTGGCCGAGCTCAACCGCTATCGCCGCAGCCGGATCCTGCTGGCGAGCGACGACCTGTCCGCCCGCGTCGTTTCAGGCGTATTCCGTATCGGTGATCCGGACGGGGCCCTGAAGGTGATCGCGCAGGAACTGGGCCTGCAGGTTGTCACGCTCCCGTTCATCGTCGTCGTGCACAGCTAAAAACGGGCACAGCCAAAAGCCGGCGGGCGGTATGGCGCGCCTTTCCGGGCCCCCCGCATAAATATTTTTATCAAAACCCTTAGGTGACGCGTCCTATTGGCATCAGGCGCGAATGATTGTCATTCGCGCAATATCCGGTTGCGTCATTTCAGGGGGATTTCAAGCATGAATGCGACATTGGCGCTGCGGCCTGTACGGCCGTGCCTCGGCGGTCGTCGTCTGTTCAGTCTTTCGGTCAGCGCGTTGGCCCTGGCCGCAGGTCTCGGTTTTGCGACGACCGCTGCGCAGGCGCAGGCCCAGAGCCCGGCCACGCCGGCCGCGGCGCAGCAGCGTTTGACATTCGACATCCCTGCCCAGGATCTCAGTCGGGCCGTGCTCGCGTTGGCGAACCGCGCCTCGCTGCAGATACTGTTCGACGGCAGCCGGATGCAGTCCCTGCGCAGCACGGCGGTCAGCGGCAGCATGACGCCGCAGGAAGCCCTCGACCGGCTGCTGAACGGCACCGGCATGGGCTATCGCTTCACCGGTCCGGCCACCGTCACCCTGTACGAACTGCCGCGCGGCGGCGATGCGGCGGTATTGCCGCCGGTAACGGTGGAAGCGCGCAGCGGCCAGGCGGAAACCGCCACGGATTCGATTGAGGGCTATGTGGCGGGACGCGCGCGGACCGGCACCAAGACCGATACGCCGCTGCTGGAAACGGCGCAGTCGATTTCGGTGATCCCGCGTGACCAGATCGCCGACCAGAACGCGCAGACCCTGAACCAGGTGCTGCGTTATACCGCCGGTGTCACGCCGGAGACGCGCGGTGCGGTGGCCACGCGCTATGACATGTTCACCATCCGCGGCTTCGACGCGCATCGGTACTGGAACGGCCTGAAGCAGCAGGATTTGTATTATTTCGCGCCGCAGATCGATCCCTATCTTCTGGAGCGGGCGGAAGTGCTGAAGGGGCCGAACTCCACCCTCTATGGCCAGGCGCCGGCCGGCGGCCTGGTCAACCAGGTCAGCAAGCGGCCGACCGACGAGCCCCTGCACGAGGTTGGCATGGAGTTCGGCACCAACAACCACTACAGGCTCACGGCGGATCTTTCCGAGCGGATCGATGCGGAGGGCAAGCTGGCCTACCGCTTCACTGCCGTCGGCCTCACCGAGGACGGCCAGATGAATTTGACGGAGAACGAGCGCATCTCGCTGGCGCCATCGGTCGCATGGCGGCCGGACGAGGATACCAGCCTGACCCTTTTCGGTTTCTATCAGGTCGATCCGGAGGGCAACTCCTATGGCGGTATCCCGCCGCAGGGCACGGTGCTGACCAGCCCGTTCGGCAAACTGCCGATGGATTTCTATGATGGCGATCCGAATTTCGAGAAATTCGTCAGGCACCAGACCGCACTCGGATATGAATTTGACAAGCGGCTGAATGATATCTGGACCCTGCGCCTGAACGGTCGCACGCTGCATGGCACATTGTCTTACGACAGCGTCTATGCCAATGGCGTGCAGACGGATGGTTTCACGCTCAATCGCGGCACGGCAACCTCGCGCGAGGCCGTCACCACCCATGCCTTCGACAATCAGCTCGAAGCTCGCGTCGATACCGGCCCCATCAATCATACGGTGCTCGGCGGTTTCGACTACCAGCAGATCAGAGGCCAGTATTCGACCTATTTCGGCACGGCGCCGACGCTGAACATTTTCAATCCGGTCTATGGCCAGCCGATCACCATCGGCTCGCGCAATCGCACCAATGTCGACGGCCAGCAATATGGCGTCTACCTGCAAGACCAGATGCGTGTGGGTGGCTTCGTCGTCACGCTGGGCGGCCGGCACGACAAGGCTGAGCGGACCACCACCCCGGCCAATGGCGGCACCGTCACGCGGCAGAACGACAGTGCCTGGACCGGCAAGGCGGGCATCCTGTATGCTTTCGAGAACGGCCTGTCGCCCTATGCCAGCTATTCCGAGGCCTTCACGCCCCAGAGCGGCAGCGATTTCGCGGGCAAGCCCTTCGATCCGGAAGAGGGCACCCAGTATGAGCTGGGCGTGAAATACCAGCCGCCGGGCAGCAACAGCCTGTACACCGCCGCCGTCTTCGACCTGACACGCAGCAACCTGAAGACCGGCGATCCGGCGCATTCGGGTTTCTCGATCACGACCGGCGAGTCAAAGTCGCGCGGGTTCGAATTCGAGGCCCGTCACAGCCTGACCAGCCAGATCGACCTGCTCGGCAATTACACCTTCCTCGAGACGGAAGTCACCAAGGACAACAGTGGCCTGCAGGGCAAACGCCTGGCCGCCGTGCCCGAACACCAGGCCTCCGCCTGGATCATGTATCACATGCCGCGCGACACGGCGTTCAAGGGCCTGAGTCTGGGCAGCGGCATCCGGTATGTCGGCAGCACGGTCAATCCCGACAACACCCTGCATGTGCCGGCGTTCACGCTGGTCGATGCTGCCCTGACCTACGACCTGGCCGCCCTGTCGGACAAATTCGCCGGCATGGATTTCGCTCTGAACGTGAAAAACGTCTTCGACAAGGATCACGTGGCGTCCTGCTACTACGGCACCTGGTGCGCCTATGGTTATGAGCGCACCATCACGGCCGGCCTGCGGTATCGCTGGTAAGCCGGCACCGCCGAAGGCGCGGTATCCCGGTTCACGGGCGCAGCCGGCGTGGGCCTAAACGGGCCCGCGCCGGCTGTTCCGTTTCCGCGCCCCTCTGGAGAAAAGGCCGGACCCGCCCTATCTGAGAGATGACGCCGTGCGCCTGCACGGGGGAACAGTCAACGCCCGGCCTGGATCGGGTCCCCGGCATTGCCGCGAGACCCGGAGGAGGTGCGTTATGGTTCATATCAGTCACGAGCCCCGTCACGGGCCCCACCGCGAGCCGCATCACGAGCCGGAAGCGCGGCGCTGGCAGGACTGGGCCAACATGGCCTTCGGCATCCTGCTGGCGGCCTCGCCATGGCTTCTGGGCTACCGCGGCCTGGAAGCGGCGACGATGAATGCGTTGATCGTTGGTTTTCTGATTTTCGCGCTGTCGGCGCTGGCACTCACGCTGCTGGATCGCTGGGAAGCCTATATCAGCGCGATGCTGGGCCTGTGGGCCGGCGCGGCGCCTTGGCTGCTGGGTTTCACAGGGTATGACGGCGCGATGATCGCCCATCTGGGCATTGGCATCTGCGTCGTCACGGTCGCCAGCGTGGAAATCTGGCAGGGCGACCGGCAGGGCTGACGGACGCTGCTCCGAGGCTCAGGCCGCCAGGCTGGATTCCTCGTCGCGCATCACCAGCGAGAGGATCCACTGGTCATAGTCCATGCCCAGGCGGTTCATGATGCCGTCCAGCCGCTGGCGGCTGGCGGCCAGCGCCTGTTCCGTGGTGCTGGTGTTGCGTTCGATCAGCCGCAATTCGTCGTAGACTTCATCGGCGGCCATGACGCTGTCCGACGATACCGCGCGGCGGAAGCACTGGTAGCTGTCGATGCGATGGCTGCCGTCGAAATGGGGCGTCAGGTGCGACAGCGTCCAGTAATATTCGCCGGTGCAGGCCATGTTCTTCACATAGGCGAAGATTTCGCGACCATCGCGGATGCGCTCCCAGATCAGATGAAACACGGCGGCCGGCATGTCGGGGTGGCGCATCAGGTTGTGCGGCTGGCCAATCAGATCCTTCTCGCCGCAGGCCTGGGCCTGGCAGAAATATCCGTTGGCATAGGTGATGCCGCCCCTGAGGTCGGCATGGGTGACCAGCAACTGGTCGGCGGGAATGCTGCGTTCGCGGTTGATCGGGCTAACAGTGATCATGGCTGCGTCCTCTGTTGACGCCTCCATCAAACGTCGTCAGCGGACGGATGTGAAATTAACAATGCGTAAGACGGGCTAAAGATTTGACAATGATCATGCGTTGCAGCCCTGAAATGCGCATGAAAAAGCCCGGCATTGCCGGGCTTTTTTGCATCGGGTCGCTACCGGCCTTACTGGCAGGCCAGGCACTCGTCGTAATCTACCGCCTCGCGCGGGCCACCAGCGGCGGCCGCGGCCAGCGGCAGTTCCGGCTCGTTGACCGCCGGGGCGCGCTGCGGCCGCTCGCCCTCGTTGATCTTGCCCACCAGCGGGATCGAAACCACGTTCGTGACGGTCTCCGATGCCGACTTGCCCGACACCGTTTCGGCGCGCTGGATCGACAGCGAGCGGCAGTAATAGAGGCTCTTCACGCCCTTCTTCCAGGCCTGGAAATGGATCTGGTGCAGATCGCGCTTATGCACGTTGGCCGGCAGGAAGATGTTCAGGCTCTGCGCCTGGCAGATATAGGGCGTGCGGTCGGCCGCCAGGTCGATCAGCCAGCGCTGGTCGATCTCGAAAGCGGTTTTGAACACGGCCTTCTCGTCATCCGACAGGAAGTCGAGATGCTGCACCGAGCCGCCATTGGTGGTGATCGACGACCAGGTCTCGCCGTCGTTCTTGCCATACTGCTCCAGCGCTTTCTCGAGATAGCGGTTGCGCACCGAGAAGCTGCCCGACAGCGTCTTGTGGGTGAAGGCGTTGGCCACGTTCGGCTCGATGCCGGGCGAGGCGCCGCCGGCGATGATCGAGATCGACGCGGTGGGTGCTATGGCGATCTTGTGCGAGAAGCGCTCCATGATGCCGTATTCGGCGGCATCGGGGCAGGGGCCGCGCTCTTCCGCCAGCTTGCGCGAGGCGGCATCCGAGGCATCCTTCACATGCTTGAAAATGGTGCGGTTCCACACCTTGGCCATCACGCTTTCCCACGGCACGCCATTGGCCTGCAGGAAAGAGTGGAAGCCCATCACGCCCAGGCCGACCGAACGCTCGCGCTGGGCGGCGTAGCGCGCCTTGGCCATGCTGTCGGGCGCCTTGTCGATGAAGTCCTGCAGCACGTTGTCGAGGAAGCGCAGGCAATCCTCGATGAACAGCGGATGCTCCTTCCACTCATGGAAGTATTCCAGGTTCAGCGAGGACAGGCAGCAGACGGCCGTGCGCTGCTGGCCATGCTGGTCGATGCCGGTCGGCAGCGTGATCTCGCTGCACAGGTTCGAGGTCTTGACCCGCAGGCCGGCCAGCTTGTGGTGTTCGGGCAGGGCGCGGTTCACATGGTCGATATAAACGATGTAGGGCTCGCCGGTCTCGATGCGGGCGGTGAGGATGCGGATCCACAGCGCGCGGGCCGACACGGTGCGCTGCACGGTGCCGTCATGCGGGCTGACCAGCGCCCATTGCTCATCGGCCTCCACCGCGCGCATGAAGGCGTCCGAAATCAGGATGCCGTTATGCAGGTTCAGCGCCTTGCGGTTCGGATCGCCGCCGGTCGGGCGGCGGATCTCGATGAATTCCTCGATCTCGGGATGGTCGATCGGCAGGTAGCAGGCAGCCGAACCGCGACGCAGCGAGCCTTGGCTGATCGCCAGAGTCAGGCTGTCCATCACGCGGATGAAGGGGATGATGCCCGAGGTCTTGCCGTTCTGGCCCACCTTCTCGCCGATCGAGCGCAGGTTGCCCCAGTAGCTGCCGATGCCGCCGCCGCGGGCCGCCAGCCAGACATTTTCGTTCCACAGGCCGACGATGCCGTCCAGGCTGTCATTGGCTTCGTTCAGGAAGCACGAGATCGGCAGGCCGCGGCTGGTGCCGCCGTTCGACAGCACCGGGGTGGCCGGCATGAACCAGAGCTTGGAGATGTAGCTGTACATCCGCTGCGCATGGGCGGTGTCGTCGGCGTAATGGCTGGCGACGCGGGCGAACAGGTCCTGGTAGGACTCGCCGGGCAGCAGGTAACGGTCATCGAGGGTGGCCTTGCCGAAATCGGTCAGCAGGCGGTCGCGGCTGCGGTCGACGTCGATGCGGATGCCGCGTTCGGTTTGCAGAGTGTTCAGCACGGTGGCTTCCCCTCGTTCTTGCGGCCCGGCCCCCACATGCGTGGCACCACATTTTGTGGTTGGCCGGCCCGGCCGTGTCTTATGAATCCCAGTATCGGCCCGCTTTCGGCTGTCTGGCGGCTGCGCACCCCGCCTTTGCACCTTCGAAAACCCCGGGAAACAACCGGAAAACGGAATTCGAAGACGGCGCAGCGTCGACCCGAAACAGCTTCAGCGAACACAACATATGGTACTCAGGGTTAAGAGAGGGTCAATACAGTGTATGTGACACGACTGTAAAAAAACTTATTGACGGACTCATCGTAGCGTGAACCCCCTGATTTTATGCCGTGTCGCTGACGGTCGCTGCATTGCAAAAACCTCCCTGTGGATAGCGTGGATAACTGTTTCGGCCATCTTACTCGCAAGCCGCTGTTAACCATTGCTCCCCTATCTGTTGTGCTACCGGGGCGGGATTTCCGCCTGCACCGGCCTTTGTGCCCGCTTGAATTGGTGTTTCAATGCGGGCCTTAACGGGATCCGACCGGCTGGATGACGATCCGGCCCGGCGGGGGAGGTTGCGATGACGCTGATTAAACATCCGCGCGCCGACATGGCGGCGAATGCGGCCAAGGCCGCGAGCCAGGTGGCGGTAGACCGGGCCGAGGCGGAAGCCGCCGAGCTGATCGGTATGCCGGCGTTGGAGCGGCGCCGCCGTATCATGGTGGCGACTGGCGCGGTGGTCAGCCTGCTCTGGATCGGCGTCTGCGCCCTTTACATCGAGAGCTCCATCGGCTGGCAGAATCTGTGGCACACCCTGCCGCATGAGGTCGGCGCCTTCATCGCCGGCATCGCCGCGCCGCTGGCCTTCCTTTGGCTGTTGCTGCTCAACCTGTGGCGCGGCAGCGCCATCAAGCGTCAGGCCGCCGCCCTGCACCAGGTGCTGCTTGACCTTACCTATCCCACGCCCGAGGCCGAACGCCGCGTTTCCGCCCTGGCCGGTGCGCTGCGTCGCCAGGCCCGCGAGATGGAAGAGGCCGCCCAGTCGGCCACCGACAAGATCGCCTCCCTGGGCGAAACCATGGCCAGCCAGCAGCAGGTGCTGATCAATGCCGCTGCCGGTGCCGGCGAACAGGTTGCCCTGCAGGCCAAGCAGATCACCGGCACGCTCAGCCAGTCCTCGCAGGGCCTGCTGGCCGCCGCCGAGCAGGTGAACCGCGACCTCGATGCCACCGTGAAGGGCCTGGCCGGCCGCTTCGAGGAGCAGAGCAAGGCACTGGTCGAGGCCGCCGACAAGGTCGGCACCGAGATGAATGCCAAGGTCAGCGGCATCGGTCAGACCGTGTCGACCCAGGCCCAGGTGCTGCTGCAGGCTGCCGATGTGATCGTGCGCGAGGTGGAAACCGCGCGCGGCATCTTCCAGACCAAGGCCTCCGAGATTTCCCGCATCACCTCGGCGATCCAGTTCCAGAACGAGCGCGTTGAGGAACTCTCGCGCCGTCATGGCGAGCTGATGGACCAGGCGGTGCAGCGCGCCGCCGAGGTGGCGCAGCAGATCGCCGCCCAGCTCGAGCAGAAGATCGTGGCGCTGGAACAGGCCGTCACCCGCGCCGGCGGAGAGGCCGGCCGCATCGGCATGAACTTCGCCGAAGCCGCCCAGACCATCACCACCGCCGCCGAGGTCACCGTCGCCCGCGCCACCGCCGCCGGCGAAAGCTTCGGTCGCGAGACCCAGCTGTTCAGCAATGCCAGCCAGAAGGTGATCGACAGCGCCGAGGCCGCCGGCACCGTGCTGCGCGAACGCGTGCGCGAGATCGAGCAGGCCACCGGCACCACCATCGGCCGCATCCGCGATATCGGCGAAACCGTGCGTTCGGAAGTGGGCGCGCTGGACGAGCAGGGCGCCCGCGTGGCCGAGCGCCTGCGTGTCGCGTCCGACGAGATGCGCGGTCGTACCAATGCGCTGGAGCAGGCCGGCGCGTCCGCCACCCGTCAGGCCGATGCCTTCGCCGAAGCCGCCACCCAGGCCGAACAGCGCCTGAAGCTGACCGGCGACCTGGTGCGCCATCAGGCCGATCAGCTTGGCGCCGCCGCCGAACTGGCCGACCAGCGTCTGGCCCAGGCCGGCGATGCGCTGCGCCGCGAAGGCGCCAACATGACCGGCACGCTGCAGCAGATCACCGACCGCGCCATGCGCGCCGGCGACGAGCTGAAGCAGCGCGCCGACATCCTGGACGAAACCTCGGGCCGCGCTCTGAACAAGATCGGCGAGGCCGATGCCAGCATCCGCGAGCGCGTCGAAAGCCTCGGCCAGGCCGGCCGCGATGCACTGGCCATGGCGGCCCAGGTGCAGGAGACCATGACCCAGGCCAATGCCCTGCTGGCCCAGGCCGCCCAGCGCACCGACGACCAGATTTCGGCGGCCGGCGGCCAGCTGCGCCAGCATGCCGAACAGTTCGTCGTCACCATCGACGGCGTCACCCGGCGCATCACCGAAACCGGCGACAGCGTGCGCGACCAGATCGACGGTCTCGACCAGGCCGCCGCGCGCACCGCGCAGCGCCTGCGCTCGGCCGGCGAAAGCGCCGGCCAGGATGCCGTGCAGTTGCAGTCGGCCGCCGAACGCGCCTCGCAGCGCCTGCATCAGGTGAGCGAGACGGCGCAGACCCAGGCCCATGCGCTCAGCGCCGCCGCCGAACGGGCGGCGATGGAATCGCAGCTTGCCGGCAGCACCGCCCAGGCGCGTGCCAAGGACCTGCAGGACCTGTCGCTCGGCGTGGCCGAGGCGATGGCCCTGCTGGCCGAGAAGGCGGCGGCGCAGACCACCGCCCTGGTGGCAATGAGCGAAAAGGCGCAGGCCGAGGCGAACGGCCTGAATGCCGCCGCCGAGAAGGCGACCGGCAGCATCAACACCGCCGGCGACACCGCCCGCATCCGCTCGCTCGAACTGGGCGAGGCGGCACAAGGTGTGGTCGACCGCACGCTGGAACTGCGCAGCACGATCCACGAGCAGGCCGGCGCGCTCACCGCGCTCAGCACCGAACTCACCCGCCAGGCCGAGAGCATTCGCGAGAATTTCCGTGGCCGCGTGCAGGAACTGGCCGAAGCCTCCGATGCCGCCATCCTCAAGACGGCGAATATCGGCGACAGCTTCCGCCGTCAGGCCCAGGAAGTCTCGCGCGTTTCCGACGAGGCGGTCAGCCGCATCGAACAGGTCGGCACCACCTTCGATGCCCGCGCCCGCGAGATCAACCTGGCGGTCGGCAACGCCTCGGGCCGCATCGACGATGCCTCGGAGGTGCTGCGCAACCGCACCCGCGAACTGGCGAATATCGTCGAGGACGCGATGAAGCAGACCGACCGGATGAGCGACGGTTTCCGCCGCCAGGCCGACGAGGTCGATACCCGCGCCGCCCGCCTGAGCGAGAAGGTGACCGAGATCGGCGAACGCCTCGCCCGCACCGGCAACGAGTTCAGCGCCGTCACCGACCGCGCCACGGCGCGCGCCGCCGAGACGGCCGAGACGCTGGGCCAGCGCGCCAAGGAACTGGCCTCTGCCGCCGCCCGCGCCGCCAGCGAGGCGGCTTCCGCCGAAGCCAGCCTCAAGGCCGATGCCCAGGCGCTGGCCGACGCGGCGCGCACCGCCAGCGTGGAGGCCGAGGCGCTCCGCAAGGCCACCCAGGCCCTGCGCGGCGAGCAGTTCCTCAAGACCGCGGCCTTCATCACCGGCCACCTCAACTCGATGGCCATCGACATCACCCGCCTGCTCAACCGCGACCTGTCGGAAGAGCTGTGGCGGCGTTACTACAAGGGCGAGCGCGGCCTGTTCACCCGCAAGCTGATCGACCAGCGCGACCTCGACAAGATCCGCGGCAAATACCAGGAAGACGGCGAGTTCCGCGACTTCACCGACCGCTACATCGCCGAATTCGAGCGTGTGCTGGCCGGCGCCAAGGGCGTGGAGCACGAGGAGCTGCTCACCTCGGCCTTCGTCACCGCCGATATCGGCAAGGTCTACCTGCTGCTGCGCGAGGCGGTCGGCAAGGCCCGCCAGTAACGGCACATGGAAAAGACATCGTTGCAGGACTGGATCGGCGGCTCGGAAACGGCCGCCGATCTCATTTCCCCCGAACGCTGCATCGCCCTGGCGCGTGCGCTGGATCGCACCGACAGCGGCCTGATCGCGGGTGCACCGCTGCCACCGCTGCGGCACTGGCTGTATTTCTGGTCGCTAGCCACGCGCGCCCGCCTGGGCCGCGACGGCCATCCGGCCCTGGGTGAATTCCTGCCCGATGTCGGCCGCGTCTGGAACGGCGCGCAAACCCGGCGCATGTGGGCCGGCAGCCGTATCAAGTTTCATCATCCCGTGCCGCTCGGCCGGCCGGCGCGGCGCATGTCCACCGTCGAGGATGTGGTCGAGAAGCACGGCCGCAGCGGCCGGCTCGCCTTCGTCACCGTGCGGCACGAGATCTATTACGGCGCCACGCTCTGCATCACCGACCGGCACGACATCGTCTATCGCGAGGAAAAGCCCGGTGCGGCCCTGCCGCCGCCCGAACCGGCGCCGACCGACCAGCAATGGGACGAGGGCTTCGTCGCCGATCCGGTGCTGCTGTTCCGCTATTCCGCGCTCACCTTCAACGGCCACCGCATCCATTACGACCGCGACTATGCACGCGACGTGGAAGGCTACGATGGCCTGGTGGTGCATGGCCCGCTGCTCGCCACCTTGCTGGTCGATTTCGCCAGCGATGCGGTATCGGATCGGTCCCTGCGCGGTTTCAGCTTCCGCGGCCGCCGCCCGGTGATCGACGGCCGGCGCTTCAGCCTCTGCGGCCGTATGGACGGTGAGGATGTGCTGAAACTCTGGATCGCCGATAGCGATGGTGCGCTGGCGATGACGGCCGAGGCGGTGTTTTCATAAATTACTGCCCGTAATGCCGCTATTTCCCGCTTCGTCATCGTCCGGCCTGCCCGTGCGCCCGCATCTGCTGATCTGGGGGCTTGCGATCGGCCAAATGGTCGGTTGGGGGTCGTTGTATTACTCCCTGGCCGTTGTTGCCCTGCCGATGGAGCGGGAACTGGGTTGGTCGAAGGTGGAGATCAACGCCGCCCTGATGATCAGCCTGATGGTCGCAAGCATCGTGGCGATACCCGTCGGTGCGCTGATTGACCGTTATGGCGGCTACTGGTTCATGGTGCTGGGCGCGACCGGCGCCGCGATCCTGCTGGCGATATGGTCGGCGACATCGTCGCTGACCGTCTTTTATATCGTCTGGGCCGGGCTTGGCCTGGCGCATGCCTGCACGCTCAGCGAAAGCGCCTATAACATCGCGATATCGAATTTGGCCGACCACAGGCGCGGCATCACCATGATCGCCCTGCTCAGCGGATTTTCGTCGTCGGTCGCGGTTCCCTTCATCACGCTGTGCAGCGAGAGTTTTGGCTGGCGACCGGCAATCATGATCGTCGCGGCCATCCATTTCATGGTTCCGGGCATGGTCAGCGCCTATGTGCTGCGCGGCACTCGCAGTGGCAGCCACAAGCCGGCCACCACGGACAGCGTCGCGGTTGCAGCGCGCCTGCCTCTGCGCCGGATTGCCGTCGACCGGACATTCTGGGCGCTGGCGGCAGCCTTCGGCGTGCACACCTTTGTCGGCAATGGCATCACCTTCCACACGATCCCGCTGCTGCTGGAAAACGGTCATACGATGAGTCTGATTGTCGGCATCATGGCCCTGCACGGGCCGAGTCAGGTTCTGGCGCGTCTGACCCTGTTGCTGGTCGGCACGCGCATATCCACCGGCGGCTATGGCCGCATCGCCTTCAGCCTGCTTGTGCTGACCGTGGCCATGCTGATCGGCAGCGCATGGTGGGGCCTCCCCGTCCTGCTGATCTTCGCACTGCTTTTCGGCATCTCAACGGGGCTGTTGACGCTGGTGCGCGCCAACAGCGTGATCGAATATCTTGGATCCTATGGCTACGGTGCGGCCACCGGGGCATTGACCATGGCCGTGGCGATACCACGCACCACGGCCGCGGTCGTTTTTGCCCTGCTTTGGGAGGCCGGCGGCGGCTATGGGCCCGTGCTGTGGATCGCGCTGCTGGTCAGCCTTGGCGGACTGCTTGCTTTCTGGCTGGCGACGGTGTGGAACAGTCGCCGACAGGCGATCCAAAGCCTCTGAGTCGTTATGAATTCGGCGCCACGATCTTGCGTCCGCGTCGCCGCGGCGCGGTGAGCTTGGCGACATCGAGGATGTCGTCGAGCTGGTGTTCGGTCAGCCAGCCTTTCTCCACCACCAGTTCGCGCACGGTGCGACCGGTCTTCAGCGACTCCTTGGCCACGGCCGCCGATTTCTCATAGCCGATATAGGGGTTCAGCGCGGTGACGATGCCCACGCTGGCTTCGACATGGCGCTTGGCCTGTTCGACATTGGCCTGGATGCCGCTGACGCATTTTTCCGACAGCGTGCGCGCCGCGCGGGACAGAAGCTGCATGGAGGAGAGCGTGTTGTAGACGATCAGCGGCTCCATCACGTTGAGCTGCAACTGCCCGGCCTCGGCGGCCATGGTGATCGCCATGTCCTTGCCGATCACCTGGAAACAGACCTGGTTCACCACCTCGGGGATCACCGGATTGACCTTGCCCGGCATGATCGACGAGCCCGGCTGCATCGGCGGCAGCGAGATTTCGCCCAGGCCGCCGCGTGGGCCCGACGAGAGCAGGCGCAGATCGTTGGCGATCTTGCTGAGTTTCACGGCGATGCGCTTCAGCATGCCGGAATAGAGCACGAAGGCGCCCATGTCCCAGCTTGCCTCGATCAGGTTGGCGGCCCGCACCATCTCGATGCCGCTGATTCGCGCCAGTTCGTCGATGGCCAGGTTGGAATATTCCGGTTCGGTATTGATGCCGGTGCCCACCGCCGTGCCGCCCAGATTGATCTCGCGGAACAGCTTCACGATCTCGTCGCCGCGCGCCACGTCTTCCTTGATGTTGATGGCGAAGGCCTCGAATTCCTGGCCCAGCGTCATCGGCACGGCATCCTGCAACTGGGTGCGACCCAGCTTGATGATGTCGGCGAATTCCACGCCGCGCTGGCGGAACTCGTAGGCCAGCCCGTCCAGCGCCTTCATCAGCTCGGCATGGCTCAGGATCACGCTGAGCCGCACGGCGGAGGGATAGACGTCATTGGTCGACTGCGACAGGTTGACGTCGTCGTTGGGATGCAGGTGGCTGTATTCGCCCTTGTGGAAGCCCATCAGCTCCAGGCCGCGATTGGCGATCACCTCGTTGACGTTCATGTTGGTGGAGGTTCCCGCGCCGCCCTGGAACACGTCGATGGTGAACCATTCATGCAGCTTGCCGTCGATCAGTTCGTCGCAGGCCTGGGCGATGGCCTTGTATTTCTCCGGCTCCAGGTAGCCCAGCTTCTTGTTCGCCGAGGCGCAGGCCTTCTTCACCATGCCGAAGGCGCGGATCAGGTTGGGGTAGTGGTTGATGCCGATGCCGGAGATATGGAAGTTGTCGAGCGCGCGCTGGGTCTGGATGCCGATATAGGCGGCCGCCGGGATGTCCATGTCGCCCAGGCTGTCATGTTCCAGACGGGTTGCGGTATCGCTGCTCATCGCTGCTGCCCCATGGCTGTTGCGGAAGCCGCATTCTGCGCTTCCGCAACGTCAATGCGAAGTCTTTCGGCGATGATATTTCGTTGAAATGCCTATGGTTTTACATGCAAACAATCGATCGGCTGTGATCAGTCGCGCTTATGCCTACACGGTGCGCTGGGCCTTGTCCTTCGCATTGGTGGCGGCGATGTTGTCGCGGATCTCCTGCCATTCGGCATCGTTCAGCTCGGTCAGGCCGCCGAAACCGCCAGCGGTGTTCAGCCATTGCGCGCCGTCGATGGCGATCACCTCGCCGCTGACATAACCGACCTCGTCGCTGAGCAGGAAAGCGGCCAGGTTGGCCAGTTCCGACATCCTGCCCACGCGCCGCATCGGAATCGCGCCGATCATCTGCTTCTCCAGTTTTTCCGTCGGCGCCAGGCGCTTGGTCATGCCCTCGGTGGGGAAGGGGCCGGGCGCGATGGCGTTGAGACGGATGCCCTTCGGCCCCCATTCCACGGCCAGCGACTGTGTCATCGCGGCGATGCCGGCCTTCGACATGGCCGACGGCACCACGAAGGCCGAGCCGGTCCAGACCCAGGTGGTGACGATGGAGACGATGCTGCCGCCGCGCTTATCCGCGATCCAGCGTTTACCCACGGCCTGCGTCACATAGAAGCTGCCATGCAGCACGATATTGGCGATGGCATCGAAGCCGCGCGGGCTCAGGTCCTCGCTGCGGGCGATGAAATTGCCGGCGGCATTGTTCACCAGGCCGTCCAGCGGGCCATGCTGCTGCCAGATCGCCTGCACCATCTCGTCCACCGCCTGCGCCACGCGGATGTCGCAGGGATGGCTGAAAATCTTCCCGCCGGTAGCGGCCGCCAGTTCCTGTGCTGCCTCCTGTAGCACGCCCTCCCGGCGGCCGCAGATATGCAGTTCGGCGCCCAGCTCCATCAGGCGGCGGGCCATCGCCTTGCCCAGGCCGGTGCCGCCGCCGGTGATCAGAATACGCTTGCCCTGGAACAGATCGCTGCGGAACATGTCGCCTCCCTTGCTTATCGTTGCCGTTCAGATTAGCCAAAGGGACAACGCAACGCCATCGGGGCAACGCCGTCAGGGGCAACGCCATCGGGAGAGGACGCTCGGATCATGGACCTTCAGTTAGCGGGCAAGGTTGCCATCGTCACCGGTGCCAGCCGCGGCATCGGCCGTGCCATCGCCGAATTCCTCGCCGCCGAGGGCATGAAGCTGGTGCTGGCGGCACGCTCGGCCGACCAGCTCGAACAGCTTGCTGCCGGCCTGAAAACCGAATGCCTGGTGCAGGCGGTGGATCTGCGCGATCCCGCCGTGCCGGCCCGGGTGGTGGCCGCGACGGCAGAGCGCTTCGGCGGCCTCGACCTGGTGGTCAACAATGCCGGCGCCACCAAGCGCGGCGATTTCCTCACGCTCAGCGACGATGACTGGGCCGACGGTTATGCCATGAAGTTCTTCGGCGCCATGCGGCTCAGCCGCGCGGCCTGGCCGCACTTGATGCGGCGCCAGGGTGCCATCGTCAACATCGTCGGCGTCGGCGGCCGCACCGGCGCGGCCGAATTCGCCATCGGCGGCTCGGTGAATGCCGCCTGCCTCAATCTCACCAAGGTGCTGGCCGATCGCGGTGTGAGCGACGGCGTGCGGGTCAATGCGATCAACCCGGGTACCATCGCCACCGAACGGCTGCAGGTGCGGATTCGCAGCTTCGCCCAGGAGAAGGGCCTGAGCGAAGCCGAAGCCGCGATCCAGATGCCGAAGGCCATGGGCGTGGCGCGATTCGGCGAACCCGTAGAAATTGCCCGGGCGGTGGGCTTTCTCGCCTCACCCCTCTCGGGCTATCTGCAGGGCGCGATTCTCGACGTCGATGGCGGCCTGACGCGCACGCTCTAGGCGTAGAATCGCACTGTCCGCTTGCTTTTTTCCGGCGGCGATGCCACTCCCAACCCATGATGCGTAGACAGAATGTCGCCGCCACGACCGGGTCGGGGGTTCGATTTTGAGCTGGATTGCACGGGCGCCGCGCCGCTGTGCGCGGCATGGAATAGCCGCGTTCGTCATTTTGATCATTCTGGCAATCGGCCTGCCGGCCCATGCTGCCGAACCGCTGCCGCCGCCCCAGGGCGAGGTGCTGCTGACCGTTGCCGGCAAGATCGGTCGCGGCAACAGCCCGGCCGGCGAAGCCCGGTTCGACCGCGCCATGCTGGAAAAGCTCGGCATGACCGAAGTGGTGACCTCGACGCCGTGGCACCCGAAAGTGATGCGCTTCGAGGGCGTGCTGCTGCGCACGCTGCTGTCCACCGTGCAGGCGCAGGGCGGCAGTCTGCTGGCCACCGCGCATAACGACTACACGGCGCGCCTGCCGGTGCAGGATGCCGAACGCTACGATGTGATCCTGGCCCTGCGCGCCGACGACCGCGACTTGACCCTGCGCGACATGGGGCCGATCTTCATCATCTATCCCTACGACCATGACCGCTCGCTGAAGGCCGACGGGGTCTATGCGCGGTCGGTGTGGCAGTTGCGCCGGCTCGAGGTCCGTTGATGCCGCGTCGTTTCCTGCCGCAGCAGATCGCCGCCCACCCCGAGGCGCTGGCCGGCGCCGGCCGCCGTTTCGTGCTGGTGCTGGTGGCCACCGTTGTCGGGTTGTCGCTGGTGCTGGCGGCCTATTTCTATGTCCAGCAACGCGAATACAATCGCTTTTCCTTCCAGAACATCGTGTGGGAAGGCGCGCAGTTCCGCAACGAGCACCAGGCCTTCCGCGCCGCCTTGCTGGAATACCTGAACGGCACGCCGGGTGCCGTCGAAGACGAGGTGCGCCGGCGTTACGATATCCTGCACAGCCGCCTCGACATGCTGCAGGTCGGCCGCGCATCCGCCACCTATATGGCCGACCCCGATCTCAGCATTTTGCTCACCCGGATCGACCCCGTGGTCCGGAACTGGGACAGTCAGCTGGACGCGCTCTTCGCCGGCAACCGCCAGGCCGGCGATGCGCTCGCCGTGTCGATGCGCCAGCTCGATGCGGATTTCAGCGCCTTCGCTGCCGGCGTGAATGCCATCGGCATCCGGCGGGTCGACGAAGCACGGGAAAGGCTCAGCGGCCTGTATGATGTTATGATCGTCGCGGGCGTCGCCACCTGGCTGCTGGTGATCGGCTTTGCCTATGCCCTGATGCGGCAGTTGCGTGCCAGCGAGGCGGCTCATGCCGAGATGCGCGCGATGACGGTGGATCTGGAAAATGCCCGCCGTCAGGCTGAGGAGGCCAGCCGCACGAAATCGAATTTCCTGGCCACCATGAGCCACGAACTGCGCACGCCGCTGAACGCCATCCTCGGTTTCGCCGACATCATGCGGCAGGGCATTTTCGGTCCGGTCGGGAATCCGCGCTACGAGGATTATCTCGACGGCATCGTGAAAAGCGGCCAGCATCTGCTGTCGCTGATCAACGATGTGCTGGATATGTCGCGCATCGAGGCCGGCCGGCTCGAGCTGGTGGAAAGCAGGATCGATATCGGCCAGGCCATCGATCAGGCCCTCGACATGGTGACGGTCACGGCCCAGGGCAAGGGCGTGGTGCTGGAACGCGCCCTGCCGGCATCCCTGCCGTCCCTGAAGGCAGACGACCGTCTGGTGCGCCAGATGCTACTCAACCTGCTCAGCAACGCGATCAAGTTCACACCCGAAGGCGGCCAGGTCGAGATCGCGGTCGCGCTCCTGGGCGAGGGCGATCTGGCGATCCGCGTCCGCGACACGGGCATCGGCATGAGCGACCGCCAGCTGCAGAAGGTGTTCGAACCATTCTCGCAGGGCGATTCCATGCGGGCGCGCGAAGCTGGCGGCAGCGGCCTTGGCCTGCCCATCACCAGGCGGCTGATCGAACTGCATGATGGCCGCATCCATCTGGCCAGCCGCAAACAAAGCGGCACCACGGCGACCCTGGTCTTTCCGGCCGCGCGGGTCAGCCCCGCCGGCGCAGCCGCTTGATGATCCGGCGCCAGCCGTGGTGGTTGCGCACGGCGCCCTTCATCCTGCTGCTCGTCCTGCTCTGCGCCGCCTGCGCGCCGCGCCTGCAGCCCCCGGGCGATGTCGTGATCGCGCCACGCCTGCTGGCCGGCGATGCGGGCTGGCAGGCCGGCGATGGCCGCGAACTGCCGCTGCGCCGCTGGGGACCATCCTGTCCGAAGGCCGTGGTTCTCGCTCTGCACGGCTTCAACGATTACAGCAACGCCTTCACCGAGGCGGCGGAATGGTGGGCGAGCCAGGGCATCGCCACCTATGCGCCGGACCAGCGCGGTTTCGGCCTGGCCCCCCATCGCGGTCTCTGGCCGGGGCGGGACAGGCTGGCCGACGATCTGGCCGAGTTGAGCATGCTGCTGCGCCAGCGCCATCCCGGGGTGCCGTTCTACTGGCTGGGCGAGAGCATGGGCGGCGCGGTTGTGCTGCATGCGCTGGAACGCGTTGCCGTCCGGCCCGACGGTGCCATCCTGGTGGCGCCCGCCGTCTGGGGGCGCGAGAGCATGCCGCTGCTCTATCGCGTGGCCCTGTGGACGACCAGCTACACCATTCCGTGGAAGACCTTCACCGGCCAGGGCCTGAAGGTGCAGGCTTCCGACAACATCGAGATGCTGCGCCGCCTGTCGCGCGATCCGCTGTTCATCAAGGCCACCCGCGTCGACGCCATTCATGGCCTGGTCAACCTGATGGATGCCGCCGCCGCCGCGCGGCCCGAGCGGTTGCCGGTGCTGCTGATGTACGGGCTGAAGGATGAAATCATTCCCAGGCCGCCGGTCGAACGTTTCGTCGAGCGCCTGAAATCCCGGCCGGATATCGACATGCGTATTCTTGTGTATCGCAACGGTTGGCATATGCTGTTGCGCGATCTGCAGGCTGAAACGGTCTGGCGTGACACGGCGGCATGGATCGCCGATCCGGCCACAGCCCTGCCATCGGGAGAGGAACGCCGGGCATTACCGTTATTCAGGCCGGGGGATGGCCAAGCGGGGGCTGGCAGATGACGCGTGCGGCGTTTCTGGAAATGGTCTGGGCGGCATTGGGAATCGTGCCGACCCTGGCGGCGGTATTATGGCTGATCGATGCCGAGCATGGCCTGGCGCTGACCTCGCTGGGCAGTACGGCGATCCTGCTGTTCTGTTTTCCCACTCATGAAGGCGCGCGACCGGTGGCCGTGCTGGTATCGCATCTGCTGGGCGCGGCCATCGGCATCGCGCTGCTGCAGGCCTTCGGCAGCAATATCTGGACCATGGGTGCCGGCGTTGCCCTGATCGCCGTGGTGATGCGCCTGCTCAACATCATGCATCCGCCGGCCGGGGCCAATCCGCTGATCGTGCTCAATCTCAAAAGCAGCTGGCTGTTCCTGGCCTATCCGCTGCTGCCGGCCTTGCTGATCATGCTGGCGGCGGTCTTCGCCTGGAGCCATCTGCGCCCGGGTCCGCGCTGGCCACTCCGCTGGCTTTGATCGGGACGGGCTGCAATCAGCCTTGTCGCGCCGGCGGCAATGCCGCCTCGGCATCCTCGACCGACAGGTCCTGCAGGCTCGGCCGTTGCAGCAATCGCACCCAGTCGCCGCGCGGCGACACCTTGCGCGGATCGGACTCGTGGGAATACAGCACCAGCGAGGGGCAGCCGCTGGCCGCGATGATATGCATCGGTCCGGTATCGTTGCCGATGGCCAGCGCCGCATGGCGGCCCAGCGTGGCCAGGTCGGCGATGGAGGTCTGCTCGCACAGGTCGATGGCTTCGGGGCAGGCCGATTTGATGGCCCCGATTTCACCGCGCTCGGCGGCACGGCCGATCAGCACCGGCGTCAGCCCTTTATGCAGCAGGCGGTTCCCGAGCGCGGCGAAACGTTCCGCCGGCCAGCGTTTCGCCGGCCGGTGCGGCGCGCCGCCCGGTACCAGCAGCATATAGCGCGGCGGCAGGCCGAAGCGTGCGATGTCGCTCTGCAGGAATCCCAGGTCGGGCAGGCCTGGATCGGGGATGCCAACCAGCGCCAGTTGCCGCCGACGCAGCTCGGTGATGTGCATCGGTTCAGTCGGATCGGGGATGTGATAGGCACAGCCCGGCGCGTTGCCCACCCATTCCGGGCGCGCGCCGGCCAGCAGCCGATAATACCATTTCGTCCGCTGGCTGCCTTGCAGGTCGTATACCCGGCTGAAGCCGGCATCGCGGATGCGGCGGATCAGCCGCCAGGTTTCGCCGATGCGCCATAACTTCGGCCGCGTGTCGGTCCAGATCTCGTCGACCAGTCCGGAGCGATGCATCAGGTCGACATAGGGCGCCGTGGTCAGCAGCACGATATGCTCGCCCGGATGATGGCGGCGGATCGCGCGCAGCAGCGGCAGGGAGAGGATCATGTCTCCCAGGGCGGAATGCTTGATCGCCAGGATCGCCATGGTCAGGCAGCCCTGTCTGCGTCCGGCCGCGCCGCCAGCCGCCCCGTCGCGATGGTCAGCGACAGCGAGGCCCAGAGTAGCATCGCGGGCCAGTTGCTGAAGAAACTCTGGCTTGCCGTGAGGGGAAACAGCAGCAGCATCAGGCTGCCCGTCACTAGCGCGCCCACGATCCGGCCTGACGCCTGGCGCAGCAGGCGGATGCATAGAACGCCCAACATAGCCAGGAAGGCGAGGAAACCCAGGCTGCCGATGATGCCGGTTTCCGCCAGCCATTCGATATAGAGGTTGTGGGGATGTGGATGGCAGCCGTCCTTCAGGGTGTCGCCCAGCACGATCTGGCAGGCGATCTGGAAATTCTTCATGCCGGCGCCGGTCAGCGGGTATTCGCGCCAGACATGCAGGCCGGCGGCAAACAATTCGCCATAGGCAGAGTCCCAGAAATTGTTCAGCACAGTCAGCAGACCGTCGACGCGGCCCATGATGCGCGGGCTGTTGATCACAACGACGGCCAGCAGGCCCGCCGTCGCGACCAGCAGCAGCAGGCCATAGAACCGATAGCGTGGCGGCGCCAGCAGGATGGCCAGTCCCGCGCTGGTCATGATGGCGATCAACGTGAGCAGCGATGCGGCCCGCTCGCCGGTCAGCAGGATGAAGCCGAAAGCCGTCGCGGTCAGCGCCAGGATGGCGCCGGTCCGCAGCACGGAAATGCGTGCCGGATGGGCGAACAGCACGGCTGCGGCGGCCAGCAGCGGAAAGCCGATACGGGCCACGAACATGCCGATATTCGGCCGGTCGAGCGGTCCGGTCAGGCGGCCGCTTCGCACCATCGGCTGACCCGTCAACGAAACGCCGCGCTGGAGCTGAACCAGACCGTCCAGGATGGCAAAGCCGATGGTTGCTGCCCAGGCCATGGCGACCAGCTTCACATCGCGCGACGACTGGATCAGCCAGGTCGTGACGGCGGCGAACAGGAGGATGAAGCGCAGCCAGCTTGTGCTGCGGCCGAAAGAGGCGGCGGGGTCGACGGCAAGGGGCGACACGAGCAGATTCAGCACCAGCCATGTGGCCAGCAGCACCAGCAGCGGCGGAAAAAGCGCGCTGCGCCACTCGCGCCGGACCAGCAGAACGGCGATGTAACTGACATCGATCAATCCGACCACGATTTCGGCGCCGCCGCGCCAGAACAGCAGCATGGCCGGCAGGATGGCGAACAGGCCGAGGCCGATCTGCCGCAACCTGCCGGTCCAGTCGTCGATTGGCGCGATATAGGCGGAAGTCATGCTGATGGTCATGATTGTCTCAGGGCCTGCGTATATCGGGCATGGCGCGGAAAGCCGCCGCGGCACGATCGAGATGATGCTTGGATACCGCCAGGCCGATCTTCGCCGCCAGATAGCTGGCCAGGGCGGATGCCGTAGCAAGCCGCAACCCGCTTCGGCGCGTGGCCTTCCAGGCGATGGAGGCGCAGGTGGCGGCGATCTTGCGCCGGTCCTGCGACGCCAGTCCGTCATTATCCCGCAGCAGATTGTAATAGGCGAAGAAGCGGTCGTGATGCTGCTGCCGCTTGTCAGTTGACAGATGCGAAGCCACGCGTGGCGCCCACATCACGCTGGCGCGCAGGTCGATCAGTCGCCGCGCTTTCAGCGCCAGGCGCAGCGGCAGCGATTCATCCTGGATGAACAGGCGTTCGTCGCAGCCGCCGGCGGCGCGGAACAGGGCGGTCTCGACCAGCCAGGCCATGCGCACGAAACCGCGGCCGTCCAGGATGGTGGTCAGCGGATGATCGCTGATTTCAATGGCGGGCGCGGCACCGATGGCCGGCGGATGCAACTCTGCCGCCGCCTGCATGGCATGTTGCACCTTGCCATGCACCATGTCGGCCTGGTGTTCCCGCATCAGGCGCAGCATCGTCGCTACCGCATCGGGGGCGATCAGTTCGTCGGCATCGATCAGGCACAGATAACGGCCGCGCGCCTGCGCTGCGCCCTGGTTCAGGCGCCGGCTGGGGCCGGCATTGTCGCTGTTGCGGATCACAATGATGCCGGGCAGGGCATCGGCGCGGGCCTGCAGGAAATCGGCGGAACCATCCCGCGAGTCATCGTCGACGAAAATGTATTCCGCCGGGACAGGCAGGCGCTGGCCGGCCAGGGCCGACAGCGTGTAGGGCAGAATGTCGGCCTTGTTGTAGACCGGAATCACGAAACTGATTTCAGGTTGGCCGGACATGCTGAACCGCTGGTCGGAAAAGGACGCGGATAGCCGCGAATAAAGGCTTTCGCCTCGGTTTACAAGCGGGGCCGGGGATGGCGCGGGTCAGGCGATGATAAGAAGGATCGATTCGGCGGGCGGCCGGCGCTGCACATTGGCAAAGCCGTCATAGGTGATCGGGGCGCCGTGGAACTCGCGCACCGGGGCTTCCCGTTCCGCCTTGGCCTTGTCGGGGCCGCCGATTTCGCCACGCACTTCCAGCAGCTTCTGCAGCAGGGTTTCCACCCCGGGCATCTGCCCCTCGCTGACGATCTCGGCGCGCGATTTCGGCATGCCGCCCGTGGCAAGGGTCACGGTGCCGCGCTCGATGGGCAGGGGCGGGATGATGTCGGTGACATTAGACATTTATTAAGGTTACCAGATCATTTATCCACAGCAAAGACGCGTATTTAATCAATTCCTTTCAATGGGTTGATCGGCAGACGTGCATCCGTGTGCGGGCCGCTTTGGCCCTGCCGGCTCCGGCGACATAGTTCATCATCGTCATGGCATGGGTCATGGCCGGCAATCCGGGGGGATGATCGTGTCGTCTCGTCGCCTGTTCAAACGCCGCGGCATGCTGGCCGGCGGCCTCGGCCTGGCCGGACTGGCCCTGGGTGCTCCGGGGCTGCTGCATGCCCAGCGCCGGGCGGTCGACATGGCGCTGGTGCTGGCCGCCGATTGTTCGGGCAGCGTTCATGCCGAGCATTACACCCTGCAGCAGCGGGGCTATGGCGATGCCTTCCGCGATCCCAGGGTGATCAAGGCAATCCGCGCCGGTATTCATGGCGCCATCGCCGTCACGTATTTCCAATGGTCGGGTTACGGGCTGCAGGCGCAACTGATCCCCTGGACGATCCTGCGGACCGAGGCCGGGATCGCGGCTTTTGCCATGGCGCTGGAGCGGGCGGAACGGGTGATCTTCAGCGGGGGCACCTCGCCGGCCGGTGCGATTGAATTCGGCCAGGCGCTGCTGGAGCGCAGTCCGGCCGATGCCGCGCGCCGTGTGATCGATGTCTCCGGCGACGGACGCAGCAACAACGGCCCGCCGCCCGATGGCGCGCGGGACCGTGCCGCAGCGGCGGGCATCGTGATCAATGGCCTGCCGATCCTGCATATGGAGCTGGATATCGATGGTTATTACCGCGACCATGTGATCGGCGGACCGGGAGCTTTCGTGATGCCGGCCCGTGATTTCGAGGATTTCGCCACGGCGGTGCGCCGCAAGTTGGTTCTGGAAATAGCCGGCACCGGCGGTCCGGTCCGCGCGTGACGAGGCCGGCAATCCGTCTGCGGGCGGAGTTTCCAGAGTGGCTTTGCACGAATGAATATATGCGCCGCAGCAAGCGGATCGCGGCAGCGATATTCGCGCCTGGATAAGTTTCAGTTCACTCTGGGGCAAGATGGCGGAACCGAACGGCGCTACTTCTGTGCCGGATTTCCCGCTGCCTCGTGGCGGGAAACGGAAACGCCTTGCCCGGACAATCCTCCGGAGCCGGCGATCAATGGGAGGAGTAAGCATGAAAAAGCGATTGCAAGTGCTTTCGGCCATTCTGGCCGCCGGCCTGCTCACGGTTGCTGCCGCTGCGGCGATGGCGCAGGACAAGATCAAGATCGGCTACGCGATTTCCAAAACCGGCCCCAATGCTGGCGGCGCCAACATCACGCAAATCCCGAACTACCAGCTCTGGTTCAAGGAACTGAACGACAAGGGCGGCTTGATGATTGGCGGCAAGCGCGTACCCATCGAGGTGATCGAATACGACGACCGCTCGAATTCGGAAGAAGCCGTGCGCGCCGTCGAGCGCCTGATCACCCAGGACAAGGTCGATCTGCTGCTGCCGCCCTGGGGCACCGGCCTGAACCTCGCGGTCGGCCCGGTCTTCAACAAATACGGCTATCCGCAGATCACCTTCAGCGCCGTAACCGATCGCGCGCCGGAACTGGTCAAGCGCTGGCCGAACAGCTTCTGGTTCCTCGGCACCAGCGTGCAGTATATCGATGCCCTGGTCGAGCTGCTGACCAAGGAGCAGAAGGCCGGCAAGATCAACGCCAACGTGGCCATGATCAGCATCGCCGACGGTTTCGGCATCGACCTGTCGAAGGCCGCCCGCGCCGGTCTGGAAAAGGCCGGCTTCAAGCTGATCTACGACAAGAGCTATCCCATCGGCACCCAGGACATGGCGCCGATGATCAGCGAGGCCCAGCGCTCGGGCGCCGACACCTTCATCGCCTTCAGCTATCCGCCCGATACGGTGGCGATCAACGACCAGGCCAAGATCGCCAACTTCGCCCCCAAGGTGATGTTCACCGGCGTCGGCACCGCCTTTCCGCTGTTCCCGCAGCGCTTCGGCGAGAATGTCGAGGGCATCATGACGCTGGGCGGCTGGTTCCCCAACAACGCGGGCACCATGGAATACCGCAAGAAGCATGTCGCCATGCATAACCGCGACCCGGACTACTGGGGCAGCCAGCTCGGCTATGTCTCGCTGCAGATGCTGGAGCAGGCGGTCGAGCGCGTCGGCAAGATCGACCGCGCGGCGATCGTCAAGGAACTGCAGACCGGCACCTTCGACACCGTGCTGGGCAAGATCAAGCTGGTCGACAACATGCCGCCGAAGGGCTTCTACCCCTATATCGGCCAGTG
>JBKBJT010000009.1:0-62246 GCA_046294345.1 Ferrovibrio sp.
AATGCCAACCGCGCCTATATCCAGGGCAAGCGGGTGATCCTGGTGGACGATTCCATCGTGCGCGGCACCACCTCGACCAAGATCGTCGAGATGGTGCGCGAGGCCGGCGCCAAGGAAGTGCATATGCGCATCGCTTCGCCGCCCACCACGCATAGCTGCTTCTACGGCGTCGACACGCCGGAACGCAGCAAGCTGCTGGCGGCGACGCACAGCGTCGAGGAGATGACGAAGTTCATCAAGGCCGACAGCCTCGCCTTCCTTTCCATGGACGGCCTCTATCGCGCCATGGGCCGCCCGGCCCGCGACGCGGCCAAGCCGGCCTTCTGCGATGCCTGCTTCTCGGGCGATTATCCCATCGGCCTGACCGACGAGGCGGATCGCACCACGCGCGGCCCGCGCCAGCTCACCCTGCTGGCCGAAACCGGCTAGTCCTTTCTCAGCCAGCGCAGAGGCCAGGGCGGCGCAGACCGCCCGGCCATTCCGGGGGGAAAGCGCATGTCGATTCAATTCAAAGCCGCTGTCCTCTGCGAGGCCGGTTTGCCCGCGCCCTACGCGCAGTCGCACCCGCTGAAGATCGAAGAGGTATCCGCCACCGCGCCGCGCGAGGGCGAAGTGCTAGTGCGCATCGCCGCCGCCAGCCTCTGCCGCTCCGACCTTTCGGTGGTGAACGGCCGGCGCGCCTGGCCGATGCCCATCGTGCCCGGCCATGAAGCCAGCGGCATCGTGGAAGAAACCGGCCCGGGCGTGCGGCGGGTGAAACGCGGCGATGCCGTGGTGCTGGTGTTCCAGCCGCAATGCGGCGCCTGCCCGGATTGTGTGGCGGGCGACGCCTATCTGTGCGGGCCGGGCCTGCAGGCCAATCGCGCCGGCGGCCTGCTGGGTGGCGGCACGCGGCTGCGCCTGGGCGACCGGGCCGTGCATCACCACATGGGCCTGTCCGCTTTCGCCGAATATGCCGTGGTCTCCGAGGCCTCGGTGGTGCCGGTGGCCGAGGGCATTCCGCTCGATATCGCTGCCCTGTTCGGTTGCGCCGTGATGTGCGGCGCCGGCACGGTGCTGAACACCGCCGTCGTGCGGCCGGGCGACAGTGCAACCATCGTGGGCATGGGCGGCGTGGGGTCCAGCGCGCTGCTGGGTGCGCGGCTGGCTGGCGCGGCACGCATCATCGCGGTCGATACCGATGCCGCGCGGCTGGACTCCGCCCGCCGGCTCGGCGCCACCGATTGTGTGCTAGATGAGGGCGGCAATGGCGCGGCACAGGTTCTGGAGCTGAGCCGCGGCGGCACCGATCATGCCTTCGAGACGGCCGGCACGCTGGGTGCCTTCCAGACCGCCTATCAATCCGTGCGCCGCGGCGGCCAGGTAGTGACGGTAGGACTGGTCGACCCGAAAACGCCTTTCAGCCTCGATGTCGCCGCCCTGGTGACCGGCGCCAAGACGGTGAAGGGCAGCTATATCGGCAGTTGCAACCCGCAGCGCGACATCCCGACCTACATGGACCTGTTCCGGCGCGGCCTGCTGCCGGTGGACCGCCTGATCAGCCACCGCCTGCCGCTGGCCGAGGTGAACACCGCGCTGGACCGCATGGCCGGCAACACGGCCCTGCGGCAAATCATCCAGCCCTGAGGCGGGCCCGGCGCTTCTCCGGGCGCGCCATTTGGGCTATTTAGCCCCCTCGATGCCAGCCGGTGCGCCGGCCCAACCACACGGGAGTTTCCATGCGCCTGAAGGACCGCATCGCGCTGATCACCGGCGCCAGCCGCGGCATCGGTGCCGCCATCGCCAAACGTTATGCCGCCGAGGGCGCGCATGTGATCTGCGTCGCCCGCACCACCGGCGCGCTGGAGGAACTGGACGACGAGATCAAGGCCGCCGGCGGCAGCGCCACGCTGGTGCCGCTGGACCTGGAAAAAACCGAAATGATCGACGGGCTGGCCGCGCCGTTGTATGAGCGTTTCGGGCGCATCGACGTGCTGGTGGGCAATGCCGGAATCTTCGGCCGCATGACGCCGCTGCACCAGTTTCCGCCCGAGCTGTGGGAGAAGGTGTTCAAGGTCAACGTGCATGCCAACCAGCGCCTGATCCGCGCCGTGCATCCGCTGCTGAATGCCTCGCCTGCCGGCCGTGCGATCTTCGTCACCTCCACCGTGGCGCGCGACATCCGCGCCTACTGGGGTGCCTACGCCGCTTCGAAGGCGGCGCTGGAGGCCATGGTGCTGGGCTATGCCAAGGAATGCGCGCAGGGCAACATCCGCGCCAACCTGGTCAATCCCGGCGGCACGCGCACCAACATGCGCGCCGAGGCCTTTCCCGGCGAGGACCAGAACACCCTGCCCACGCCCGAGGACATCATGGAGGTGTTCGTCGCGCTGGCCGAGGCAGGCTGCAATCGCAACGGCGAACTGATTTCCGCCCGCGAGTATTGCGGGATCGGCAAGTAAGCGCCGATCAGCATAACCTTCGCAGCATAAAAAGCGGCAAGTCGTGTATGCGCGGCCAGGAAAATCCCCTGGGTCCGCGCATGACGATGTCTTTTAAGTCCATCATGGCCGGGCTTGACCCGGCCATCCATGTCCATTCATCTAGAAAACACACGTGGATGCCCGGGCACAAAAAGTCTTCTTGGCCGGGCATGACAAGGTTGGTGTTTGCATCGTGATGTCCTCTCCCCGCTCTCCGCTTGCCGGCATGGCGCTGGTCGCCTTCGGTGCCATCGGCTTCGGCCTGATGCCGTTATTCGCCCGCACCGCCTATGCCGAAGGCCTGCCGCCTTTGTCGCTGCTGACCTGGCGCTTCGGCATCGCCGTTTTGTGCATGCTGCCATTTCTCGGTGCCATGATCGCGGCAAGACGCGACATGCTGGTCGCCACGCTGAGCGGTGCCGGCTACATGGGGATCAACCTGTTCTACTTTCTGGCGCTGGAGCGGCTGACTGTCGGGCTGACGGTGCTGATCCTGTTCACCTATCCACTGTTCACCATCCTGATCGGCTGGCTGGGCTTCAAAGAAAGGCTCACCTGGCAGAATGCGCTCGCCGCCCTGCTGGTGCTGGCAGCCGCCATGCTGATCCTTTCGCCCGCCGGTTTCGGCGATGGTCAATTGGACTGGGTCGGCATCGGCATGGCCTTCGTGCCGCCGGCGGCCTATGCGCTGTTCGTGCATGTCGCCGCCAAGCGCCTCAGCCGCATGACCGTGCCGGTGCGCCTGGGCGGCGTGTTCTTGGGCGGTCTGATCGCCATGCTGGTGCTGGGCCTGATCATGGATGGCGGCATTACCACGCCCGCTTCGCTGCCCGGCTGGGGCGCCGTGATCGCCCTGGCCATCCTGAGCACCGTGGTGGCGCTGGGCCTGCTGCTGATCGGGGCGCCGGCCGCAGGCGCGGAGCGCAGTGCCATTGCCGGCGCCAGCGAACTGGTGACCGCGCTGGCCGTGGGAGCGATTGCCTTTGGCGAAAGTCTGGATGCCCGCATGGTCGGAGGCACGGTATTGATTTTTGCTGCCATCCTGCTGGCTGCCCGCAGCCCTGCCGCAGCGCACAACCCGTCGCATGCGGAGTAAAACACATAAAAAGTGTTTATTAGAATTATCAACAATATAAATTGCGAAAAATCACAGCGGCGCCTATCCTCCTCTCACGGATTTGCAGGGAGGGAAACGCAAATGCACCGTTCTGTCTCGCCAAGGCTGCTGGCCGCCGCGATTGGCCTGGCCGGTATCGGGCTGGCCGCCATGCCGGCCGCCGCCCAGCAGCGCAACAACGGCATCAGCGACACCATGTTCGCCGCGCAGACCTGCAATGTCTGCCACGGCAGCTCGTCCTATATCTCGCCGACCATGCCGGCGATCCACGGCGTGCCGGCCGACACGCTGTATACCGCGCTGACCGAATTCAAGACCGACAAGCGCCCCTACACCATCATGGGCCGCATCGCGCGCGGCTATTCCGACGAGCAGCTCAGGGCGCTCGCCGATTATCTGGCCAAGAACTGAGGCAGGAGGACCAACCATGACCCATATCTCCCGCCGTCACCTGCTCGCCGCCGGCGCCGCGTCTGCCGCCGTGTTCGGCCTGCCTTCCATCGTCCGCGCGCAGAATGCCGGCCGCGTCGTCGTGATCGGCGGCGGCTTCGGCGGCGCCACGGCTGCACGCTACATCAAGCTGTTCTCGCCCAACACGGAAGTGACGCTGATCGAACGCGATCCCAGCTATGTTACCTGCCCCTTCTCGAACTACGTGCTGGGCGGCATCAAGCAGATCGACGACATCACCCATCGCCGCGATCCGCTGCAGCAGCGTTATGGCGTGAAGATCGTGCGCGGCGAAGCCACCGCCGTCGATACCAATGCCAAGCGGGTGCGCCTGAAGGACGGCGCGCAGGTCAACTACGACCGCCTGGTGGTGGCGCCGGGCATCGAGCTGAATTATGCCGGCGTGCCGGGTTGGAGCGAGCAGGCCGCCAATACCGTGATGCCGCATGCCTGGAAAGCCGGGCCGCAGACCCTGCTGCTGCGCAAACAACTGGAGAGCATGGCCGATGGCGGCACGGTGATCGTGGCGCCGCCGGCCAATCCGTTCCGCTGCCCGCCCGGCCCCTACGAGCGCGTCAGCATGATCGCGTGGTACCTGAAGACCCATAAGCCGAAATCCAAGATCCTGATCCTGGATGCCAAGGATGCCTTCTCGAAACAGGGTCTGTTCGTGTCGGGCTGGGAAAGCCAGTATCCGGGCATGATCACCTGGATCGCCGGCAAGGACGGCGGCAAGATCGAAAGCGTCGATCCCAAGGACATGACGGTGACGGCCGGCTTCGGCAAGGAGAAAGGCGCGGTGATCAACATCATCCCGCCGCAGACCGCCGGCAGGATCGCCATCGATGCCGGCCTGGCCGAGGCCAATGGCTGGTGTGCCGTCGATCCGGCCAGCTTCGCATCCAAGAAAGCGCGCGACGTCTATGTGCTGGGCGATGCCTCGATCGCCGGGGCGATGCCGAAATCGGGCACCGCTGCCAACAGCCAGGCCAAGGTGGTGGCGGCCAGCATCGTCTCCTCCCTGCGCGGCACCACGGCGCCGGCGGCGGTGTTCCACAACACCTGCTACAGCCTGGTGACGCCGGATTACGGCATCTCGGTGACAGGCACCTATCGTCCCGGCCCGCAGGGCGTGGCCGAAGTGCCCAATTCCGGCGGCGTCTCGCCCATGCAGGCCAACGCGGCCCAGCGCAAACTGGAAGCCGAGCATACCGCCGGCTGGTATGCCGGCATCATCGCCGACACGTTCGGCTGAACATCATCCGCGCACCAAAAAACCCCCGGAGCACAAGGCTCCGGGGGCTCAGTTGGGGAACACGAGGGTCATCCCTCGACGCTGACCCGGAATTTATCCCATGACAGGCCCATGGGTGGCTGTGACCATGATCACAGGCCGTAGGGCGCCGCAAAACTGTCATCGATCAAATATTTAAGGGCCGGCATCCCGCCCGGTTGCGCTAGGTCAAAGCAGCCTGGCCCGCGCCGTGCTCCAGTGGCGCCATGACTGATTCCGCCACAGCCCTGTCCCCAGCCATGCTGGCCGCACTGGCCGTCCAGATCGGCCCGGTGCCGCGCTACACCTCCTATCCTACCGCGCCGCATTTCCAGGCGGTGGATAACGACCGCGCCTGGCGCGGCTGGCTGGGCGAGCTGCCTGACGACAGCGCCTTCAACCTTTATGTGCATGTGCCCTTCTGCCGGCAGATGTGCTGGTATTGCGGCTGCCATACCCAGGTGGTGAAGAACGACGACACGCTGGAGCGTTTCCTGCAGCTGCTGCTGCGCGAAATCGACCTGACCCTGCCCTACCTGCCCTCGCGGCCGCGCCTGACCGGCCTGCATTTCGGCGGCGGCACGCCCAGCATCCTGGGCGGCGACGGCCTGCAGCGCGTGGCCGAGAAGCTCTATCGCCATTTCACGCCCGAGCCCGGCGCCGAGATCGCCATCGAACTCGATCCGCGCCGCTTCGAGGCCGACCTGATCCCCGGTCTGAAGGCATTGGGCATCAACCGCACCAGCCTGGGTGTGCAGAGTCTGGACGAAAGCGTGCAGGCGGCGATCAACCGGCGCCAGCCGCTGGATATGGTGGCGCGCACGGTCGGCATGCTGCGCGAGGCCGGCATCGAATCGCTCAATCTCGACCTGATCTACGGCCTGCCGCGCCAGACGGTGGAGAACGTGGTCAGCACAGTGCAGCAGAGCATGATGCTGAACCCCGACCGCGTGGCCCTGTTCGGTTATGCCCATGTGCCATGGATGAAGGCGCATCAGGCCCGCATCGACACGGCCAGCCTGCCCGATACCGCGGCCCGCTTCGCCCAGGAAGCGGCGGCGGCGCAGGTGCTGGTGGAAAACGGTTTCTGCCGCGTCGGCATGGACCATTTCGCCCGCCCCGACGACATGCTGGCGCAGCATGCCGTGAACGGCGAGCTGCATCGCAATTTCCAGGGTTATACGACGGCAGTGGGCGAAGTGCTGCTTGGTTTCGGTCCTTCGGCGATCAGCACCCTGCCGCAGGGCTATGCGCAGAATGTCGCCTCGGTCGCCTCCTGGCGGCAGGCGGTGCATAACGGCGACCTGCCTGTGGCGCGCATGCGGGCGGTCAGCGCGGAAGACATCCTGCGCCGTGCCGTGATTGAGGAACTGATGTGCCACCTGACGGTCGACCTGGCTGCGATGGCTGCCCGGCATGGCATGGCGCCGGGCCTCTTCGATGCCGACCTGCCACGCCTGGCCCTGCTGGAGCAGCATGGCGTGGTGCATCACGATGGTTACCATGTGGTGATCGAGGAAGCCGGCCGGTCGCTGGTGCGCCAGGTCTGTGCGGCTTTCGACAGTTATCTGCAGCAGCAGGCCGCCTCCACCCAGCCGCGTCACGCCGCAGCCTGATCGCGTGACGGCGGCCACGGCGGCCGGCCTTGTTTTTTGATCGCGCTGCGCTTTCTGTAGTGGGCGGATAATTCATCCGTCACTCCCACCCAACGGATTTTCACATGACCGGATTGTTCGATCCCTATCGCATGGGCCAGTTCACGCTGGCGAACCGCATCGTGATGGCGCCGCTGACGCGCAACCGCGCCGCTGCCGGCAACGTACCGACGGCGCTGACCGCCGAATATTATGCCCAGCGTGCCGGGGCCGGCCTGATCGTGGCCGAGGCGACGCAGGTCTGCCCGGAAGGACAGGGTTATCAGGATACGCCCGGCATCCACAGCGACGCCCAGGTGGCGGCCTGGAAACAGGTGACCGATGCGGTACATGCACGCGGCGGCAAAATCTTCCTGCAGCTCTGGCATGTCGGCCGCATCAGCCATGTCTCGCTGCAGCCCAACGGGCAGGCGCCGGTGGCGCCCTCGGCGATCCGCGCCAATTCCAAGACCTTCGTCAATGGTGCCTTCATCGAGGTTTCCGAGCCGCGCGCCCTGCGGCTGGATGAACTGCCTGGCATCGTCGATGCCTATCGCAAGGGTGCGGCCAATGCGATCCGGGCCGGCTTCGACGGCGTCGAGATCCATGGCGCCAATGGCTATCTGCTCGACCAGTTCCTGCGTGACGGCACCAACAAGCGCACGGATGAATACGGCGGCAGCATCGAAAACCGCGCCCGCCTGATGCTGGAGGTGACCGCCGCCATCGTGGCCGAGATCGGCGCCGAACGCACCGGCATTCGCCTGTCACCGGTGACGCCGGCGAATGACGCCAGCGACAGCAATCCGCAGCCGGTGTTCAATTATGTGGTGGAACAGCTCGACAGGCTGAACCTCGTCTACATCCACGTGATCGAGGGCGCCACCGGCGGCGACCGCAATTTCGGCGCCGGCTTCGACTACGAGGCCCTGCGCAAACGCTTCCGCAACACCTGGATCGTGAATAACGGCTATACCCTGGAAACCGCGCAGCAGGTGCTGGCCGAGAAGCGCGCCGACCTGGTCGCCTTCGGCCGGCCGTTCATCAGTAATCCCGACCTGGTGGAGCGCCTGCGCCGCAACGCGCCGCTCAGCCCGCTCGATCGCGCCACGCTCTATGGCGGCGGCGCCAAGGGTTATACTGATTATCCGGCGCTGGAAGCCGCAGAGTAATCGTCAGGCTGACGTAAGCGAAATCCGGCCGGTTATCCCCGGCCGGATTTTCATTTCACCGTGATCGTGCCGGATTGATGGAGCAAGACGCCATCTGCCGCGTTACGCTCAATCGGCATACCTTCGAGGTCCCGCAATGCTTCAGCCCCATCTGGTTTCCCTGTCCAGCGCCGTACCGCGGTTCGATCTGGACCAGGAGGAGGTCGCCAGCCGCGCCGGCGCGATCTTCGCGCCGATGGTGAGCGACTTTCAACGCCTGACCCCGGTCTACCGCAATGCCGAGATCGAACACCGGCATTCCTGCGTGCCGATCGACTGGTACACCGACCAGCACAGTTTCGCCGAACGCAACGCATTGTTCCTCGACCATGCCACCGCCCTGCTGGCCGAGGCGGCACGGAAGGCGCTGGACCAGGCCGGGTTGCAAGCCCGCGACATCGACATGCTGGTGACGGTCTGCTCCTCGGGCATCGCCACGCCCAGCCTTGATGCCCGGGTGATGCAGCGGCTGGAGTTCCGATCCGACGTGCAGCGCCTGCCGATCTTTGGCCTGGGTTGCGCCGGCGGCGTGCTGGGGCTTTCGCGTGCCGCGGCACTGGCCCGCGCCATGCCGGATGCACGCGTGATGCTGCTGGCCGTGGAACTCTGCGGCCTCACCTTCCGCCAGCAGGACCGCTCAAAAAGCAACATCATCGCCACCGCCTTGTTCGGCGACGGCGCGGCGGCGGCCATCGTCAGTTGCCGGCCCGAGCATGCCGTCGGGCCTGCCATCGGTGCCAGCGCCGAGCATACCTGGCCCGACAGCCTGGGCGTGATGGGCTGGGACGTGCTGGATGACGGGCTCAAAGTCGTGTTCTCGGGCAGCATTCCAGATCTGGTGCGTAACGATCTGCGGCCGGTGGTGGACGGATTCCTCGCGCGCCACGGCCTGGGGCTGGACGATATCGCCGGCTATGTCTGCCATCCCGGCGGCGCCAAGGTGATCGATGCCCTGGAAGCCTGTTTCGATTTGCCGCCACGGGCCATGCAGGATGCCCGCGATGTTCTGCGCCGGCATGGCAACATGTCGTCGGTGACCGTGCTGTTCGTGCTGGACGAAACGCTGAAGCGCGGCGCCCGTGGCCGCCACCTGCTGACCGCGCTGGGCCCCGGCTTCACCGCCGCCATGCTGCTCATGGACCTGCCATGACGGTGCTGTATTGGGTTTTGGCCTTTGTGGTGCTGCAAAGGCTGGCGGAGCTGGCCTGGGCCTCGCGCAATACCAGACGCCTGCTGGCGCGCGGCGGCCGCGAAACCGGCGCGCGGCATTATCCGCTGTTCGTATTGCTGCATGCCTCCTGGCTGCTCGCCATCGCCCTGACCGTGCCGGCCGATACCGTGCCGAACTGGCCGCTGCTCGGATTGTTCGCGCTGCTGCAGCTCGGCCGCGTCTGGGTGATCGCCACGCTGGGACCCTACTGGACCACGCGCATCATCACACTGGATGGCGCACCGCTGGTGCGGCATGGCCCCTTCCGCTTCCTCCGCCACCCGAATTACTGGGTGGTGGCCGCCGAGATCGCCGTGCTGCCGCTGGCCTTCGGTGCCTGGCCGGTGGCCGTGGTCTGGAGCCTGCTCAACGCAGCTCTGCTGCGGCACCGCATCCGCGTCGAGGAAACCGCCCTGCAGCCGCGCGCCGACCTGCCCTGATCAGATTTCGATCTGGCTGCCGACTTCCACCACGCGGTCTGTGGGCAGGCTGAAGAATTCCATCGCCGTGTTGGCGTTGCGCGACATCCAGGCGAACAGAAACTCGCGCCACAGCATCATGCCCGGCCGCGTGCTGGGAATGATGGTTTCGCGGCTGAGGAAATAGGATGTCTCGAACGGCACGAAGGGCAGGCCGTGTTTCTCGCCCAGCCGCAACGCCGCCGGCACGTCGGGATACTCCATGAAGCCGTAATGCACCGAGACACGCCAGAAGCCCTGCCCCAGTTCATGTACTTCCAGGCGCTCCTTGCGCGACACATAAGGCCGGTCGGCGATCACCACGGTGAGCAGCAGGTTGCGCTCATGCAGCACCTTGTTGTGCTTCATGTTATGCATCATCGCATGCGGGATACCGTCGGCGGTGCCGGTCATGTAAACCGCCGTGCCCGGCACGCGATGGGCCGATTTTGCCCCGGATTTCAGGAACAGATCGACCGGCAGGGCTTCGCTGCGCAGGCGCTCGAACAACAGGTTGCGTCCGCGCTTCCAGGTCACCAGCAGAGTGAAGATCAGCAGGCCGGTGACCAGCGGGAACCAGCCGCCATGGGGAATCTTCACCGCATTGGCCAGGAAGTAGACCGTGTCAACGAACAGGAATACGGCCACAAGCACCCCCATCAGCAGCCGGTTGCCCTGCCATTGTTTGAACATCAGGATGGCGAACATCAGCGTCACGATCAGCATCGTGCCGGTGACGGCGATGCCATAGGCCGAGGCCAGGTTGCTGGAGGAATGGAAGCCCAGCACCAGCAGGGCAACGAAGAAGGCCAGCGACCAGTTGATGAAGGGCATGTAGATCTGGCCGCGCTCGTCGGAGGAGGTGTGCAGCACGCGCAGGCGCGGCAGGAAGCCGAGCAGGATGGCCTGCTGCGTCACCGAGAAGGCGCCGGTGATCACCGCCTGCGAGGCGATCACCGTGGCCAGCGTCGCCAGCACGATCATTGGCATCAGGGCCCAGCCCGGCGCCAGCGCAAAGAAGGGATTGTCCACCGGGCCGCTTTCGAGCAGCAGCGCGCCCTGGCCGAAATAGTTCAGCAGCAGCGCGGGCAGCACGAAGCCGAACCAGGCCAGCCGGATCGGCCGGCGGCCGAAATGGCCCATATCGGCATACAAAGCCTCGGCGCCGGTCACGGCCAGCACGACGGAGCCGAGCGCCAGAAAAGCCGTCCAGCCATCAAGGATGAAGAACTGCACGGCATAATAGGGATTGAGCGCCAGCAGCACTTCGGGCTGCCGCAGGATGCCCGTCACGCCCATGGCCGCCAGCGCCAGGAACCACAGCACCATGATCGGGCCGAACAGCAGGCCAACACGGGCGGTGCCGCGGCGCTGGAACAGAAACAGCGCCAGCAGAATCACCAGCGTGATCGGTTCGATGGCATGGGAAAGATGCGGTGTGGCCAGTTCCAGGCCCTCCACCGCACTGAGCACGGAAATCGCCGGCGTGATCATGCTGTCGCCGTAAAACAGCGCGGCGGCGAAAATGCCGAGCATGGCCACCAGACCCGACAGGCGCGTGCCCTGGGTGACACGGTCGACCAGGGCCAGCAGCGCCAGGCTGCCGCCCTCGCCCTTGTTGTCAGCGCGCAGGATGAAGATCACGTATTTGAACGACACGACCAGCATCACCGACCAGAAGACCAGCGACAGGATGCCGAAGACATGCGCCTGATCGGTGGCCAGCGGGTGCGGACCGAAGAAGCTTTCCTTCATGGCATAAAGCGGGCTGGTGCCGATGTCGCCATAGACCACGCCGATGGCACCGAGAGTCAACCTGCCGAGCGACGAGCCATGGGCTGCGCCGGCAGACGTCCTTTGAATTGTCACGATAGCCTCTGGGGGATGCTTATCCTGCGCCGGTTCGTCTGGCGGTCTGTCCGCGGTGGCGCGGGGCGAACTGTGATCCCGTTATCCGGCTTTTGACAAGCAGGAGCGGCTCTGAATTTTTTGCAGAGCTGAGATGCAAGAATAATCAATAACTTGACCGGATGAGCCCGGTCTCAGCGACCGATAGCGACTCCCTCCCGTCGCGGGTCGGCCCCGCCGATCAGTCGGCCGGATCGAATCTCGATGCCCTGCAGGCCGCTGCCCAGTTCGCCAACACTCACCTTGTGGCCGCGTGCCCGCATCTCGTCGGCCAGAGCGGCCAGCGGCGTGCCGGCTTCCAGTTCAAGGCCGGTATTGCGGTCGAGGAAATGCGGTTGTGCGATGGCCTGCTGGATATCCTGTTCCCAGTCCAGTACGCCGATCACCGTGCGGGCCACATAGCCGATGATGCGGCTGCCGCCAGGCGAACCCACCACCAGACGCAGCGAACCGTCGGCATCGAAAGCCACCACCGGTGTCATCGAACTGCGCGGACGCTTGCCGGGTTCGATCCGGTTGGCGACCGGACGGCCATTGCTGACGGCGTCGGCGGAGAAATCGGTGAGCTGGTTGTTAAGCAGAAAGCCGCGCACCATCTGGCGCGAGCCGAACACGTTTTCGATAGTGACGGTCATCGATACGGCATTGCGCGCGGCATCAACCACCGAGACATGGCTGGTGGATGGCCGTTCAATGGCCGTGTCGCGACCGTACAGCCTGCCTTCGCGCTGCGGCGGTTCGCCGGGTGCGGCCGGCTGCGGCGCCACCTGTCCCGGGCGGATCAGCCCGGCGCGGTCGCGCAGATAGCCCCGGTCGAGCAGGCCGGCAGGCAGGCGCACATGGTCGGGATCGCCGATATAGAAATCGCGGTCGGCATAGGCCAGCCGGCTGGCCTGGGCGATGATATCGATGGCATCCGGGCCGGCGGGCTGCAGCTTCGGCAGGTCGAACTGCGCCAGCATGCCCAGCATCTGCAGCATCGCGATGCTGGAGGATGGCGGCGGCATGGTGCAGACGCGATGGACGCGATAGGCGATGCAGGAAGGATCGCGTTCCACGGCACGATAACCGGCAAGGTCGGCCATAGTTATGGCACCGGGGTTCGGCGCGGCGCGTACGGCCGCTACGATATCTGCCGCAATCTCGCCCCCATAAAAAGCAGACGCACCTTCCCTGGCGACGCGCCGCAGCGTGTTCGCCAGCGCCGTGTTCACCAGCAGGCTGCCGACCGGTTTTGGATTGCCGTCGACCTGATAGAACAGATCACGCGCCGCCGCGTTGTCGCGCAGGCGGGTATCCCGCGCCAGCAAGGCATGCAGCCGCGGCGAAATCGCGAAGCCCTGTTCGGCCATGCGGATGGCCGGATCGAACAGCCTTGCCCAGGGCAGTCTGCCATATGCGCCATGAGCCAGTTCGAACATGCGCAGGAGGCCCGGTACCCCCACCGAAGCGCCGCCCACCACGGCATCGAGGAAGGGCTTCTTCTTGCCGGCGGCATCGTAGAAAAGGTTGCGGTCGACGGCGGCCGGCGCGGTTTCGCGGCCGTCAAAGGCGCGCAGCTTTTTTGTCGCCGCATCCCAGACCAGCATGAAGCCGCCGCCGCCGATCCCTGAGGATTGCGGTTCCACCAGATTCAGCACCAGCGCCGTGGCGATGGCCGCGTCCACGGCCGATCCGCCTTCGGCCATAACCTGCGCGCCTGCCTGGGCCGCCAGCGGATTCGCGGCCGAGACCATGTGTTGGCTGGCGATGACGGCGGATTTCTCGGCCCGGCCGGTCTGTGCCTCGGGTGCGATACTTTCGTATGCAGGGGGCGCTGTCGGCTGTGGCTGGGCCGATGTGCGCTGCACAAAAACCGGCAGCAGAATTGCAGCGGCCAGAACCACGATTCCATGCTTAAATGCTGCGCGTATGTCCATTCCATTCATCCGGCCGATAATAATCCCGTAATGATAGGGCCATCCCGGCGTAAGGAATAGGTAGTTCCCCTTAAGTAGAAGACCGGGATTATCCGACGGCCGCGATTCCTGTAGGTCTTTTGCGTCAACGCAAGCAAGGCGGGGGATCAGACGATGGCCATAGCACACGCAGTTCAGCAGCACAGCGATTTGTCGCGTGCCCGGCCGCCGATGCCCCTGCGCCAGACGGCAGAGCCGAAACGCAACGCGGATGCGGGTGTCGTCCCGCTCCTGCCCGGCATTGCCACCGAACTGCACCGGATTGGCACGCCCGTGGCCGCAGCGCGCGGTGAAGAAGTCTGCGCCGCCGGATCGCCGTCCGATTACGTCTACAAGGTGGTGGACGGCACGCTGCGGGTCTCGCGCCTGCTGCCCGATGGGCGCCGGCATATCGCCAGCTTCCTGATGCAGGGCGATTTTTTCGGCTTCGCCGACCTGGGCGATTATAGCTATTCCCTGGAGGCGCTGAGCGATTGCGCCCTGATCCGCTATCCGCGCCGCCGTTTCGACGCCGTGCTGGAGGCCGATCCCCAGGCCGGCCGGCAGATGTTCCGCCTGCTGTGCCGCCAGTTCAACGCCGCCAACGAGCTGCTGATGACGCTGAGCCGCAAGACGGCGGCCGAGCGGCTGGCCACCTTCCTGCTTACCATGATCCGCCGCGAAGCCGGCGCCAACAGCCGCCATGTGGCCCTGGCCATGCCGCGCGTGGATATCGCCGACCATCTGGGCCTGACCATCGAAACAGTCAGCCGCGTGGTGACCCAGTTGCGCCGGCAGAAGCTGATCGACCTGCGCGGCAGCAACGAAGTGGCGATCCTGAATCCGGATGGCCTGGAAGACCTGGCCGGCGACTGATCCCCCTCCCGGTCCCCGCCTCGATCCAGGTTCCTGCGGCAGCGCCCTGCGCTGCCGCATTTTTTTATCCGGGGTCATCCAGACACAAAAAAAGCCGCGACCGGGTCGGGCGCAGCCTTGAAGAAAACAACCAGTCGGCCGGCTCAGTGCGGGGCGAGGGCCTGTTCGATGGTCTGGAACAGCATGGCGTGCGACAGCGGCTTGTCGAGCAGGGCCAGCGCTCCGAGTTCGGAGGCCTGGCTCTGCAGCATGGCATCGCGCTTGCCCGTGATCAGGATCGTGGCTGGCACATTGCCCCGGTCACGCATGGCCTGCATCAGCTGGATTCCGGTCATGTTGGGCATATGAACGTCGAGGATCAGGCAGCAGCGCGACAGGTCCGGATCCGCCGCCAGGAACCGCTCGCCGGATTCGAAATCCCGCACGACATAGCGCCGGACCTGCAACAGCGCCTTGAGCGAGTCGCGAACGACGTCGTCATCGTCGATGACATAAATCAGGGGTTCGGGCTGGGTTGCCATGATGGTCAGAGGATACCGGCCCGGTCCTGCATTACAATTAAGGAAGATTACTTAGCATCGGCAGCGTCGCTGCCGGGGAAGCCGGTCGCCAGGGCCATCCGGATCAGATGCGACAGGCTGTCGGCGGCCATTTTCTTCATCAGATTGGCGCGATGGATTTCGACCGTGCGGGGGCTGATGTTCAACTGAAAGGCGATCACCTTATTCGGATTGCCGATGATCAGCTGCTGCAGGATGTCGCGTTCGCGGCTGGTGAGACTGGCGATGCGGGCGCGCGCATCGGCCATATCCACATCGGGCAGCAGACCGGCCGGCGCGGTTTGCAGCGTGCGCGTCACAGCCTCCAGGATGGCGGTATTGGTATAGGGCTTCTCGATGAAGTCGGCGGCACCGGCCTTCATGGCCCGCACCGCCAGGGCCACGTCGCCATGGCCGGTCACCACGATCACCGGCAGGCTGATGTTGCCGGCGCGCAGATGCTCCAGCAATGCGATGCCGTCCATGCCGGGCATGCGCATGTCGATGATGGCGCAACCGCTGGCCACCGGCCGATAACCCAGCAGGAAGGCCTCGGCCGAGGCGAAGGGCACCGCCTCCATGCCCTTGGCCATCAGCAGCGCCGCGAGGGAATCGCGCACGAATTCGTCGTCATCAACGATGAAAACAGTCGGCTGCGTCATGATGCCTGCGTTTCAATGGCCTTCACCGGCAGGCGGAAGCGGAAGATGCTGCCGCCATCCGGGTTCGGCTCGGCCCAGAGCCGGCCGCCATGGGATTCGATGATGGAATGGCTGATCGACAGGCCGATGCCCATGCCGTCCTTCTTGCTGGTGACGAAGGGTTTGAACAGGCCGGCCGCGATCTCCGGCCCGATACCCGGGCCGGTATCGGTGACAACGACCTCCTGGTGATCGCCATCGGCGAATGTGCGGATCGTCAATTCGCGGCGGCTTGATTCACGCAGGGCCTCGACGGCGTTGCGCACGAGGTTCACCACCACCTGCTGGATCTGGATCTTGTCGATCTCCACCGGATCGAGACCGTTGTCGAGGTCGAAGCGCACCAGGATGGCGTCGACCTTGGCGCCGATGGTGGCCAGGTTGCTGGCCTCGATTACCAGACGATTGAGGTCTTCCGGGTTGCGCTCCACCGGCCCTTTCTCGACAAAGCTGCGCAGGCGCCGGATGATCTGGCCGGCCCGCTCCGCCTGCCCCACCGCCTTGGCGATGAATTCAGGCGCCTGCGGCGGCACGTCGCTGCCGGCGGTTTCCATCATCTGCCGCGCGGCCTCGGCGTAATTCATGATCGCGGTCAGCGGCTGGTTCAGCTCATGCGCCAGCGAGGATGAGAGCTGCCCCATCGCACTGAGGCGCGAGATATGCACCAGTTCGGCCGTCAGTTCACGCACCCGCCTTTCCGACTGGTGCCGCTCGGTGATGTCGCGGATCACGCCGATGAATCCAACGCTGCCGCTGGCGCCACGCATTTCGCCGATCGACAGGTCGATGGGAAAAACCGTGCCGTTCTTATGCTGCGCTTCCACCTCGCGGCCGGTGCCGATGATCTTGGCGTTGCCGGTGGAATGATAGTTGTGCAGATAGCCGTCATGCTCCCGGCGATAGGGCTGCGGCATCAGGATATTGACGTTCTGCCCGATCACTTCCATGGCGCGATAGCCAAAGATGCGTTCGGCGGCGCGGTTGAACACCTCGATGCGGCCTTCCGGCGTGATGGCGATGATGGCGTCATGCGCGCTGTCAATCAGGGCACGGAAACGCTCGGCCGCCTGCTGTTCGACGGCCTCGCTCTGGGCGCGTTTAGCGACCTCGCTGTCCAGGGCCGCCGTATGCTCCTGCACATCGCGCTGGACCATGCCCATCCGGCGCTGCAGCCATGCGAAGACGCCGAGCAGAACGGCCGTCACGCAGAGGCCCACCACTGGCCAGCGGACATCCTCTCCGGTCTCGCGGTAGGCGATATAGGACAGGCCGAGGCCGACCGCCGCAGTGGCGGTCATGATGAGGGGAATCTGCAGGCGCGACATACTGAAACGGCTGGCTTCCGGCTGGCAGGTGGGGCTGGTTTCCTGATATCCGAACGATAGTCGTATTTACTCGATAACAGCCGATAGAGCCATTGATCTGCAAGCTTTTTTTTCACGGTCCCGGGCCTGCACGTCCCTCTGGCCAATTATCGGGAATCCCCATACAGATAAGGCAAATCGTAACGGTATGAGGCGGAATGCGCGGAGTTGCCACAACCATTCTGCTGGTTCTGCTGACCGGCGGATGCAGCACGATCAGCCCCGCGCCGTCGCTTCAGCGCCAGATCGTGAGTCCGAATGGCGAGCCGCTTGGCCGCGCCGAGAGCACAGCGCGTTGCGAGGAGCGCCTGGAAGCCTGGTTCCAGCGCGTCGATCAAAACCGCGATGGCCGTCTTTCAGACAACGAGTGGCTGGCGGATGCCGATGCCTGGTTCGCGAGGATCGATGCCGACCGCGATGGATTCGCCACGGTCAGCGAACTGACGCTGATCCGGCGAAGCCTCGACCCGGCGGAACCGGCCCCGCCTCCCCAGACCGTCCGTCGCGGGCGCAGTCCAACGATCATCGACCGCTCACCCGATCCGGTGATGGCGGCGGACACCAACCTCGATTTCAGGGTCAGTGCGGCGGAATTCCGCCTGCTCAGCGAAAAGCGCTACGCCCTGAAAGCCCGTGAAGGCGCGCCGGATCGCATGATCATCATGGCCGAATGCCGACGCTACTGATCGCCTAAGCCACGCGCTGAACCTGCTGCGCCGGGCCATCGGCGAAATCCACTGCGGCTTCCGAGTGCAGCAGCGTGGAATCGAAAACCGGCAGGTCGGTATGCTGCGGTCCGATCAGCAGGCCGATCTCGGTGCAGCCCAGTATCACGGCATCGGCGCCGGCGACGCGGCCGCGTTCGATCACGTCCAGATAACCCTGGCGCGATTGCGACCTGACAATGCCGCAGCACAGTTCGTCGAAGATCACGTCATGCACCAGGCTGCGGTCGGTGGCTGCTGGCACCAGGGCGTCAATGCCGAAACGTTCGGCCAGACGGGCGCGATAGAAATCCTGTTCCATCGTGTAGCGGGTGGCGAGCAGCAGCGGGCGTTTGGCGCCGGCATCCGTCAACGCGCGGCCCACCACATCGGCAATATGGATCAACGGCACGCCGGCCTTCTCTGCCACGGCGTCGGCCACCTTGTGCATGGTGTTGGTGCAGATCAGCAGGCAATCGGCGCCGGCATCGGCGAGCTGCCGCCCGATCTGCGCCAGCGTATCGGCAGCGAGGTCCCAGCGCCCGGCCTGCTGCAGGGCCACGATGCGGCTGAAATCCACCGAGCGCAGCAGGATCTCGGCCGAGGCCAGCCCGCCATGGCGGCGGCGTACCGCTTCGTTGATCTGGCGGTAATAGACCGCCGTGCTTTCCCAGCTCATGCCGCCGATCAGGCCGATGGTTTTCATGGCACCCCTCAAGGAATCGAAATTCGGCCGAGCGTAGCCGGACGGGGGCGATAAATGTGTGCAAAGTCGGGCGTATATTGACTGGAAACCGATAAATAATTCCGTTTAAATATATAAATCCGGAATTATTTTCGAACATTCGGCAAAAATATGCTCGATCCGCGCGACCGCAAGATTCTCGATATATTACAAGAGGATGCCGCCATCCCCATAGCCGACCTGGCCGAACGCTGCGCGCTGTCGGTTTCGGCCTGCTGGCGACGCATCCGGCGGCTGGAGGAGGAAGGCCTGATCGCCAAACGGGTCGCTCTGCTGGATAGGCGCAAGGCAAAAGTGCCGACCACGGTGTTCGTCAGCGTGCGCACCTCGCGCCATTCGATGGAATGGCTGGAGAAATTCCGTCAGGCCATCGCCGACATCCCGGAGATCGTCGAGGCCTATCGCCTGACCGGGGATATCGACTACCTGCTGCGCATCACCGTGCCGGATGTCGAGACTTATGACGCCGTCTACAAGCAGCTCATCTCGCGGCTGGATTTCACCGATATCTCCTCCTTCATCAGCATGGAGGAGCTGAAATTCACCACCGCGATTCCGACAAAATATGCCTAGCCGATGCTCATCAGGCTGGCATTGCCACCGGCCGCTGCCGTGTTGGTGCTGACGCTGCGTTCGGCCAGCAGGCCATGCAGCGGGTAGTCCGGTGCGGCCACATACACCGGCAGCACAGTATCGGAATCCTCGGCCAGCTGGCGGGTGAGTTCCAGCAAGGCGTCGCTGTCACCCTCGAACAGCACGGCCGAGGACGATGTGCCGGGTTTCGCGATCTGCTGGCGCAGATCATCGGGCAGGCTGTCCAGAAACCCGGCAAAACCGGCGGCGTTGCGGATCACGACACGATTGCCGGTGGCAAAGGCCGCCGCGAGTTGCAGCTTCAGCCCCGCCTCGCTCTGCGGCGCGCATAACACAACCCCGCGCGGCAGCAGCAGATAAAGATTGCGCTCACCCACCGGGCCAGGCAGTTCCATCACCGCGCCCGCCGGACTTTGCGCCGCCATCGCCATGCAGCGATCCGCCAGGGCGCCGTCGCCGCGCTGGCGCAGCCAGTCGGCATATCGTTGTGCGATGGCGGGCACCTCGCCCCTGATGGCGGGCGGCGGCGCCGATTGCAGCAGGCGATGCAGGTACAACGGCCCGCCGGCCTTCGGGCCGGTGCCCGACAGGCCATGGCCGCCGAAAGGCTGCACGCCCACTACGGCGCCGATGATGTTGCGGTTCACATAGAGATTGCCGGCCGCGATGCGCCGGGTGACATGAGCGATGGTTTCATCGATGCGGCTGTGCAGGCCGAAGGTGAGACCATAGCCGCTGGCATTGATGCGGTCGATCAGGGTGTCCATATCCTGCCGGCGGTAGCGCACCACATGCAGCACCGGACCGAACACCTCGCGCTGCAATTCGCCGATATCCTCCAGTTCGATCAGGGTTGGCGGCACGAAAGTACCGTGACGGGTCGAGGGCGGCAGCGGCAGTTGCTCGATCCGCCGGCCCTTCGCGCGCATGGCATCGATATGGGCCTGGATATTGCGCCGGGCTTCCGCCGTGATCACCGGACCGACATCGACCGACAGACGGTCCGGCGAACCGATGCAAAGTTCCGCCATCGCGCCTTTCAGCATGGTCAGCACGCGGTCGGCGATGTCCTCCTGCAGGCAAAGGATGCGCAGGGCCGAGCAACGTTGGCCGGCAGAATCGAAGGCCGAGGCCAGCACGTCGCCAACCACCTGTTCGGGCAAGGCAGAGGAATCGACGATCATGGTATTCAGACCGCCAGTCTCGGCGATGAAAGGCACCGGTCGGCCATCGGGATTGAGGCGTTGCGCCAGTTGCCGCTGGATCAGGCGCGCAACTTCAGTGGAACCCGTGAACATCACCCCACGGATGCGCGGATCAGCCACCAGGGCGGCGCCGGTCTCGCCGGCACCGGGCAGCAGCTGCACCGCGCCAGGCGGCACGCCCGCCTCACGCAGGATCAGCACCATCTGCATGGCGATCAGCGGCGTTTCTTCCGCCGGCTTGGCCAGTACGACATTGCCGGCGGCCAGTGCGGCCGCCACCTGGCCGGTGAAGATCGCCAGCGGGAAATTCCACGGACTGATGCAGGCCACGGTCCCGAGCGGGCGATGGCTGTGGGCATCGAATGCGCCGGCCAGGCCGGCATAGTAGCGCAGGAAATCGACAGCCTCGCGCACTTCGCCCACGGCGTTGGACAATGTCTTGCCGGCCTCGCGCACGATCAGGCCAAGCAGTTGCGGCATGCGGCTTTCCAGCAGGTCGGCAGCGCGCTGCAGGCATTGGGCACGGTCAGCCGGCGGCGTCGACTGCCAGATCGGCGCGGCGATCACGGCCCTGTCGACGGCGGCCACAACCACATCCGGCGCGGCGGTCACGACATGACCGACGATATCGGCATGGTTGGCCGGATTGCGCAGGGGCAGTGCTGGCCCCTCTTCCACCGTCATGTCGGCCAGCAACGGCGCAGCCCGCCAGATGACATCATTGCTGGTCAGCAGCGCCGCCGAAAGCGAGGCCAGCCGCTGCTCGTTGGCGAAATCGAGGCCGGCGGAGTTCGGCCGCTGGCCAAACATCTCGCGCGGCAGGGCGATCTTCGGATGCGGCGCACCCAGCGGCTGGATCGCCTGCGCCGTTTCTACCGGATCGGCGATCAGCGCATCGACGGGGATCTCCTTGTTGGCGATCTGGTTCACGAAAGAGGTATTGGCGCCGTTTTCCAGCAGGCGGCGCACAAGATAGGCCAGCAGGGTTTCATGCGTGCCGACCGGCGCATAGATGCGGCAGGGCCGGTTCAGCTTGTCGCGCCCCACCACCTCTTCATACAGCGGCTCGCCCATGCCATGCAGGCACTGGAATTCGTATTGCCCGGGATAATAATTCGCGCCAGCCATGGTATGGATGGTGGCAAGCGTATGGGCGTTATGCGTGGCGAATTGCGGATAGGCCGCATCGGGTGCCGCCAGCAGTTTGCGCGCGCAGGCCAAATATGACACGTCGGTGTGAACCTTGCGGGTGAAAACGGGAAAACCCTCCAGCCCGTCGAACTGGGCGCGTTTGATCTCGCTGTCCCAGTAGGCGCCTTTCACCAGGCGGATCATCAGGCGGTGGTGGCTGCGCCGGGCCAGGTCGATCAGCCAGTCGATCACGAAGGGCGCGCGTTTCTGATAGGCCTGCACAACGAAACCGATGCCGTTCCAGCCGGCCAGATCGGCATCGAAGCACAACGACTCCAGCAGATCGAGCGAAATCTCCAGCCGTTCGGCCTCTTCGGCATCGATGTTCAGTCCGATATCATATTGCCGCGCCAGCAGAGCCAGTGCCTTCAGGCGCGGCAGCAATTCGGCCTTCACGCGCTCCAGGTTGGCGCGGTTATAGCGTGGATGCAGCGCCGAGAGTTTCACCGATATGCCCGGGCCTTCGTAGATCCCGCGTTTTGCCGCCGCACGGCCGATGGCGTGGATGGCCTGTTCGTAATCGGCGTAATACCGCGCGGCATCGGCGGCCGTGGTCGCCGCCTCGCCCAGCATGTCGTAGGAATAGCGGAAGCCCTGCGCTTCCCATTTACGGCTGTTGGCCAATGCCTCGGCGATGGTCTGGCCCGTCACGAACTGTTCGCCCATCATGCGCATGGCGATGTCGACGCCCTTGCGGATCAGCGGCTCGCCGCCCCTGGCGATCAGCTTGGTCAGGGCATTCGACAACGATTTGCCGCTGCTGGTTGCGGCCAATTTGCCGGTGATCAGCAGGCCCCAGGTGGCGGCATTGACGAATAATGACGGGCTGTGGCCCAGATGCGCCTCCCAGTCGCCGACGCCTATCTTGTCGCGGATCAGGGCGTCGCGGGTGGCACGATCGGGAATGCGCAGCAGGGCCTCGGCCAGGCACATCAGAGCCACGCCTTCATGGCTGGACAACGCATATTCGTGGATCAGCGCCTCAACGCCGCCGCCCTCGGCCTTGCCCCGCAAAGCCTCGACCAGCCTGCGGGCAAGATCGCGCGCCGCCTGCGTCACGGCGGCCGGCTGGCTGGCCTCGGCGATCAGCAGCGGCAGGCATTCGGTCTCGGGCCGGCGCCAGGCAGCGGTAATGCGGGCCCGCAGCACGCTTTGCGGCTGGACGCCCTGGGCGAAATCGAGGAACGGCATGATCGGTGCATCAGCCCGCACGTCGCCCGGTTCGGCGGCACCATCGCCACCCGGGCCGACCGGCCCCAGCAGGTCGCTGACATCCTGGCCGCGCTCGATGCGGTCCAGCACCGTGAGCAGGGCCTGCTTGATCACCCAGTGCGGCGTGCGCCCCAGCCCGTCGGCAGCCTGTTTCAGCCGCGCCTTCAGGTCGTCGTCGATCTTCACCCCGATGGTGGTCGTCGCCATGGCCTGCCTCCCGGTAGAGCCGGACGAGACTCGCCCGTCAGGCGCAACCGTTATCCAGGAAAAGGCGCAACCCTGTCAAGTTTAAGGCGCAACCCGTAATTTACCGTTCCGGAACCTTGAAACCCAGGTAAATCCCACCGCTGATCCCCATCAGGGCGAGGAGATTGGTGCCGAATTGCGGCATCTGCAGGTCCCAGTAGACCCGGAAAATGTAGATCACGCCCAGGATGGCGGTCCAGGCCAGCATCTGGAACCGGTGCACGGTGGCGCCGGCGGCATCGTTAATCAGATCACGGATAAAACCCTTCGAACGATAGGGTCCGGTCAGGTCCAGATAGCGACGATGCAGGTCGGACAGCGTGACAACCGCTGCCTCTGCCTGCTCGCCGCCTTCCGCCGACGGGATGTCAAAATGCCGGCTGGCCTCGTGGCCGCCCTTGCCGCTTCTGACCAGGGCTTTCAGCCGGGCGGCGTCATGGCCATCGCGGATACCCATCGCGCTCAGCCGCGCCTCCACATCGGCGGCCGGCGATTGTTTGCCCTGATCGACCATCACGGCAGCCAGCGACGTGCCGGCCGAAATGCCGAGCAGGATGAAGGTTTCGGGATTGAGGGATTTCAACTGGCCGGTCACGGCCCAAATGAAGACGAAGGCGGCGAAGATCAGGCAGAACCAGACCGACATCTGCAGCTTGCCCAGGCAGAAGGGCAGATCGGAGGCAGCGACCTGCGACACCGGCGAACGGTTACGCAGGGCGGAACTGCGCAGGCCGATATAAAGCACGCAGGCAATGACCGCCAATGCGGCGCCGAAGCCGAACAGCATCCATTCATCTTCATAACGCAGCAGGCGGAAGCTGGGCGCCAGCGGCTCCTCTTCCGTGCCGGCCATGATGCTGCGACCGGCATATTCGACATCGAAGGGCACGGCGATGACCTGCGTGGTGGCAAATGGAGATCCCAGCAGGCGTGACCACATTTCCCTGTTGAGGTCGCGGGCGTCATCGTGGTTGCCGACACCGAAAAGCAGCGGAAAGACCACCAGCCGCGAACTCTCGATGATGCGCGGCGTCATATCGACGGGTGCACCATCGATCTTAAGCTTCAGCCTGGTTTCATCCAGATTCTCGGTGCCGTTCAGGGTAAAGCAGAGATTGCCTTCCAGCGCCGGCGGATAGATGCAGGTCCAGTCATCGGAAAACAGCGTCAGCCGTGTTGCTTTGCCGGTTTCCGCCCGCATGCCATGTGAGGGCAGCAGGATAGCGGCAAGAAGCAAAACCGCATATGTCACCGAGCGTCGCATCGCGTCATTCCCCTGCTGAGGATGGCGCGACGCTAACACAGGGCTGTTCGGGTGGAAGATGCCGACGGCTATGATCGGAAGCGGCATTATGCGCGAGCGGCGCAGCCGGCACCTCGTTGCGTGGCATGCCGGCGGCAAATAAGGCGGGCTTGTTGGGTGCGGGAGACGACGGCGACGCCGGCAGGGCGGAGCGAGCTAAGCCCTTGCCGGCCTGCGCGTTCCCTGACGGGACAAACCGAACAGGAAGGCGCGGCTTTATTTCAGTATCTTGGTGATTTTCTCGCGAGCCCGCAGCGTGACCGCCACCACGGCGGGGCTGAAGCTGACGCCCCGGCCTTCCTCGATGATCTGGAAGGCCATGTCCGCGCCAAGCCGGGGGCGATAGGGTCGATGGGCGCTGACCGCATCCAGCACATCGGCAACACTTAAAATCTGCGCCTCAAGCGGGATCGCCTCGCCTTTCAAGCCGTTGGGATAGCCGGTGCCATCCCATTTCTCGTGATGCGACAGCACGATCTGCGGCACGTCCCAAGGGAACGGAATGCCCTTGATTGCATCATAGGCAGTCTGAGGGTGCTGCTTGATGATCTCGAACTCGCTCGGCGTCAGTTTGCCGGGTTTGTTCAGGATATCCATCGGAACACGTATCTTGCCGATGTCGTGGATCATGGCAGCTATACGCAGGCCCTCGACCTGCACTTTCGGCAATTGCATTTCCTCGGCGATGATCAGCGCGATAGCGCCGACATTGCGGCTGTGGCCGGCAGTATAGGGATCTCGGGCCTCCAGCAGGCCGACCATAGCCTCCATGGCGCCGATCAGCATATGCGTGACGGCATTCTCGCTGTCGAGCAGGAATTCCTCCACCTGGCGCCTCTGGGTCACATCCTCCTTGATCGCCACATAGCTCTGAATTTGCCCGCGATAATCACGGATCGGCGTGATGGTGGATTTATCCCAGTAGAGCGAGCCGTCCTTGCGCCGATTGCGAAAATAACCATGCCATGTCTCGCCCCGGCTGATGGATTTCCACATCGCGTCGAGAATCTGCTGCGGCATCTCATCGGATTTCAGAAAATTGACGTGACGGCCCACCGCCTCTTCCGCCGTATAGCCGGTATCGGTCTGGAACTGGGGATTCACATACTCAACCACGCCGGTGGGATCGGTGATAACCACCATCGACGGGTTCTGCTCGACCACTTCGGACAATCGCCGCAGCGTCCAGTGCAGGCGGTCGAAATTAGCCTGCACAATGGCCTCGAAGATCAGCCAGAAGGCCCAGATTTTCAGGATATGGCCGATCAGATTGGCAATGCCGTAAACATCGACATAGAGCGTAAAGGCGATCTCCGACAGTATGCTGACCGCGATATAGCCGATCATCATGGCTTTGTCGTCGCTGCGCAGAGCATCAGCCGGCACGCGCATCACGACAAAAACGCCGGCGATCAACGCCGCGACAACGGCATACTCGGCGGCGATCTTGAATGTGGTGAGCCCCTTGCCTTCGACAAAGGTGGCCGGAAAATCGCCCGAGAATATCGATACCACCAGCGCCACGGAGAGAACGCCGAAAGCGCCAAACACAAGCGGGATCGACAAGCCACGGCGGGCCAGAAGCGGGGTCACCAGCAGGCCAAGAACCTGCACGCTGCGGGCGCAGAGCCAAAGCTGGGAGGATGCATTACCGCCATCGATCGGCAGCAGGTCCATGCCCTTGTAGGCCATCAGATGCAGCAGATCGAGAACGCCAACCCAAAAGAAGCTGCAGCCGAGCAGGACCAGCAGGCGGTTGCCGGCAATGGCATGTGTCTTCCAGCCAAGGCCAAAAAACACCCAGGCAACCATGACGCAGAACATCTCGGCGATGACATGGGCGGGCAGGAAGCTGAACCATGCCGTGGCCGCGACGACAATGCTGAGCGTGACGGGCGGCACCCAGAATAGCGGACGTAATAGACGTGCCCGCGCCCCGCGCCATAGGAAAAGCGGTACGGACCCGGAGGCGCTCCCCCCGGCCACGGCGACCCTGCCGGTGCCTTCTGCCACAACGTCGCTCATAACGCTCACATATGCTGCTACTATGACTGATGGAGAATACTAGCCCAGACATTCAACGGCAGCAGGCATAAATTCAGTAACTTTCGCCAGCCGCCCTGCTCACATTCTGGAGATATTCCAGCCATGGATATGGCGACACCCCATGGGGCAGCCAATTGGTGCCGGGACCAAACAGCACCAACCGTCTTCGCATCGCAGCAGACATAAGCTGGCAGCAGGCGCGCGGGTATTGGGAAAATGGTGGGCGTGTTTCTGACACCTCTAGCGTAAAATTACTCTTTTTTGTTTTTCCTCTCGAATTCAAACCACCCCTTATAGTTGTTTAAATTCAATGCATTGCAAGAAGTACTGTAAACACTGTGGACTACCGGGAAAGGCAAATTATGGCGATGATCCGCCACTCATCCACGCGGATGAGCGCCCGCTATTCCAAATACAGTCGAAAGGCATGGTCGACCCTGCTGAGACCGTTGCTAGCCGCATACTGCTACGATCTGGCCAAGGCCTGCAAGAAAGCCCCCTATCCTCTAGGAAGCAGACGAGGAGCAGCGTTGGGAGGCGGAAGAAGAGCACCATCGGCAGGAGATGGACTGCATGCGCCAGGCCATTCAACTGCGGCGCTTCGTTTCAGCAGGTGAGAGCCATTGCAAGGCCACCCAAATGCGCGGCCCAATTACCACCGTTGAGAAAATCCCACTGGGCAGGCTGAGTAGTTTCACGATCGGAAAGTACGGGCTCTATCCATGCCGATCGCATAGATTCACATATGAGCGAGAACGTATCCGATCGCATTGCTTCTGATGACGACGTCTACGCTGACGGAAAGAATAATCATCCACTCACCACCATTCGACCCACGGCAAATCGACTTTCCTGTAAAAAATCGATGCAACATCAGTATATTTGAGCGTTAAAACGACTTTTCTACACTGAAAACGACCACACAGAATGCTCTCGACTTCAGACCTGGCAGACAAGTATCTGTACTGCCGAGGCACTAACGTTCGCGAAAACTCTCGTCCTTATAGCGCATGATTGGTGACAACAGATAATCGATCAGCCGCCGCTGCTCCGTTTTAATCTCGGCCATCAATGCCATTCCCGCGCCAAGATCGAAGCGCTGCCCGTCCACATCGATCCATGAGCGGTCCAGCGTGATTCGCGCCGGGTATATCAGCCCACGTTTCTCATCCGCCACGGCATCCCGGGAAACCGAGGCCACCCGGCCAGGTATCGTTCCGTATTTGGTGAACAGGAACGTCTCCAATTTGACCTCGGCCGATTGCCCGGGACGAATAAAACCGATATCGCGGTTCTGCAGCATAACCTCGACCTCCAGCCCGTCTCCATCGGGCACGATGGCCAGTAAAGGCTGGGCCGGCGTCACGACACCGCCAATGGTGTGGATCGCCAACTGCTGCACGACGCCATCCAAAGGGGCAACAAGGGTTTGAAGCTCATGCCTCTGTTCGGCCTTCAGCACCTCCTCCTCAAGCGCCGAAACCTTGCGCATCGTTTCATTGCGCTGACTCCTGACGTCCCTAAGGTATTCTGACTGCACCTGCTGCACCTGTCGGCGAACAGCCTGCAGTGCCGCCCGAGACTCATCGCGCCGGAACCGCAAGGCACGCAGCTCATGTTCCATTTCGATCAGTTGCTGCTGCAATTCCAGCGCCGTCAGGCGTGAACCGAACCCCTTGTCTGCCAGTTCGGTGCGGGCGTTCGAGCGCTGCCTCAGCAGTGGAATGGCTTGCTCAAGCTTATGAATTGCCACCTCAACCGACTTGTATTCGGCCTCACGGCGTTCACGTTCTGCATCCAGTCCGGCCAAACGAGCCAGATGCTCATCCGTCTGGTTAGCAAGCCAGGCTTTTTGCAACTCAGCCAGATCACGCGGCGTCCCAGGCGGCAGGCGAAAATGCCGCATGGCTTCAGCCGGGTGCAGCGCGGCGTCCAACCGGGCGGCATCGGCACGCGCAGCCACCAGATCCGCAATCAGGCGGCGCATATCGGCGCCGGAGGACGTCGGATCGAGTTCCACCAGCACATCGCCTGCCTTGACCGGCTGTCCGTCCCGCACATGGATCGCGCGCACGACCCCGGTTTCCAGCGGCTGTATCACCTTGGTCTTGCCTGCCGGAATGGTTCTGCCATCCGCAATGGCTACAACATCGAGTTTGCCGATGAACGACCAGCCCAGGCCAATCACAAGCAGCGCGGTAAGCGCCAGTAGCGTGATCCGTGCGGTGGGTGAGGCCGGCGTCTCCAGCACCTCAAGCGCGGCTGGAAGGAAATCTATTTCGTCACGATGGCGCCGTGGTGAAGCCGGCTTCTGGCGTTCAATTTTCCACGCAGCGCGAGCTACAGCTGCCGCATGCCGGAGCCAAGACCAGAAGGATGCAATGCGCATGCTATACAACATGCAGCCCTCCCGCCTGCTGTCGCATCATGGCTGCAAACCGTCCGCCCTGGCGCAGCAACTGCTCCGGCGTGCCATCCTCGATCACCTGGCCGCTTTCTACCGTGATGATCCGGTTCGCCTGTCGCACGGCGGAGAGACGATGGGCGATAATCAGCACGGTTCGGCCCTGGCATATCCGCTCCATGTTGGACTGGATTGCCGCCTCGGATTCCACATCCAGGGCGCTGGTCGCTTCGTCGAAGATGAGAATACGCGGATTCGTGATCAAGGCGCGGGCAATGGCAATGCGCTGGCGCTGGCCGCCAGACAGAGTGGAGCCGCGTTCGCCAACCAACGTATCGTAGCCTTGCGGCAGGCTCATGATGAAATCATGAGCGCCGGCCAGTTGGGCCGCGGCGATCACACGATCCAGCGGCAGACCAGGATCGGCCAGGGCGATGTTGTCACGGACACTCCCCGTGAACAGCGTGCTTTCCTGAAGCACCACACCGATCATCCGGCGCAGCGCGCTCGGATCTACCTGCGCAAGATCGAGGCCATCTATGGAAATGCGGCCAGCCTCGGGCCCATACAAGCGTTGCACCAGTTTGGCCAATGTACTCTTGCCTGATCCGGACGGCCCGACAATGCCGACAACCTGGCCGGCAGGAATCTGCAGCGACAGGTTTCGCAGAACCTCCGATCCGTCCGGGCGATAGCGGAAAAGCACCCGATCAAATACGATCCGACCTTTCAATCCCGGCAGGGATTGCCGCCCCGCGCTCAGCCCGCTTTCGGTCTTGGTGTTGAGAATATCGCCCAGACGTTCGATCGATAGCCGTGCCTGCTGGAAATCCTGCCAAAGCTGGGCGATGCGCAGGATCGGACCGCTAACCCGGGCCGACAGCATATTGAAGGCGACCAGTTCTCCAACCGTAAGATCGCCATCAATCACCAGCTTCGCTCCTGCCCATAACGTGGCCGCTATCACGATGCGGCTGATCATCTGTGCTGTCTGGCTGGCGATATTGGCCAGATTACCGACACGGAACGCGGCCCGTACATAAGCCGCCAGCAGCTCCTCCCAGCGGCGCTGCATCATCGGCTCGATAGCCATGGCCTTCACCGTCTCGATGCCGCCAATGCGTTCAACGAGGAAGGACTGGTTTTCCGATCCGCGCGCAAACTTCTCGTCAAGGCGCCGCTTGAGAACCGGGGTCACCAGGACCGATATGATGACATAGAAGGGAACGGCGGCCAGGCATATCCATGTCAGCAGCGGGCTGTACAGGAACATGACGGCGACGAACACAAAGGTGAAAAACAGATCCAGCCCGGCCGTCAGGGTCGATCCGGTGAGAAAGGTGCGGATGTTTTCCAGTTCACGCACGCGCGCTACGCTCTCGCCTACCCGGCGCGCCTCGAAATAGGACAGCGGGAGCGCCATCAAATGGCCGAACAGACGGGCGCCCAGTTCCAGGTCGACACGGTTCGTTGTGTGCGAGAACAGATAGGTTCGCAACACACCGAACACGGTTTCAAACACGGCCAGCACCAGAAGTGCAAAAACCAGGACATCCAGCGTCGACAGGGAACGATGCACCATCACCTTGTCGATCACCACCTGGAACATCAGCGGCGAGGCCAGCGCCAGGATCTGGATGATGAAGGAAGCCAGAAGCACCTCGCCGAACATCCGGCGATACTTCACCACTGCGGGGATGAACCAGGAGATATCGAAACGCCGCTGAGAACCGGCCAGGTCCGCGCGGGTGGTGATCAGAATCAGTTCGCCGGTCCAGTCGGCCTCGAAAACCTCCCGCATGCGCGAAATCGGCCGCCCGTCATGCCCCTCGGCCAGAAGAACTTCTTCCCGCTCCCCCTGGCTGCGAAAGGCCGCGAGCACCACGAAACTGCCATCCTTGCGACAGGCAATGGCCGGCAGCGGCGTGTGGCGAAGGTTCTCCCAGCGGCTGCCGATACGCCGGATTTTCACGCCAAGCTGGCGGCCGGCGCGTACCAGTTCATCGGGAGAAACTACGCGATCCGCGTGACCGTATTTATGGACCAGCTGGCCGGGATCGACCGCCTGGCCCAGAACACGCAACACCAGCGCCAGGCTGTACAGGCCGCTATCGCGCTGTGGCGGCACAGTGTCTTGTGGTGGCACAGTCTCCTGTGCCGCCACGGAAGCTGCGGTTGACTCCCCGCCGTCCTGGGCTGTCATGCCCAGGTCGTCGCGAAGACCGGCGCCAGATCGTTGGCGACCTGCGGGTCCAGCACGAACTGACCTGCCGTTGGAACCGAATAGGATGCCATCGCATCCACCAGCGCCTGGACATTGGTCGCCGAGAGGCTATGGCTGCCATCGTCGGTCTGTATGCTGTCAACGCGGCGCGTGCTGTCGGTATACCAGTCCTTCAGCAGCACGCTGCTGGCGGTTTCGCCGATCACGTCGATCTTCAGGTCGTTGCCCGACTGGCTGAACCAGAGTTGATCATACGATACGCCAGACGTGAATTTGACGATATCCGTCGTCGCGCCCGCATCGGTGATGCCCGACTGCACGATGCTGTCGATGCCATCACCGCGGGCAATCAGGTAGGTATCGTTGCCATTCCTGCCGGTCAGCGTGTCGTTGCCGCCATTGCCTTTCAGCACATTGGCATTGGCATCGCCGGTCAGGGTATCGGCATGGGCTGAACCCCACAGGTTCTCGATGCCAGCAACGAGCCAATCCCCTTCCGCATGACCGCCAGAAGTCGCGCCGGTTGCCAGATTGACGGTGACCCCGGCCGACGAGCTCTGGTAACTGGCCGTATCGCTGCCTCCATAACCAGAGAGCCGGTCAGCGCCAGCGCCGCCTTCCAGGATGTTGTCGGCATCGTTGCCAAAAATGAAGTCGGCATTGGACGTTCCGATGACATTCTCGACATTCACAACCGTATCGGTTCCAACCTCATAGATGATATTCGCATACAGCTGAACATTGACATGCGTCGACAGGCCCGCATAGGAAACCCAGTCGCTGCCAGCCCCACCATCGATCACATCGTTGCCAGCACCGCCGATGATCATGTCATCGCCGTCAAGACCATAGATCGTGTCGCTGCCTGCACCGCCATGAATGACGTTATCGAGGGAATTTCCGGTCAGCGTATCGTCATAGGCCGAGCCCGTTACACTCTCGACACCAGTCAGGCTATCGCCATCGGCATGCCCTCCCGATGCCGCCATGGTCGTCAGGTTAATGTTCACAGCGGCATTTGAAGATGCATAGCTGACCGTATCATGGCCCGCCCCACCATCGATCACATCTGCACCGGCTCCGCCTTCCAGAAGATTGTCCATGCCATTGCCGATAAGGTTATCGGCGTAGACAGACCCAATCAGGCCCTCTATATCGATGAGCGTATCCCCTGCCGCATCGCCACCAGATGCCGTCTGCTCGAACAGATTGATGGAAACCGCCGAGGTCGAGCTCGCATAACTTGCAATATCAAATCCGGCACCTCCGTCTATGACGTCAGCGCCCGCACCACCTTCCAGGGTGTTGTTCACGGCGTTGCCGGTAAGGTTATCGGCATAGGCCGAACCAATCAGCCCCTCTATATCGATGAATGTGTCCCCTGTGGCATCCCCATCAAAAGCCGTCGATGTCGCGAGGTTGACGGAGACACCGGAAGTCGATCCAGCATAACTGGCGGTATCAAAACCGGCACCGCCATTGAGGACATCGGCTCCGGCACCGCCATTTAACGTGTCATCGCCAGAATTGCCGGTCAGCGTGTCGTTGCCGCCATCGCCTTTCAGCACATTGGCATTGGCATCGCCGGTCAGGGTATCGGCATGGGCTGAACCCCACAGGTTCTCGATGCCAGCAACGAGCCAATCCCCTTCCGCATGACCGCCAGAAGTCGCGCCGGTTGCCAGATTGACGGTGACCCCGGCCGACGAGCTCTGGTAACTGGCCGTATCGCTGCCTCCATAACCAGAGAGCCGGTCAGCGCCAGCGCCGCCTTCCAGGATGTTGTCGGCATCGTTGCCAAAAATGAAGTCGGCATTGGACGTTCCGATGACATTCTCGACATTCACAACCGTATCGGTTCCAACCTCATAGATGATATTCGCATACAGCTGAACATTGACATGCGTCGACAGGCCCGCATAGGAAACCCAGTCGCTGCCAGCCCCACCATCGATCACATCGTTGCCAGCACCGCCGATGATCATGTCATCGCCGTCAAGACCATAGATCGTGTCGCTGCCTGCACCGCCATTGATGATGTCGTTACCGGGTGTACCGAAAATCGTGACACTCCCATCGTTACCAACCAACGTGTAACCACCGCCAGTCCAGTTCGAGATGTTGACGGTGCCATCGGCAAACTGCAGGGTCTCGATCCCGGTCAGGCTGTCGACGCCCTCGTCACCGTTCAGCGCCATCACCGTCACCACGCCATTGTTGTAGGCCAGCGTGTAGTTGCTGAACGACAGGGCATAGATTGCCGTGTCGTTGCCGTCTCCGCCATCCAGCGTATCGTCGCCACCATTGCCTTTCAGTTTGTTGGCATTGGTGTCGCCGGTGAGAGTATCCGCATGGGCCGAGCCCCAGACATTGGAAGCTCCGTCCGACCACATCGCCCCACTGGCCGACCAGCTGGCACCGGGGCGCTGGTAGTCGCCCAGGAACACGTCGCCTGTAGCGTCGCCGCCATCGGCATAGCCGGTGCCCAGATTGATCGTCACGCCGGCCGAGGAATGCTCGTAACTCAGAGTGTCGACGCCCCCGTTGCCGTCGAACACGTCCGCACCAGCGCCACCTTCGAAAACATCGTCTGTGCCAATATCGCCCAGGAAATAATCGTCGTAGGCCGAACCGCGGAACCCCTCGATGTCGGAGAACAAGTCCTTGTTGTTCAGCGTCGATGGTACCCAGTTGAAATGATAGACGCCATCCACCTGCATGTGGAACAGCACACCACCCCAGCCGGCCATCGGCGTGTAGGTGCTGTAATCCAACCAGTCGAAACCGGCGCCACCGGAATAGGTGTCGAAGCCGTTGCTGCCGAGGAAGAGATCGTCGCCGTCTCCACCGTGGACGGTATCATTGCCGTCGCCGCCATCTATGGCGTCGTTGCCGCCATGACCATATATCGTATCGTTACCGGCCAGGCCATGGATGACATCATCGCCCTCGGTTCCATTGATGACGTCTTCCCCCGATGTGCCGGCAATCGTGATGCTGCCGTCGTTCCCGATCAGCGTATAGCCGCCGCCAGTCCAATTCGAAATATCGATTGAGCCATCGGCGAACTGCAGGGTCTCGATCCCGGTCAGGCTGTCGACGCCCTCGCTGCCGCTCAGCGCCGTCACCGTCACCACGCCGTTGTTGTAGGCCAGCGTGTAGTTGCCGGATGCCAGGGCATAGATGGCGGTGTCGCTGCCAGCGCCGCCATCCAGCGTGTCGTTACCGTCCCCGCCGGTGAGCATGTCGTCGCCAGCATTGCCACGCAGTTCGTTGGCCGAAGCGCTGCCGGTCAGCATATCGGCATGGGCCGAGCCCCACAGGTTTGTCGCACTGTCGGCACTGTATCCAGGGCCGAATCCACCATCATAAGCCCCAAGGATGATATCGCCCTGGGCATCGCCGCCAGAGGCGGTTCCCGTTGCCAGGTTGACGTTCACGCCGGCAGAGGAATGCACATAACTCAGCGTGTCATTCCCACCGTTTCCATCGAAAATGTCGGCGCCGGCGCCCCCTTCGAACACCTCCGCTGCCGCTGTTCCAAAGAAGTAGTCATCACCAGCCGTGGCAATGAAATTTTCAATATTCGAGACCGTATCCTTGTACTGGAAGGCACCAGGCGAGCGGGTGTAATAATTTGTTTCACCCACATGCATGCGGTAAAAGATGCCGGTCCACGAACCAGGCAGCGACATGCTGCCGTAATCCAGCATATCCGTCCCTGCTCCGCCATCGATCGTGTCATTGCCAAGGCTGCCGATGATGGTATCGGCTCCATTGGTGCCATTGATGGTGTCGTTCCCGGAGGTGCCGGCGAGTGGAGCGGGGACCACGGTATAGGCCCCGCCGGTCCAGTTCGAGATATCGACGGTGCCATCGGCGAACTGCAGGGTCTCGACCCCGGTCAGGCTGTCGACGCCCTCGTCGCCGCTCAGCGCCGTCACCGTCACCACGCCGTTGTTGTAGGCCAGCGTGTAGTTGCCGGATGCCAGGGCATAAAGCGCCGTGTCGCTGCCCGCGCCGCCATCCAGCGTGTCGTTGCCGCCGTTGCCTTTCAGTTTGTTGGCATTGGCGTCGCCGGTGAGAGTATCCGCATGGGCCGAGCCCCACAGGTTCTCGATCGATATCAGCGTGTCGCCGGAAGCATGACCGCCACTGGCGCTGCCCGACTGCAGGTTGACCGTGACTCCTGCATTCGAAGAAGCATAGCTGGCCGTGTCATTGCCCAGCATTCCGTTCACGCGGTCACCGCCAGCGCCACCCTCAAGGATGTTATCCGCAGCATCCGTGCCGTCGATATCGTCGTTATAGGCGGTGCCGATCAGATTCTCGACATTGGTCACCGTGTCGGTACCGGCTCCGCCCGAGCGGACTTGGTTCTGCCACAACTCGGCATCAATATGGGTGTTCAGATCGGCATAAGAAACCCAGTCGTTGCCGGCGCCGCCATCAATGACGTCGTTGCCGTCGCCGCCGATCAGGAAATCATCGCCACCAAGGCCATTGATCGTGTCGTTACCGGCCAGGCCATGAATGATGTCGTCGTCTTCGGTGCCATTCAGGGTGTCGTCCCCAGCTGTGCCGACAATCGTGGAGGAACTGTTGGGAACCACGGTATAGGGGCCGCCAGTCCAGTTCGAGATGTCCACGGTGCCATCGACAAACTGCAGGGTCTCGATCCCGGTCAGGCTGTCGACGCCCTCGTTGCCGCTCAGTGCCGTCACCGTCACCACGCCATTGTTGTAGGCCAGCGTGTAGTTACTGGACGCGAAGGCATAGGCCGCGATGTCGCTGCCGGCACCGCCGCTCAGCGTGTCGTTAGCGCCACCGCCGGTGAGGATATCATCGCCATCATTGCCGCGCAGGTCGTTGGCATTGGTGTCGCCGGTCAGGGTGTCGGCATGAGCCGAGCCCCACAGGTTCTCGATCGATATCAGCGTGTCGCCGGAAGCATGACCGCCACTGGCGCTGCCCGACTGTAAATTGACCGTGACTCCTGCATCCGAAGAAACATAACTGGCCGTGTCGTTGCCCAGCATTCCGTTTACACGATCAGCGCCGGCGCCACCTTCAAGAATGTTATCCGCAGCATCCGTACCGTCGATATCATCGTTATAGGCCGTGCCGATGACATTCTCGACGTTGGTCACCACATCGGCGCCCGCCCCGCCAGAGCGGACCTCGTTCTGCCAAAGCTCGGCATCGATATGTGTGTTCAGATCGGCATAGGAAACCCAGTCATTGCCGGCACCGCCATCGATAATGTCGTTGCCAATGCCCCCAACCAGGAAGTCGTCCCCTTCCAGGCCGTTGATGGTGTCGTTCCCATCGCCACCGTGGATAACATCATCAAACGGCGTTCCGTTGATGATGTTATTCCCCGCATCCCCGTTGATCGGGAAGGACATGCCGCCATCGGCAAACTGCAGCGCCTCCACGCCATTGAGCGTTATGCTGCCGCTGCCAAATTCCCCGCCGCTGACCGTAACGCTGCCATCGCCATTGATGATGATGGTGTAATTGGCCTGGGCCTGGGCCAGGGCAACCGTATCGGTCCCCGTCCCACCGATCACCGTGGTATTGGCCGCGTTGACCACGATGGTGTCGTCGCCGTCGCCGCCATCCAGAATGCCGGCGCTGGCCCCGCCCACGATAATGTCGCCATGACCCGTGCCAATCGCATTCTGCACGGATACATAGGTGCTGCCGTCGCTGCCCGATCCGTTCAACAGGTTGATGGTGACGCCAGCCGAGGCCCCGGCATAAGAGACCGTATTGTTGCCGCCGCCACCGATCACCGTGGTATTCCCGGCGCCGATCACGATGGTGTCGTCGCCATCGCCGCCATCCAGAATGCCGGCGCTGGCCCCGCCCACGATGATATCGCCGTAGCCAGAGCCGACCACGCTCTCCACCGACACATAGGTATCGCCGCTGCCACCCTGCCCGGCCAGAAGATCGATGGTCACACCGGCTGCAGCCGCCGCATAAGAGACGGTATCCGAGCCCGTCCCGCCGATCACCGTGGTGCCGGCGGCCGTCACCACAATGGTGTCGTCGCCATCCCCGCCATCCAGAATACCGGCACTGGCGCCACCCACGATGATGTCGCCGTGGCCCGAACCGACCACGCTTTCCACAGACACATAGGTGCTGCCGTCGCTGCCCGATCCGGTCGCCAGGTCGATGGTGACACCGGCCGCAGCCGCGGCATAGGAGACGGTATCCGAGCCTGTGCCGCCGATCACCGTGGTGCCGGTGGCCGTCACCACAATGGTGTCGTCGCCATCCCCGCCATCCAGAATGCCGGCGCTGGCCCCGCCCACGATGATGTCGCCGTAGCCCGAGCCGACCGCGCTCTCCACAGACACATAGGTGCTGCCGTCGCTGCCCGATCCGGTCGACAGATCGATGGTCACACCGGCCGCAGCGGCCGCATAAGAGACCGCATCCGAACCCACACCGCCGATCACGGTGGTGCCGGCGGCCGTAACCACGATGGTGTCGTCGCCGTCGCCGCCATCCAGCACGCCGGCGCTGGCCCCGCCCACGATGATGTCGCCATGACCCGAGCCGATGGCACTTCCGACCGACACATAGGTGCTGCCGTCGCTGCCTTCCCCGGCCAGCAGGTCAATGGTGACCCCGGCCGCAGCGCCGGCATAGGACACCGTGTTGTTGCCGCCGCCGCCGATCACCGTGGTGTTCGAAGCACCCACCACGATGGTGTCGTCGCCATCACCACCGTCCAGCGTCGTGCTGGCCGTCGAGCCGCCGATGATCACATCGCCGAACTCGGTGCCGATCAGATTCTCGATACCGATCAGGGTATCGCCATTCGTGCTGGTCCCGAGTTGCAGGTTTATCGTGATCCCTGCTTCCGCGTTCGCATAGGAAGCCGTGTCCGAACCAAGCCCGCCAATGACCGTAGTGTTGGCCGCATTGACCACAAGCAAGTCGTCGCCGCCATTGCCATTCAGCGTGGCATTGGCCGTGGAACCGCCGATGATCACATCACCGAATTCGGTGCCGATGGCATTCTCGATGTCAATATACGTATCGCCGTTGCCGCCCGACTGGGTCTGCAGGTTGATAGTCACACCGGCCGCAGCCGCGGCATAGGAGACAGTATCCGAGCCCGCGCCACCAATCACCGTGGTATTGGCCGCGTTGACCACGATGGTATCGCTGCCGCCGCCACCGTTCAGTGTGGCATTGGCCGTGGAACCGCCGATGATCACATCGCCGAATTCCGAGGCGATCACATTCTCGATGTCAATATACGTATCGCCGCTGCCTCCGGCGCCGATCTGGAGATCGATTGTCACGCCTGCCTGGGCCGATGCATACGAAACGGTATCGTTGCCACCGCCGCCTATGACAGTCACATTCGAGCCATTGACCACGATGACGTCGTCGCCATCATTACCATCCAGCGTGGCATTGGCGGTCGAGCCACCGATGATCACATCGTCGAATTCCGTGGCGATCACATTCTCGATATCGATCAGGGTATCGCCGTTCGTGCTGGCGCCGGTCTGGAGGTTGATTGTCACGCCAGCCGATGCAGCGGCATAGGAAACTGTATCGCCACCCTGCCCGCCGATCACTGTGGTGTTCGAGGCATTGACGATGATGGTGTCGTCACCGTCGCCGCCATCGAGCGTGGCATTGGCGGTCGAACCGCCGATGATCACATCGCCATAGGACGAGCCAATGACGTTTTCGATGCTGATATAGGTATCCCCTTCGGCATCGTTTCCGCTGCCGACGCCGATCTGCAGATTGACCGTGACCCCAGCCGTGGCGGACGCATAGGACGTGGTATCGCTGCCGCCGCCTCCAATGATGATGTCCTGGCCGCCGCCGCCAACGATGACGTTATCGATACCGTTGCCTATCAGGACGTCATTGTGGGTCGAGCCAATCAGCGCCTCAATGCCCGTGAGCGTATCGCCCTCGGCATCGCCGCCGGAGCCGGTACCATTCACCAGGTCCACGGTCACGCCTTCAGACGACCCCAGATAGTTCGCAACATCGGTGCCGGCACCGCCGATCAGCGTATCGGCTCCGGCTCCGCCGGTCAGGGCATCGTCCCCATCGCCGCCATCCAGGGTGTCGTTGCCGGCACCGCCATCCAGATGATCTTCGCCGGTACCGCCGATCAGCGTATCGGTGCCGTCCCCGCCGGTCAGAATATCGTTACCTATGCCGCCATCCAGAGTGTCGTTACCGTCGCCGCCGCGGATGGCATCATTGCCACCACGCCCCTCGATCACATTGTTGCCGCCATCACCTGTCAGGTCGTCGTCATATTCCGAACCGATCAGGTTCTCGATGCCGGCCAGAGTGTCGCCATGGGCATGGCCACCAAGGCCGGTTCCAGCCGCAAGGTCAACGATGACGCTGCCGTTGGAGCCGATATAGCTGGCGGTATCCGTGCCGCTGCCACCGATCAGTGTATCCGCGCCGGCATTGCCGGTCAGAAGATCGTTGCCCGCGCCGCCATCAAGGACATTCGTGCCGGCGTCGCCGGTCAGCACATCGTCGAAATTCGAGCCCGTGAGATTCTCGACACCGCTGAGGACGTCGCCCTCGGCATCGCTGCCCTGGCCCATTCCGGTCGACAGGTCGACCGTCACGCCCCCCGGCGAACCGCTGTAAACGGCCGTATCGGTGCCGCTGCCGCCGGTCAGCGTGTCGGCGCCGCCGCCGCCAATCAGCGTATCGTTGCCCGCCCCGCCATCGATCACGTCGGCGCCCAGGCCGCCGTTGATCAGGTTGCCACTATCGTCTCCAGTCAGAGTGTCGTCGTAGACGGAACCGGTCAGGTTTTCGACTCCGCTGAGGGTATCACCCTGAGCATCAGCCCCTGATCCTGTGCCGGTGGCCAGATCCACCGTAACAGCTCCGCCGGAAGCGCCATAATCCGCGGCATCCGTACCGCTGCCGCCGACCAGCGTATCGGCGCCGCCGCCGCCGATCAGTGTGTCGTTGCCCGCGCCGCCATCGATCGTGTCGTCGCCGAGACCACCCTCGAGCCTGTTATTGCCGGTATTACCGGTCAGACTGTCATTGCCAGCGGAACCGGTGATGTTCTCGATGCTGTTGAACGTATCGCCCTCGGCATCGCCGCCGCTCGCGGTATTCGTCGCCAGATCGACCGCCACGCCATTCGCCGAACCGGCATAGCTGGCGGTATCCGTGCCGCTGCCGCCGATCAGCGTATCCGCGCCCGCACCACCTTCCAGAATGTCATTGCCGTTTCCGCCATCGAGGACGTTATCCCCGGCATCGCCGGTGAGCGTGTCCGCCTGCGAGGACCCGGTCAGGTTCTCGATACCGGTGAGCGTATCGCCGGCGGCATCGCCGCCCGAACCGGTGCCGGTGGCAAGGTTGGCATTCACGCCAGAGGAACCGGCATAGCTGGCGGTATCCACGCCATCGCCACCGATCAACGTATCGCCGCCAGTGCCGCCAACAAGAAGGTCATCGCCGTCGCCGCCATCGATGGTATCGGCACCGCCACCACCCGTCAGTGTGTTGCTCCCGGAATCACCCGTCAGCGTATCGGCCTGGCCCGAACCAGTGACATTCTCGATGCCGCTCAACGTGTCGCCCTGGGCGTCGCCACCCGTGCCGGTGCCTGTGGCCAGATTGACCGTCACGCCAGCCGCCGAGCCGGTATAGCTGGCCGTATCCGTACCATCGCCGCCGACCAGCGTATCCGCGCCCGTGCCGCCCGTCAGCGTATCGTCGCCCAGCCCGCCATCGATACTGTCGTCGCCCGTGCCGCCATCCAGAGTGTCGTTACCGTCACCGCCGTTCAGGCTGTCGGCGCCAGCACCGCCGGTAAGCGCGTTGGCGCCAGCATTGCCAGTGAGCGTGTCGTCCTGTCCAGAACCGACGAGATTCTCGATATCGCTCAGCGTATCACCTTCGGCATCGCCGCCCGAACCGGTGCCGGTGGCGAGGCTGACATTCACGCCAGACAAGGAGCCGGCATAACTGGCGGTATCCGTGCCGCCACCGCCATTCAAGCTGTCGGCGCCGGCGCCACCGGTAAGCGTGTTGGCGCTGCCATTACCAGTAAGCGTATCATCCTGCGCAGAGCCGACAAGATTCTCGATGCCACTGAGCGTATCCCCTTCGGCATCACCGCCAGAACCGGTGCCGGTGGCAAGGCTGACATTCACGCCATTCGCCGAACCGGCATAGCTGGCGGTATCCGTGCCGCTGCCGCCGATCAGCGTATCCGCGCCCGCACCGCCTTCCAGGACGTCATTGCCGTTTCCGCCATCGAGGACGTTATCACCGGCATCGCCGGTGAGCGTGTCGGCCTGCGAGGATCCGGTCAGGTTCTCGATGCCGGTGAGCGTATCGCCGGCAGCATCGCCGCCCGAACCGGTGCCGGTGGCAAGGTTGACATTCACGCCAGAGGAACCGGCATAGCTGGCGGTATCCACGCCATCGCCACCGATCAGCGTATCGGCGCCACCGCCGCCAATCAGGGTGTCATTCCCCGCACCGCCATCGAGCACATTTGCCGCACCATTCCCGGTGAGGGTATCGTTTTCATCGGAGCCGGTGACATTCTCGATACCGCTCAGCGTATCGCCCTGGGCGTCGCCACCCGTGCCTGTGCCGGTGGCCAGATTGACCGTCACGCCAGCCGCTGAGCCGGCATAGCTGGCCGTGTCCGTGCCGCTGCCGCCGATCAGCGCATCGGCACCGCCGCCGCCGATCAGGGTGTCATTCCCCGCACCGCCATTGAGCACATTTGCCGCACCGTTCCCGGTGAAGGTATCGTTTTCATCGGAACCGGTGACATTCTCGATACCACTCAGTGTATCGCCCTGGGCATCGCCACCCGTGCCTGCGCCGGTGGCCAGATTGACCGTCACGCCAGCCGCCGAGCCGGCATAACTGGCGGTATCCGTGCCGCTGCCGCCGATCAGCGTATCCGCGCCCGCGCCGCCTTCCAGGACGTCATTGCCGTTTCCGCCATCGAGGACGTTATCCCCGGCATCGCCGGTGAGCGTGTCGGCCTGCGAGGATCCGGTCAGGTTCTCGATACCGGTGAGCGTATCGCCGGCGGCATCGCCGCCCGAACCGGTGCCGGTGGCAAGGTTGACATTCACGCCAGACGGCGAGCCGGCATAACTGGCAGTATCCGTGCCATCGCCGCCGATCAGTGTATCGGCGCCGCCCCCACCGATCAGGGTGTCGTTCCCCGCACCGCCATCGAGCACGTTCGCGGAACCATCGCCAATCAGCGTATCGTCGTTATCGGAGCCGGTGAGATTTTCTATGCTGGCTAGAGCATCACCCTCGGCATCCCCGCCGCTGCCGGTGCCGGTCGTCAGGTTCACTGTCACACCTGCGGTAGACCCGGCGTAGGTGGCTGTATCCGTGCCGGCGCCACCATCCAAAGTGTCCGCACCTTCGCCGCCATCGAGAAGGTCGGCCCCATCGCCGCCATTCAGCGTGTCATTGCCAGCCAGACCATGGATATCATCGATGTCTGCCGTGCCATCGAGAAGGTTGTCGGTTGCATCGCCGGTAATGGTCGCCATGGTCGATTCCCCCTAGATAGCCGCGACTCGAACGAATCGCTTTAGCTGTATCCATCGATACTTCTGCAACCGATTTCGGGGAGTCAACTGCCTATAGTAGTGGACACGGAACCTTCATGCTCTGAATGAGGCAATTGAACAGGGCGCGACCACAGCTTCTGTTTGCATCGCCATTGTCATGGGGAATAGCGCTGGGTGTGCCTGAATGGTTTGAGGCAAGACACCATGCCCGCTAGGCCATGACCGCCGCTTCGCATTCCTTGCAACAGAAGCGGGGCAGGCTGACGGACAAGCAGCGTCAATACAGAATGTAAGAAAGATGGTGGGCGGTGAGAGGGTCGAACTCCCGACATCCTCGGTGTAAACGAGGCGCTCTACCACTGAGCTAACCGCCCGCCGGAGCCAGGCCGCAACGGCCGAAGCCGGGGCTCTATAGCAGATCGGGCCCGGTATCGCTACCGGGCCCGTTGCATTTCGATGGGCCGAAGCGGGCCAGCCGATATCAGCCGACCGCCTCCTTCAGCGTCTTGCCCGCGCGGAATTTCGGCTGCCGCGTGGGCGGCAGGTCGATCCGCTCGCCCGTGCGCGGGTTCCGGCCCGGACTGGCCGCCCGGGTGCCCACGAAGAAGCTGCCGAAGCCGACGATCCGCACCTCTTCGCCGCGCCGCATGGCCTCGGTGATGAGTTCGAACACCGCCTCGACGGCGCGTTCGGCCTGTTCCTTGCTGAGACCCGCGGTATCGCGCACCTGGGCCATCAGATCCTGTTTGTTCACGCTGCCGTCCTCCGGAACACGATGGAGTCAGTGTTTGACCATGCCTTCGCGATCGCCCTCCGCTTCGGGTTCGACCACAGCCGGCTTGTTGAGATCGTCAACGTCGTTCCACTCGATTGGTTTCAGTTCCGCCACGAGAGCATGCTTCAGCACTTCCTCGCAGGTCGAAACCGGTATGATCTCGAGGCCCTTCTTGACGTTGTCGGGAATCTCGACCAGATCCTTCTCGTTTTCCTTCGGGATCAGCACCATCTTGATGCCGCCGCGATGCGCGGCCAGCAGCTTCTCCTTCAGGCCGCCGATGGGCAGCACGCGGCCGCGCAGCGTGACCTCTCCGGTCATCGCCACGTCCTTGCGCACCGGCACGCCGGTCAGCACCGAGACGATCGAGGTAACCATCGCCACGCCGGCCGAGGGGCCGTCCTTGGGCGTCGCACCCTCGGGCACGTGGATATGGATATCGCGCTTGTCGAAGATCGGCGGCTTGACGCCGAAAGCGACCGCGCGCGACCGCACATAAGAGCGGGCCGCCTGCACCGATTCCTGCATCACCTCGCCCAGCTTGCCGGTGATGGTCATGCGGCCCTTGCCCGGCAGCATCACGGCTTCGATGGACAGCAGTTCGCCGCCCACCTCGGTCCAGGCCAGGCCGGTGGTGGTGCCGACCAGATCTTCCAGCTCGGCCTCGCCATAACGGAAGCGGCGCACGCCGGCATACTTGTCGAGGTTCTTGGGCGTGACCTTGATCGACTTCACGCCCTTGGACAGGATTTCCTTCACCGCCTTGCGGGCAAGATTCGCCAACTCGCGCTCCAGCGAACGCACGCCGGCCTCGCGGGTGTAGTAGCGGATCAGGTCGCGCAGGGCGTCGTCAGTGATCGACCATTCGCCCTTCTTCAGGCCGGCGGCCTTGATCTGCTTGTCCAGCAGGTGGCGCTTGCAGATTTCCAGCTTCTCATCCTCGGTGTAGCCGGGGATGCGGATGATCTCCATGCGATCCAACAGCGGCTGCGGCATGCGCAGGCTGTTCGCCGTGCAGATGAACATCACGTCGGAGAGATCGTAATCGACCTCCAGATAATGGTCGCTGAAGGTGCTGTTCTGCTCGGGGTCGAGTACTTCCAGCAGCGCCGAAGAGGGATCGCCGCGGAAGTCCTGACCCATCTTGTCGATCTCGTCGAGCAGGAAGAGCGGATTGTTGGTCTTCGCCTTCTTCATCGACTGCACGACCTTGCCGGGCATCGAGCCGATATAGGTGCGACGATGGCCGCGGATCTCGGCCTCGTCACGCACGCCGCCGAGCGACACGCGCACGAAGTTGCGGCCGGTGGAGCGGGCAATCGACTTGCCGAGCGAGGTCTTGCCGACGCCGGGCGGGCCGACCAAACAGAGGATCGGGCCCTTCAGCTTGCCCGAGCGCTGCTGCACGGCGAGATATTCAAGGATGCGCTCCTTGACCTTCTCCAGGCCGTAATGGTCGTCGTTCAGCACCTTCTCGGCGTTCTTGATGTCTTTCTTGATCTTGCTGCGCTTGCCCCACGGGATCGACAGCATCCAGTCGAGGTAGTTGCGGATGACGGTGGCTTCGGCCGACATCGGGCTCATCGAGCGCAGCTTCTTGACCTCGGCCAGGGCCTTTTCACGGGCTTCCTTGCTCAGGCGGGTCTTCTTGATGCGCAGTTCGATCTCGGCCACCTCGTCGCGGCCGTCCTCGCCCTCGCCCAGTTCCTTCTGGATCGCCTTGAGCTGTTCGTTCAGGTAATACTCGCGCTGGGTCTTCTCCATCTGGCGCTTCACGCGCGAGCGGATCTTCTTCTCGACCTGCAGCACGCCGATTTCGCCTTCCATCATGGCGTAGACGCGCTCAAGGCGCTCGACCACGTTGGCGATCTCGAGCAGTTCCTGCTTGTCGCTGATCTTGATGGTGAGATGCGAGGCGACGGTATCGGCCAGCTTGGAGGCGTCGTCGATCTGGTTCAACGACACCAGCACCTCGGGCGGGATCTTCCGGTTCAGCTTCACATACTGCTCGAACTGGTTGATCACCGAGCGCGACAGCGCCTCGGTCTCGCGGCCCTCGCCGGAATCGTCGGTGATCACCTCGGCCTGGACCTGGAAGAAATCCGGGTTGTCGCTGAACTTGACGATCTTGGCGCGCTGGGTGCCCTCGACCAGCACCTTCACGGTGCCGTCAGGCAGGCGCAGCAGCTGCAGCACGGAAGCGATGGTGCCGACGCTGTGAATGTCTTCGGGGTTGGGATTGTCCTGGCCGGCATTCTTCTGGGCGACCAGCAGGATCTGCTTGTCGTCCTTCATGACATCCTCGAGCGCCCGCACCGACTTCTCGCGGCCGACGAAGAGCGGCACGATCATATGCGGGAATACGACGATGTCCCGCAACGGCAGGACCGGAAACACTTGGGCGCGAGGCGATGTAAACATGCGGTTTTTCATCCTGAGGGGCGGCATGGGAAAGCCCGGTTTTGGGCATCCCTTTGCCGCCTGACAGAGGTTAACATGGGAATTCCCACAAGGTCCGTCAAGGCACGGTGGCAACACACAGGAACACCAGAATGACACAACCCGAGTCGCATGCCACCCGCTTCATGGATGGGGGCATTCTGGAGGTCGCCATGCTCGACGTCCGCCGTGGCCAGGAAAAGGCTTTTGAAACAGCGCTGCAGCAGGCCCTGCCCCTGATCAGACGGCAGCAAGGCTGCCGCCAGGCGACGGTGCGGCCCTGCCTGGAAAATCCCGGGCGCTACCTGCTGCTGGTGTATTGGGCCACATTGGCCGACCATGAACAGGGGTTTCGCGGTTCCGAGGATTACCGCCGCTGGCGTGCCCTACTGCACGGATTCTACGAGCCTTTTCCGACCGTGGAGCATTACGGGCCGCCCCTGTGAGGAGACGGCCCGCATAACCGGGTAAGACAGCTGGGAACAGTGTCGCGCGATCAGGCGCTGACGTCTTCCTGCTTGCGGTCGGCGTAGATCAGCAGCGGCTTGGCGCGGCCCTCGACCACGTCGGGGGAGATCACCACCTCCTCGACACCATTCATGTTCGGCAGGTCGAACATCGGGTCGAGCAGGATGGCCTCCAGGATCGAGCGCAGGCCGCGCGCGCCGGTCTTGCGGGCGATGGCCTTGCGGGCGACGGCGGCGACGGCCTCGTCCGAGAAGGTCAGCTTGACGTCTTCCATCTCGAACAGGCGCTGATACTGCTTGATCAGGGCGTTCTTCGGCTTGCTGAGGATATCCACCAGCGCGGCTTCGTCCAGGTCGTGCAGGGTAGCGATCACCGGCAGGCGGCCGATGAATTCCGGGATCAGGCCGAACTTGAGCAGATCGTCGGGCTCGACTTCCGCCAGGATCTCGCCCGAGCGGCGTTCGTCCGGACCACGCACATCGGCGCCGAAGCCGATCGAGGTGCCCTTGCCGCGGCCGGCGATGATCTTCTCCAGGCCGGCGAAGGCGCCGCCACAGATGAACAGGATGTTGGTGGTGTCGACCTGCAGGAATTCCTGCTGCGGATGCTTGCGGCCACCCTGGGGCGGCACGCTGGCAACGGTGCCTTCCATGATCTTCAGCAGGGCCTGCTGCACGCCCTCGCCCGACACGTCGCGGGTGATCGAGGGATTGTCGGACTTGCGGCTGATCTTGTCGACTTCGTCGATATAGACGATGCCACGCTGCGCCCGCTCGACGTTGTAGTCGGCCGACTGCAGCAGCTTGAGGATGATGTTCTCCACGTCCTCGCCCACGTAACCGGCCTCGGTCAGCGTGGTGGCGTCGGCCATGGTGAAGGGCACTTCCAGGATGCGGGCCAGCGTCTGGGCCAGCAGGGTCTTGCCGCAACCGGTCGGGCCGACCAGCAGGATGTTCGACTTGGCCAGCTCGACGTCGTTATTCTTGCCGCTATGGCCGATGCGCTTGTAGTGGTTATGGACGGCGACCGCGAGCACCTTCTTGGCGTGATTCTGGCCGATCACGTAATCGTCCAGCACCCGGCAGATTTCCTGCGGGCTGGGTACGCCGTCGCGGGTCTTCACCAAGGCCGACTTGTGCTCTTCACGGATGATGTCCATGCAGAGCTCCACGCACTCGTCGCAGATGAACACCGTCGGACCGGCGATCAGCTTGCGCACCTCGTGCTGGCTCTTGCCGCAGAACGAGCAGTACAGAGTGTTTTTGGAGTCACCGCCGCTCAATTTGGTCATACCTGCTCCACTGAGCGGGCCGGCGCCGGGCGACGCTGGCCCTATTCCATCGAATCGTCATCATAAGGAACCGAAGCTTCGGGCACAACGGACATGGGACCCGGAGGGGGGCTTCGGCGGGCTGCTAACCGTCACATTATCGGTATTTAACGCGCCCTGACGCCCCGGCAAGAACCCGGCCCAGCCCCCTGCTTCCGGGGCAGGACGCCACGACCGGGGGTTGGTTGCGATCCCGGCCGGCGGTTGCAGGCCGGATCGGCCGCCAAGTCCGCCGGCAGGTCCCCGCCGTCAGGACTTCTTGGCCGCCGTTTCGGGGCGGCGGTCGACCACCTCGTCGACCAGGCCGAATTCCTTGGCCTCGGCCGGGGTCATGAAGCGGTCGCGTTCCATGGCCTCCTCGATCACGGCAATGTCTTTGCCGGTATGGCGGGCATAGATGCCGTTCAGGCGCGCCCGCATGTCGAGGATTTCCTTGGCATGGATCTCGATGTCGGCCGCCTGGCCCTGGAAGCCGCCGGAGGGCTGGTGAATCATCACCCGGGCATTGGGGAGGGCATAACGCATGCCCTTTTCGCCGGCGGCCAGCAGCAGCGAGCCCATCGAGGCCGCCTGGCCGATGCACAGGGTAGCGATCTTGGGCCGGACATACTGCATGGTGTCGTAGATCGCCATGCCCGACGTGACCAGGCCACCCGGGCTGTTGATGTAGAACGAGATTTCCTTGTTCGGATTCTCGGCTTCCAGGAACAGCAGCTGGGCGGTGACCAGGGCGGCGACGGCGTCGTTGACCGGGCCAACCAGGAAGATGATCCGCTCCTTCAGCAGCCGGGAGTAGATGTCATAGGCGCGCTCGCCCCGATTGGTCTGCTCGACCACCATCGGAACCAGCATGTTCATGTAGGTATCGACCATCTTTTCCATGACGCGCCCTGAAATACGAGGAATGTTGCTGCCATAATGTGGCGCAGACACCCGTCACCTTCAATGGCCGGGGCCCCAGAACCTGTGCAACCGCCGCCGGCCCCGATTCCCCGAACAGGGAGATTGCCCATGGATGCCGACCCGACCGCACTCGCCTTCTGGGAATGCCTGTATACGCCGGGCCACGATACGGCCTGCCTGACCCGTCATGGCGCCGATGGATGGCTGCTGCACGGTGCCGCCGTCTTCCGGCACCCGGCCGGGCCGGCCCGCATCGACTATGCCGTGGACATCGACGCCGCCTGGCAGAGCCGGCGCGGCACCGTGCAGGGTTACCTGGCCGGGCACCGGCTGGATCACCGGATCGAACGGCACGATGACGACTGGTATCTCGATGGCCGGCCGCAGGGACTTTCAGTCCTGCTCGACCTGGATTTCGGTTTCACGCCAGCCACGAATCTGCAGCAGTTGCGTCGCGCCGCACTACAGCCCGCCCAGGCCATCGACATGGCCGTGGCCTGGTTCGATCTGGAGGCCACGAACCTCACCGCGCTGCCGCAGCATTACGAGCGCCTCGATGCCGCGCGCTATCGCTACGTCTCTCCCGATACGCCTTACGAGGCGGTGCTGGAACTGGCCCCGAACGGTTTCGCGCGGCTGTATCCCGGACTCTGGCGGATGGTGGATTGATGTAAAAAAAAGCGCCGGGCAGGCCCGGCGCTTTCTGTAAGGCGTTCCGAAAACCGGCGGATCAGGCGACCTGCTCGGCTTCCTTCTGCAGCTCTTCCTTCGAGACCGGCTTGTCGGTCACGCTGGCCATCTCGATGATGAAATCCACCACCTTGTCCTCGAAGATCGGGGCGCGCAGGCTCTGTGCGGCTTCCGGGTTCTTCTGGAAGTATTCCATCACCTGGCGTTCCTGGCCGGGGAAGCGGCGGGCCTGCTCGATCATCGCGCGGGTGATCTCGTCGGGCTTGACCTCGATATTGTTCACGCGGCCGACTTCCGACAGCAGCAGGCCGAGGCGGATGCGACGCTCGGCGATCTTGCGGTACTCGGCCTTCAGCTCGTCCTCGGTCTTCTTCTCCTCGGCCAGCTCGGCGTCGAAGCGGGCCTTGTCGGCGGTCACTTCGCCCCAGATCTGGTTGAATTCGAGGTCGACCATGCCCTGCGGCACGTCGAAGCTGTGCTGCTCGGCCAGCTGGTCCAGCAGGCCGCGCTTCAGCTTCATGCGCGACAGGCTCTTATATTCCTGGCCCAGGTCGCGCTTGATGTTGTCCTTCAGCTCCTGCATCGACTGCAGGCCGAAGCGCTTGGCGAATTCGTCGTCCAGCGTCACGGCCTGGCCGCCGCGCACTTCCTTCACCGTGCAGGCGAATTCCGCCGGCTTGCCGGCCAGTTCGGCATTGCCGTAGGCCTCGGGGAAGGTGACGGTCACGGTCTTCTGGTCGCCGGCCTTCAGGCCGATGAGCTGGTCCTCGAAACCCGGGATGAAGGTGTTGGAGCCCAGCACCAGCGGATAGTCGTTGGCGGCACCGCCTTCGAACTTCTCGCCGTTCACGCTGCCGACGAAGTCGATCACGATCTGGTCGCCCTTCTCGGCGGCGCGCTCGACCTTCTCGTAGGTCTTCTGCTGTTCCGACAGGCGGGTGAGGAATTCATCGACCTCGGCATCGGCCGGCTCGACCACCAGGCGCTCCAGCTTGATCGCCTTGAAGTCGCCGGTCTCGATCTCGGGCAGCACCTCGATGGCGATGGTGCACTCGAAATCCTTGCCCTCTTCGAAATTCTGAATGTCGACCTTGGGCTGCAGCGCCGGGCGCAGCTTGTTGTCGTCCAGTGTCTTCTGCAGGGCGGAGTTGACGCTCTCTTCCATCGCCTCGCCCAGCAGGGCGCGGCCATACTGCTTCTTGATGAGGGCGGCGGGTGCCTTGCCCGGGCGGAAGCCCGGCATGTTGACCTGGCCGCGGATGGTCTCCAGCTTCTGGTTGACCGTGCTCTCCAGCGCGGCGGCGTTGATCACCACCTTGTATTCGCGCTTCAGGCCCGAGGCGCTGATTTCCGTGATCTGCATGACCGAAATACCTGTCTCTCGCTTAAATTCCGTTGCGCCGTCGGCCGCCACGCGGATCTGGCATCTCGCGGGTCTGGCCGGCAGCGGGACGCCGGGGGATCTGGTGCGGGCGGAGGGACTTGAACCCACACGCCTTGCGGCACAGGAACCTAAATCCTGCGTGTCTACCAGTTCCACCACGCCCGCTTCCCGCACCGGGGGCCGGCGCGAAGGCGCAGTCTATAGCATGTGAAAACCGGCGATGCGAGGCTTTTGGACGGTTTTCCCGCGCCCCGCTATTCGCCTCTTAACTCGCTGCTTTGGCTGGCTTTTTAGACCCGGCCTGGTCGCAGTGGTTCATCAGCGCGCGCTCATCCAGCCATTCCTTGGCATAAGAGCAATCGCGGAAGTCGTCATAGTAGGGCCCGCCGATCGTGTAATGCACGATCGAGACGTCCTGCGCCGGCACGAAGGGGTCGTAATCGGCCAGGTGGTTCCAGCGATGCGGGATTTCGCCGATCAGGTCGTCGTTGCCCAGCCATTTGAACTGGTGCAGTTCCAGCCCGGTGGCGGAATTGACGTAATCGGGCGTCAGCGCCGTGCATTTGGCACAGTTGAACAGCATGACGCTGGACCAGTTCTTTTTCTCGTACCGGGTCTGCGCCTTGCCGAGGAATTTCACGTCTTCCTTAGGCACATGGTGATGTTTCACTACCTGCACGGCATAACGGTCGTCGCGCAGGTCCCACAGCTTGGCGATGTCGTCCAGCACCAGCATGTCGTCGTCCATGAAGATCGCCCAGTCCTGGAAACCGGCCAGGTAGGGCGTCAGGAAGCGCGAGAACGAGAAGTCGGTCGACTGAAGTTCGTGCTGCGGCCGGGTGTAGAGGCCCGCCAGCTGGTTGAGCGCCAGATGGGTGATGGCGACCGGGCGCGAGGCGCGACGGTTGATGCTGAGGGCGGCGACGCTGGAAACCACCGGGGCGACGCGGGTGTAGCCGATGAAGACGCGGATCATCTGGATTCTCTCGATTGCCTGATGCAGGACTATGCCAACTCCCCTACCGGAGGGTTAAGGAAATGGCGTTGATCAGGCGCAAATCCCGGCATTATTCGGATTATTGATTTTATTTATATCATTATTGATATTTTATACATAATATTGACTACTACAAATATCATTTCATATATTCAAAATATCCAAAAGGACTTCCGCCACATGATTACCGGCGCACAAATGCGGGCCGCCCGCGCCCTGATCGGCATCGACCAGCGCAAGCTGGCCGAATTCTCCGGCCTGTCCCTGCCCACGATCCAGCGCATGGAGGCCAGCGGTGGCGTCGTGCGCGGCAATGTCGATTCCCTGATGAAGCTGGTCACGGCGCTGGAAGCGAACGGCATCGAACTGATCGGCGATAACGCGCCCAGCACCGGCGGCGGACGCGGCGTCCGCCTGCGCGACGGATCGGGATCAACCACGGGGTAAGCATGACGAGCCCGCAGCGACCCACCTCCACCTTGCCCGAACCCAGCTTCGCCGAGCTGTTCACGCCCAAACTGGTGACCATCCTGCGCGAGGGTTATCGCCTGGGCGACCTGCGCGCCGATGCGGTGGCCGGACTGACGGTCGCCATCGTCGCCATACCGCTTTCGATGGCGATAGCGATTGCCTCCGGCGTCACGCCTGACCGCGGCCTCTACACGGCGATCATCGGCGGCTTCCTGATTTCGGCGCTGGGCGGCAGCCGCTTCCAGATCGGCGGACCGGCCGGCGCCTTCATCGTGCTGGTCGCCGCCACGGTGGAACGCCACGGCGTGGATGGCCTGGTGCTGGCCACCATGATGTCTGGCGCCATGTTGCTGGTCGGCGGATTCCTGCGGCTGGGCACGTATGTCAAATTCATCCCTTATCCCGTCACCGTGGGCTTCACCGCCGGCATCGCGGTGATCATCTTTGCCAGCCAGATCCGCGACCTGCTGGGCCTGACCTTCGCCGGCAAGGAACCCGGCGAGCTGCTGCCGAAACTGGCCGCCATCGGCGATGCGCTGCCGAGTTTCACGCCGGCGGCCTTCGCCCTTGCGCTGCTGACCATCGGCGTGATCGCGGGACTGAAACGCCTGCGGCCGCACTGGCCCGGCATGTTGATCGCCGTCAGCCTCGCCGCCGCCGTCACTGGTATCTTCGCCCTGCCGGTCGAAACCATCGGCAGCAAGTTCGGCGGCATCCCGCGCAGCCTGCCGCTGCCATCCCTGCCCGTCTTTTCGTGGCAGCTTGCCCAGGCCGTGCTGCCCGATGCCATCGCCTTCGCATTGCTGGGCGCCATCGAATCCCTGCTCTCCGCCATCGTCGCCGACGGCATGACCGGGCGGCGCCATCGTTCCAACTGCGAACTGGTGGCCCAGGGCGCAGGCAATATCGGCTCGGCCCTGTTCGGCGGCTTCTGCGTCACCGGTACCATCGCGCGCACCGCCACCAACGTGCGCGCCGGCGCGCGCGGCCCCGTCGCCGGCATGCTGCATGCCCTGTTCGTGCTGCTGTTCATGCTGATCGCGGCGCCGCTGGCCAGCTACATCCCGCTGGCTGCCCTGGCCGGTGTGCTGGCCGTGGTGGCGTGGAACATGATCGAGCGGCACGCATTCATGACCCTGCTGCGCTCGTCGTCCGGCGATGCGGCCGTTCTGCTGTCCACCTTCCTGCTCACCATCTTCCGCGACCTCACCGAAGGCATCCTGGTCGGTTTCGGCCTCGGCACCCTGTTGTTCCTCAACCGCATGGCGCAGGCCACCACGGTAGACAACCACGTGCCCTATGTGCCCGAGGACAAGGCGGATCACTACGACGGCGAACGCACGCGCTATGACGCGGCGCTGGCCACCAACCCCGACCTGCTGGTCTACCGCATCTCGGGCGCCTTCTTCTTTGGCGCGGCTTCCACCGTGGGTGCGGTACTGGACCGCATCGCTGACCGGCCGAAAACCTTCATCCTCGATTTCTCGGCCGTGCCCTTCCTCGATTCAACGGCGGCCAACACCATCGAAGGGGTGGCACGCAAGGCACAGCGCAACGGCGTGACCCTGATCCTGACCGGCGTGCCGAAGCATGTGCGTCATGTGCTGTGGGCCCATGGTGTGCATCCGCCGCTGGTGCGCTACAAACGCTCGATCGACGCAGCGCTCGAAGATATCAAACACCCTGCCGGCGCAGCCGCGCCAGCGGAAGCCTGACGGCCAAAGGCAGATCGTCGGCGATCAGCCCCGCTCCCGCCTCTTTCGCCGCCGCGCCATGCAGCCACACGGCGGCGCAGGCGGCCTCGAAAGCCGGCATGCCGCCCATCAGCGCGCCCTGGGCCAGCAAGCCGGCGCAGAACCCGGCCAGCACATCGCCCGCACCTGCCGTGGCCAGGTCGGGCGGCGCATTGGCATTGATCGCCAGCCGGCCATCGGGCGAGGCGATCACCGTATCGGCCCCTTTCAGGACGATCACCGCGCGGCTTCGCCGTGCCGCCTTGCGTGCGCGTTCGGGTTTGGACAGCACCGCCAGATCGGGAAACAGGCGGGCGAATTCGCCATCATGCGGCGTCAGGATGCAGGGACCGGCCACGGCCTTAAACAGCTCTTCCGGATTGTCGGCGAACACCGTGAGCGCATCGGCATCCAGCACCACGGCGCGCCGCGTGGCCAGCGCATCCAGCACAGCCTGCTTCGTCGCCGCGCCGGCGCCGTTACCGGGCCCCAGCAGCAGGGCGTTGCGGCGCGGGTCGGCAATCGCATGCCGCCAGTCGGGGATGCCGTCGCAGGGCTGCCGCATCAGGGCGTCGGGCCCCCCACCTTGCAGCAGCGCCTCGTGCGGCTGCGCCAGCGTCACCAGACCGGCGCCGATGCGCAAGGCGGCATGGCCGGCCAGCCGCGCCGCGCCGGCCAGCACACCGCCGCGCACCAGCACATGGCCGCGCACATATTTGTGACCGTCGACATGCAGCGGCGGTAAGGCGACGCGCCACAGGGCCGGATCGTTGCACCACTGGCGCGGCTCGATGGCGGGCAGCACATCGTCAGGGATGCCGATATCGGCCACATGCAGATGACCGCAATACTGCCGCCCGGGCAGCAGCAGGTGGCCCGGCTTGGGCCGGAAGAACGTGACTGTGCGGGTGGCACGAATGGCATCGCCGCGCGGTTGACCGTCATCGCCATGCAGGCCGCTGGGCAGATCGACGGCAACAACAGGCCTGCCGGATTCGTTCACCGCCCGCACCAACGCCAGCGCATCCCCGCTCAGCGGCTTGCTCAGGCCCGCACCGAACAGCGCATCCACAATCACGTCATGGCCGGCGACCAGTGCCGGGTCGGGCAAGGCGACAAGCCCCGTCCACTGCTTCGCCATCTCTGCCGCGTCGCCGCGCAGGGCCGATACCTCGCCCAGCAGCATCACCGCCACACTGCGTCCGCCCTGCGCCAGCAGCCGCGCGGCCACAAAACCATCGCCGCCATTGTTGCCCGGACCGCAAAGCACCAGCACGCTGCCCTGCGGATGATGCCGCTGCACCATGCGCGCCACCGCCGCGCCGGCCGCTTCCATCAGTTGCAGCCCCGTCACGCCGCCCGCGATGGCGCGGCGGTCGGCCTCGGCCATTTCGGCAACGGTCAGCAGGGCGGCATGATCGCTCATCAGAGCACCGGTCGTTTCCTGTGCCAGTCGGTCGCCGCCTCATAGGCAGCGGCGGCACGCAGCACCAGATCGTCGCGGTGCATCGGGCCGACCAGCTGCAGGCCGATGGGCAGGCCGGATTTCGAGAAGCCGCAGGGTACCGAGATGGCCGGCTGCTGCGTCAGGTTGAAGGGATAGCTGAACGGCGTCCACGCGGTCCAGTAAGCGTCGCCCATGTCTTCCGGCGCCAGGCGGCCCGCCGTGAAAGCCAGCACGGCCAGGCTGGGCGTCAGCAGCAGGTCGTATGTTTCATGGAACTGCTTCATCTGCACGCCGAGTTTACCGCGCGCATTCGAGGCTTCCAGATACTGTTTCATCGTGATCGCAGCGCCGCGCTCGAAAGTCTTGGCCAGGCCCGGATCGAGCAGCGCGAACTTCTCCTTCGGCAGGGTGAGCAGCGCGTTGTAGGCACCGGCGAACCAGTGGGTGTGGAAAATATCCACCGGGTCGGCGAAACCGGGATCAACCTGCTCGACGATGGCGCCCAGTGCCGCCATCTGCTTTGCCGCCGCATCCACGGCGGCGGCGATTTCAGGGTCGACCTTCGCATAACCCAGCGCCGGACTGTAGGCGATCCTCAGACCCTTCACGCCGCCAACCAGCGCCGCCGCGTAATCCACGTTATCGTAGGGCAGCGAAAACCAGTCGCGCGCATCGGGCCTGGCCATCTCGCGCAGCATCAGCGCGGCATCGCGCACCGTGCGGGTCATCGGGCCCAGATGCGCCACCGTGCCGAAAGGACTGAGCGGCCAGGCCGGCACGCGGCCGAAGCTTGGCTTCAGGCCGACGATACCGGTGAAGCCTGCGGGAATGCGGATCGAACCACCGCCATCGGTACCCACCGCCAGCGGCCCAAGGTCGGCCGCCACCTGCGCCGAAGCGCCGCCGGAAGAGCCGCCCGGCGTGGTGTCGAGATTCCACGGATTGCGCGTGATGCCGGTGAGCGGCGAGTCGGTCACACCCTTCCAGCCGAATTCCGGCGAGGTGGTCTTGCCGACGATCACGCAGCCCGCCTCGCGCAGGCGCGCCGTCACCGGGGCATCCTCGGCCCAGGGCTGGTTCGGATCCACGGTTTTTGAGCCGCGCAGGGTCGGCCAGCCTTTGGTGAGGATGATGTCCTTGATCGAAGCCGGCACGCCATCGATGGGGCTCAACGGCTTGCCCGCCTTCCAGCGTGCTTCCGACGCCTGCGCATCGCGCAGCGCGCTGTCGGCATCGACCAGATTATAGGCATTGACCTTGGGATTGACGACTTCGATGCGCGCCAGCATAGCCCGCGTCACCTCTACCGGCGAGAAGGAACCGGCGCGATAGCCGTCGGCCAGTTCGGCGGCAGAGAGAAAGCACAGATCGTCACGCATCATGAAATCCCTTGTTCAACGCGGCAGGATGGTCATCGGCAGATCGGGCGACGGCCGCAGGGTGATTTTCGCCACCGGCGCCACCCTGGCGCCCGGCACCACGCGGGCACGCAATTTCTGCGCCAGCGTCGCGAGGATGATCACCGCCTCTATCATGGCAAAGCCCTGCCCGATGCAGATGCGCGGCCCGGCGCCGAAAGGCAGATAGGTATAACGCCGGCGCGCGGCGGTTTTCTCGGGCGCGAAATTCTCCGGATCGAAGACATCCGGATTCTGCCAGTACAGCCGGTGGCGATGCATGATCCAGGGCGAGATGATCATCATCGTGCCGGCGGGAATATCGATATGCTCGAATTTATCGTCGGCCACGGCCTGGCGCGCCGTGGTATGGGCGGGCGGATAAAGCCGCATCGCCTCTTCCACCACCATGCGGGTATAGACCAGCTTGTCGTAATCGGCGTAAGTGGCGGGACGGCCACCCAGCACGGCATCCAGTTCGGCATGCAACTTGGCTTCCACCGCCGGCGCATGGGCCAGCAGGTACCAAGTCCAGGCGAGTGCCGTGGCGGTGGTTTCGTGGCCGGCGAGGAAAAAAGTCGCCATCTGGTCGCGCACTTCGCGGTCGTCCAGCATGCTGCCGGTTTCATCGTCGCGCGCCGCCAGCAGCAGGCCGAGCAGGTCGCTGCCCAATTCCCCACCCTGCGCGGCGCGGTCGCGCCGCCGCTGGATCAGCGTGTTGATGATGGCGTCCATCTCGGCCAGGGCGCGCTGGCCCTCGGCTGCGTCGGGCCGCGGCACCCAGCGCGGCAGGCCGAGCAGGTCGGGGATATTGGGCCGCACGGTCACCTGATAACGATCCATGGCCGTACCCACCGCCGAGACATCGGTGCTGGCATCGGCGCCGAACATGGTGCGGGCGATGATGTCGAGCGTCAGCAGCATCATCTGTTCCGCCATATCGACATGCTCGCCTGCCGGCAGGCGCATCAGCCGGTCGGCCAGCCCGGCGGCATATTCGGTCATGATCTCGGCGAAACCGGCCAGGCGGCGCGGCTGGAAGATCGGCGCCATCATGCGGCGCTGACGCTTCCACATTGCGCCTTCGCTGGTCAGCAGGCCCTTGCCGAGGCCGGGCTCCAGCATGCGCTTGCCGACCGGGTCGCGTTCGTAATTGGCGGCATTGTCGAGCATGACATGGCGGATCAGTTCGGGGTGGTTGGCCATGATCATCGGCTTGAACAGCAGCCGGTAGACTATGATGTCGCGTTCGTAGGTGTCCTTCGTATAGGTGCCGATGGCATTTTCGCGCAGGGTGCGCACCAGTTGCAGCAGCGGCAGCCTGTGCTCGTGCCGCGCCGGATAGGCCGGAACGAATCCCATGGTCTCGCTGGCGACAGACATTGCCGGTCCTCAGAAGGTGGTGGTCATGCCGCCGTCGACGGCTAGCAGATGGCCATTCACATAAGAGGCCGCCGGCGAGGCCAGGAACAGTGCCGCACCGGCCAGTTCCTCCACCTTACCCCAGCGACGCAGCGGCGTGCGGTCGTTGACGAATTTCACGAATTCCGGCCGCGCCATCAGTTCCTTGTTGATCTCGGTCTCGAAATAGCCCGGCGCGATGGCGTTGCAGGTGACGCCCGACGGACCCAGTTCCGCGGCGAAGGATTTGGTCAGGCCCAGCAGGCCATGCTTGGCCGCCGTATAGGCCGGAATGCTGGCGCGTCCCTTGATCGAAAGCACCGAACCGATATTGATGATGCGGCCATGGCCACGTTTGGCCATGCCCAGAGCCGCGGCACGCGAGAGCGCAAAAATCGCGGTGAGGTCCACATCCAGCACGGCACGCCAGTCGTCCAGCGTGAAATCCTGCAGCGGCTTGCGGATGTTGATGCCGGCATTGTTGACCAGGATATCCAGCCGGCCATGGGTCTTTTCGATGGCCGCGATGGCAGATTCGCCGGCCGGGATGTCGGCCACGTCGAAAGCGGCCGTCTCCACCAGCCCGTGCCTGCGCACCACATCGGCGGCGGTGGACAGGGTTTCGGGATGGCGGCCGTTGATCACCACCAGCGCGCCGGCCTCGGCAAACAGCTTGGCGAATTCCAGTCCGAATCCGCGCGAGGCGCCGGTGATCAGGGCCACCTGGCCGGTAAGATCGAACAGACGCTGCAACATGCTTCACTCCCTCATTCGTTATGCCCGAGTTTACCGGTTTGGCGGCTGGACTCCAGCCTGCCGGGCTTTACCATCGCCGCAACAGGAGGAAGCCCATGTCCATGCTGCGCTGCTATCAGGTGGCCGAATTCGGCAAGCCGCTTGCCCTTGCGGAAAAGCCCCTGCCCCAGCCAACCGGCCGTCAGGTGCTGGTGAAGGTGGAACGCTGCGGCGTCTGCCACAGCGACCTGCATATCTGGGACGGCTATTTCGACCTGGGCGGCGGCAGGAAGGTGGTGGCCGCCAATAACGGCACGCTGCTGCCGCTGACGCCCGGTCACGAGATCGTCGGCACGGTTGTCGCCGCCGGCCCCGAGGCCCATATGGCGAAACCGGGCCAGCGCCGGCTGGTCTTCCCCTGGATCGGCTGCGGTATCTGCCCGCCCTGCCGCGATGGCAACGAGCATATCTGCGCTGGCGCCCAGCAGGCCATCGGCATCTTCACCGATGGCGGCTATGCCAGCCATGTGCTGGTGCCTGACGAAAAATACCTGCTCGATATCGGCAGCCTCGATCCCGCGCTGGCCGCAACCTATGCCTGTTCTGGCCTCACCGCCTATTCAGCCCTGAAGAAGATCGGCCGCTTGCCACCCGATCATGACCTGCTGATCGTGGGCGCCGGCGGTGTCGGCCTGAATGCCGTGGCTTTGGCAAAAGTCATGACCGGCGTGGCACCCATCGTGGCCGATCTCGATCCCGCGAAACGCACTGCGGCCATGCAGCTTGGCGCCAAGGCCGCCATCGATCCGCGCGAGGCTGATGCGGGCAAGACTTTGTTCAAAAGCACCGGAGGCGTGATGGCGGCGGTGGATTTCGCCGGCTCGGATGCCAGCTTCGCCTTCGCCTATGCCGCCCTGCGCAAGGGCGGCCATCTGGTCACCGTCGGCCTGCTGGGCGGACAGGCGACGATTTCCATCGGCCTGCACGTAATGAAGGGCCTGCGCATCAGCGGCAGTTACGTCGGCAGCCTGATCGAGTTGCAGGAGCTGCTGCAACTGGCGCGGCAGACCGCCCTGCCTGCCCTGCCGATCACGACCGCGCCGCTGGACCAGGCGACAGCATCGCTGGAAAAACTGAAAGCCGGCCAGGTGATCGGCCGCATCGTGCTGGAAGCCTGAGGCGTCAGAGAAACAGCGCGAGTACCCCGGTATAGCCGTAGAGCCGCGACTGGGCGATCTCGCCGCCGCAATACATGCCCACCAGCGGCAGGTCGGGGAACACCGCCTGAATGCGGGCCAACTCGCTGGGATCCTGCACGAACTGGTCCTGGCAACGCGCCATGCAGGAAAACCACAGCGCACCGCGCGGCATGCGGTCGCCACAGCGGCGCTTGAGGTCGGCCAGCATGCGATCCATGTCGCGGGCGGCAGAGTCGGGGTCGCGGCGGCAGAAGAAAAGCTGGTCGCCTTCCTCCACCATGGCGCCGATGGCGATGCCGCCGGCCTGCGGGTCGATGCCGATGATGTTGCGCACCAGATAATCGGGGCGGTCGGCGCCGCTGACCGGCAGTCCGACCATCAGGCCATTGGAGAGTTTGCGCAGATCCTGCAGCGACTGCACCGAGAAGCTGTCGCGCAGCACGTTGTAGGCCTGCTGGCCATCGAGCTCGAGGATGATGTTGCCGTCGGCGGCGGTGACGGTGTGCAACTCACCGAGCTGGCTGCAGCCCTGGGTCAGCGCGGTCAGCACCGGCTGGGCCTCGGAGAATACAATGCCGGAAACGCCGCCCTCGGTCAGGCTGCCGGCCCATTGCGGACGCGGACCACGTGCCGCGATCAGGCCACCAACCAGATAGGCACCGCAGGCCTCGGCGAAATCCTCGATCAGTTCGGGCAATGCCGGCACCTGGGGATCGGCATGCACCACGCCGAGCCAGCCCTGCGGCCGCTCGGTCGGCCGGCGGAACAGCGTGGCGCTGCCTTCCGGCACGGTGCCCACAAGGCAGGCCACCACGGGCTCATCGCAGTATTCGGTATCGCCCGCAGCGATGCTGTAACCGCAGGCGCCGACCATATCGGCGATGCCGGTGGCTTCGCTCAAACGTTTGAGAATCTGCGGCAGGCGCTCGGCCATGCGGTCGCTGACATAAACGAAGCCGACATTGGCGGACTCGTTCAGCGGCATCAACTGCAACAGGCAGCCATCCACCGCCATGCGCCAGTCGTCCGACGCGCCGACACCGAGACGGAATCGCGCACCCGTGGTCTGCTCGCTCATGCGCTTCTCCTTAGCCATGGCTTCACACTATAATGATCCACACCCGAGCGGGAATGCGTGATCGGCACAAAAATGATTTATGACAGGGAGACCGCAATGCAAAAAACCATCCTGACCGGCACTGCACTGGCCGTTCTCTGTCTTGTCGCTCTGCCTCTCCCTGCCGCCGAACCGGTTCCCGTAGGCCGCTGGAAGACCATCGATGACGAAACCAATACGCCGCGCAGCATCGTGGAAATCCGCGAAGTGAGCGGCGAATTGCAGGGCCGCATCCTGCAGATCTTCTACCGGCCGGACGAAAAACCCGATCCGGTCTGCGAGGCCTGCGACGGCGACCGCAAGAACCAGCCGGTGATCGGCATGACCTTCCTGTGGGGCCTGAAGCCCGATGGCGGCGACTGGGCCGGCGGAGCCGTTCTCGACCCCAAGAATGGCAAGATTTACAACGCCAAGCTCAGCCTTACCGAGGGAGGCAGCAAACTGCGCCTGCGCGGCTATATCGGCACGCCGCTGCTGGGCCGAACCCAGGTCTGGCTGCGCGAATAAAAGCTCCGCGCTGGCGTCTTTTCGCCCGCTCCAAGACGACTCCTGACCGAATCCTGGGCATGGCGGTGGCCGGCCCCAGGCCGGCCGCATTGGAATCATTGCCGGATTCCCGCTGGCACGCTCCTTGAATTGGATAGACCGTTCCGTCTATTCGGCAACCCAGCAGAGGAGCGTGCCATGAGCGGTAGCGTGCTGATTTCCCCCAATGAACTGTCTGCCCTGACCAGCCTGGGCGGCGTGGTGCTGATCGACACCCGCGCACCTGAGGCCTATGCCGCCGGCCACCTGCCCGGTGCGGTCAACATCCACGACATCTTCACCTACCTCGCCACCTCGACGCCGGAGGGCGTGGCGGCCATGCGCGAGAAGTTCGCCGCCGTGTTCGGTGCCGCCGGTCTGTCGGGCGCCGAAACTGCCGTGGTCTACGAACAGTCGATGAATACCGGTTTCGGCCAGTCCTGCCGCGGCTATGTGCTGCTCAGCTATCTGGGCTATCCGAAGATCAAGATCCTGCATGGCGGCTATGCCGGCTGGGTCGCCGCCGACCTGCCGGCCGCCGAGCGTCCGAAAGTGGAGGTGCTGGACGAGACCGGGACGGCCTTCAAGGCCCTGGTGGAGAAGACCCGGGCGGCCAGGGGCGCC
>JBKBJT010000009.1:62256-109610 GCA_046294345.1 Ferrovibrio sp.
TATGCCGACGCCCAAGACCTTCCCGCTGAGCAGCGCCAGCGCCGGCATTCTGCTGGACCTGGAAGGCATGAAGGCCGCCGTGGCCGACAAGACCGTGGCGATCCTGGATACCCGCGACGTGGATGAATGGATCGGCGAAAGCTCCTCGCCCTATGGCAAGGATTTCTGCCCCCGCAAGGGCCGCATCCCGCGCGCCGTCTGGATCGAATGGTACCGCATGATGAAGCCGACCGCGGCAGGCCCGATGTTCAAGAGCAAGGCGGAAATCCTCGCCGAATGCGCCACCGTGGGCATCTCGGCCAAGACGCCGGTGGTGCTATACTGCTTCAAGGGGGCGCGGGCTTCCAACACGCTGGTGGCCCTGAAGGAAGCCGGCATCGAGAATGTGCGGCTGTATTTCGGTTCCTGGAATGAATGGTCGCGCGACCCGGCCCTGCCAATCGACGCCGGCTTCCCGGGTCCGGTGGCCATGGCGGCGGCGGCGGAATGATACGGTTTCCCTAACGGCAGCCCGGGTAACGGCGGCGGAGTCGCCTGCCGGCCGGGCGACCAAAACGCCCCGCGGCTCAACCTGACGAAAAACGGCCGGCCAGGCTCTAACGCCTTGACCGGCCGTTCAAATTCATGGGGCGAGAGAGGGGACTTGAACCCCCGACCCCCAGGGCCACAACCTGGTGCTCTAACCAACTGAGCTACCCCCGCCACAGGGCAGGCGCTTCTTAAACCGCCCCCTTTCCCGGGTCAAGCTTTCCCTCGGCCGGCGCCACCATGCCGAGTCGCCGGATACCCGTCGGGCGTGTCCGGACTTTGAGAGCTATTTCAGCATCTTGTAGGGATTCTCGCACTCGGCTAACACTAAGGACATGACCAGCTTCTGGCTCATCATGGGCGCCCTGCTGATCGGCGTGCCCGGCGCCACCTTCATCGTGCTGCAGTTGATCTCGCAGCATAAGCGGCAGATTCTTGCCTATGAGTGGAGCGCTGCCGAAGTTGTGCGCCGCGGTCAGCGCATGGACGAGCTGGAAAAGCTGACGCGTTCCGCCCAGCAGAAGATCGCGGAACTGACCAAGCAAAAATTCGAGCTGGAGGCGGAAGTCGCCAAGCTGGAGAAACTCGCCAGCAAGGCCGTGGCTGCCGAAGCCAATGTGAAGACCTTCAGCATCGGCATCTACAATTCCGAAGTGCGCCGCGCCCACATGATGGGCGAGAAGCACCGCCAGCTGGACGACAAGTGGGGCGAGATCAATTACGTCGAGCTGCAGGCGACCAATGACGACGAAGTGCGCCGCACGATCATGCGCAAGTTCCCGCCCGAGCGCGGCTTCGTGATCGAGTCCGTGCAGGAAGTGAAGAAATAATCAGCCCGCCGCACCGCGCCAGCGCAGCGTCTGTACCGTTATATCCAGGCTGCTTTCGTTATCGATTTCGCCACGCGGCGCCACCGGCCAGCGCCATTCGCGTTGGGGCGCCGGCAGTTCCAGCCCCAGCAGCGCATTCTCGCTCATCACCACTTCGCCGGCACGGCTGCGCCAGATGCGGCGGGCATCGGCCGCAAGTCCAACCGGGCAGGCCAGGGCCCGTAGGCCGTCCAGATGCGCCTGCAGGATGGCACGGCCGAAGGCCTCTGCCCCGGTGCGGCTCACGCCATGCTTCTGCACATGCTCCATCGGCAGCAGCGGCAGTTGCGACAGCAGGTTCAGTGACAGCACACAATCCGGCGGCACATCGTCGAGCTCGATCAGTGCACGCGATGATGGGATCGGCAGCGGCAGGCCGACGCGCCATTCTGCCAGCGGCCCGGCCACGCCCGTCACATCCGCCAGGCGCAGCTCAACATTGGGAAATTGCTTTGCCAGCCGGCGGGCCGAGGCAAGCCAGGCAATGTCGAATACCAGGATACGCTGGAATTGCGCGCTGAGCTCGGCCAGCGGAAGATCGGCCAGGGTGCCGCCGCCCAGCAGCCACAGCCTGTCCCGCCGTTTACAATCCTGCGTGACGCCGAGGGCGAAGTCGCGGGTATTGGCCTCATGCTCGGCCCAGGCCCGCTGGCAGCGCCGCCGGCGCGACCATAGCGATACGGCCGCCTTCGCATAGCCCAGCCGCCGCGCCGCCGGATCGGCCTGGATGCCGGCCCAGACGAGCAGTTCGGCCAGCATCGCCTATTCGGCGGCCGTGCGCGCCGGCGGCGTGACGCCGAAGCGTTCGGCGATCTGCTCAGGCGTGTAATAACCGCGTTCGATGTCGCGGGCGATCAGGGCCGGATCGCGTTTGCCCGGATCGCCATAGCCGCCGCCGCCCGGTGTGGAGACATGCAGGCGGTCGCCAGCCCTGATCTCGATATCCTGGTCCTTGGACAGATGCGGCGGCACATAGGTGCGCGTGCCGTCCGGCTGCACCGTCTCGACGGCCACCGTGTTCAGCCCGCCATCCTCGCCGCCCAGCACGCCACGCGGACCGGTGCGGCCATGATCCATCACCATGGAGGCGCGCGCCTCGCCGCGCCGCAGGCGGATCGTGTAGTTCACGCCGAAACCGCCACGATGCTGCCCCGCCCCGCCCGAACCTTCATGCAGCGAGTATTCCTCGAACAGCACGGGGTAATACTGCTCCATCACCTCGATCGGCGTGGTCTTGGAAATGCCGATGGTCGAACAACCGTTGCTGATCCCGTCGCCGCCATGCCAGCCGCCATAACCGCCGCCCGAAATCACATACATCACATAACTGCGGTCGCGCTTGGGATCATAGCCGCCAAGCGCCAGATTGCCCGATGTGCCGGCGGGCGCGGCGAACAGCCGGTCCGGCATTGCCTGCACCAGGGCGTTGAACACGGCCTCGGCGATGCGCTGGCTCACTTCGGCCGCGCAGCCAGAAACCGGCCGCGGGTATTTCGCATAGAGGAAGGTGCCGTGTGGGTCGGTGATCTTCAGCGGCTCGAAGGTGCCGGCATTGATCGGCACATCGGGGAAGATGTGCTTCACGGCGAGATAGATGGATGAATAGGTGGTGGCGATCACGCTGTTCATCGGGCCGCGACAGGGTGGGCTGGAGCCCGTCATGTCGAAATGCAATTCCTCGCCCTTCTTGTCGACCTTCATCTTGATGACCAGCGGCTCGTCCACCACGCCATCGGAATCGACCACGGCCTCGCCGTGATAAGTGCCATCGGGGATGGTGCGGATGCGGGCGCGCATCTGCTGGCTGGCGCGCTGCTTCAACTCGCCAATGGCCTGCTTCACCACATCTGCGCCGTAACGGTCCAGCAGGGCCGCCAGCCGCTTCTCGCCGATGGTCAGAGCCGCCGCCTGGGCCTTGATGTCGCCGATGCGCTGGTCGGCGATGCGGATGTTGCTGAGGATGATGGAGAGGATTTCCTCATCCAGCACGCCTTCCTTGTACAGTTTCACCGGCGGCAGACGCAGGCCTTCCTGCTCGACTTCCGTGGCATTGGCCGAAAAGCCGCCCGGCACCATGCCGCCGATATCGGGCCAGTGCCCGGTATTGGACAGCCAGGCGAACAGCCTGCCCTTGTAGAAGAACGGCTTGACGAAACGCACATCCATCAGATGCGTGCCGCCCAGATAGGGATCGTTGACGATATAGACATCGCCGGGCTTCGGTGCCAGCAGCGGTGTGTTGCGCGCGCGCTCGATCACGGCTTGGGTCGAGAATTGCATGGTGCCGACAAAAACCGGCAGGCCGAGTTCGCCCTGGGCAATCAGCTCGCCGGTATCGCCGTCATAGATGCCATCGGAGCGGTCGAGCGCTTCCGATATCACCGGCGAGAAGGCGGCGCGGCAGAAGGCCAGGTCCATCTCGTTGCAGACCTGCTGCAGGCCGTTCTGGATAACAACGAGAGTGACGGGGTCGATGGGTTTGTTTGCCATGGTCCCTACTCCGCAGTCACGGCAACGATCAGGTTGCCGAGATTGTCCACATGCACGCGATTGCCGGGTTCGATCACCACCGTGGTGTCGAGCTGCTCCAGGATCGCCGGGCCGGCGAAATCGGCATTGCGCGGCAGGCGCTCACGGTCATAGACCGGCGTGTCCTGCCAGCCGCCGGCATCATACCAGACTTTCCGACTGCCCTTCTTGGCCCCGGCCACATCCTTGGCCGGTTCGGCGGCCAGCAGGCGGTCGAGCGAAAGCTGCGGCCGGCGACCGATCACGGCGGTATGAAGATTGACCAGTACGGCGCGGATTTCCGGCAGCTCGACTTCGAAACGCTGCCAGTAGGCCTCCTCGAAGGCCTTCTGCAAAGCCTCGCGCGTGATGCCCTTGTCGGGCACGGCCACGGTGAGCAGATGGCTCTGGCCCTGGAACTGCATGTCGGCGGAATGCAGCACCTGCACTTCCTCCACCTTCACGCCGTCGCGTTCCAGTGTCGCCAGACCCTCGGCGATCTGGCCCTCCAGAACCTCGGCCACCAGTCCGTCGGGCAGCACACCCAGCGGCTTGTTCACCGTGCGCACATAATCGTGCCGCAGGTCGGCCACCACGCAGCCCAGCGCATTGGTGATGCCCGGTCGCGCCGGGATCAGCAGCTTCGGAATCCCCAGCTCGCGTGCCAGCGCGGCGGCGTGCAACGGCCCGGCGCCGCCGAAGGCGAACAGCGCAAAATCGCGCGGATCGTGGCCACGGCTTAAAGAGACCATGCGGATCGCGCCGGCCATCTTGTCGTTGGCGATGCGCAGGATCGCGGCGGCGGCATCGTCGGTGCCGATGCCCAGTGGCTTGCCGACCTCGCGGTCAATGGCATCCTTCACATCCTGCAGCGATACCTTGTTGTCGACCGACAGCAGGCCGTCTGGGTTGAGGCGGCCCAGCGCCAGGTTGGCGTCGGTGATGGTCGGCCTCGTGCCGCCGCGGCCGTAGCAGATCGGACCTGGCCGCGCGCCGGCGCTTTCCGGGCCGACCTGCAGCATGCCGGCCTCGTTGATGAAGGCGATCGAGCCGCCGCCGGCGCCGATGGTGTGTACGTCCACCATCGGCACATGGATCGGCATGGCATATTCGATCTCGAGCTCGGACGAGACCTGCGGCACGCCATCCTGGATCAGGCCCACGTCAGACGATGTACCGCCCATGTCGTAGGTGATCACGTTGGGCAGGCCCGCGGCGCGCGCCGTGTAGGCCGCCGCCATCACGCCCGAGGCTGGACCGGACATCACGGTATTCACCGCCGCCTCGGCCACGATTCCGGCGGCGATGGTGCCCCCGTTGCCCTGCATCACCAGCAGGTCGCGCCCAAAGCCCTTGCCCTTCAGCTCCCCATTGAGTCGTTCGATATAACGATGCAGCACCGGCTGCACGCTGGCATTCACGCAGGCCGTGGTGCCGCGTTCGTATTCGCGGTATTCCGACAGCAGCTGATGGCCGGCGGTGATATAGCCGTTCGGCCAGACCTCGGCGGCGATCTCCAGTGCGCGCTTCTCATGCGCCGGATTGATGTAGCTGTGCAGGAAATGGATCACCAAAGCCTCGCAGCCGGCGGCTTTGAGCTGTTCGGCGGCGGCGCGCACGGCGGCCTCGTCCAGCGGCACGACCACGTCGCCATCGGCATCCATGCGCTCGGGCACTTCCAGGCGCCACTGGCGCGGCACCAGCGGCTCGAAGCCCCCGGTCAGGCCATAGGCCTGCGGCCGGGTGCGGCGGCCCAGCTCCAGGCTGTCGCGGAAGCCCTTGGTGGTGATCAGGCCCACGCGCGCCACCTTGCGCTCCAGCAGCGCGTTGGTGGTCGTCGTCGTGCCATGCACGATGGTGTCGGCCTGCGGCAGGGCGATGCCACCCTTGTCCAGCGCGCCCAGCACGCCGAAGGCCTGGTTGTCCAAGGTGGTGGGCACCTTCGCCAGCGCAACGGCACCCAGCGACGGCTCGATCCCGATCAGATCGGTGAAAGTGCCGCCGACATCGATCCCGACAATCCAACCCATGACGTCGTCCTCACACCGAAAGATACTGTTCACGCACGGCTGCATTGGCCGCCAGTTCGGCCATGGTGCCGGAATAGCGGATGCGGCCCTTCTCGATGATGTAGGCGCGGTCCGCCACCATCTGGGCGAAATGCAGATTCTGCTCCGACAGCAGCACGCACAGGCCCTCGTCTTTCAGTTGCAGGATGGTTTTCGCCATCTGCTCGACGATCACCGGCGCCAGGCCTTCCGACGGTTCATCCAGCAGGATCAGGCGCGGATTGCCCATCAGCGTGCGGGCGATGGTCAGCATCTGCTGTTCGCCGCCCGACATGCGGCCGCCGGGGCGGTCCTTCATGCGGCCGAGATTGGGAAACAACTCGAACAGGCGTTCCGGCGTCCAGGTCGGCGCACCGTCGCGCGGCGGTTGTTTGCCGACGGCCAGGTTCTCCATCACCGTCAGGTCGGTAAAGATGCGTCGCTCCTCTGGCACATAGCCGAGGCCCAGCCGGGCGATGCGGTGCGACGGCATGCGGTCGACGCGGGCACCGTCGAAGGTGATGCTGCCGCTCTGCGCTGGCACCATGCCGATCACCGACTTCATCGTGGTGGATTTGCCGGCGCCATTGCGGCCCAGCAGCACCACCACTTCGCCCGGATTGGCCTGCAGCGCCAGGTCGGCCAGGATATGGGCGCGGCCGTAATAGGTGTTGAGCCCTTCGATCGTCAGCATCTCAGTGGCCCTCCCCGGCAAACACGGCACCCGAGCCGAGATACACCGCCTGCACCTCCGGATTGGCCCGCACCTCGGCGGGACTGCCTTCCGCGATCAGCCGCCCGCGGTTGAGCACGATGATGCGGTCGGCCTGGGCGAAGACCACGTCCATGTCATGTTCGGTGAACAGCACGGCGATGTCGTCCTGGCGCGCCAGCTTCGCCGTCAGGTCCATCAGGGCGATACGCTCGCTGGGCGCCATGCCGGCGGTCGGCTCATCCATCAGCAGCAGTTTGGGTTTGTTGGCCAGCGCGATGGCCAGTTCCACGCGCTTCAGATCGCCATAGGCCAGGATGCCGCAGGGCCGTTCGCTCTGGTCGGCCATGCCGACGCGCTCCAGCAGGGCCATCGCCTCGTCGCGATAAAGCGCGTTGGCCGGGCGCCAGAACGACATCAGACCGTTATGGAACGACAGCAGCGCCATCTGGATATTCTCGCGCACCGTCATGGAATTGAAGGTGGCGGTGATCTGGAAGGTGCGGCCGACGCCCAGGCGCCAGATCTGGCGCGGCGCCATGCCGACCAGGCTGCGTCCCAGCAGGGTCACCTCGCCGGTATCGGGCTTCAGCTGGCCGTTCAGCATGTTGAAGCAGGTGCTTTTGCCGGCGCCGTTGGGGCCGATCAGCGCCAGCAATTCGCCGGCGGCGACCTGGAAGCTGACATCCTGCACCGCCTGCACGCCGCCGAAGGATTTGTGCAGGCCTTTCACCGAGAGGACGCTCATCGCACGGCCTCCCGTTCACGCATGCTGGTAAATCGGGCGGTGGCCTGCTTGACGAAGCCGGCGATGCCCTGCGGGAAGGCCAGCACGATCACCAGGATGGTGAGGCCGAGGATGGCGCGCCAGTATTCGGTGTTGCGCGCAATCGAATCCTGCAGCCAGGTGAACACTGCCGCGCCGGCCACCGGGCCGGTCAGGGTCTGCACGCCCCCCAGCAACACCATGACGAGGCCATCCACCGACCGGGAAACGGCCAGCGTCTCGGGCGAGATGCTGCCCTTGGAGAAGGCGAACAGGCCGCCGGCCAGGCCAGCGAAGGTCCCGGCCAGAATGAAGCCGAACCACTGGAACCGTCGCACATCGATGCCGATGGCATCGGCGCGCAAGGTGGAATCGCGTCCCGCGCGCAAAACGTAGCCGAACGGGGCATGCACCACACGCCAGAGGAAGACGATGCTGGCGGCGCAGATCGCCAGGGTGAAGAAATAGAAGGTGGTGCGGTCCTTCAGCCATTCGCTGGGCCACAGGCCGATCAGGCCGTTGGAACCGCCGGTGAAGGCATCCCATTGATATATCACCGACCAGGCGATCTGGGCGAAGGCCAGCGTGAGCATGGCGAGATAGACGCCGGACAGCCGCACGCAGAACCAGCCGAAGATCAATGCGCCCAGACCGGCGGCAAGCGGCGCCGCCAGCAACGCCAGTTCCATCGGCAGGCTGAGCTTGAGCATGGCGAGCGCCGCGCCGTAACAGCCCAGGCCGAAATAGGCGGCATGGCCGAAGGAGACCATGCCCGACGGACCCATCAGGAAATGCAGCGTGGCGGCGAAGACGGCGAACACCGCGATGTCGATCAGCAGCACCAGCATGTAATCGTCGCCGCCCAACGGCATGAGAGCCAGCAGAGCAACCAGGCCGATCACAGCCAGCCAGAACGGGCGGGTCAGCGGATAAAGCGGCGGCTCCACGGTGGCGGCACCGCGCTGGGCGCCCTGCAGCTTGCCGAGCAGGCCGAGCGGACGCACCACCAGCACGATCGCCATGATCACGAATTCGACCACCAGGGTGAACTTGCTGAAGGAGAAAACCATGCCGAATAGCGACACGTCACCCAGGCCGATGCAGAAGGCCTTGGCCTGGGCGATGAGAAGCGCGGCCAGGAAGGCACCGCCGATCGAGCCCATGCCGCCGACCACCACGACAACGAAGGCATCGGAGATCACCGTGATATCGAGCATCAGCTGGGCGGGTTCGCGCGGTATCTGCACCGCGCCGCCCAGACCGGCCAGGAAGGCGCCAAGGAAAAACACGCTGGTGAACAGGCCACTCTGGTTCACGCCCAGCGCGCCAACCATCTCGCGGTCCTGGGTGGCGGCACGCACCAGCGTGCCCCAGCGTGTGCGGTTCATCAGCAGCCACAGCAGGCCCAGCACCATGGGGCCGATGGCAATCAGCACCAGATCATACAGGGGAAAACGCTTCCCCAGGATTTCCACGGCCCCGCGCAGGCCGGCGGCGCGCGGACCGACCAGGTCCTCGGCGCCCCAGAAATAAAGCGCTGCATCCTTGATCACCAGCACGAGGGCGAAAGTGGCGAGCAGCTGGAACAGTTCAGGCGCGCGATAGATGCGGCGCAGCACCACCACCTCGATCACCACACCGATCAGCCCGACGGCAACGGCGGCACCCAGTACACCGCCCCAGAAACCGAAAATGGTGGAGCGGCCGAAGAATTCGATCAGGCTGTAGGCCAGGTAGATGCCCAGCATGTACAGCGAGCCGTGGGCGAAATTCACGATCCGGCTGACGCCGAAGATGATCGACAGGCCGGCCGCCACGAGGAACAGCGACGATGCGCCGGCAAGGCCGTTCATGAACTGGATGACGATATTGGCAAGCAAGGCCGCGACCCGCGAATAGGAATGGAAGGGAGAGGATGCCCCCTGCCCTGGGCCTTAAGGCCATGGGCAGAGGGCGGTCTTCACACGTTGGCTTAGTCGGCCGGGCGCATCTTCGCGACGTCGGCATCCGACGGCAGGAACTTGGCGCCGTCAGCATAATACCAGTCGGTCATGATGCCCTTGCCGTCCTTCAGGCCGATCTTGCCGACATAGGCACCCATGGTCGACTGATGGTCCTGCGGACGATAAGTGATGTTGCCCAGCGGGGTGCTGTGCGTCAGCCCCTTCATCGCCGCCACCAGCTTCTCGGTATCCAGAGTGCCGGCCTTCTTGATCACGGCCGCGGCAGACTGCACCATCGCATAGCCGACGATGGAGCCCAGACGCGGATAGTCGTTGAACTTCTTCTGGTAGGCATCGGCAAAGGCCTTATGCTCCGGCGTGTTGATGGCATACCAGGGATAACCGGTGACCCACCAGCCGACCGGCGCCTCGTCCTTCAGCGGGTCGAGGTATTCCGGCTCGCCGGCCAGCAGGTTGAACACCGGCATGTTCTTGAACAGGTCGCGGGTCTGGCCTTCACGCACGAACTTGGCCAGGTCGGCGCCGAACAGCGAGGAGAAGATCGCGTCGGGCTTGGCGGCGGCAATCGCATCCGCCACCGCGCCGGCTTCGATCTTGCCCAGCGGCGGCGCCTGCTCGATCACGAACTCGACGTCGGGCTGGACTTCCTTCATCAGCTTCTTGAAAGCTGCCGTGGCCGACTGACCGTATTCGTAGTTCGGATAGACGATGGCCCAGCGCTTTTTCTTCAGCTTGGCCGCTTCCGGCACCAGCATCGCCGTCTGCATGTAGGTCGAGGCACGCAGGCGGAAGGTGTACTTGTTGCCCTGGTCCCAGACGATCTTGTCGGTCAGCGGTTCGGCAGCGATGAAAAGGACCTTCTTCTCCTTGGCGAAGCTGGCCACCGCCAGGCCGACATGGGAGGGGAAGGTGCCGATCAGGAAGGAGACCTTCTCGCGGGTCACCAGTTCCTCGGCGATACGCACCGCATCGCCGGGCTGGCCGTTATCGTCGCGACTGACGATTTCCAGCTTCTTGCCCAGCAGACCGCCGCTGGCGTTCACCTGCTCCACCGCCAGCTCCCAGCCCTTCTTGTAGGGCTCGAGGAAAGCGGCAAAGTTCTTGTAGGAATTCATCTCGCCAAGCTTGATGGTATCCTGCGCCTGAGCGCCACCCCCCACCAGACCCGCCACTGCGATACCGAACGCTGCACTCCACTTCAACCATGTCCTGCGGTTCATGTAAGCCCCTCCTGTGTGTAGTGTGATACCCCAACGCGTAACGCTAATGCCTTATCGCTGCCCGTCCTCGCCCTTGATCTCGTGGACCTGCAGGCCGCCGACGCGGGCATGCACGCGTCCACCCGTGCTCATGGCCAGGATGAACGCGATCTCGTTGTCGCGCGGCCCGTCGGGCGCGCAGAATTCGATGGCATCGAAATGACTCCGCACATAGGCGGCGTTGATGTGATGCAGCGGAATGTCGATACGGCTGCCCACCCCGGCCAGCTTTGTGGTGGACGGCACGATGGCCTTGGCGTTGCCCAGCACCTCGCGCATGGAATAACCGCCGGGCACATGCCACAGCGCGCCATGCTCCAGTTCACCGCCGGCGCCGACGATGGCACCCTTGCCATAAGCCTCGATCTCTTTCGGGTTGCCGCCCAAAGCCGCCACCAGCCGGCGCGTCAGTTCGACACCCACGGGCTTCAGCGCATCCATCATCGGCGTGATGTCTTCGACATAGCGGCCGGCATAGGGATTCTTCACCAGTGCGCCGATCACGCCGCGGCGCGGCGGCTTGGCGACCTTGGCGCCGCCATCGTGAAAAATTTCGTCGGTAATGCAGACGATCCTGCGGACCTCGACCGATACCATATCCCTACCCCATTGCCTTTCGTACACTGGCCAGCAGCGTTTCGCCGCCGATGCTGCGATGCTCGCCCTGCAGCGAGAGGAATGCCGCGTGAATCAGGCCGGCGCGGCGCAGATCCTGCGCGCGGCCCAGACCCATCGACAAGGCTTCGTCCACGGCAAAAAACGGCAGTGTACCTACGTTCACCGTAACAGGTATCTCGCCCAGATCGGATTCATCGCGCAAAGCACTGGCAGGTTGGCGTTCAATCGCAGGATGATCAACATTCACGGCATTGGCGATGATGGTTGCCGCCGCGTCAGCCATAGCAGCATCCGGCGCCAGCACGGTGACGGCATCGGCAATGCCGCGCGAAAACGAACGACCGCGCCAACCGGAGGTGGCGATTCCGCGTGATGGTTGTTCTGCAACCAGAGTCGCAACCGCGTCCAGATGTGGCAGATCGGGATTGCAGATCACGGCAGCGCGCAGCGACTCAGCCGGCGCCAGATGGAAGGCGATGTCGCCGCCGTTATTCACATAGGCTTTGTCCAATGCGGTATCGCACAGCATGGCCTGCAGGATTTCATCCGCCACCGAGCCGGCCACGGCCGCCATCGGCGTGATGAACACATCGCGATACGGCCAGCAGGCCGCCGCCATGCGCCGGGCCACCGGGCCGCGCAGCAGCGGATGGGCATGCTTCAGCGGCTTGCGCAAGGCATGCAGCTCGCTCACCAGCACGCCAAGGATATCCTGGAAACGTGCCACCGCCTGCTCATAGGCGCGCTGCCGTTCGGCGGCCGGGCCGAAGGCCTCGACGATCAGGTCGATCGGCCCGTGCTGCAGGTGCAGGCGTGGCGCGGCCGGATCGCTGCCGCTGAGCCAGACGGCGCTGGGCGGTTGGCCGGTCACGGCTGCTCCTCGGCGGTAGGCTTGGTGATCGGCCAGGGATTGTCCGGCCGCCAGGCCAGCTTGCTGAGGCGCCCGGTCTGCAGCACGTCGTCAAGCTGCACCACATAATCCATGTGGCCGCCCAACGCCGCGTAATCGTCGCGCCGCAAAGTGAACTCGATCGGCGCCACCAGGGCCGGCGTCGGCACATAACCGAAGGAATTGTCCGGCATGCGCGCCACATCCACCATGTAGGTGATGCCGCCGCCCGGCCAGACATAGACCGGCGCGCCGCCCGAGGTGACGCGCGTGAGGCGATCCTTCACCGACAGGGTCAGGCGCACGGGGTTCTCCGTCACGCCGGCGCGCAGGGAACCGCCAGCACCAGCCATGAACAGCACGGTGCACAGCGAAGGTTCGCAATTCTCGGCGATGCGCTCCACCACCTTGGTGATCGGCGCCGGCATCTCGGCCGGCTGCGGCTTCAGGTCCTGGTCCAGCACATACCAGGCGCTGTGTTCGCCGGTGGTGGAAACCATCAGCAGCCGCATGCCGGGCCAGGCCGTCTTGGGGTCGATGCTTTCGATGATCTCGAGCGGATCGGAAACATTGGTGCCGCCCCAGCCCAGGCCCGGATCGGCCACCTGGAAATAGCGGCCCGGCGTGGACTTGCGCCCGCGCACGCGGATGCCCGACAGCTTCATGTCGAGGAAACGGCCGGCCTGATGCTCGGTCAGCACGCCGGTGATGTGGTCGTCCACCACGATCACCTCGTCGGCATGGCCCAGCCATTGCTTGGCGAAGATGCCGATGGTGGCCGAGCCGCAGCCCACGCGCATGCGCGCCTCGGGCTTGCCATTCACGATGGGCGGCCTGTTGGCCTGGATCACGACTTCGGCGCCGCCATCGATCTGCACGGTCACGGCCTGCTTGTTGCTGAGCGCCAGCAGGGCGTCGCAGGTGACGGTGCCTTCCTTCTTGCTGCCGCCGGTCAGGTGATGCACGCCACCCAGCGACAGCATCTGCGAACCATATTCGGTGGTGGTGACATGGCCGATGGCCTCGCCATTCACCCGCACGGCGGCCTGTTCGGCACCCAGGTAGCGGTCGGTGTCGATTTTCACCTTCACGCCGCAATAGCTGAAGATGCCCTCGGTCACCACGGTCACCATGTCGACGCCGTCATGCTGCGAGGCGACGATGAAGGGTGCCGGCTTGTAATCGGGATAGGTGGTGCCGGCGCCGACGCCGGTGACAAAGGCTGCGGGCGGAGGTGCTGCCACGCTGCCGTTCCAGCCCTCGCTGCCCGACAGGAAGGGCGTGACGCTGCCGCCCTGGGCAATGGCGCGTTCGGTGATGATCAGCGGATCGACGCGGGTGAGCACGCCTTCGACATTGGCGTAACGGTCGCAGGCGCCGGCCTTGCCCGGACGGATGCGGCACAGCACCGGACAGGCATCGCAGCGGACGACATCGTCCTTGACGGCTTCGGCGGTGGCAACGACGGTCATGGCTGCCCTCCTCGCTTCACTCTGCCGCCTGCGGCAGGTTTTTCAGTGCCGCATGCAAACGATGCGGCAGCACAGGCACCTCGGTGACGCGCACGCCGGTGGCATGACGGATCGCGCCCAGGATGGCCGGCGCGGTGGCCACCAGGCCCGGCTCGCCGACGCCCTTGGCGCCAAAAGGCCCGAGGGGTTCGGCATCCTCGATCATCAGCACCTCGATCTCCGGCACGTCGCCCACGGTGGGGATCAGGTAATCATGCAGGTTCTCGGTGCGGCCCGGCAGATATTCCTCCATCAGCGCAAGGCCCAGTCCTTGCGCGATGCCGCCATGGATCTGGCCTTCCACCTGGGTTGGATTCACGGCCTTGCCCACATCGTGAGCGGCAATGATTTTCTTCACCTTCACGGTGCCGAGTTCGGTATCCACCTCGACCAGCGCCATCTGCGCCGCGAAGCCATAGGTGGCATAGGGCACACCCTGACCATTGGCATCCAGCATAGTGGTGGGCGGATCGAACCGTCCTTCGCCCATCAGCACGTCGCCATTGTCGTTCAGGCGCGGCAGGGCAGCCAGATCGATGCGGCGCACCACGCCGCCATCCTCCACCACCAACGAGACGCCATCAAAAGCCAGCTTCGCCTGATCGCCGGCATTGGCCAGCCGCAGGATCTGGCCGCGCAGGTCGCGGGCCGCCAGTTCCACCGCCTTGCCCGACACGAAGGTCTGCCGCGAGGCCGAGGTCTTGCCGGCATCCTCCGTGCGGTCGGTATCGCCCATCACGTAGTCGATGCGATCCATCGTCACGCCCAGCGCATCGGCCAGGATCTGCACGAAGATGGTGTTCGACCCCTGCCCGATATCGACGGCACCATTGTAGAAGAACACACGACCATCGGCGCGCAGGGCGATCCGCATGGTGGAGGGATTCGAGATCGAGGTATTGCCCAGGCCATACCACATGCAGCCGATACCCACGCCGCGCCGCACGCCCTTGCGGCGGGCATTGAAGGCCTCGGCCTCGGCCTTCAGGGCCTGCCATTGCGGCCGCAGGGCGTCGATGCAGGCAGCCAGACCGGCCGAATGCTCCAGCTTGTGGCTGGTCGCGGTCAGGTCGCCGGCGCGCAAAGCGTTGCGGTGACGGATTTCCAGCCGGTCGATCTTCAGCCGTTCGGCCAGGTCGTCCATCAGGGTTTCATGAGCAATCGCGGCCTGCGGCACGCCGAAGCCGCGGAAGGCGCCGGACGGCGGCGCATTGGTGAGCAGCGCGCAGCTGCGGTTCTTCACATGCGGCACCAGATACGGGCCGCTGGCATGCACCGGCACGCGATTGGCGACTGTCGGCCCCCAGCTGGCATAGGCACCGGTATCGAAGTCGGCATGGGTTTCAACGGCCACCAGCCTGCCGTCCTTGGCTGCGCCGAATTTTGCGCTGATGCGCGCCGGATGGCGTTTGGTGCTGGAGGCCATGCTTTCCGGCCGCGTGTAGACGCAGGCCACAGGGCGATTGAGGTTCCAGGCCGCCAGCGCGATCAGCGGCTGCACGGAAACATCCAGCTTGCCGCCGAAGCCGCCGCCGCAGGCCGTGGGCACGATACGCACGCGGTCGGGCGGCAATTGCATCACGCTCGCCACCTCGTCGCGATCCATATAGGGCGCCTGGGTGGTGGCATGGATCTCGATCCGGTCGCCGACACGGATGGCCCAGCCGGCTTCCGGCTCGATATACGCATGCTCGACAAAACTGGTCTGGAACCGGCCTTCGACGATGGCGGCAGCCTGGGTAAAGCCCTGCTCGACATCGCCCTTGGTGACGTTGCCGCGGATCAGCACGTTGCCCGGCTTGTCGGCCTGCACCAGCTTGGCATCTGCCGCGGCAGCAGCGATCACGCCGCTGACCGGCTCTTCCGGCACGTACTGGATCGGCAGGTCTTCCGGCTTCACGGCTTCCACCGCCTCGCGCGGGCCGACCAGGGCGATCACCGCCTCGCCGCGATAACGCACCAGCCCGTCGGCCAGCACCGGCTGGTCCTTGGCCTCAAAAATGGCGAAACCATTGCGCGGCACGTCGGCGGCCGTAAACACCCGCTCAAGGCCGTATTTGCGGATCGCATCCGAGAAATCGCCCAGCGTGAACGTGGCGCGGGCATGCGGGCTGCGGATCACGCGCAGCCACAGGGCATCGGCCGGAATGTAGTCGGCGCCATATTTCTCGCTGCCATCCACCTTGGCCTGGCCATCGACCTTCACGCTGCGCGCACCGACTGCATGGCCCAGTGCGGGCTGCGGCGGCAGGTCGGGCGTGCGCGAAGCATCCAGCACGGCCTCGACGATCTTGCGATAGCCGGTGCAGCGGCACAGCACGCCGCCGATGGCGTCCATCACCTGGCTTTCGCTCGGGCGCGCGGTTTCGGCCAGCAGGTCGGTCGCCGCCATCAGCATGCCGGGCGTGCAGATGCCGCATTGCGCGGCGCCGTGCTTCAGGAACGCGCGCTGCAGGCGCGACAGGCTGCCATGGGCCTTCAGGCCTTCCACCGTCACCACCGGCTGGCCGACGGCCTGCCCGACCGGGGTCAGGCAGGAACAGACCTGCCTGCCTGCCAGCATCACCGTGCAGGCGCCGCAATCGCCGGCATTGCAGCCGACCTTCGTGCCGGTCAGGCCCAGGTCGTCGCGCAGCACGTCGCTCAGGCGTTTCAGCGGCGAACCCTGGTAGGTATGCGGCTTTCCATTGACGATCAGACGCATCGGACCTCAGTTCCCCTTCTGCTTGCCCAGCACGGTCAGTGCGCGCCGCACCAGCACCTCTGCGGCCTCGCGGCGATAACCGGCCGTGGCGCGGATGTCGTCGATGGGCGACAGCGCATCGAAATGCGCCGGTTTCACGCGGTTGGCCAGCGCGGCATTCACCCGGCGGCCGATCAGTTCGGATTCGAGGAAGGACAGGCGCTGGGCCACCGCCGAGCAGGCGCCCACCGCCACGCTGGCGCCCGACACCACGCCGCCTTCGTTCTCCAGCACCACGGCGACCATGGCAATCGAAATCACCAGGTATTCGCGCGCGCCAAGCTTGAGGAACACGCTGCGCGCCTCCTTCTTCGGGCGCGGCACCAGCACGGCGGAAACCAGCTCGCCGGGCTTCAGCACCGTGCGGCGATTGCCGGTGATGAAATCGTTTAACGGCACCTCGCGCCGGCCGTTGCGGCCGTGGATTTCCACCTTCGCCCGCATCGCCAGCAGCGGCGGCACGCTGTCGGCCGCCGGCGAGGCGTTGCACAGATTGCCCGCCACGGTGCCGGAATTCTGGATCTGCGTGCCGCCGATCTGGCGCGCGGCCTGGCGCAGGGCATCGAAAAGCGGCGGCAGGTCGGCATTGGCCACCGCGCTCCAGCTGGTGGTGGCGCCGATGCGCCAGCCTTCGTCGCTTTCGCCGATGCCCTGCAGATAGGGGATGCCGGTGATGTCCAGCACATCCTCGTCCAGCGCCCTGCCGACGCGGGCCGGATAGAAATCGGTGCCACCGGCCAGGATGACCGCATTGGCGTGAATAGCGCTCAGATGCTTGAGCGCCTCCTCCAGACTCGTCGGACGCACATACGACGCCATTGGACTTGGGGCCTCCCCGCTGGCATCCCGCTGCGTTGTCCGCCCTGCACGGACAACATCATTCGTGTGCATATGATGCTGCGATGCTGCCTCAAAAGAGTCAACGTCAAAATATAAGCATCGCCTGCACAGCAATGCGGCAGTGCAGCATGAAGCGAAAATCGAGTGAAAAGGCTTATGTGATGCGCTTGAGCAGCGCGAGGAACTGCTGCTGCTCGGCCGGCGAGAGCGGATCGAGCGTCGCCTTGCTTACTTTCGGACCATTGGCCAGCAGGCGTTCGACCAGTTCGCGGCCGCTCGATGTCAGGCTCAGGCAGCGGCGGCGTTTGTCGTTCTTGTCCGGGCGATGCGAGATCAGCTTGCGGCCGGTGAGCCGGCGGATCACGCCCTGGATGGTGGCCGGGTCCATTGCGGTCAGCCGGCCGAGATGGTTCTGCGACAGCTCGCCCATCTCATACAGCTTCACCAGCGCGGCATATTGCGTCGGCGTCACCTGGGCATCGCCGATCATGGCAATAAACAGGGCGGTGTGCCGCTGATGCGCCCGACGGATCAGATGGCCGACCTGATCCTCCAGCACATAACCGTCGGGCATGCTGGCGGGCGCGGTCTTGATCTCGGGCTTCATGTTCATCGCGGGACATTTCCTCGGCAGCCGGCCATGGTCAGTCCGGCCGATCGCAGTCTAACCAAGCCAGTCTAACCGGGCCGGCAGGCCCGGGCCAAGCCATTCGGCGGGCGAGCGCCGGCCCGCCCTACAGGACCTTGGTCGCAGCCTCGATGCCGCGCGTCAGCAGGTTGAGGCCGCGCGAGGTAGCCTCGATCACGGTGCAGGAACAGTAATCGGGCTGCGCGACCACCATGCGGTCGTCGTTCAGCGCCGCGCTGAGCGCCGCGTTGATCACCATGAAATGGGTGAATACGATGGTGTCGCTGCGACAGGATCGCAACATGCCGATCAGGCCCTCGCGCCAGGCGCGGATGATCGGCGGCTGGGTCGGATAACGCTGGCCAGCCAGCTGCTGCAGCCAGGGGCCGCGGGCCTTGATGCCCTGCTGGGCGATCTCGGGCGGGGTCGGGATTTCGCTGAAGGCGGCGCTCACCTCGGGGATCACGCCCCAGCGGTTGGCCAGCGGCAGCGCGGTTTCGCGGGCGCGCTCCATCGGCGAGGTATAGATCGGGATCGGCCCCAGGTTTTCGAGCTGCAGGGCGAGATCGACTGCCGCCTCCTTGCCCTCTTCCGAGAGGCTGGGATCGGGATCTTCGTCGAACCGCGCGGCCGCCTTGGCGTGACGCACCAGATAGAGCCGTGCCATGTTTCCCCCTTACAGCAGATTGACGCGCATGTTCTCACGCGCCACCAGGGCCCCGGACCAGAGTTGTCTCGCCTCGGCTTCCAGGGCCTCCATGAACAGGTCCTCATGATCGGGATCATGATGGAAAATCGCAAGGGTCTTGACATTGGCCGCGCGACAAAGCCGCACCCCCTCCTGCCAGGTCGAGTGCCCCCAGCCGACATGCTTCTCGAATTCCTTGTCGGTATAGGTGCTGTCGTAGATCACCAGGTCGGCTCCCTCGATCAGACCCAGGATGTTCTGGTCGGGTTTGCCCGGCACATGCTCGGTGTCGGTGACATAGCAGACCGACTTGCCGCCATACTCGAACCGGTAGGCGGTGGCGCCGTCCGGATGGTTCAGCGGCGCAGTGCGGACCCTGATATTGCTGCCCAGGTTGAAACTGTCGCCGGCCCGGAAATCGACGTTGTCGATGCTGGCGCCCATCTTCTCCAGCGGCACCGGAAAGAAAGGCTGCTGCATTTGCGACGCCAGCACCCGGCCGATGCCGCCCTTGTCGATCAGATGGCCGGCATGGATGGTGAAATGGCGGTCCGCCTTGAAAGCCGGCGAGAAGAACGGGAAGCCGTTGATATGGTCCCAATGCGTGTGCGAGAGGAACAGGTCGCCGCGCGTGACATTGCGGCGCAGCAGCCAGTGGCCCAGGTTGCGGATGCCGGTGCCGGCATCGAGGATGACGACGCGGTTGCCGATCTTCAGTTCGACGCAGGATGTGTTGCCGCCGAAGCCGATATGGCGCGGGGACGGCGTTGCGATGCTGCCGCGAACGCCCCAGAACTTCACCTTGAAGCCCATTATCCCCGCCCGTATCCGGTTCAGCTTGCCGGCAGGATCGTCTCGACCAGCCGTGACCAGTAGCTGGCGCCGATCGGCAGCACATCGTCGTTGAAGTCGTAGCGCGGGTTGTGGACCATGCAGCTGCCTTCGCCGGCGCCATTGCCGATCCACACATAGGAACCCGGCTTTTCGCGCAGCATCCAGGCAAAATCCTCCGCCCCCATGCTGGGATTGAGGTTGCGCAGCACGTTGTCGCCGCCAACCACCATGGCCGCGGCATTGGCGGCCATCTCGGTTTCGTCGGCCGTGTTGATGGTGGGCGGGTAGCGGCGCTGGTAATCCACGGTGGCGCTGGCGCCATGGGCCGCGGCGATGCCGGTCGCGATCTGCTTCAGGCGGCTCTCGATCATGTCCTGCACTTCGGGCAGGAAGGCGCGCGTGGTGCCGGCGATCATCACATCTTCCGGGATCACGTTGGTGGTATGGCCACCCTGGATCTGGCAGCAGCTCACCACCGCCGAATTCATCGGATCGACATTGCGGCCGACGATGCTCTGCAGCGCCAGGATGATCTCGGCCGCGATCACCACCGGGTCGACGCCACGATGCGGATAGGCGCCATGGGCACCGACGCCCTTCACCTTGATCCAGAACATGTCGGCCGAGGCCATCATCGGGCCGACGCGCACGGCGAACTTGCCCACATCGATGCCGGGCATGTTGTGCATGCCGAACACGGACTCGCAGGGAAACTTGGTGAACAGGCCATCGTCCACCATCACCTTGCCGCCGGCCAGGTTCTCTTCCGCCGGCTGGAAGATGAAATGCACCGTGCCGTCGAAATTCTTCGCCTTGGCCAGATACTGCGCCGCGCCCAGCAGCATGATGGTGTGGCCGTCATGGCCGCAGCCATGCATCTTGCCCTCGTGCTTCGACTTGTGGTCGAACGCGTTCATCTCGACCAGGTCCAGCGCGTCCATGTCGGCGCGCAGACCGATGGCGCGGTTGCCCTTGCCGGCCTTCAGCGTGCCGACCACGCCGGTCTTGGCCAGGCCGCGATGCACCGGCATGCCGAAGGATTCCAGCGTCTTGGCGACGAAATCGGCGGTGCGGTGTTCCTCGAAGGCGGTTTCGGGATGCATGTGCAGATCGCGCCGCCAGGCAGTCAGTTGGTCCTTGTTGGCAACGATCTCGTCGATCAGCTTCATCGGGGCTCTCCGGCTACGGAAAAAATCAGGAAATGCACGATAACCGATTGATTTTGCTGTTTCTAGCCGCTGAGTTTGGCATTGACTCAGGGGGTACGCTGTGGTCTTGTCCGCCGGCGGACGGTGCGCATCTGTGCTGACGCCGTCAAGACATTACGGAAATCCATGGAATTTGTTGATCTAGGCTTGAGCGAGCCGGTTCTCAAGGCTGTCGCCGAAGCTGGCTACACGACCCCCACCCCGATCCAGGCACAGGCGATCCCGATCGTGCTGATGGGCCGCGATGTGCTCGGCACCGCCCAGACCGGCACCGGCAAGACCGCCGGCTTCACCCTGCCGCTGATCGACATCCTGGCCGGCGGCCGTGCCCGTGCGCGCATGCCGCGCGCCCTGATCCTGGAACCGACCCGCGAGCTGGCCGACCAGGTGGCCCAGAGCTTCGACAAATACGGCAAGAATTCACCGCTTTCGATGGCGCTGCTGATCGGCGGCGTCAACTACACCGAACAGGAAAAGCTGCTGGATCGCGGCGTCGACGTGCTGATCGCCACGCCGGGCCGTCTGATCGACCATTTCGAGCGCGGCAAGGTGATGCTGACCGGCGTGCAGATCTTCGTGATCGACGAAGCCGACCGCATGCTGGACATGGGCTTCATGCCCGATATCGAGCGGATCGGCAAAATGCTGCCGCCGCTGCGCCAGACCCTGTTCTTCTCGGCCACCATGGCGCCCGAGATGCGCAAGCTGGCCGACAAGTTTCTCAGCAACCCGAAGGAAATCGAGGTTGCCCGCCAGGCCACCACGGCGGAATCGATCGCGCAGTTCCAGATCCAGGTTTCGCATCGCATGAAGCGCGAGGCCCTGCGCACGCTGATCCGCAACGAGGATGTGAAGAACGCCATCATCTTCTGCAATCGCAAGCGCGACGTGGATATCCTGGCAAAATCGCTGATCCGCCACGGCTTCGATGCCGCTGCGCTGCATGGCGACATGGACCAGTCGGCGCGTACCGCCACGCTGGAGAAGTTCAAGAAAGGCGAGATCGGCATTCTGGTCGCCTCCGACGTGGCCGCGCGCGGCCTCGACGTCCAGGGCCTAACCCATGTGTTCAATTTCGATGTGCCGACCCATCCGGAAGACTACGTGCACCGCATCGGCCGCACCGGTCGCGCCGGCATGAACGGCCGCGCCTTCACACTGGTGGCCGGCGAGGATGGCAAGTATCTCTCCGCCATCACCCGGTTGATCCAGCGCGACATCCCGGTGATGGAACTGCACGGCTTTGCCCATGACGAGGCCGAAGGCGGCGAGGACCGCGCCGAACGCGGCGACGAGCGCAAGAGCCGCGGTCGCGGCGGCCGTGGCCGGGATCGCGACGGCGACCGCAAGCGCCGCAGCAACCGCACCCGCGAACCGCAGGCCAGCGATGCCTCGATGGAGCCGCAGCCCGCCTACGCCGAGCCGGCGAACGAGCCGGTTGCCGCCGAGGCCCAGGGCGAGCGCAAGCCGCGCGAACGCGGGCCGCGCCGCGACAAGTCGCGCCCTGACAAACCGCGCGGGGACAAGGCGCGCGAGGACAGGCCGCGCCACGAGCAGCAGGCCCGCACCGAACAGGCCGAACCACGCCGTGATCGGGGTGACCGTGATCGCAGTGACCGGGACCGCAACCGCCGGGACAGCCGCGAGGATCGCGAGCCGCCGGTGATCGGCATGGGCGACCATGTCCCCGATTTCCTGCTGCGCCCCAGCCGCCGGGCGTCCTGATCTCCCTGGTGCTGTCTCGGGCCTGACTCCGTGCGCCGCCCCTTGGCTGCGGCGGGCGGCTTCGTTTACAGTCCGCGACAGCAAAGCGAACGGAGCCGGCGATGCAGACGATTTTCGTGATGGTGAAATGCGAGCTGGGCCGCGCCTATGACGTGGCGGTGAAGGCGGTCGAGGAAATCGAGCAGGTTTCCGAGGTGCATTCCACCTCCGGCCAGTACGATCTGATGATGAAATGCTACCTGCTCGACGGGCAGGATATCGGCCATTTCGTGGTCAACAGGCTGCAGACCATCCCCGGCGTGAAGGACACCTTCACGCTCATCACCTTCAAGGCTTTCAGCTAACTTTCGGCTGAGGGCCGGAAACTCAGCGGCGCTGTACCGGCGCGCGGCCCGACGAGATCGAACCGCTGCCCGACGAGGGCGACACGGTCATGTCGACCTTCGAACCATACAGCGTGCTGCGGGTGATCAGGATCGAGGCGACGCGGTCGGCATCGCCCGACAGATAGGTGAGCTGGCTGGTCTCGGCGCGCACCACGGCCACCTCTTTCCAGCCATGATTGGCCATCTGCGAACGGATGAAATCGAACATCGCATCGGCCGAGGTGTTGATGCTGTAGGACAGCCGGCCGATCCAGCGGTCGCCTTCGCCCAGGATGATGGTGCGATCGGCATCCAGCGAATAGCCCTCAGGCAACGCGATGCCAGAAATCTGCGGCGGCGGACCGCCGGACCCGCTGCTCCCGGCATTCGCCGTGCTGCCGCCAATGTTCATGGAATTACAGCCAGCTAGCGCCAGCACGGCAACCATGACAACTACCGGAATCCTGCTGAATTGCGCCTTGCTCATTGCGCTTGCCACCCCCGCGAATCGGCCAGTCTTTATTTACCATACCAGACCTCGCCCGTCGCGCTGTGACTGCGGCGGAGCCGGTCCAATACACTCGCTGCATGGTCTTGTCTCGCCGCCGAAATTATTTTAGACTTAAAACAATATTCGGGAGGGTTGGCGTGACGGCACAACCGCGGGACACCACGCAGACGCAGCAGCCGCACAGGACGATGGCCTTCGCCGGTCGCCACGTGCTGGTCACCGGCGCGACCCGTGGCATCGGCTGGGCCATCGCCCAGGCCTTCGCCACCCAGGGGGCAACGCTCTCGCTCTGCGGCCGCGATGCCGAATTGCTGGAACAGCGCCGCACGGCACTGGGCGGCCGCACCGCCGCCTTTGCCGCCGACCTGACCGATGCCGCTGCTGCCGAAGCGATGGTGCGGCAGGCCATCGCTGCCAACGGCGCCATCGATATCCTGGTGAATAACGCCGGCTACGGCGCCAGCCAGCCCTTTGCGAAGATGACGGCCGAACACTGGGACCAGATGCTGGGCGTCAACCTTTCCAGCGTGTTCCACGTCACCCGTGCCGCCATCGGCGGCATGCTTGAACGCAAACAGGGTCGCATCGTCAATGTCGCCTCCACGGCCGGCCTCACCGGCTATGCCTATGTGGCCGCCTATGTGGCCGCCAAACATGGTGTGGTGGGCCTGACGCGCGCCCTGGCCCGCGAATATGCCACGCAGGGCATCACGGTGAATGCCGTCTGCCCCGGTTACGTCGATACCGAGATGACGGCCGCCACCATCGATACCATCGTGAAAAAAACCGGACGCAGCGCGGAAGACGCGCGCGCCGAACTGGCGAAAAGCAATCCGCAGGGCCGCCTGATCCGGCCCGAGGAAGTGGCCGATGCCGTGCTGTGGCTGGCCGGCGATGCGGCCGGCTCGGTGACCGGCCAGTGCATCGCGATTGCGGGGGGAGAGGTGATGTCATGAGCGAACTGCGCCAGCCGGCGCCCGCGCCGGCCAACGACCGCGAAACCGCGGCTACCCGCGACGACAAGCTGGAATTGCGGCTGTGGCTGCGACTGCTCACCTGCTCCAGCCTGATCGAGCAGAATGTGCGCACGGCCCTGCGCGAGCGTTTCGATACCACCCTGCCCCGCTTCGACCTGCTGGCCCAGCTCGACCGCGCGCCGGATGGCCTGACCATGAGCGAGCTGTCGGCCCGCATGATGGTGTCCAACGGCAACATCACCGGCCTGACCGACCGGCTGGTGGAGGAAGGCCTGGTGAAGCGCACACCGTCGGCGCGCGACCGCCGCTCCAGCCATGTCAGCCTGACGCCTGCGGGCAAGAAGGCCTTCGATGCGATGACGCCGGAACATGAAGGCTGGATCGACGCCATGATGGCGGGCCTCAGCCGCCAGGACATGCAGCAGCTGTTCCAGTTGCTGGGCCGGTTGAAACAGTCGGTGCACCAGAACGCCGTCGAGCCGGACAAGGGAGATAAGCCGTGAGCAAGCTGGCCAGGGATTTCAAACCCAAGCATTTCGGCTGGTCGGTCGAGGGCAAGGTCGTCACCGTCACGCTGAACCGGCCCGAGCGCAAGAATCCGCTCACCTTCGACTCTTACGCAGAGCTGCGCGACACTTTCCGCGCGCTGAACTATGTCAGCGACGTGAAGACGGTGGTGATCACCGGCGAGGGCGGCAATTTCTGCTCCGGCGGCGACGTGCACGAGATCATCGGCCCGCTGGTGAAAATGAAAGAGTCCGGCGACATGGCCGGGCTTCTGGCCTTCACCCGCATGACCGGCGACCTGGTGAAGGCCATGCGCCACTGCCCGCAACCGATCATCGCCGCCATCGACGGCGTCTGCGCCGGCGCCGGCGCGATCCTCGCCATGGCTTCCGACCTGCGGCTGGCGACGCCGCGCACCAAGACCGCCTTCCTGTTCACCCGCGTCGGCCTCGCCGGCGCCGACATGGGCGCCTGCAACATCCTGCCGCGCATCATCGGCTCGGGCCGCGCCGCCGAACTGCTCTATACCGGCCGCAGCATGAGCGCCGAGGAAGGCGAACGCTGGGGCTTTTACAACCGGCTGGTGGCGCCCGAGCAGGTGCTTGCGGAAGCCAAGGCGCTGGCGAAGGAACTGAGCGACGGCCCGACTTTCGCCCATGGCATCACCAAGACCTGCCTGCACCAGGAATGGTCGATGGACCTGGATGCCGCCATCGAAGCCGAAGCGCAGGCCCAGGCGATCTGCATGCAGACGCAGGATTTCGCCCGCGCCTATCACGCCTTCGTGGCGAAGCAGAAACCCGTCTTCGAGGGCAACTGAGATGGCCGATACCAGCTATCTTGCCTGGCCCTTCTTCGAGGACCGCCACCGCCTGCTGGCGAAGAACCTGCAGGCCTGGGCGAAGCAGCATGCCGCCCATCACGACGAGCACGAGGATATCGACGCGGTCTGCCGCGGCTTCGTGAAGCAGCTCGGCCGCGACGGCTTCCTCGGCCTCACCGTGCCCAAGGATGGTGGCGGCACGCTGGAGAAGCTGGAAGTGCGTTCGCTGGCGCTGGCGCGCGAAATCCTCGCCTACCATCACGGTCTGGCCGATTTCGCCTTCGTCATGCAGGGCCTGGGTTCGGGCCCGATCAGCCTGTTCGGCACACCGGAGCAGAAGCAGCGCTGGCTGCCCGGCGTGGCGCGTGGCGACAGGATCGCGGCGCTGGCCATGTCGGAACCCGATGCCGGCTCGGATGTGGCCAATGTCAGCACAGTCGCGGTGCCGGATGGGCAAGGCTATCGCCTGAACGGCATGAAGACCTGGATTTCCAACGGCGGCATCGCCGACCAGTATACGGTCGTCGCCCGCCTTGGTGACGCACCCGGCGCCAAGGGGCTGGCGGTTTTCGTGGTCGAGGCCGGCACGCCGGGTTTCAGCGTGCCCGAACGCATCGACGTGATCGCGCCGCATCCGCTCGGCCGTCTCGAGTTCAAGGATTGCGTGGTGCCGGCCGGCAACCTGATCGGCCAGCCCGGCGAGGGTTTCAAGATCGCCATGAGCAATCTCGACGTCTTCCGCTCTACCGTCGGCGCGGCCGCGCTCGGTTTCGCCCGACGCGCGCTGGACGAGGCGCTGCATCGCGTGCACGAGCGCCGCGTGTTCGACCAGAGGCTGGCCGATTACCAGCTCACCCAGGCCAGGATCGCCGACATGGCCACCGAGATCGATGCCTCGGCCCTGCTGATCTACCGCGCCGCCTGGACCAAGGATATGGGCGCCGCCCGCGTCACCCGCGAGGCCTCGATGGCCAAGATGTATGCCACCGAAGCAGCCCAGCGCGTGATCGATTCCGCTGTGCAGCTCTGGGGCGGCCTGGGTGTGACGAAGGGCAATATGGTGGAAAGCCTGTATCGCGAAGTGCGCGCCCTGCGCATCTACGAGGGCACCACCGAGATCAACAAGCTGGTGATCGCCGGCCAGACCTATGCCGCCTGGGCCGCTGAGAAGACCCAAGAATCTGGTAACCGGGCATGAAGATTCTCGAACCGCTGGCGCTGAACGGAATCACCCTGCCCAACCGCATCGCGGTGCCGGCGATGGTGACGCGCCTGTCGGGCGAGGACGGTTTCGTCAACCAGCCGATCATCGACCGTTATGTGCGCTACGCCCAGGGCAATGTCGGCCTGATCGTGGTGGAAGCCACGGCGGTGCATTCCAACAAGTCCGGCCCGCTGCTGCGCCTGTCGGACGACGAATTCATCCCCGGCCACCGCGAACTGGTGAACCAGGTACATGCCACCTCCGACAGCAAGGTGGTGCCGCAGATCATCCATTTCCTGAAGGTCGCGCGCTCGGGCTGGCGCCAGACCATCGACAGCCTCAGCCCCGAAGACATCGAACGCATCATCGAGCAGTTCGGCCAGGCCGCCGCCCGCGCGCGCCAGGCCGGCTATGACGGCGTGGAGCTGCATTCGGCCCATGCCTATACGCTGTCGTCCTTCCTCTCGCGCCGTAATCCGCGCCGCGACGAGTATGACGGCCGCACGCTGGAAGGCCGGCTGGCCATGTTCGGCCGCGTGATGGCCAGCGTGCGCAAATATGCCGGCAGCGACTGGACCGTGGGCGTGCGTTTCCTGGCCGAAGAGGCGATCAAGGAAGGCTATACGGTGGAAGATGCCAAGCTGATCGCCTTGCGCATGGCGCAGCTTGGCGTGAACTACATCTCGCTGTCGGTCGGGGGCAAGTTCGAGGATGCGGTGCATCGCGAAGGCCAGCCGCTCTATCCCTACACGGGTTATTCCGGCGACCGCTGCATGCCCGGCGACTGGTATCCGCCGCTGCCGCATGCCCATCTGGCAGCCAGCGTGAAGCAGTATATCAACGCCAAGGGCTATACCGTGCCGGTGATCTCGGCCGGCAAGATCAGTGATCCTGCAGATGCGGAAGCTCTTCTGCAAAATGGCCAGGCCGACATGATCGGCATGGCGCGCCAGCTGCTGGCCGATCCCGACTGGCCGAAGAAGGTGGCGCAGGGCCGCGCCGACCAGATCGTGCGCTGCATCTACTGCAACGTCTGCAAGCAGCTCGACGAGAATTTCAAGGAAGTGACCTGCTTCCTCTGGCCCAAGGGCGTGAACCAGGCGCCGCCGGACGCCACCGACGGGCTTGGGCCGCGCTGGCCCGAGGGCGGCGCGGGCCTCACCGCCACCGTCGAGCACGGCATCGTGAAGCTGAGCTGGAAAAAGGCCGAGGCCGGCGCGTCGCCGATTGCCGGCTACAATGTCTATCGCGCCGAGGATGACAGCGCCGCCCGCGTCACCGAGGCCGTGAAGTCGACCAAGCATACCGACAAGATGGTGCTGGGCGGCCTGCGCTACACCTATTACGTCCGCGCCCATGATGCGGCCGGACGTCCGACACCGCCGTCAGATGCGGTGCGTATCGACCTCCCCGTCCCGATCGCCGAACCCGCCTCTCCCCATTCCGAGGTGCATCATGCATAGGTTCGAGCCATCCGCTCATGTCGACACATTCGCCCGCGACCACCTGCCGCCGCAGGACCAGTGGCCGGTGATGCTGTGGGATACCCTGCCGGAACTGAAGGCCTACCCAAAGCGCATGAACTGCGCCCGCGAGCTGCTGGACAAACAGGCGGCGATCCACGGCAACCGGCCTGTCATCTACTACAACGACGAGGTCTGGACCTATTCCCGCCTGCTGGAAACCGCCAACCGCATCGCCCATGTGCTGGTGCAGGACCTGGGCGTGAAGCCGGGCAACCGCGTGCTGCTGCGTTCGCCCAACAATCCGATGTATGTCGCCTGCTGGTTCGCGGTGATGAAAGTGGGCGCCATCGCGGTCGCCACCATGCCGCTCTATCGCTGGCGCGAACTCACCTTCATGACCGAGAAGGCCGAGATCGAGCTGGCGATCTGCGACTGGCGCCTGCGCGACGAGATGGAAACCACGCTGAAGGAATCGAAGAACCTGAAGCGCGCCGTCTATTTCTACCAGGATGACGAAGGCTCGCTCGAAAGCCTGATGGCGTCCAAGCCGGCGGAATTCGAAACGCTGGACACCGCCTGGGACGATGTCTGCCTGATCGCCTTCACCTCGGGCACCACCGGGCCGGCGAAGGGCTGCATGCATTTCCATCGCGACGTGATGGCGATCTGCGACACCTTCAACCGTTATGTGCTGCGGCCGACGAAAGACGACATCTTCACCGGCTCGCCGCCACTGGCCTTCACCTTCGGCCTGGGCGCGCTGGTCACCTTCCCCATGCATGTGGGCGCCAGCACCGTGCTGGTCGAGCAGTACAATCCGCAGAAGATGCTGGAGACGATCCAGCAGAAGAAAGTCACCATCCTGTTCACCGCGCCAACCGCCTATCGCGCGATGACCGACATGGTGAAGGATTACGACATCTCCTCGCTCAAAAAAGGCGTCTCGGCCGGCGAGACCCTGCCGCTGCCGGTCTGGCAGGGCTGGTATGACGCCACGGGCGTGAAGCTGATCGACGGCCTGGGCGGCACCGAGATCCTGCACATCTTCATCACATCGGAAGGCGACGGCATCCGCCCCGGCGCCACCGGCAGGCCGATCCCCGGCTACGAGGCCGCGATCTTCGACAGGGACGGCAAGCCGGTGCCGCCCGGCACGGTCGGCCGGCTGGCGATCCGCGGCCCCGTCGGCTGCCGCTATCTCGACAACCCGGAGCGCCAGAAAGCCTATGTGCAGAATGGCTGGAACTTCACCGGCGACGCCTACATGTGCGATGAGGACGGCTATTACTGGTACCAGGCCCGCGCCGACGACATGATCATCTCGGCCGGCTACAACATCTCGGGCCCCGAGGTGGAAGCCGTGCTGATGCTGCATCCGCTGGTGCAGGAATGCGCGGTGATCGGCGCGCCCTGCCCCGAACGCGGTCAGATCGTGAAGGCCTATGTGGTGCTGCGCGACAAGTCGAAGGCCGGCGCAGAAACCGCCAAGGCCCTGCAGGATTTCGTGAAGGCCGAGATCGCGCCCTACAAGTATCCGCGCGCCATCGAATTCATCGACGCTCTGCCGCGAACCGAAACCGGCAAGGTGCAGCGTTTCGTGCTGCGCCAGCGAAACTGAGGCTTGAGAGGTGGCGCATGCAGAATAGTGCTTGCGGCGCTTCGAACCGGCATTATAGTACCTGCGAGAACATAAGAATTCAGAAGGGGCAACGAGGGGATTCGTGCGATATACGCACTATTTTGCCGTATTATCGGGCGAGGAATTTCGCTGCACCGCAATAAGCCTTTGATGGCGCTCATGCGGCCCAGGCCGCGCGGGACACCGAACAAAGGCATGCAGTAGAGTGCGTAATGGGGCATGCGCGCCATCCGGCGGGCAGACCGGTATTGAGGCAACAACGGCATCCCGGCAATCAATGCGGGGACCGCAAGGGTAATGAGGGAGGCCCGACCATGAAATTTTCCACGCTGCTCACCATGACCACGGCGCTGGCATTTGCCGCCATGCCGATGATGGTTCAGCCGGCGCAAGCGCAGGCGGCCAAGAAGATCAAGATCGGTTTCGTCACCACCCTGTCGGGCCCGAACGCGGCCTACGGCCAGGACATGAAGAACAGCGTCGAGCTGGCGCTGGAGCATATGGGCCGCAAGATGGGCGGCATCCCGGTCGAGGTCGTCTATGAAGACGATGAGCAGAAGCCGGAAGTCGGCAAGCAGAAGACCGAGAAGCTGCTGCAGCGCGACAAGGTCGATTTCGTCGCCGGCTATATCTGGTCGAACGTGCTGCTGGCCTCCTACAAGCCGGTGGTCGACAGCAAGACCTTCCTGATCAGCGCCAATGCCGGCCCCTCGCCGCTGGCCGGCGAGCAGTGCAACCCGTATTTCTTCGCCGCCTCCTGGGCCAACGAGCAGAACCCGATGGGCGTCGGTGAGCTGCTGAACCAGAAGGGCGTCAAGAAACTCTACATCGTGGCGCCGAACTACGCCGCCGGCCAGGACATGGCCAACGGCGTGAAGGCCACGTTCAAGGGCCAGGTGGTCGGCCAGGACATGACCAAGTGGCCTGACCAGCTCGACTTCTCGGCCGAGATTTCCAAGATCCGCGCCGCCAAGCCCGATGCGGTCTACGTCTTCTATCCCAGCCGCTGGGGCGTGCAGTTCTACACGCAGTACAGCCAGTCGGGCCTGAAGAAGGAAATCCCGCTCTATTCCGTGTTCACCATCGATGCGGTGACGCTGAAGCTGCAGAAGGATGTCGCGCTCGACACCTATTTCGGCCTGTTCTGGGCGCCCGACCTGCCCTATGCCACCAACACCAAGTTCGTCGGCGATTACAAGAAGAAGCACAAGGACACGCCGACCTTCTACGGCGCGCAGTCCTATGATGCGATGAACCTGATCGCCTCGGCGGTGGCCGCCACCAAGGGCAACATCAAGGACAAGGACGCGGTGCGGAAGGCGCTGGAAGCCGCCAAGTTCGATTCCGTGCGCGGCCCGTTCAAGTTCAACAAGAACCACTTCCCGATCCACGCGATCTACCAGCAGGAAGTCTACAAGGTGTCGGACACCGAGTACGACATCCGCACGATCAGCAAGATCATCGACAACCTGGAAGACCCGAACGCTTCCAAGTGCAAGATGTGATCGCTGGGGTCTGAAGACCCGGTTCGGGCGGGGCGCCGCATTCATCTCGGCGCCCCGCTTCGCATCCGGGCCTGCATTCTGAGTCTCGATTGCCGTGCAGAGCGTTTTATGTCTAACCTACCTTCCGACGGGGGACTCCCACAGGGCATGCAGCACGGAAATCGTGCGCAGGCGGCGCATCGCGGGATGGGCCGTATCGCGGCCATGCCAGTGAAGGAGAGACGGATGACGCCTTTCAGATTCCAGATCGCCGATACGTCATCGGCCACTCACCCGCCAGCTATCCACACGACTGTGACCGACTGACCTGACCCGCCGCGCGCCGTCCAGCGGGCGCGGTTTTCCATCTGACGAGCACCCTGTCCCCATGCTGCTGCTTCTTTTCGAGCAATTCCTCAACGGCCTGCAGATCGGCCTGCTGCTGTTCCTGCTGGCTGCGGGCCTGACCCTGGTCTTCGGCATCATGGACTTGGTCAACCTGGCGCATGGCTCGCTCTACATGATGGGCGCCTATTTCGCCGCCGTGTTCACGCAGTGGACCGGCAACTTCTTCCTCGGCGCGCTGCTGGCGCTGCCGGCCGGTGCGCTGCTGGGCATCGTGGTGGAAGTGATCGCGCTGCGCACGCTCTACACCCGCGACCATCTCGACCAGGTGCTGGCCACCTTCGGCCTGATCCTGTTCTTCAACGAATTCGCCCGCATCGTCTTCGGTGCCGGCGGCATGGCCATCGAACTGCCGGCCTGGCTGGAAGGCCAGGTCATGGTGCTGCCCGGCCTGCCCTATCCCAGCTTCCGCTTCCTGATCATCGTGGTCGGCCTGGCCTGCGCCGGCTTCCTCTACCTGCTGGTGCAGAAGACACGTCTGGGCATGCTGATCCGCGCCGGCGCCTCCAACCGCGAGATGGTCGGCGCGCTCGGCATCGACATCAAGCTGCTCTTCACCCTGGTCTTTGGCCTCGGCTCGGCCCTGGCGGCACTGGCCGGCCTGATGAGCGGCCCGATCACCACCGTGCAGATCGGCATGGGCGACAGCATCCTGATCCTGGCGCTGGTCGTGATCGTGATCGGCGGCATCGGTTCGATCCGCGGCGCCTTCATTGCCGCCGTCGCCATCGGCATCATCGACACGATGGGCCGCGCCTTCCTGCCCAACCTGCTGGGCAGCTTCCTCAATCCCTCCGATGCCGGCACCCTGGCCCAGGCCCTGTCGTCCATGCTGATCTACATCCTGATGGCCGCCGTGCTGGTGCTGCGTCCCGCGGGCCTGTTCCCCGCCCCCGGCCGCTGAGGAGCCGCTTATGATGCCCGCTCTTCCGCGCCAGGCCACCACCATCGTCGCCCTCATCCTGCTCGCCATGCTGGCCCTGGTGCCGGTCGCGTCCGAGGCCTTCGACGATCCCTTCATGCTCACGCTGTTCACCCGCATCGTGATCATGGCGATCGCCGCCGTCAGCCTGAACCTGATCCTGGGTTATGGCGGCATGGTCAGCTTCGGCCACGCCGCCTATATCGGCATCGGCGGCTACACCATCGGCATCCTGGCCCATCACGGCGTGCACGAGGCCTGGATCCAGTGGCCGCTGGCCCTGATCGTATCGGCTGTATTCGCCCTGCTGATCGGCCTGCTGTCGCTGCGTACCAAGGGCATCTTCTTCATCATGATCACCCTGGCCCTGGCCCAGCTGGTTTATTATCTGGGCAATGGCGCCTATGCCTATGGCGGCGACGACGGCCTCACCATCCTCAAGCGCTCCGATTTCGGCGGCCTGATCGACCTGAACGACCGCCCCTCGCTGTATTACCTGTGCTGGGCCGTGCTGGTCGCCTCGCTGTATCTGTGCCACCGCGCGGTCAATTCGCGCTTCGGCATGGTATTGCAGGGCGCCAAGTCGAACGATCGCCGCATGGCCACCATCGGTTTCCCGGTTTTCCGCTACCGCCTCACCGCCTTCGTCATCGCCGGCATGGTCTGCGGCCTGGCCGGCGTTCTGACCGCCACCTTCACCGACTTCATCAGCCCGGCGATGATGCATTGGAGCCGCTCGGGCGACCTGATCGTGATGGTGGTGCTGGGCGGCATGGGCAGCCTGTTCGGGCCGTTATTCGGCGCCGTCAGCTTCCTGCTGCTGGAGGAAATACTCTCCGGCTGGACCGAATACTGGAAGATCGTGTTCGGCCCGATCCTGGTTCTGGTGGTGATCTTCGCCCGCGGCGGCATTGCCGGCGCGCTCGGCCGCGGCCAGGCCGGCGCGTTGATGGCCGGCATCGCTGCCTTCTTCCTGGTCTATGGCGTGCATCTGGTTTTCGAGGATGAATGGATCATCCCCACCCTGATCCTGGCCGCCGCCTTTGCACTCAGCGGCTTCGCCTGGTGGCATTACCGGCATAAACGCGTGGCATCGGCCGAAACCACGGGAGGCGACCATGCTTGAGCCGGTCCTGCGGGCTTCCAACCTGGTCAAGCGCTTCGGCGGCCTCACCGCCACCGACGATTTTTCGATCGAGATCCGCCCGGGCGAGATCCATGCGGTGATCGGCCCCAACGGCGCCGGCAAGACCACCATGATCGGCCAGCTGATCGGCGAACTGCGGCCCGATGCCGGCAGCATCCGCTTCATGGGCCAGGACATCACCCACCTGCCGGTGCACAAGCGCTCGCATCTGGGTATCGCGCGCTCGTTCCAGATCACCTCGATCTTCCTGAACTTCACCGCGCTGGATAACGTCGCACTGGCCGTGCAGGCCCATGACGGCCATTCCTTCCGCTTCTGGGCCGATGCCCGCCGCGATGCGCGCCTGCGCGACCCCGCCATGGCGGCGCTGCAGCAGGTCGGCCTCGCCCATCGCGCCGACGTGGTGGCCAGCGCGCTGAGCCATGGCGAACATCGCCAGCTCGAGATCGCCATGGCATTGGCGACCAAGCCGAAGCTGCTGCTGCTGGATGAGCCGATGGCCGGCATGGGACCGGAGGATTCCGCCCGCATGGTCACGATGCTGCAGGGCATCAAGGGCAGCGTGACGATGCTGTTGATCGAACACGACATGGATGCCGTATTCGCCCTGGCCGACCGCATCACCGTGCTGGTCTACGGCCATGGCATCGCCACCGGCACGCCCGACGAGATCCGGCGCAACGAGCAGGTGCGCCAGGCCTATCTCGGCGACGAAGCGGAGTAATGCGATGAGCCTGCTGGACGTCGACGCCATCGACACATTCTACGGCCGCAGCCAGGTGCTGTTCGGCATGAGCATCGCCATCGCGCCGGGCGAGGTGGTCACGCTGATGGGCCGCAACGGCATGGGCAAGACCACCACGATCCGCTCGATCATGGGGCTGACGCCGGCCGCGCGCGGGAAGATTCGCTTTCGCGGCGAGGAAATCCGTGGCCTGCCCTCCTATCGGGTCGCCAAGATCGGCGTCGGCCTCGTGCCGGAAGGCCGGCAGATTTTCCCCAATCTTTCTGTGAAGGAAAACCTGATCGCCACCGCCGCCAACCGCAACGACAGCCAGCAGCCCTGGACTTACGAACGTGTCGTCGAGCTTTTCCCCCGTCTCGCCGAGCGCGCGAATAACATGGGCAACCAATTGTCGGGTGGCGAGCAACAGATGCTGGCCGTCGGCCGCGCCCTGATGACCAACCCGCATCTGCTGATCCTCGACGAGGCCACCGAGGGCCTCGCCCCGCTGATCCGGCTGGAAATCTGGAACTGTCTGGAACGCTTGAAACAAACCGGCCAGTCGATCCTGGTTGTGGATAAAAATGTCGAGGCGCTGACCCGGCTCGCCAACCGCCATTACGTGATCGAGAAGGGCCGCGTGGTCTGGCAGGGCGATTCCGATGCCCTGCGCGCCGCCCCCGAGATCCAGCACCGCTATCTCGGCATTTAGTCGGAAATAATCCCGAATCCCATTGCCAGCCGCGCCGGCCGGTCCCACAGTATGGGCCGGCGGCGTCGCGATCCGGGGAAGATCGCCGCCGGCAGGGGAGCAGGATGTATCACGACGATCTGCATCAGGCGGCCGAATTCGCCCACGCGGCGGTGGCCAGTATGACGCGGTTCTCGATTCCGCCGACCCCGATCAATTTCACCATCTGGTACGAATACCATGCCGGCCGCGATCCGGCCTTAAGCCGCGCCATTGACGGCCTGCTGGCGTCGAAGACGCCCTTCACGCCCGACACCACGCTGCAGCTCTACGAGGAATTCCTCAATCCCGCGCGCATGCTGCGCGCCTCGCGCGAGACCACCGAGAAGCTGCAGGAAGCGATGGACGAACTGCGCGTCTTCGTCGGCGCCGCCGAGGTCGATACCCGCACCTATGGCGACAAGCTGGAGGATTTCTCCGACCGGCTCGATACCCATGGCAACGGTCCGGCTTTCGGTTCACTGGTCGGCGCCATGCTGCAGGAAACCCGCGCCATGCAGCAGCGCAACCAGTCGCTGGAAGACCGCCTGGCCGAAACCACGGCCGAGGTGCAGCAGCTGCGCGAGCATTTCGAACAGGCCCGCCGCGAGGCGCTGTCCGACAGCCTGACCGGCCTGGCCAACCGCAAGAATTTCGAACAGACCCTCACCCTCTTCGCCAAGGCCGCCGTCGACAACAACGAGCCGTTGTCGCTCATGCTGCTCGATATCGACCATTTCAAGCTGTTCAACGACCGCCACGGCCACCAGACCGGCGATACCGTGCTGCAGCTCGTCGCCCGCACGCTCAGCGACAACGTGAAGGGCCAGGATCTGGCGGCACGTTACGGCGGCGAGGAATTCGCCCTGCTGCTGCCGCGCACCCGCGCCGACCAGGCGATCCGGCTGGGCGACAACATCCGCACCCTCATCGCCGCCCGCAAACTGGTGAAACGCAATTCCGGCGACGAACTGGGCCGCATCACCATCTCGGCCGGCGTGGCCGAATACCGGTCCGGCGAAGCGCTCAGCGCTTTTGTGCAGCGGGCCGATGGTGCGCTGTACGGCGCCAAGCGGGCCGGCCGCAACCGCGTGGTTGCCGCAACGGAAGCCGCCGCCGCGATCCTGTCCGAGACTGTTCTACCCTCCTGAAAAATCGGCTAGCGTGTTCGCCATCCAAGGGAGCGAAACACAATGGCCTACAACACCCTGCTGGTCGAAAAACAGGACGGCGTCGCGACTCTCACGCTGAACCGCCCCGACCGCCTGAACGCGCTGAACACCGAAATCATGGTCGAGATGCTGGCCGCCCTCGAGGAAATCGAGGCCGATGCCGCGATCCGCTGCCTGCTCATCACCGGCGCCGGCCGCGGCTTCTGCTCGGGTGCCGATCTGGCCAGCGGAGACCTGACGAAAGACGGCGGCATGCCCGACCTGGGCAAGGCCCTGCATAACAACTACCACCCGGTGATCCGCAAGCTGGCGGCCCTGCGCATGCCCATCGTCTGTGCGGTGAACGGCCCCGCCGCCGGCGCCGGCATGAGCCTGGCGCTGACCGGCGACATCGTGATCGCCGGCCAGTCGGCCAGTTTCCTGCAGGCCTTCGCCAATATCGGCCTGGTGCCCGATGCCGGCAGCACCTATTTCCTGCCCCGCCTGGTCGGTTCGGCCCGCGCCCAGGGCCTGACCATGCTGGGCGAACCGCTGTCGGCCAGCACGGCTGCCGAATGGGGCATGATCTGGAAATGCGTCGACGATGCCGCGCTGATGGACGAGGCGCGCAAGGTGGCCACCAAATTCGCCAGGGGGCCGACGGTTGGCCTCGGCCTGATCCGCCAGCTGATGCAGCAATCCTGGACTGCCTCGCTCGACAGCCAGCTCGAGGCCGAGCGTTCGGCCCAGCGCGTCGCCGGCCGCAGTCGCGACTTCGTCGAGGGCGTGATGGCCTTCCTGCAGAAACGCCCGGCCAAGTTCACCGGCCAATGAGTCCCCTGAACCCGCAACAGGTCGCCGAACGCATCGGCCAGGCTGCCGCTGAACGCGACCTCGCCGCGCAGCGGCTCGGCATCGAATTGCTGGAGATGGGCCCGGGCCGCTGCCGCCTGCGCATGACGGTGCAGCCCGACATGGTGAACAGCCACGGCACCTGCCATGGCGGCGTGATCTTCACGTTGGCCGATTCCGCCTTCGGCTATGCCTGCAATTCCTTCAACCGCAACGCCGTGGCGCAGCAATGCGACATCACCTACCTGCGCCCGGTGCTGCCCGGCGCGGTGCTGACGGCAACGGCCGAACTGCGCGAGACGGCGGGCCGAAGCGCGGTCTACGACATGACCGTGCGGGATTCAGAGGACAACACGGTCGCGCTGTTCCGCGGCCTGGCCCGCACGATCAAGGGCGAAACCATTCCCGGACTGGAGGGAACCTGACCATGGCGAAACTCAACACCGACCCCAATCTGGCCGATGCCGACGCCTTCTACGCGGCGCTGGTGAAGATGACCGAAGGCATGGACGACGCGGGCGCGCAGAAGACCATGGCCAAGCTCACGCTGCTGCTGGCCAACCACATCGGCGATGCTGCCGTGCTGACCGAGGCGATGGTGCTGGCGCGCGGCGACGCGCAGAGCAAGGCGGCCTAGCGACGACGCCGTCACCCCGGCCTTGAGCCGGGGTCCCATTTTTATCTGATCGGCACTAGCGCCGCCGCGCCGCCCCCAGCGTCACGCGGCGCGAGGGTGGCGGGGTGGCGGCCTTCTGGGCCCTGGCGACGGCCAGTGCCGTTTTCGCCCAGGCCACGGCCTCGTCCTGGTCGTCGACCAGCTCGGGCGGCATCTGCCAGTAGCTCATCTGCACCGGCCGGCCCTTGCCGTCATAGACAAAGGGGGTGCAGCCGCGGGCCAGGAAGGCCTGGCTGCTCTCACCATCGGCCTTCAGGTAGACCACGTCGTCGGCGATCAGGCCGAACATCACGCCCCGGCAATAGATGCCGGCACCGCCGAACATGCGGCGGATGCTGATGCCGCCCAGCGGGGCGAACAGTTCCTGGACGAATTCAGTGAAATCGGGACTCGCAGCCATGGCGCGCAGACTAGCCAAGCCCGCGTCGGCGGCCAAGCGTGCTTTGACGCCTGCGACAAAAATGGCTAGCGTCGCCCAAAAGGCTGGTTAGATATGGTCGCCTACCTCTACATCGCCGCCGGCGGCGCGCTGGGCAGCGTCGCCCGCTACTGGATGGCCGGCGCCATCGACGGCCGGCTCAACATGGGATTTCCCTGGGGCACGGTGTTGGTCAACATCGCCGGCTCGTTTGCCATCGGCATCTTCGCCGCCATGGCGGCCGGTGAAAGCCGCTGGGGCCTGAGCGATTCCGCCCGGCTGTTCCTGATGGTGGGCATCTGCGGCGGCTTCACCACGTTTTCCAGCTTCAGCCTGCAGACGCTCGGCCTGCTGCGCGAGGGTCTGCTGCTGCGGGCCGGCGGCAACGTGGCGGTATCGGTGCTGGTCTGCCTGGCCGCCACCTGGGCCGGCGCCGCACTGATGCAGGCGCTCGGCCGGCCGGCATCCTAGCAGGCCGGCGCCCTAGCCGATCCGCGCCAACCGCAGGCGCAGCGCGTTGCCGATCACGCTGACCGAAGACAAGGCCATGGCGGCCGCCGCAATCACCGGCGAGAGCAGCAGCCCGAAGAGCGGATAAAGCACGCCGGCGGCCAGCGGCACGCCGGCCGCGTTGTAGATGAAGGCGAAGAACAGATTCTGGCGGATGTTGCGCATGGTCGCCTCCGACAGCCGCCGCGCCTTCACGATTCCCTGCAGGTCGCCCTTCAGCAGCGTCACCCCGGCGCTTTCGATGGCGACATCCGTGCCGGTGCCCATGGCGATGCCGACATCGGCAGCGGCCAGCGCCGGAGCATCGTTCACGCCATCGCCGGCCATGGCTACCACCCGCCCCTCGCGGCGCAGCCGCTCGACCACCGCGCTCTTGCGATCGGGCAGCACGTCGGCCTCCACCTCCCCGATGCCGAGCCGGCGGGCCACCGCTTCCGCCGTGGTGCGGTTGTCGCCGGTCAGCATCACCACGCGGATGCCCTCGGCCTGCAAGGCCTGCAGTGCGGCCGGCGTGGAGGCCTTTACCGGATCGGCGATGGCGAGGATGCCGGCCGCGCGGCCATCGATGGCGACAAAGATCGCGGTGGCGCCGTCGCGGCGCAGTTCCTCGGCCATGGCGGCCAGCGGCGCGCTCGCCACGTCCATCTCCGCCAGGAAGGCCGCATTGCCGATCACCATGCGGCGCCCCTCGACCCGTCCGGTCACGCCCTTGCCGACCGGACTGTCGAAATCTTCCGCCTCGGCCAGCACCAGGCCGCGCTCGGTCGCGGCGGCTAGGATTGCAGCGGCCAGTGGATGCTCGCTGCCGCGTTCCAGGCTGGCTGCCAGCCGCAACAGCTCCGCCTCGGCAACGCCTTGCGCGCGGATCGCGGTCAGCCGCGGTCTGCCCTCGGTCAGGGTTCCGGTCTTGTCGACCACCAGCGTATCGACCCGTTCCATCCGCTCCAGTGCCTCGGCATTCTTGATCAGCACGCCATGCTGCGCGCCGTGGCCCACGCCGACCATGATCGACATCGGCGTGGCCAGCCCAAGCGCACAGGGGCAGGCGATGATCAGCACCGACACCGCCGCCACCAGCCCGAAGGCGAAGCGCGGCGCGGGACCCCAGATCGCCCAGGCAGCGAAAGCCAGCACGGCAATCGCGATCACCGCCGGCACAAACCAGCCCGAGACCTGGTCGGCCAGCCGCTGGATCGGCGCGCGGCTGCGTTGCGCCTGCGCCACCATATGCACGATGCGCGACAGCATCGTGTCATGCCCCACTTTCTCGGCCTGCATCGTGAAGCTGCCGGTCTGGTTCAGCGTACCGGCGATCACCTTGGCGCCGGGCGTCTTGGTCACCGGCATGGATTCGCCGGTCATCATCGATTCATCCACCGAGCATCGCCCTTCCAGCACCACGCCATCGACCGGAATCTTCTCGCCCGGCCGTACGCGCAGGCGATCCCCGACCACGATGACGTCGAAGGCGACCTCTTCATCGCTGCCATCCTCTCGGATGCGGCGGGCGGTGCGCGGTGCAAGATCGAGTAGCGCGCGGATCGCGCCCGAGGTCTGCTCGCGGGCGCGCAGTTCCAGCACCTGGCCCAGCAGGACAAGCACGGTGATAACAGCCGCCGCCTCGAAATAGACGGCAACGCTGCCATCGGCGACGCGGAAGGCTGGCGGGAAGGCCTGCGGCGCCAGCACCGCCACCATGCTGTAGAGCCAGGCAACGCCGACACCCATGGCGATCAGCGTGAACATGTTCAGGTTGCGGACGACCACCGACTGCCAGGCGCGCTCGAAGAACGGCCAGCCCGCCCACAGCACAACGGGTGTGGCAAGCGCCATCTGCACGAGATTGGACATGGCGGACGGCATCAGATGATGCAGATCGGCCAGATGCGTGCCCATCTCCAGCGCAAAAACCGGCAACGTCAGCACCAGCCCGATCCAGAAGCGGCGCGTCATGTCGCGCAGTTCCGCGCTGGACGAGGCATCATCGGCCGGCAGCTCCGGCTCCAGCGCCATGCCGCAGATCGGGCAATTGCCCGGCGCGTTGCGGCGGATCTGCGGATGCATCGGGCAGGTATAGACCGTGCCGGAAACTACGGGTTCCGATGCATGCATGTCATGCGCATGAGCCGGCGCATGATGGCCGTGCTGATGATGCTCGTGTGCCGCATGATGCCGTGGCTCGTCTGCCATTGCCGTCTCCGGTGCAGGTTCAGCGCCGGCAACAACTATGCGACATTTGCAACGGAAGGAAAACTGGAACCGCGATCGGTGAACCTTCCTATGCCGGAAGGTTGCCGGCCGATTGCTCGGCGCCAGCCTTATTGCTCCACAAAGGCCTTCTCGATCACGTATTCGCCGGCGCCGGTGGTCGAACCTTCCTGCCAGCCCAGACCGTCGAGCATGGCGCGCATGTCGGCCAGCATGCCCGGGCTGCCGCACAGCATGATGCGGTCGGTGGCCTTGTTCAGCGGCGGCAGGCCGAGATCGGTGAACAGCTTGCCCGACGTGATCAGGTCGGTGACGCGGCCCTGGTTGCGATAGGCTTCGCGGGTCACGGTCGGGTAATAGACCAGCTTCTTCTTCACTTCCTCGCCGAAGAATTCATTCTCCGGCAGTTCCTTCAGGATGAAATCCTCGTAGGCCAGCTCGCCCACCGTGCGCACGCCATGCACCAGCACGATCTTCTCGAACCGTTCATAGGCGTCCGGGTCCTTGATCACCGACATGAACGGCGCCAGGCCCGTGCCGGTCGAGAGCAGATAAAGCGTCTTGCCCGGGGTCAGGTTGTCCTGCAGCAGCGTGCCGGTCGCTTTCTTGCCGACGATGATGCGGTCGCCCACCTGGATATGCTGCAGCCGGGAGGTCAGCGGGCCGTCGGGCACCTTGATGGAGAGGAATTCCAGATGTTCCTCGTAATTGGCGCTCACCATCGAATAGGCACGCAGCAGCGGCTTGTTGTCGACGATCAGGCCGATCATCGCAAACTGGCCGTTGATGAAACGGAAGCTCGGGTCGCGCGTCGTCTTGAAGGTGAACAGCGTGTCGGTCCAGTGATGCACAAACGTCACCGTCTCCTCGCGCAGGTTGCCGCCGGGTTTGAGCAGCGGATGCGGGGGCGCCGTCTCGGCGACAGGGTTTGCGGCGGCGACGGCAGTGGCAGGAGACGTCATGGCTTGGCTCGGTATTTTGCTGGGGCAGCGCGGGAATACAGCAAGGCTGACCGGAACTCACGGCCTAAATCATATGTATACATATAATATGATTCCGTCGCCTTGAACAGCCTGATATTTACATTCTCCACCCAAAATCAAGCATTGATATCAATCAACATAATTTCTCTGTCTTTAATCCGGCCAGCCGGTGCTGCCGCTGCTGCCACGATGCTGTCAGCAGCAATGGCCTAGCGTCCTGTCCTCATCAGACCGGACCCGCCATGACCCCGACACTCGCAGCCTCCCCAGTCACCGCCTCCCCCCAGGCCTCCGCACCCAGCGCACTCGACCGTATTCCCATGCCGCCCTCGGCCGCCCTGCTCGGCTGGCACATGCTGGACCACGATTCCGAACGCGGCTGGGTGCGGATCGGCTTTCAGGGGCGGCCGGAATTCCGCAACCCCGCCGGCTTCATCCAGGGCGGCCTGCTGGCCGCGATGCTGGACGACACGATGGGCCCGGCCCTGTGGCTCAAGACCGATGGCGCGCTGTACAGCACCACCATCGACCTGACGGTCAGCTTCCTCAACCCGGCCAATCCCGGCCTGCTGATCGGCGAGGCCAGCGTGGTGCAGCATGGCCGCACCATCGCCTTCCTCGAAGGCCGCTTGAGCGACGCCGAGGGCCGCCTGCTCTGCCGCGCCACCGCCAGCGCGCGGCTGGTGCCGGCCGAACGCATCCCTAGCGCGGGCTGACCTTCATACGTTCGATGCTGCCATGCAGTCGCTGAAAGGGATCGGACCCGATCTGCACCGCGCCGCGATAGGGATGGTCGAAAGACACGATCAGGAAAATGACCAGCCCGAAAGCCGTGGCCACCAGGCTGGTGGCGACCATATGGAAACCGCGATGCGGCGTGCCGAAGATCCAGCAGAAGCCAAGGGATATCAGCCCACCCAGCAATTGCACGACCCAGATGCTGGGATTCAGCGCCTCCTCGGCCGCCAGCAGGCGCTTCTTGCGCGCTTCATAGGCATCATGCAGCCGGCTGAGCATCTCCTGCAGCAACGCCGCCGACTTGGCATCGTTGGGCAGGGATTTCGCCAGCAACGCGGCCACCTCTTCCAGAAGCATCGCACCGCTCTCGCCGACTGGCCGGCCTGCCGCCATGGCCGGCCATTCCTCGCCGATCACCGTCTCGACATATCGCTCCAGCCGCCGCCCCACCTCGTCGCCGGGCCATGATTCCAGCAGCCGGCTTGACCGGTAGAGATTGGCGATCTGCGAAGCCTCATCCACCGCGACCTCGCCGGCATTGTTGTAACTCTCCCAGGCGGCGACCGCGATGAAGGCCAGCAGCACGGCGTAAATGATGCCGACCGTGGAGGCCATATAGATGGTGGCATCCCGGTTCTCATCCCGCAGCCGGGCCGGCACCAGCCGGAAGATCAGCACCTGCCCGGCCAGTCCCAGCAGGGTAAAGAACCCGACCACGGCCGGACCGACGATATACCCCGGATGACCATAAAAAAAAATCAGCCAGCATGGATGTTCCCCTTGCCTCCGCAGCCTCTCACGATCAGTGCAGGGTCGCCTTCATCCGCTCGATATCGCGCAGGACCATGACGAATTCGTCCGGCTTGATCTGCACCGCGCCGCGGAACGGCAGGTCGAAGGACACGATCAGGAACATCACCAGGCCGAAGGTGGCGGCCACGAGGCTGCTGACGAAGAGGTGAAAGCCGCGATGCGGGGTGCCGAAGATCCAGCAGAACAGGATCGAGATCAGGCCGCCGAACAGCACCACGACCCACACGCTGGGCTCCAGTTCTTCTTCGGCAGCCAGCAGGCGGTCGCGCCGGGCATCGTAGAGGTCGTTCAGCCGGGTCAGCATTTCCTGCATGACGGCGAGCGATTTCGCATCGGAAGGCGTGTCGGCCATCATCATGCCGGCAACCTGCTCCAGCAGGATCCAGCCCTTGTTGCCGATCATGCCGCCTTCGGCCATCGCCGGCCATTCCTCGTCGATCACCGTGCGCACATACTGTTCCATCAGCCGGTCCATGCCCGCGCTGACATCGGGGTCGAGCATGCGGCTGTCGCGATAGAGGTCGCCCAGTTCGGCGGCCTCCTTGCGCGCGACCTCGCCGGCCTTGTTGAAGCTTTCCCAGGCCGCGACGGCGATGAAGGCCAGCAACACGGCATAGATGACGCCGACGATCGAGGCCATGTAGACCGTGGCCTCCTTGTTTTCCGTGCGCAGCTGGGCCGGCAGCAGCCGGAAGACGGCAAGCTGCCCGAACAGGCCGGCGAACACGAAGAACCCGACCACGACCGGCCCGATCACGTAGCTGGGATAGCCATAGAGAAAATCGTTCAGCATATGCCTGCCCTTCCCCTTGCATGGGTTTCAGCAACAGGCATCTGTTCAGGCCATGGCCGGCCTTCAAGCTTTGCTAACGCGCTTTCCCTCCCGGCATATATCGGCGCCGCGGCATAATCGCTTCAGCGGCCCTTCTGCTTGCGCCAAGCTTCGAAATCCACCTTGGTCTGCGGATCGGTGGCGGGATAGAGGCCGCGGATCGAGCGGCCGGCCAGCACCTGCTCGGTGACGAAATCCTCAAACGCCGTCATCTCGACGGCCTCGGCGGCGATCTCGTCGGCGATCTCGGCCGGGATCACCATCACACCATCGGCATCGCCCACGATCACGTCGCCGGGAAACACCGGCGCGTCGCCGCAGCCGATCGGCACGTTGATGTCTATTGCCTGGTGCAGCGTGAGGTTCGTGGGCGCCGAGGGCCGGCTGTGGAAGGCCGGGATCTTGAGCTGCGCGATCTCGCCGGCATCGCGGAAACCGCCATCGGTGACCACGCCGGCCACGCCGCGCATCATCAGCCGCGAGATCAGGATCGAACCGGCGGAAGCCGCGCGGGCATCCTTGCGGCTGTCCATCACCAGCACCGCGCCGGGTGGGCAGATCTCCACCGCCTTGCGCTGCGGGTGTTCGGGGTTCTGAAACACGGTGATCGGATTGAGGTCTTCGCGGGCGGGCATGTAGCGCAGAGTGAAGGCCTCGCCCACCATGGTCGGCAGCGACGGATTGAGCGGCTTCACATCCTGGATGAACTGGTTGCGCAGGCCGCGCTTGTAGAGCGCGGTGGCCAAAGTGGCGGTGCTGACGGTCTTCAGCTTGTCACGGGTCTCGGGCTTCAGGGGCATGAGGGTTTGTCCTGCTCAGAAAATGTCGGGTTCGCGCACCGGTGCGCCGAAGGCGGTTTCCAGGAAATCGAAATCGCAGCCCTGGTCGGCCTGCTTGATGTGTTTGGAAAACATCCAGCCATAGCCGCGCTCGTAGCGCGGTTCGGGCTGTTTCCATTCGGCCCTGCGCTTGGCCAGCTCGGCCTCGGGCACGTCGAGGGAAATGCTGCGCTTGTCGACGTCGATGCTGATGATGTCGCCGTTGCGCACCAGGCAAAGCGGCCCGCCGATATAGGATTCGGGCGCCACATGCAGGATGCAGGCGCCGTAGCTGGTGCCGCTCATGCGCGCGTCCGAAATACGCACCATGTCGCGCACGCCCTGTTTCACCAGCTTCTTCGGAATCGGCAGCATGCCCCATTCCGGCATGCCCGGCCCGCCCAGCGGGCCCGCGTTGCGCAGTATCAGCACATGGTCGGCGGTGACGTCGAGGGTCTCGTCGTCCACCGCCTTCTTCATCGACGGATAATCGTCGAATACCAAAGCCGGGCCGGAATGTTTGAGGAAGCGCGGATCGCAGGCACTGGGCTTGATCACGCAGCCATCGGGCGCGAGATTGCCTTTCAGCACCGCCAGCGCCCCCTCGGCATAGATCGGGTCCTCCACCGTACGGATAACGTCGTCGTTGTAGACCTGGGCATGGGCGATGTTGTCGGCCAGGGTCTGGCCCGTCACCGTCACGGCATCGAGATGCAGATGCGGTCTGATGCGCCCCATCAGGGCCGGCAGGCCGCCGGCATAGAAGAAATCCTCCATCAGATACTGCTCGCCCGAGGGCCGGATATTGGCGATGACCGGCACCTTGCGCGAGGCGACCTCAAAATCCTCCAGGCCGATATCCTGCCCGGCGCGGCGCGCCATGGCGATCAGATGGATGATGGCATTGGTCGAGCAGCCCATGGCCATGGCCACCGCGATGGCATTCTCATAGGCCTTGCGGGTCTGGATCACCTGAGGCGTCAGGTCCTCCCACACCATCTCGACGATGCGGCGGCCGCATTCGCTGCTCATGCGGATATGGCCGGCATCGGCGGCGGGGATGGACGACGCCCCCGGCAGGGTCATGCCGATGGCTTCGGTGATCGCCATCATGGTGGCGGCCGTGCCCATGGTCATGCAGGTGCCGTAAGAGCGCGCGATGCCCGCCTCGATGTCGTTCCAGTCGCGGTCGGAGATGTTGCCGGCCCGGCGCTCATCCCAGAATTTCCAGGCATCCGAGCCCGAACCGAGGATCTTGCCTTTCCAGTTGCCGCGCAGCATCGGGCCGGCCGGCAGATAGATCATCGGCAGGCCGGCGCTGGTGGCGCCCATCATCAGGCCCGGCGTGGACTTGTCACAGCCGCCCATCAGCACCACGCCATCCACCGGATGGGAGCGGATCAGCTCCTCGGTCTCCATCGCCAGCATGTTGCGGTAGAGCATGGTGGTGGGCTTGACGAAGCTTTCCGACACCGAGATGGCGGGCAGCTCGATGGGCAGGCCGCCGGCCTGCAGCACGCCGCGCTTCACGTCTTCCACGCGGTGCTTGAAATGGGCGTGGCAGGGATTGATGTCGGACCAGGTGTTGACGATGGCGATCAGCGGCTTGCCGGTCCACTCGATGGAGGCATAGCCCATCTGCATGATGCGCGAGCGGTGACCGAAGCTGCGCAGGTCGTCGGGCGCGAACCAGCGGGCGGAGCGCAGCTGGTCCGGAGTCTTCTTTTTGCCGGTCATGATTCCTCCCTGATACTCCGGGACAGGATCATGCCGGGAGCCGGCCGGCTTGGCCAGCCTGCCGGCCGTTCGGCCGGCCGGGCCTGCGCATCCTTACATCATATTCCGGGTGGCGGTGGGCAGGCTGACCACCAGGCCGTCGAGCGCCGGGGTCATGATCAGCTGGCAGCCCAGCCGCGAGGTCTTGGTCAGGCCAAAGGCGAGGTCGAGCATGTCTTCCTCGTCGGGCTTGGCGGCGGTGAGTTTGCCATACCAGTCGGGGTCGACGATCACGTGGCAGGTGGAGCAGGCCAGCGAGCCCTCGCAGGCGCCCTCGATGTCGATGCCGTGCTTGTGGGCGATCTCCAGGACCGACAGGCCGACCGGCGCCTCGACC
>JBKBJT010000010.1:0-98653 GCA_046294345.1 Ferrovibrio sp.
ACGACAGAAGCTTTTGGGAGCTGACGAAATGAACCTCACCGAACTCAACAAGATCGCCAAGGGCATGGTCGCCACCGGCAAGGGCATCCTGGCCGCCGACGAAAGCACCGGCACCATCGAGAAGCGCTTTGCCAGCATCAACGTGACCTCCACCGAGGAAAACCGCCGCGACTACCGCGAGATGCTGTTCACCGCCGCAGGCGCCGAGCAGTATATCTCCGGCGTCATCCTCTATGACGAGACCCTGCGCCAGAAGGCCAAGGACGGCACGCCGCTGGTCGACATCCTGAACAAGCGCGGCATCATCCCGGGCATCAAGGTCGACAAGGGCGTGCAGACCCTGCCGGGCAGCGACGGCGAAAAGATCACCGAAGGCCTCGATGGCCTGGCCAAGCGCATGGCCGAATACCACCAGCTGGGCGCCCGCTTCGCCAAGTGGCGCGCGGTGCTGAGCATTGATGCTGCCACCGGCAAGCCCAGCCGCCAGTGCCTGGTCGCCAATGCCGAGGCGCTGGCCCGCTATGCCGGCATCTGCCAGGCCGCCAACATCGTGCCGATCGTCGAGCCGGAAATCCTGATGGATGGCGGGCACGACCTGGCCACCAGCTTCGCCGCCACCGAGCGCACCCTGCACACGGTGTTCGAGCAGCTGGCCCTGCATAACGTGGCCTTCGAGGGCATGATCCTGAAGCCGAACATGGTGATCCAGGGTGAGCAGGCCAAGGTACGCGCCAGCATCGAGGAAGTGGCGGATGCCACCGTGAAGGTGCTGCTGCGCTGCGTGCCGGCCGCCGTGCCGGGCATCGCCTTCCTCTCGGGCGGCCAGTCGGATGAGGATGCCTCGGCCCATCTCGGCGCCATGAACGCGCGCCATCCGAACCTGCCCTGGAAACTGACCTTCTCCTACGGCCGCGCCCTGCAGGCCCTGCCGCTGAAGCTGTGGGGCGGCAAGGCCGCCAACGTGCCGAACGCCCAGAAGGGTTACCTGCACCGCGCCAGGCTGAACGGCCTGGCCGCCGTGGGCAAATACGACCCGAAGCTGGAGCAGGACTTCAAGGCGGCCTGATCCGACCCGAACCGCAAAAACAGACGGCCCCGGCAATACTGCCGGGGCCGTTTTCGTTTCATCGACAGGTCATGCGGATGTCGAGCCATTGCCCGCGATCCAGCAACCGCCGGCCTTCCGTCTGTGCTGCGGCGAATATGGCGGCGCGTTTCTGCGAAAGCGGATGCGTGCTGAGCAAGGCTGCGCCCCGCCGTTCATCACGGGCAAGTCGCGCGAAGAAACCGGCAGCCTGGGCCGGATCAATATGGGCCAGCCGCAATCTTTCGATCGCTTTCTGATCCGCTTCCGCTTCCATCTCCCGCGTATAGGCTGATGAAATCAGGGTCTGCGCCAATCCCAACCCCGTCATGCCGGCCACCGCGTCGCCAAAAAACAGCCCAACCAGGAAGCCGGTGGCGCTCTGCTTGACCAGGCCAGACATATTGTGGCGGGCATCGACATGTCCCATTTCGTGGGCGACGACACCTATGAGTTCGGCTTCGTTGTTTACAAACCCCAGCAAGCCGCGAGTCAGCACGACCCGGCCGCCCGGCAGGGCGAAGGCATTCACCAGCGGCAGGTTGACGACCGAGATCCGGATCGGCAACCGGGCGGGTACGGCAGCTTCGAGCTTGTCGACCACCATTCTCAGGGCTGCCAGTCCTTCCTGGCCGTCGCACAGGAATGCGGCCTTTTTCTCCTGCAATCCTTCCCATTCCTGCCAGGATTGGAATATCCGATCACCAAAACGCAGCTCTGCTTCAGCGGACATGCTTCGCGCAACTACCTCGGCAGCCCAGGGGATCAGAACGAGGAAAGTCAGCGTCAGGCCCGCCGCGGCAGCAGCGGCCCAAGCGGTGGCCCGGCGCAGAATCACCCACTCGTCCTTGCCACGTCGCCGCAGATGCGGACAGGCTGCTTCCAATTCCGGAAGCAGGGATACAGGCACAATGAGGCGGGCGAGATCGCCGTCGCGCTGCAGCCTCAATTTCTGTGTACCCTGATCAAGCAATCGCAGATCGATCAGTGGCCAGGCGGCCAGCTCATTCCCATCCTGCGCGATAAAGCGCAGGAACTTGTCGCCGATGCCGACCACAACCTCATGCGCCGCCGCCGTCCTGCCATCATACAGATGGCCGGAGATAGCCGGCGATGTCTGCAGGTCAGGTGAAGCCGACATCGAAGCTGTCCGCCAGGCCTTCTCCGCTCGCATCGACCGCTGCATCGGACTGTCGCACCGAAGCAATGGCGGCAAGTCCGGTGATCACGATTCCATTGGCGATCCTCCGCAGGACCGGAACGGTGATCAGCAGCGTCGAGAGCAGTGAACTGCCAAGATATAAAAGCAGATAGGCCGGCAGCATAACGATGATGCCAAAAAAGAACTGCGATTCTTCCGGCGTCTTGAAGAAGGTGGAAGTAACACCTATCAGCAGCATGGCGCCAAACACAAATACAACAATACCAATCAGCAGCAACAGATAGCCGAGCACGATTCGCAGAAGCAGCCGACCAGGGCGAAAGATTGGCTGGAACTGCAAAGGGCCGATTCGGCTGCCCGCTATATTCCATGCCAGCCAGCGGAGCTGGAAGTAAATGTAGAATAACGGCGTCAGCAACATGGCCAGAACCATGCTGCCGATCAGCAGCCCGAACATGACCGCGCCGTACCGCACGGTATAGGCCGGGAACAGCATGGACAGGGGGTCTCCCCGACCGATCAGGATGGGAATATCAGCCAGAACCGGAACCGCGAACAGGATCGCAATGAGAGGAAACGCCAAAACCAGCAGCCATGGCAGGGCGAGATCTTTTGCCCGGCCGTCAAAACTGCCCTGCCAGTTTCCCCAGTGACTATGCTGCATCCTGTAACGCGCCAGATTTGCGCAGGCCGCAGGTACCGTCAGGCCCAGCGTAAAAATTCCGGCCAGCATCCATAAAAAATACCGCCCGACATAATGCCAGGTCGAGCCTCCTTGATTTGCCCGGATACCCCGCCAAAGGGTACGGGAAAGGCGATAGCGACGGGCACGATAACTGGCCGCTGCTATCAGGAGGGTGATGCCAAGCATGTAGGCGATGATCATGCCCGTATCTGCAAACGGGTTACCCAGCAGCAGCGTCTGCATGGCCGAATAAGCGATGGTCAACGGAATGAAAATTGCCATGACGACCAGGAAACCGACAAACAGCTCGCTACCTCGACCGATATATTCCAGCGGTTCGCCTCCGATGGTGATGGCGGACCAGAAGTACCGGCGCAACGCCGTTCGTGCCCAGAAGCGGTACACCCCCAGCGTCAGGATGCTGAGGCCGAAATTTTTTAACAGCAGTCGCAGCAACCCTGGCCGCGAGACATAAACCATCCCCACTGAATCCGGCATTCCGGAAGCCGCCCCCGTCGGGGCGGTCACCTCGGCCGATTCAACCGAGTCGCCCGGACCAACCCTTAAAGGCGGCAGTTCGCGGAACGTCGTCATAGGGAGCCCCCACATCTTTTGATCTATATATGCCGAAGCGTTCTCCTCCCTGGCAAGAACAAAACGGCCCGGGCAGTTGCCTGCCCGGGCCACGCAGTAAGGGGGGTAAAGCTGTTCCGCCGCCGCTTACGCGGCCTTGGGCTGGGCGTCGATCACGGTGGCGCCGACCGCATTGGCATTGATCGGGATCTGGCGCGGCTTCTTGGCTTCCGGCACCTCGCGCTTCAGCGCGATATGCAGCAGGCCGTCATTCAGCTCGGCACCAACCACCTTGACCGTATCGGCCAGTTCGAAGCGACGCTCGAAGGCACGGCGGGCAATGCCGCGATGCAGATAGGTCACCTCGCCGTCGGCAGGCTGCTCGACCGCCTTGCCGGTGATCAGCAGGCTGTTTTCCTTCACCGTCACCTCGAGTTCCTCGGGCTTGAAGCCGGCCACCGCCATGGTGATGCGGTAGGCGTCTTCGCCGCGTTTCTCGATGTTGTAAGGCGGGTAGCTGGGCACGGCCTCCTCGGCGCGATTGGCCAGCTCGAACAGGCGGTTCACATGGTCGAAGCCAATGCTGGACCGCAGCAGCGGGGCAAAATCAAAAGCACGCATGGTGTCATCCTCCTTAAAGCGATGCATCCGGTTCACGATCCGCAAGACTGCCGGATCGCCGTGATCGCCGGGCCCGCATGGGCACCCGGCTCGACTGGGATGTAGGAAGAGCCCACACAGCCTTCAAGAGGGGGGAACCCCCTGAATCAGGGCTGCCCGATGGTGATCGGGTACCACTTGAATTCGGTCAGGGCACGCCCACGCAGGATGTCGACCACATGCTTGGGTCCGACGAATTCCGGCGCCAGGTTGATACCCTGGGCGGCGAGGACCAGGGTGGAATTCTTGAACAGAGGCTTCATCGCGGCCAGGGATCGGGCGGCCATCTCGTCGGTGGCGATGGCGGAATAGGATACGTAAATGACCGTGATGATCTCGTTGCCGAGCTTGATCGAGGCGGATTGATAGACCTGGGCCATCGGCGCGGTTCTCGTTGCCTTCATGCGCGCTGTGTCAGCCTGACTGGCATAGCAGCGGCGTCGTTAAGGAAAGATGAGGCCTGTTTGGACGCAGCGCAATCGAGCCGGGCAACAAAAAAGCGGCCCGGAAGGGCCGCTTGTTGCCGCCGGACATAGGCCCGGCGAATAATCCGTCTGCGATTTACTTCTTCAGGCCGAAGCTGCCGAAGCGCTTCTTGAACTTGGCCACCTGGCCACCCGATTCGTTCAGGCGGGCGGGACCACCGGTCCAGGCCGGATGGGAGCTCGAGTCGATATCGAGCATCATGGTATCGCCGGGCTTGCCCCAGGTCGAACGGGTCGTATACACGGTCCCGTCGGTCATCTGCACCTTGATCTCGTGATAATCCGGATGGATATCGGCCTTCATGACTGCTCTCCTGGGCCAGCCTGGGGGATCGCCCGCCAGAAGCCCGAAAAAATCCTCAATGGGCGGGGGTTATAGCCACAACCACCCCCTGCCGCAAGGGTGAAAACCACGACCGCGCAGCTGACCTACAAATCATTGAGTAGAAATACTAATTCTGCGCCAGCCCCCGTCGCCAACGCTCGTAGGGGGCAGGATCGGTCAAATCCAGCCCTAGCTTGTCGAGTCCATCCAGGATCGGGATGAACCCGTTCAGACTGGTATTCCGCTGGGTGCTATCTGCAGCCCAGCCGATGACTGCAATGCCTACCGCATTCCCCTGCCGGTCAAGCAAAGGGCCGCCGCTATTGCCGCCATGGATGGGGACATCGGCCTGGATCAGGTCGTAGGGCTGGCCCGGCGGTCGAGCCGGCCGCCAGGCGCTGACCACGCCGCGGGTCACCGTCCAGGCCAGGGAGGTCATCTGCGGCGCTCCGATCGCATAAACCTCCTCGGCGACCCGGGCCGGACTTTCGCGGATCGGCAGCGTCGGGTAGCCGCTGCCCTCCAGTTTGAGCAGGGCGACATCCCGCGCTTCATGCCGGCGCAGCACCTCGCCCATGAGTGTACGGCCAGATACCAGCCGAACCCGGACAAAGCGCTGGCCGCCCACCACATGCTGGTTGGTCACCACCAGACCGTCTTCGGAAACCAGGAACCCGGAGCCATGCGAGCCTTCACCCACTTCGATGAGCACCGTCGCGGCACGGACTTGATCGATATGCCTGTCGATCGGCTGCGCCGATAACGACTGGCGCAGCAGCGGGCGCCGGGGCACTGAAGGTCCGGTATCGCCTGCCGCGGCCTCGCGCAGCGGGCTCTGCGACACTATGGCGCGCAAACTCGCATCAGCCGCCACCTTGTTGGCGGTGTCGGCAAAGGCATGCTGCACGAACAGATCGTAGTCGCCGGGCAAAGGCGCCTTGCTTTCGAAGACGCCCTCGACATCCCGCTGCCACACGACCTGACGACGCAGCGGATCATAGATCTGCCAGTTGACGGTTACGCGTAGCGTGCCGGATAGGTTGCCATCAGGGACGCCGGACCATGAATCGACATGCCGACAGAAATCGCCACTAACATTGCTGATGTTGGCGCCAGCGAGGAAATCAGGCTGATCGCGCTGGCTGGGTTCGAACAGCGCGTTCGGGTTGCCGACAACGCGATAGCCATGCCCGTCAAATACCCGATAAAAGATGTCGTTATAGGCAACGGCATTCAGCAGTTTGCGGTCGCTGTCATAGTGCAGCTTGCTGTTGTAGTAGCAGGTCAGCGGCTTGAACCTGGCCTCGGCGATCACTGCGCCGCGTGGCACCGTTGTCTGCACCCGGCTGAACCCGATCGGGCGCAGATCGGGCTGAATGCCGCCACGCGCCTTTGCGGGCTCGATCACGGTGCCGTCGGCCTGGGTCACCGCCCTGGCCTCTATAACCGGTGGCGCCGTCGCTACGCTGCGACAGTTTGCGCAAAACAACGCCACACTCACCATCACGACCAACCGCCACATGGCACCCCCGCACCGCCTCTTCGATCATGTGATTCCTATACACGCAATTTAAGAACATAAAGCGAAATATAGTCGATCATAAGAAGTACATACACTAGCATGCAGGCTGGGATGCCTCTGTATCAGCCTGTCGCGTTGTGACACAGGGGTGCGGGGGGCTATAACCGGCCTTTCTTCATTCTTTCGCCGAAACGATGTCCGACACCGCTGCTTCAGATCATAAACGTCCGTCCCTGAATTCCCTGCGCCGGATCATCGGCTTCGTTGCGCCCTATCGCTGGATGGTGGTCGGCGCGACCCTGGCGCTGGTGGTTGCCGCGGGCGCGGTGCTGGGCATCGGGCAGGCCATCCGCCGCGTGATCGATGTCGGCTTCGGCCACAGCACCGGCGCTTACCTGGACCTGTATTTCGGCGCCCTGTTCGGCGTCGTCGCGGTGCTGGCCGTGGCTACCTTCGCGCGCTTCTACTGCGTCACCTGGCTGGGTGAACGCGTGGTGGCCGATATCCGCCGCACGCTCTATGCCCATGTGCTGAAACTCAGCCCGGCCTTCTTCGAAACCACCCGCACCGGCGAGGTCTTGTCCCGGCTCACCACCGACACCGAGTTGATCCAGGCCCTGATCGGTTCCTCGGTATCGGTCGCGCTGCGCAATATACTGCTGTTCTTCGGCAGCGCCGCCCTGCTGGTGGTGACCTCGCCGCGGCTTACGCTGCTGGTCGCGCTGGTGATTCCGCTCGTGGTGCTGCCGATCATAATACTGGGCCGGCGGCTGCGGCGGCTGTCGCGTGAAAGCCAGGATCGCATCGCCGACCTCTCGGCGCAGGCCGGCGAGACGCTGAACGCCATCACGACCGTGCAGGCCTATACATACGAAACCCGCGAAGCCACGCGCTTCGCCGCCAATGCCGAAGCCGCCTTCGGCAGCGCCGTGCGCCGCATCCGCGCCCGGGCCTGGCTCACCGCCCTTGTCATGCTGCTGGTCTTCGGCGCGGTCAATGCCGTGATGTGGATCGGCGGTAAGGCAGTGTTCGCCGGCGAGATGTCGGCCGGCGAATTGTCGGCTTTCGTTTTCTACGCGGTGATCGGTGCTTCCTCGGTGGGTGCATTGTCGGAAATCTGGGGCGACGTGCAGCGCGCCGCCGGCGCGGCCGAGCGCCTGATGCAGCTGCTCGCGACCGAACCGACCGTCAAGACGCCCGACAATCCGGAACAGATCGCCAGTCCGCCATCCGGCAGCCTGCGATTCGATGCCGTGCAGTTCCATTATCCGGCGCGGCCGCAGACGCCAGCCATCGATGGCCTGAATCTCGACATCGCAGCCGGTGAGACAGTCGCCATCGTCGGCCCTTCCGGTGCCGGCAAGACCACACTGTTCCAGCTTCTTCTGCGCTTCTACGACCCCGACGCCGGCCGTATCCTGTTCGATGGCATCGACATCGCGCACCTCAATCCCGTGGCGCTGCGTCGCCATATTGGTCTGGTGGCACAGGAACCGGTGATCTTCGGTTCCAGCGTGGCCGAGAATATCCGCTACGGCCGCCCCGAGGCGAGCGACGCTGAAATCCGCACTGCCGCCGAAGCCGCGGCCGCCCATGGCTTCATCCAGGCCCTGCCGCAGGGTTACGACACCTATCTGGGAGAGCGCGGCGTGCGCCTTTCGGGTGGCCAGCGCCAGCGTATCGCCATTGCGCGCGCCCTGCTGCGCGATCCGCCCGTGCTGCTGCTCGACGAGGCGACATCCTCGCTGGACGCGGAATCGGAAGGCAAGGTGCAGAGCGCGCTGGAACGCCTGATGCAGGGCCGCACGACCCTGGTGATCGCGCACCGCCTCGCCACCGTGCAAAAGGCCGACCGCATCGTGGTGATGGATCAGGGCCGCATCGTCGCCGCCGGCCGGCACGACAGCCTGATGGCGGAAGATGGTCTCTATGCCCGCCTCGCCCGCCTGCAATTCATGTCCGGACCGGCCAATGCCGCCGCGTAGCCGCCGCACGGACAAGCCGCTGCAGCGCGGCCTGATGCGCTTCTGGTGGCGTTTCATCCTTATCGCGCTGATCGCCTATGTCGGCTACACCATCTGGCTTGGCGGCGCTTACCGCGATGTCGAGCCTTTCGTTGCCGGCCAATGCATCGCCGTAACCGCGCCGCCTGGTCCGGAAGACATGGCGATCCTGCCCGGTGGCCATGCGGCCATCGTCTCGAGCCAGGACCGGCGCAACCGCACGGCCCAGGGCGGCCTGTATCTTTATGACATGACCAGCCGGCCGGGCCGCTTCACGCCAATCGCCCTGCCGCCGAATCTGCCCTTCCATCCCCACGGCATGAGTCTGTTCACCGCACCCGACGGCCAGCTCTTTCTGCAGGTAATCAACCATCGCGACGCCAACCGCCACACGGTGGAAATCTTCCTGCTGCAACTGGCCGCCGACGGCACGCCCTCGGCGCGCCATCGCGGCAGCGTGAGCAGCGACCTGTTCGTCCATCCCAACGGCATCGCGGCAGTCGGCCCCGAAGCCTTTTATCTGACCAATGATCGCGGCAGCGGGCCGGGGTGGGTGCATATGGTGGAAAACCTGCTGCAGCTCAGCCGCTCGACCGTTGTCTATCACGATGGCCGTTTCGTCCGCGTGGTGGCGGAAGACATCGCCTTCGCCAACGGCGTGGAGCTTTCTGCCGATGGCGGCACGCTGCTGACCGCTTCGACGCTCTGGCGCATGCTGATGACCTATGCGCGCGATCCCTCCAGCGGCATGCTGCTGCGGACCGGCAGCCTGCCGCTGCCCTTTGGCCCCGACAACATCCGTCGCGACGCCAACGGCGATCTCTGGGTTGCCGGCCACCCCAACGCTTTCGCCTTCATCGGTCACGCCATGAATGCGGAGAAGGAAAGCCCCGGCAAGGTGCTGCGCATCAGTCGCGACAATCGCGGCGCCACGCGGATACAGGAAGTCTTCGCCGATCCCGGCGCCCTGATATCGGGCGCCAGCGTCGCGGTCCATCACCAGGGACGGCTGCTGATCGGCGCGGTATTCCAGTCCAGCCTGCTGGACTGCCAGCTTGATCCGAGCCAATTCAGGGACATCGGCTGAGGGGCCTTAATCATTCAGAAGCGATAATGCGCGCATTGATCGGCGCGCAGCACGCTCTCTTGCCGGAAACGTGCCTTGTAATCCGCGGCAATGGCGTCCAGCGCCTGATCGGACGCGCGGTCGCCTTCATGCAGCACCAGTAGGATATGACTGTCTTCGCGCACGACCGCGCCAGTTCGGGATGAACGCCAGGCACCCTGACCGGCCAGCAAAGTAAAGCCGCCTGGGAAGCGCGGAACAATGACTTCATCGACGAAGCGGTCCCAGTCCGCCGCTTCGACCCGGCCCTGATCGGCAATGGCCGTGCCGAAGAACAGGCTGCTGCTCTGCTGCCGGCACAATGCCATCGGATTAAACCAGGCATAGGCAGCGGCTGCAGCCAGCAGCGTGAAAACGAAACCGCTGAGGACCAATGCAACGACGACACGAGCCTGCAAGCTTCCGAGCCGCTCTCCGACCTTGAGAAAGGCTTCCTCGAACATTCAGCGTTCGGTCAGCTTGAGTTCGATGCGGCGGTTGCGCCGATAGGCGATCTGGTCGTCGCGCGCATCCAGCGGCTGGAATTCGCCGAAACCCGTGGCTGCCAGTCGCTCCACCGGCACGCCCTGGCTGGCCAGGAACTTGACCACCGAGATGGCGCGGGCCGAGGAAAGCTCCCAGTTCGACGGGAATTGCGGCGTGCTGATCGGCAGCTTGTCGGTATGACCGTCGACACGCAGCACCCAGGGCAGGTCGCTCGGGATCTTGCTGCTGATCTCGATCAGGGTCTTGGCCAGCTTGGCGATCTGTTCGCGCCCCTCGGGTTTCAGTTCGGCCGAGGCAGAATCAAACAGCACTTCCGACTGGAACACGAAGCGGTCGCCCACGATCTGGATGTCGCGGCGATTGCCCAGCGCCTGCCGAAGGCGGCCGAAGAATTCCGAGCGGTAATTCACCAGTTCGTCGACCTTGCGGGCCAGTGCCGCGTTCAGCCGCTTGCCCAGGTCGCTGATCTGCGCCTGGTTGGCCTTGTCCTTGTCTTCGCTCTCTTTCAGAATGCGCTCGATCTGCGCCATCTGTTCCCGCAGCGCGGCAAGCTGGCGGTTGAGCAGATCGATCTGGCTGCGCGCCTCGGTGGTCAGCCGCTTCTCCTGCTCAAGCTGTCCGCTGCTGGACACCAGCTTGCCCTGCAGGTCGAGGATGATCTGCTGTTGCTCGGCAAGATTCTTCTCGGCCGCGTCGGCCCGGGCCTGGCTTTCAGCCAGCACGGCGGCCAGCTGGTCGCGCTCGGCATTCGCGCTGCTTAATGTAGCCTGCAAGTTGGTGAGGTCGACGCGCAACTGGGCGTTGCTGCTCTTTTCCAGCGACAATTGTTCAACCAGCCCGGCCAGTTCGCTGCGCAAGGCGTCGATGGCCTTGTCGCGACCGGAAATCGCGTTGGCCAGGAAAAACTGCACCAGGATGAAAACCGCCAGCACAAAGACGACAACCATCAGCAATGTCGACAGCACGTCGACATAACCGGGCCATGCACTAGAACCCTGGTGGTCGTTGCGCCGGCGGCTCAGCGCCATGACTGATCAGCCCTGCCGCCGCGGTGCATCCGCCATGGCCGCGATGGTGCGCGACAACAGCTTGATCTCCGCGCGCATGTCGTCGACCAGCTTGGCCCGTCCCTGCGCGGCATCGTCGAGCAAGCGGTTCAGCAGGATGTCGATATTGCGCAGATGCCCCCGGCTGGCGGCATCGAAGCTGCCGCTTTCCGCATTCTGCGCCAGCTTGGCCATAATCGGCTTCATTTCGATCTGGTGTTCCGTCAACTTCAGCAGCAGCCCCTGCTCGGCGCGCATCTGCTCGGTCAGCAGGCTCAGCTTTTCGTTCAGCTGCATCAGCGCGGCGCCGCTCTGGCTGCGGTTCTCCTCGCCGCGCGCCATGGTGCGCTGCAGGTTATCGAGGCTGTCCGCCGTCTGCTCCAGCAGGGCCTGCACATAGGCTGGCACCGACTGGTCGCCATCCGACACGGCCCCGCCGCCCACGCGGGTGAAGCTGGCGAGCCATTCTTCCAGGTCATTGTAAAAGCGGTTCTGCGCCTGGCCGGCCTGCAGGTCGAGAAAACCGAGGATCAGCGAGCCCGCCAAGCCCATCAGCGAGGTCGAGAATGCCAGTCCCATGCCGGCCAGCGGCGTCTCCAGGCCACCCTTGAGCTTGGAGAACAATACGTTGATGTCGTCGTTGCTGTTCAGCGACAGGGCGTTGATGGTGTCGCTGACACCGGTGATGGTTTCGAGCAGGCCCCAGAACGTGCCGAGCAGGCCGAGGAACACCATCAGGCCGATAAAATAGCGCGAGATGTCGCGCGCTTCGTCCAGTCGCGAACCAACAGAGTCGAGCAAGGCGCGCGTGGCTGCGGCCGACAGCGAGCCCCGCGGACCACGATTGGCCAGCATGCGGGCCAGCGGCCCCAGCAGCGTGGAGGGTTCGCCGACCGTGCCGGCAGCGGCGCCGCGCTGCGCTTTCTGCCAGGCCTCGACCCAGTTCACTTCCTGGCCAACGATCCAGACCTGGCGGAAGGCATAGAGAATGCCGATCACCAGAACCGTGGCGATCAGGCCATTCAGTGCCGGATTAGCCATGAAGGCGCGCAGCAGCGCCGCATGCAGGACCGCGATCACCGCACCCACGGCGATGAGGAATGCGATCATGCGGAACAGAAAACGGCCAGGCTTGGTCATGCGGTCCATCCTTCCGTTTCTGCCGTAAGGAGCGAATACGGCATTTTCACGGCGGCAAACCTGTCGCGCAGACAGGCAAGCGAATCATTTTCCCCGGCTCCGATCATCGCTTAAGCGACGGAGCCCGATCAACCCGAAGCTTGGATGATCAACGGCCCGGCGGCGCGACCTCGACGCGATCAGGTTCCGAGCCGTCGGTCGGAACGCCGAGGGCGCGGACATCGATCCGGGTCGAGCGGATACCCTTGTCGATCAGGTATTGCCGCACGGCCAGGGCACGGGTGAGCGACAGGCGGCGGGCGCCGCTGCCGCCATCGCCAACGGTGTTGGCGGCATAGGCGCGGACCTGCAGTCGCTCTTCGTTACCGGCGAATTGCCGGACCAGCCCGTCCAGAGCCGCGAGATCGCCGGCCGGCAATTCACCCTGGCCGGGCTGAAACGGAATGGTCACGAGGCCGCTTTGCGCAGCAGGCGCAGGCCTCGGGGCCACGACAGCACTTTGCTGGGTTGCCGCATTCGGAGCCGGAGCGGCCGGGGCCACGGGGGCGGCCGCCATCTGCTGAGGCGCTGGCGTCTGCGGAGCTGGCGTAGCGGGCGCGGCGGCCGGCGCTGGCGTTGATGCAGTCGTCGGTGCAGGCGCGGCCGGCGGAGCGGCCGGGGCCGAAGTAGGGCTGCCGGCGGTAGCAGGCGTGGCCGGTGTAGAGGGTGCAACACCCGGGGTTGCGGGCGCGGGAACAGCCGGCGCGGCCGGCGTGACAGGCTGAGGCGCACCGGGAGTGGCCGGAGCGGGAATGGCAGAAGGTGCGGCTGCCGTCCCAGATTCAGACAGGCCGGGCGCAGACAGGCCAGGGGCCGGGGCAGCGGGGGCGGTCGCTGCGGAGGCGGCGGGAACATCGGTCTTCGGGGCAGGCTGCGCTGCCGCAACCGCCGGGCGGGACGGACTGGCCGCACGCGGCCGGGCTGGCGCCGGTCTCGACAGGGTGGTTTCGCCCAGCAGCGGGGCGGGACCGGAAGCGGCGGATGAAGGCGCGGCCCTGGATGGCGCGGCCTTGGATGGCGTAGGACGGCCCGTGGCACCCAGCAGGGGCCTGCGGCTCTCGCCACTGGTGGCGGTGCCATTCATGCCGAACGGATTGCCGCTGCCAAGCTGGTCCAGCGCCTGCAGATTGATCTGGACATTGCCGCTGCCGATCATGGTCTGGGCCTGCGCGTCGGACACGGCAAGGACAAGCGCCAGCGACGCTGCGGCGAACGATAGCGTAAGCGGCCTGGCAGCCATCGATGTTCCCCCTGCCCCGGTGATCCCGTTCTGGCGCGAACGATAGCCGAGGCTGCCGAATCCGACAACCCGGCTGACCATATATCACATACGGGATTTCAATGGGTTGCGCGACGCGCCTTATTTGGCCAGCAGCTTGCGCAGGGGTGCATGCAGTACGTCGTTGGCGGCAACGATGCCACCGGTGGACAGCATCTGGTCGCCGCCGGCCAGGTCGGTGACCATGCCGCCGGCCTCGCGCACCAGCACGATGCCTGCCGCCATGTCCCAGGCCGAGAGGCCAGATTCCCAAAAGCCGTCAAACCGTCCGGCCGCGACATAACACAGATCCAGCGCGGCCGCGCCCATGCGGCGGATGCCGGCGACTTCCGGCATGATGGTGGTCAGGTCCTTCACGAAGGCGGCATGGCCGGGCCGGCCATGGAATGGGATGCCGGTTCCGAACACCGCTTCGGTCAACTTGCGACGCGCGGAGACGCGCAGGCGGCGCTCGTTCACATAGGCACCGACACCCTTCTCGGCCCAGAACAATTCGTCGCGCACCACATCCAGCACAATGCCGGCAATCAGTTCGTCTTCACGCTGCACGCCGACCGAAATGGCGAAATGCGGAATCCCGTGCAGGAAGTTGGTGGTGCCATCCAGCGGATCGATGATCCAGTAGCTCTTGCCGTCCTTCGCCTCGATCCGGCCGCCTTCTTCCATGATGAAGCCGAAATCCGGCCGCAGCTTGGCCAGTTCCTGCTGCAGGATCTTCTCCGCCTTGCGGTCGGCGGCAGAGACGAAATCCGCCGGGCCTTTCTTGGAGACCTGGAGATGTTCGACTTCGTTGAAATCGCGGATCAGGCTGCGCTGCGCTTTACGCGCCGCGTTCGCCATCGCATTGATCAGGGCGGATCGCAGGGCCATTGATTTTAAGCTCGTCTGGAAAGGGGGCGGACCCTATCAGCGCCGGCCATGCTTGGCAATCGCCCGGTTGAAGGCCGCAACGGCCGCCGCCGGCCCCTCGGGATGGCGCCAGACCCCGGCCAAAACCGCCAGGAAATCGGCTCCGGCCTCGATCAGCGGGGGGCAGTTTTCCACCGTGATGCCGCCGATGGCCACACAGGGCACCTCCATCAGTTCCGACCACCAGGCCAGGATTTCCGGTTCTGCCCGGGTCTTGGGCTGTTTGGTGTCGGTCGGGAAAAACGCCCCGAAGGCGACGTAATCGGCGCCGGCCTCGGCCGCCTCCATCGCCAGGTGGCGCGAATTGTGACAGGTGACGCCGACGATGCGGTCGGGTCCCAGAATGCGGCGCGCCTCTTCATAGGAGGCATCCTCCTGCCCCACATGCACGCCATCGGCTCCCAGCTTGATGGCAAGGTCCGGCCGGTCGTTGATCAGCAGGGCCACGTCATGCGCGTGGCAGACCGGCAGCAAAGCCTCGGCCGCACGACGGAACGCATTGTCGGACGCCGTCTGCTCGCCATCCTTCAGGCGCAGTTGCAGGCAGGCGACGTCGCCGCCGCCCAAAGCGGCCTTCAGGTCTTCGGCAAACGCCTTCGGTTCGATAACGGGCGGCGTGATCAGATACAGCCGCTGCCCGGGTTTACTCTGTTCTGCAGTCTTGCTCATGCGTCAGCCGGCAATGAAGCTCTTGAGCGCGTCCAGCGTCTCATCCGGGCGTTCGCCCATCATCATGTGGCCGCAGGCGGGCAGCACATCGATGCGCCCCTGCCTGAATTCCTTGGCCCAGCCGCGCGCGGCGCGCAGCGGCGTCATGATGTCGCGCTCGCCGGCCAGGATCTGCGCCGGGCAATCGATGGCAGCCACGGCCGCCTTGCCGTTCTGATAGGCGTTACACAGCCGGAAACCCAGGGCCAGTACTTCGCGCGGTGCCCGGTCGACCAGCCGGATACTGTCGGCCAGCAGATACAGGCCCGGTACGCGGTTGCCGCCAAGCTGGTTCTTTTTGGCAATCATCCAGTCGTTCATCAGTTCGACGACCGTGTAATCGCCGCTGTCGGCCAGAGCCTGCAGGTCCGGGTTGACTGCCATCGGGAGGGCGAAGCCGAGCAGCGAGATTTTCGACACGCGGTCAGGATGGCGCGAGGCCGTCTCCAGCGCGATCAATGCGCCCATCGAATGGCCGACCAGCGCCGCCTGCTTGACTCCAGCGGCATCCAGCAGTTTCGGCATCCAGTCGGCAAAAGCCTCGACGCTGTCGAGCATCGGCCCTTCCGAGCGGCCATTGCCCGGCAGGTCGAGCGCCAGCACCGAGAAGCCGTGATAGGCGAACCAGCGCGTCTGCAACGCCCAGACCGTATGGTCGCAGGCATTGCCATGGATGAACACCACGGCTGGCTTGGCCGGATCGAATGGCTTGCCGCCGGTGGCGGCAAAAATGCGTTTGCCCGCTACATCGAGCCACATCGTGACGCTTCCCCTGTTTCTTATTCCGCTGCAGCGGGTTTGGCCGCTTTCTGCGCGGCACGCAGGGCCTGGTTCAGATCGTCGAGCAGATCCTGCGGGTCTTCCAGGCCGATGGACAGGCGCACCAGCTCCTCGCCGATGCCCGCAGCCTTCAGTTCGGCAGCGGACATCTGCTGGTGCGTGGTGCTGGCCGGATGGATCACCAGCGACTTGGCATCGCCCACATTGGCCAGATGCGAGAATATCTGCAGCGTCTCGATCAGCGCGCGCCCGGCCTCGCGGCCGCCTTTCACGCCGAAGCTGAAGATCGCGCCGGCGCCCTTGGGCAGCAGGCGCTTGGCCAGCTCGTGGTCCGGGTGCTCGGGCAGATCGGGATACGAGACCCATTCCACGGCCGGATGGGATTTCAGGAACGCGGCTACCTTGCGGGCGTTTTCCACGTGGCGCGCCATGCGCAGATGCAGCGTCTCCACGCCCTGCAGCAGGTGGAAGGCATTGGTGGGCGACAGGCAGGCACCGAAATCGCGCAGGCCCTCGGCACGCGCCCGCATGATGAAAGCGGCAGGGCCGAATTCCTCGGCGAAATCGAGGCCGTGATAGCCGGCATAGGGTTCGGTGAGCGTCGGGAACTTGCCCGAGGCTTCCCAGTCGAAGCGGCCGGAATCGATCAGTGCGCCGCCGATGGCCACGCCATGGCCGCCGAGGAATTTCGTGGCCGAATGCATCACCAGATCGGCACCATGCTCGAAGCCGCGGAACAGGTACGGCGTGGCGAAAGTGCAATCCAGCATCAGCGGCAGACCGGCATCATGGGCGATCTTCGCCACGGCCGGTACATCCAGCACCTCCAGGCCCGGATTGCCGAGGATCTCGCCGAAGACCAGCCGGGTTTCCGGCCTGATCGCGGCCTGCCAGGCCTTCAGGTCGCGCGGATCGACGAAGGTGGTGGTGATGCCGAAACGCGGCAGGGTATGGACCAGGATGTTGTAGCTGCCGCCATAGATGTTGCGCGAGGCGACGATATGGCCGCCCTGCCCCATCAGGGTGACGATGGCCAGATGCAGGGCCGCCTGGCCACTTGCGGTGCAGACCGCGCCGACGCCGCCTTCAAGTGCCGCCAGCCGCTCTTCCAGTACCGCCACCGTGGGATTGGAAATGCGCGAATAGATATGGCCGCCGCGTTCCAGGTTGAACAACGCCGCCGCATGATCGGTATCGCGGAAAACGTAGGAGGTGGTCTGGTAGATCGGCACGGCGCGGGCGCCGGTGGCTGGATCGGGCTGCTGGCCGGCATGCAGACTGAGCGTGTCGAACCGGAAGAATTTCGGCCCCAGCATTGGTTCACTCCCTGACCGTTATCGCGGCCAGCATAGGCAACCGCGGCGGCCATAAAAAGTGGGCCGCCTCTTCCTTGCGGAGGAGACGACCCAAAATTTCTGCCTCAAACCTCGAAACTGCGGCGATTAATCCATGCCGCCCGAACTCAAGTCAAGCAGATGTAACAATCTGTTTCAGGCACGCAAAAAACGGCCGCCGGACAGGCCGGCGGCCGAGGTCAAAACCAACAGGGAGGAAACTATGACCGTGACCAACTGTAATCGCGGGACCAGCATGCCCGGTCTCACTTAAGATTTCGTGAAACCGGCCCGATCCTGTATGGTCGCGCTGATGACAAAATCAGGGTCTGTGTCACAAACTGCCGCGGCCGGGCCGGATTCCGCCGAAACCGGCACCGTGCAGGATCGCCTGCTGGATGCCGCCCTGGTCTGCTTCCGGCGCATGGGCGGCAAGAGAACCCGGATCGAGGATATCGCCGCCGAAGCCGGGCTCGCCCGCACCGCGGTCTACCGCTACTACCCCAACAAACGCGCCATCGTGGCCGCCCTGGCGACGCGCTGGCTAGCCGAGGACGAGACCCGGCTGGCCGAGATCGCCCGCGACCACGGCCGCAGTCCGGCTACCCGCCTGCAGGCTTTTCTGCTGGCCGATGCCGAAGCCACGCGGCGTTACCTGGCCGATGCCTGCCTGGTCGAAGTGCTTGACGAAGTTATTGAAAATCTTAAGGCGATCCTGCTGCAGCATCGCTCCCATGTGCGCCGGCACCTGGCCGGCCTGCTGGCCGAGGGCAGCGCGGCGGGGGTATTCCGGGCCGACCCTGCCGATGCCATGGCCCAGACCATCGACGACCTGATGGCCCGGTTTCATGACCTGCGTCTGGCCGCCGACCTGGACAAGACGGCGTGGCGGGACCGGGCGAGTGCCGCCATAGATAACCTGATGCGGGCCATTCGCAGCCGTTAATGATTTGACATGTGACATTTTTTGTCATATGTCTTTCGCATGTCGCCGATCCAGAAGACCGTCACCCGCCAATTCATGGGCGCCATGCTCGCCGTCTCGGCCTTTTTGGCGCGGCGGCCGGGTCTGCAACCCCTGAGCTTTGCCTGGTCGCGAGCCCTGGCTAGCCTGGCCATCCGGCGCAAACGGATCGGCCCCGCCGCCGACCTGCAGGCGCTGGGCCGCGCCTGGCAGAGCAGCTTCCCCTCGGCCAGGCAGATCCCAGTCGAGAGAATCGCCGGGGATACCGTCTATGCCCGCATCGAAACGCGCTGCCCGCTGCGCGGCAGCGGCGCCACGACGGCCTGCTGGCGGATGATGGAATACGATCGTGCGGTGGCCCGCGCCGCCGGTGGGCAGTTCGTGGTGCTGCAAAGCCAGGCGGAGCCCGGTGTCACGGTTTGCCGCGTTGCCTTGCAACGGACTGCAGCGACGACGAATGACTTGGTGCCGGCGCATATCCGGGCACCGGAGCCGGCACGATGATTATCTTCTAGAGAATGATTATTTCTTGAAGAAGGTATCGGCGGCGCCGCGTGCCGCCTGCTTCTGTCTGATCACACTGCGGATCGTGACGATTTCGCTCTCCAGCAGCTCAATCCTCGCTTCAAGATCCTCGATCGACATCACGTCGAATTTCACCGGTTGCGGCTTACGTGATTCTGCCTCGTCCCAATCCATGCCGCCCTCCCGTCTCGCTTTGGCGTCATCCTAGCCTCAGGCTGCCGGGCGAACAATTTGCTTTTGCCTGTGCTTGCCGATGCGGCAGCGGACGGCTAGACCAGCAAGGTCATCCAGCTCCGGGAGATTCCGATGTTGCCGCAGACCATGACCGTGATCGAGATCAGCCAGCCTGGCGGGCCCGAGGTGCTGAAACCGGCCGAACGGCCGCTGCCACAGCCGGCCGAGGGCGAGGTGCTGATCAGGGTGCATGCGGCCGGCGTGAACCGGCCCGATGTGCTGCAACGGTCCGGCATGTATCCGCCGCCGCCCGGCGCGCCGGATTATCCCGGCTTGGAAGTGGCCGGCGAAATCGCGGCACTGGGCAAAAACGTCGGGCGCTGGAAAATCGGCGACAAAGTTTGCGCCCTGGTGGCCGGCGGTGGCTATGCCACCTATTGCGTGGCGCCGGCCGAGCAATGCCTGCCGGTGCCACAGGGCCTCGACATGGCCGAAGCCGCCGCCCTGCCGGAAAACTGGTTCACCGTGTGGACCAACATCGCCGACCGCGGCGCGCTGAAACCGGGCGAGAGCATCCTGATCCATGGCGGCGCCTCGGGCATCGGCGTCGCCGCCATCCAGCTGGCCAGGCTGCTGGGTGCGACGAAAATCTACGCCACCGCCGGCACCGACGAGAAATGCAAGTTCTGCGAAAGCATCGGCGCCACCAAGGCGATCAACTACAAGACAGAGGATTTCGCCGCCCGCATCCAGGAGCTGACCGGCGGCAAGGGCGTCGACGTGATCCTCGACATGGTGGGCGGCAGGTATTTCACACCCAATGTCAAAAGCCTGGCCGAGGACGGCCGGCTGGTGATCATCGCGGTGCAGGGCGGCCCGAAGGGCGAGGGCGACCTGAGCGTGGTGATGCGCAAGCGGCTGACCGTGACCGGTTCAACCCTGCGGCCCCGCCCCGTGGCCTTCAAGGCGGCCATTGCCCGGGCACTGGAGGAGACGGTCTGGCCGGCCTTCGCCAAAGGCGAGCTGAAAGCCGTGATAGACTCCCGTTTTCCGCTGGAACAGGCCGCTGCCGCCCATGCCCGGATCGACCATGCCGACCATGTCGGCAAGGTACTGCTAACCGTTTGAAGAAAAACAAATAACGGTTCAAAGCCGGGGTGGTTGCGCCCGGGGGGCGATCCACTATATTGTCGCGCGATTTTATCTGAGCCCCGCGGGCGGCCCCTGAAGCCGGCCGGCCGCAATAAGAGGATATTGCCCATGGCATTGCCGTTGATGCCGAAAGCCACCGCCGTGTGGCTGATCGACAATACCAAACTGACCTTCGACCAGATCGCCCGGTTCTGCGGTCTGCATGTGCTTGAGGTCAAGGGCATCGCCGATGGCGAAGTGGCCGTCGGCATCGTCGGCCTCGATCCGGTGGCCAATGGTCAGATCGCACCAGGCGAAATCGAGCGTTGCGAGAAAGATCCCGCCGCCGACCTCAAGCTGCTCGAACCAACCGTGCCGGTGCAGCGTCAGAAGACCAAGGGCGCGAAATACACCCCGCTGTCCAAGCGCCAGGATCGCCCCGACGCCATCGCCTGGCTGCTGAAGTATCATCCGGAAGTGCCGGATGCGCAGGTGCAGAAGCTGCTCGGCACCACCAAGGCCACCATCGACTCCGTGCGCAACCGCACGCACTGGAACCACGTCAACATCAAGCCGCGCGATCCGGTTTCGCTGGGCATCTGCAGCCAGACCGAACTCGACCGCGTGCTGATCCTGGCCGCCAAGCGCCGCGAGAACAAGGAAAAGCGCGAGGCTCGCGAAGCCCGCAAGGCCGCGCGCGCCGAAGCATCACCGGCCACGGAAACCCAGCCGGAACCGCCGGCGGAAACCACGCCCGATATGCAGCCGTCCAGCGACGAGTAATCTCTTTTTCCGCATATCCCATGCACGCCGCCGGTTTCACCACCGGCGGCGTTCTTGTTTGCGGGCCTAATGCGGCATATCCGCCGCCGATTACAACCGCGCAGCCCGATGGACAATCGCGCTGCGTGCCGCCGGAATGGCGCGGCACGTTAAAGCCATGTCGCCGTGTTATCAGGTCATTCTCTCGCATTGCGGCAACACGCCCAATCGTCAGGCAAACCAGCATCTTTGCGGCTTCGCAGCGCAAGAAGGTCTAGGCACTGCTACTGGTTTCCGCTATAGGCTGATCGGAACAAGCCGGATCAACGACCATGAATTGGCGCCGGCGTAACCAGTGTCGGGGCGTTTCTAACTCATGCTCGTATTCATCATCCGACGACTGATGCAGGCCGCCCTCGTGGTGGCCGTCATGTCGGTGCTGGTCTTCGTCGGCATCTACATGATCGGCGACCCGCTGGCGATCCTGGTCAGCCCCGAGGCGACCGAGTTGGATCGCGAGGCGATCGCCCGTTCGCTCGGCCTCGACCGTCCGATGTGGGAGCAGTATCTCGCTTTCGTCTCCTCGGCCATGCAGGGCGATTTCGGCAAGTCCTTCGTCTTCGGCCAGCCCGCCATCGGCCTGATCCTGGAACGCATGCCGGCCACGCTGGAACTTGCCATCATCGCCACCTTCATGTCGGTCGTGATCGGCGTGCCGCTGGGCCTCTATGCCGGACTGCGTCACGAAACCGTGGCCGCACGGGCAATCATGGCCGGTTCGGTGCTGGGCTTCAGCCTGCCGAATTTCTGGGTCGGCCTGATGCTGATCATGGTCTTCGCCGTACAACTCGGCTGGCTGCCGGCTTCCGGCCGCGGCCCCACCGTGGAAATCTTCGGCATCCATCTCAGCTTCCTCACGCTGGAAGGCTGGAAATACCTGGCGTTGCCCGCGCTTACGCTCGGCCTGTCGAAATGCGCGTTGATCGTGCGCCTGGCCCGCGCCACCGCGCGCGAAGTGATGCTGATGGATTTCGTGAAATTCGCCCGTGCCAAGGGCCTGAACGAAAAGCGCGTGATCGGCGTGCATATCCTGAAGAACATCATGGTGCCGATCACCACCGTCACCGGCCTGGAACTGGGCACCCTGATTGCCTTCGCCGTGATCACCGAAACGATCTTCTCCTGGCCCGGCATGGGCAAGCTGCTGATCGACTCCATCGTGCATCTCGACCGCCCGGTGGTGGTGGCCTACCTGATCGTCGTCGTCCTGCTGCTGGTGCTGATCAGCCTGATCGTCGATATCCTTTATTCCGTGCTCGATCCGCGTGTGCGGCTCGGCGACGCGAAGTAACCGGGGGCGCGCAGCATGACCGACGCAACCCTGCCCGTCGCCGAGCTGGCCAAGACGGAATCGCCCTGGAAGCGGATCGCCGCCGAATTCGCCGAGAGCAAACTGGCCCTGCTCGGCTTCGTCACGCTGGTGGCGCTGCTGCTGGCCGCCGTGCTGGCGCCCTGGCTGTCGCCACAGGATCCCTACGATCTGGCCGGTCTCGACATTCTCGATGCCCGCCTGCCGCCCGGCGAGGTCTCCGGCATGGGCCTGACCTTCCTGCTCGGCAGCGACGGCCAGGGCCGCGACATGCTGAGCGCCATGCTCTACGGCCTGCGCATCAGCCTGGTGGTCGGCGTCGTCTCGGTGGTCGCCTCGCTGGCGATCGGTGCCGTGGCCGGCATGGCGGCCGCCTATTTCGGCGGCAAGGTCGACGCGATCATCATGCGCATCGTCGACATCCAGTTGTCCTTCCCCGCCATCCTGGTCGCGCTGATCCTGCTGGCCATGCTGGGCAACGGCATGGACAAGGTGATCATCGCGCTGATTGCCGTGCAATGGGCCTATTTCGCCCGTTCCGCCCATGGCGCGGCGCTGGTGGAGCGCAACAAGGAATATGTCGAGGCCGCGCGCTGCCTGGGCCTGAGCCGCACCCGCATGCTGCTGCGCCATCTGCTGCCCAACTGCATGCCGCCGCTGATCGTGATCGCCACCATCAACATTGCCCGCGCCATCACCCTGGAGGCGACGCTCAGCTTCCTCGGCCTCGGCGTGCCGGTCACCGAGCCGTCGCTCGGCATGCTGATTGCGAACGGCTTCGACTACCTGCTCAGCGGCGTGTACTGGATCTCGTTATTCCCCGGCATCCTGCTCACCCTCGTCATCATCGCGATCAACCTGGTTGGCGACCAGTTGCGCGACGTGCTCAACCCCCGTCTCAAGCGCTAAGAGTCCCATGGTCGCGACGCTCCAGGTCGAGAATCTCGAAACCCATTTCCCCAGCCGCGACGGCATCGTGCGCGCTGTCGACGGCGTCAGCTTCGCCATCGAGCCCGGCGAAATCCTCGGCCTGGTCGGCGAGTCCGGCTCGGGCAAGTCGATCACCGGCTTTTCCATCCTGGGCCTGATCGACCCGCCGGGCCGCATCGCCACCGGCAGCATCAAGTTCAAGGGCGAAGAACTGACCACGGCCAGCCCGGAACGCCTGCGCCAGCTGCGCGGCGCGCGCATCGCGATGATCTTCCAGGATCCGATGATGACGCTGAACCCGGTTCTGCGCATCGACACCCAGATGATCGAAACCGTGCAGGCGCACGAAAAGGTCAGCGAGGCTGCCGCCCGCGCGCGCTGCGTCGAGACGCTGAAGGCTGTCGGCATCGCCGCGCCGGAAGACCGCCTGAAATCCTACCCGCACCAGTTCTCGGGCGGCATGCGCCAGCGCATCGCCATCGCCACCGCGCTGCTGCACAAGCCCGACCTGATCATCGCCGACGAGCCCACCACGGCGCTCGACGTGACCATCCAGGGCCAGATTCTGTACGAGATGCGCAAGCTGTGCCGCGACACCGGCACGTCGCTGGTCTGGATCACGCACGACCTTTCCGTCGTGGCCGGCCTGGCCGACCGCATCATGGTGATGTATGCCGGCCGCATCGTGGAAACCGGCCCGATCGCCACCGTGATCGAGCGCCCGCAGCATCCCTATACCCGCGGCCTGATCGGCTCGGTGCCCGGCGCCATGCCGCGCGGCAAGCGGCTGTTCCAGATTCCCGGCATGACGCCGGCCCTGGTCAACCTGCCGCCGGGCTGCCGCTTCAAGAACCGCTGCGCCCGCGCCGATGCCGCCTGCGATGCCATGCCGGACCTGGCCGAACTGCAGCCAGGCCATGGCGTGCGCTGCCATCACCCGTTCGGCGCCGAGCCGCTGACTCTCGCCGAGGTCCGGTCATGACCGCTTTTCTTGAACTGAAGGATATTTCCAAGCGCTTCGTCTGGCGCCTGGATATCGCCTCAAAGATCGCCAACCTGTTCGGCGCCGGCCTGAAAGAGCGCGCCGTCCACGCGGTGAACCATGTCGACCTGGCCATCCAGGAAGGCGAGGTGGTCGGTCTGGTGGGCGAGTCGGGCTGCGGCAAATCCACGCTGGGCCGCATCGTCGCCGGCATCATGGAGGCCAGCGGCGGCAGCATCAGCTTCCGCGGCAAGACCCTGGCCGAGATGAATCCGGCCGAGCGGCGCGACTACAAGCTGGCCGTGCAGATGATCTTCCAGGACCCCTATGCCTCGCTCAACCCGCGCATGCGGGTGGAAGACATCATCGGCGAGGCACCGGTGGCCCATGGGCTGATCCCGCGCAGCGAGATGGGCGCCTATGTCGAAAAGATCATGGCCCAGGTCGGCCTCGATCCGCGCTACCGCCGCCGTTATCCGCACCAGTTCTCCGGCGGTCAGCGCCAGCGCATCGGCATCGCCCGCGCGCTCGCCGTGAAACCGCGCTTCATCGTCTGCGACGAGGCCGTGGCCGCGCTCGACGTCTCGATCCAGGCTCAGGTGCTGAACCTGTTCATGGACCTGCGCGAGCAGCTTGGCCTGACCTACCTGTTCATCAGCCACAATCTTTCGGTCGTCGAACATATCTCCGACCGCGTGGTGATCATGTATCTGGGCCGGGTGGTGGAAAGCGCACCGACCGAGCAGCTATTCGCCGCGCCGAACCACCCCTATACCCAGGCCCTGCTGGCGGAAGCGCCGAAGCTGGTCGCCACGCGGCGGGATTACCTGCCGATCAAGGGTGAAATCCCCTCGCCGCTCAATCCGCCGCCGGGCTGCCACTTCCATCCGCGCTGCCCGCATGCCATGGCGCGCTGCAAGGCGGAAGCGCCGGCGCTGAGGGAAATCGCACCGGGCCGCCTGTCGGCCTGCCACCTCAACGACGCCGCCTGATCAGGCCACGCGCTTGACCCTGAACCAGGCGGCATAGAGCGCCGGCAGGAACAGTACGGTCAGCAGGGTCGCCACCAGCAGGCCGCCGATGATGGTGAACGCCATCGGCCCCCAGAAATTGCTGGTCGAGAGCGGAATCATGCCGAAAATCGCCGCCAGCGCGGTGAGGATGATCGGGCGGAACCGCCGCAGCGTGGCATTCACGATGGCGTCCCAGGCCTGCTCGCCACGGCTGATATCCTGTTCGATCTGATCAACCAGGATCACCGAGTTGCGCATGATCATGCCGGCCAGCGCGATGGCGCCCAGCATGGCAACGAAACCGAACGGCACATTGAACAGCAGCAGGCCAAGGGTCACGCCGATCAGGCCCAGCGGGGCGGTCAGCAGCACCAGCAGCATGCGCGACACGGACTGCAGCTGGATCATCAGCAGGGTGACCATGATGCCGATCATCACCGGCACCACGGCGCCGATGGATGCATTGGCCTTGGCGCTTTCCTCGATGGCGCCGCCCATCACGATGCGATAGTTCGGCGGCAACTGCTTGCGCAGGGCATCCAGCTGCGGCTGGATCTGCATCGAGACGACCGGAGCCTGGATGCCGTCGACGATGTCGGCCCGCACGGTGATCACCGGCTGGCGGTCGCGCCGCCAGATGATGCCCTCCTCGAGGCCGTAGCTCACCTCGGCAACCTGGCCGAGCGGAACCGGGCGGCTGCTGTCGGCACCTGCCACGTTGATGTCCTTCAGGCCGTTGAGGCTGAGGCGTTCATCCGCTTCCGCGCGTGCCACCACGTCGATCAGCTCGCGGCCCTCGCGGTATTGCGTGACCGTGATGCCCGATACGATCGAATTGAGTGTGAAGGCAAGGTCCTGCGAGGAAATGCCGAGCAGACGGGCCTTGGCCTGGTCGACATCCATCTTCACCACCTTGCTGAGTTCGTCCCAGTCCAGGTTCACATCGCGGGTATTGGAATTTTCCCGCATCACGTCAGCGACCTGGAAGGCGATGCGCCGCACCTGCAGGGGGTCCGGCCCGCTGACGCGGAACTGCACGGGGAAGCCGACCGGCGGACCGTTCTCCAGCCGGTTGACGCGGCCGCGCAGCAGCACGAAATCCTCCTGGAAGGCCTTGATCAGACGGTCGCGCACCCGTTCGCGCTCGGGATCGCCGCCCGTCAGAACCACTACCTGGGCGAAATTGTCGTTGGGCAGCTGGATGTCCAGCGGCAGATAGAAACGCGGTGAACCACTGCCGACATAGGTGGCGTAATTCACCACATCGGGATCGTCCCGCAGCATCGCCTCAAGCTTGAGCGCCTCGGCTTCGGTGGCCTGGATCGACGCCCCCTGTGGCAGGCGCAGATCGACCATCAGTTCCGGCCGGTTGGAAGCCGGGAAGAACTGCTGCTGCACCAGGCCGAAACCAAACACGCTGAGGATGAAGATGCCGATGGTCGAGCCGATCACGATCCAGCGTCGGCGCACGCACCATTCTACCACCGGCCTGACATAGCGGTAGAAGCCGCGCCGATAGACCTCGTCGCCATGCTCATGGCCTTTTTTCGGCATCGGCAGCAGCTTGTAGCCGATGAACGGCGTGAAGATCACGGCCACCACCCAGGAGACCAGCAGGGAAATGGTGACGACGGCAAAGATCGAGAAGGTATATTCGCCGGCCGATGACTTGGCGAAGCCGACCGGCACGAAACCGGCCGCCGTGATCAGCGTGCCGGTCAGCATCGGAAAAGCCGTGGAGGTATAGGCGAAGCTGGCGGCGCGGAACCGGTCGAAACCCTGTTCCATCTTCACCTGCATCATTTCGACGGCGATGATCGCGTCGTCGACCAGCAGACCGAGCGAGATGATCAATGCGCCCAGGGAAATGCGGTGGAAGTCGATGCCGAATATCTGCATGCAGACGAAGGTGATCGCCAGCACCAGCGGGATGCACAGCATCACCACCACGCCGCTGCGCAATCCGAGGCTGAGGAAGCTGACCGCCAGGACGATGACCACCGCCTCCAGCAGCACCTTCATGAATTCCGAGATCGAGCGCTGCACCACGGTCGGCTGGTCGGCCACCTTCTTCACCTCGATGCCGATCGGCATGTCGGCCTTCAGGCGCGCCATCGTGGCCTCCAGCGCCTCGCCCAGTTTGATCATGTTGCCGCCCTTGGCCATCGATATGGCCAGGCCGATGGAATCCTCGCCGTTGAAGCGCAGGCGCGGGCTGGGCGGGTCGGCATAATCGCGCCGGATGTCGGCGATGTCGCCCAGCCGGATCAGGCGACCGTTGGCCTCGATGGACAATTCCTGCAGGGCGCGGGCCGTCTCGATATCGCCGCTCACCCGCGTGGCTATGCGGTCGGACGAGGTCTGGATCACGCCCGACGCGGTCTGGTCGTTCTGCTGCTGGATCACCGAGATGATCTGCTGCGGGTTGATGCCCAGATTGGCCAGTTTCTTGTTCGAGAATTCGATGTAGATGCGTTCGGGCTGCACGCCAAGCAGATCGGCCTTGCCCACATCCCTGATGCGCAGCAGCTCCTCGCGCACATCCTCCACGTAATCCTTCAGTTCGCGATGGGTGAAACCATCGGCGGTGAAGGCATAGATGGTGCCGAAGGTGTCGCCGAACTCGTCGTTGAAGAACGGCCCCTGCACGCCCTGCGGCAGGGTATGGCGCATGTCGCCCACCTTCTTGCGCACCTGGTACCAGATGTCGGAGACCAGCTTGGGCGGCGTGTCGTCGCGCAGCATCACGTAGACGGTGGATTCCGCCGGCTTGGAATAGCTGCGTACGTTGTCGAGATACGGCGTTTCCTGCAGCTTCTTCTCGATCTTGTCGGTCACCTGCTGTTCCACCTCGCGCGCGGTGGCGCCCGGCCAGTTGGTCCGTACGATCATGACCTTGAAGGTGAAATCGGGATCTTCCGCGCGGCCGAGCTGCACATAGGAGAGCGCACCGGCCGCCAGCAGCAGCACGATCAGGAACCCGATCAGGGAAGGATGGCGCAGCGCCCAGGCGGAAAGGTTGAACCGGTCGGCGCCGTCGCCGGCGGGAAACGGATTGCTCACGGCTTCACCCCGGCCACTTCCGGCAGCAGACGAACGGTCTGGCCCGGGATCAGCTTGTGCACCCCGGCCGTCACCACCTTCTCGCCCTGCTTCAGGCCATCGGCGATCAGCACCGCCTTCTCGACATAGGCCGCCACCTGCACCGGCCGCAATTCGACCTTGCCCTCCGCCTCGGTGCCGCTGAACACCCAGACGGCCGGCTTGTTATCTTTCTGGTACAGCGCCGCCAGCGGCAGCGCGATCACGCTGGTGCCGCTGCTGCGCAGGATGGTGACACTGGCCGTCATGCCCAGCCGCATCGCGGCCGGAGCGTTCTGCACCGCCACCTTCACCGCATAGGTCCGGGTGGCGGGATCGGCGCCTGGGGCGATCTCGCGCACCACACCGGCATATTCGGCGTCCGGCTGGGCCCACAGGCTGATGGAAATCGCGGTGGCATTGCGCAGTTCGTCGAGGCGGTTTTCCGCCACGTTGAACACGACTTCCTTCTCTTCTGGTCGCGCCAGTTTCATCACCGTCTGGCCCGACGCCACCACCTGTCCGGCCTCGGCGCTGATCGCCGTGATCACGCCATCGGCATCGGCATGCAGCTCGGTATAGTCCAGCTGGTTCTGCGCCACGCGCAGCTGAGATCGTACGCTCTCCAGCTGGGCCTCGGCGGTGTTGTAGGTATTCTGGCGGCGATCCAGTTCCGCCTGGCTCACGACCTTGCTGTCGAACAGCTTGCGATAACGGTTCAGCTCGGTCTGCGCCTGGTTGAAATTGGCCTGCGCGGCATTGAGCTGCGCGCGGGCATTCTGGATCTGCAGCCGGGTATCCTCGGGATCGAGCCGGGCCAGCAAGGCTCCCTTTTTCACCTCGGAGCCGATCTCGACATAACGGGCGACCAGCTTGCCGCCGATGCGGAAGGCCAGATTGGTCTCGTAGCGGGCGCGGACCTCGCCGGTATAGCTGGAACGGCTTTCGAATGCCTGGGGCGTCACGGTGGACACGCGAACGGGGCGGATCGGCTCGGGTGGCGGTGTCGGGCGGTCGCAGGCCGCCACGATCATCGCAAGGGCTGCCGCCAGGGCCGCCCTGCTCAACGTCTCACGCATCGCAAACATCGCCGTCTCTCCTGTCGGACGGCCGGGCGGGAGCGTTTGCTGTTAATGTAACTGACGTCCCCCGACGTGCCGCACGCTACTCGTCATGCTTCCCTGCCGGATTGGCCGCTCTGCTGGCGGTTTCCTCCGGTTGCAGCCTGCCCCGCCGCGCCTGTTCCAGGACCCAGACCCGGATGGCGCTCGACAGGTTGCCCATGCGTGCAGCGTCGATGTCACTGACCATCTGGTTGATGGTCTTGTTTTCCTGGACGGCCAGCGTCTGCAGCGCTCCCCAGAACGCCTGTTCCAGGGATATGCTGGTCCGGTGGCCACCGACCACAACGGAGCGTTTCTTAACCGTTGTCGGCATCGTCACCCTGCCCGGCCGGGCGGCCGCGACAGAGGCTGCTTAGCATTCGCGGATTTCCGCGCCAAGACAGCCTCCCTCTCCGGCGTGACGGCCGTCACCAGTTACCGTTAGGAAAGTTCGCCACAGAATTCCTGGATGCGTGTGCAGGCATCCTTCAGCGCTTCGGTTGACGTCGCGTAAGAGATACGGAAATGCGGGCTGAGGCCGAAGGCTTCGCCGAACACCACGGCCACGCCCTTCTCCTCCAGCAGCGCATTGCAGAAATCCTGGTCGTTGCCGATCTTCACGCCGCCCTTCGAGGTCTTGCCGATGGTGCCGGCGCAGCTCGGATAGACATAGAAAGCGCCTTCCGGCTTCGGGCAGTGGATGCCCTTGGCCTGGTTCAGCATCGACACCACCAGGTCGCGACGCTGCTTGAACACCGCGTTGTTCTTCGGGATGAAATCCTGCGGGCCGTTCAGGGCCTCGACGGCCGCGGCCTGGCTGATCGAAGACGGGTTCGAGGTGGACTGGGACTGGAGATTGCCCATCGCCTTGATCAACTGCACCGGACCGCCGGCATAGCCGATGCGCCAGCCGGTCATGCAATAGGCCTTCGACACGCCGTTCATGGTCAGCGTGCGTTCATACAGGGCAGGTTCGATCTGCGCCGGCGTGGTGAACACGAAATTGTCGTAGGTCAGGTGTTCATACATGTCATCGGTCAGGATCCAGACATGCGGATGGCGCAGCAGCACATCCGTCAGCGCCTTCAGCTCGTCGCGCGTATAGGCCGCGCCAGACGGGTTCGACGGCGAGTTCATGATCACCCACTTGGTCTTGGGCGTGATCGCCGCCTCCAGCGCCTCCGGACGCAGCTTGAATCCGTCCTCGGCTTTGCCCGTGACGAAGACGGGCTTGCCGCCGGCAAAATTCACGATATCGGGATAGCTGACCCAGTAGGGCGCCGGAATGATCACTTCGTCGCCCGGATTCACGGTGGCCAGCAGGGCATTGAACAGCACCTGCTTGCCGCCGGTGCCGACGGAAATCTGTTCCGGCTTGTAGGTCAGGCCGTTCTCGCGCTTGAACTTCTCGACAATCGCCTGCTTCAGGGCCGGCGTGCCGTCCACGTCCGTGTAGCGGGTCTCGCCGCGGTCGATGGCCGCCTTGGCCGCCTCACGGATATTGGCCGGAGTCTCGAAATCGGGCTCGCCTGCGCCCAGGCCGATCACGTCGCGGCCGGCCGCTTTCAGGGCACGGGCCTTCTGGGTGGCGGCGATGGTGGCGGAGGGCTTGATGCGACCGAGAGCATCGGACAGGAACGGCATGGGATCTGCGACTCCTAGCGCGGAGGATAAGGAAAAATGCGGGCGAACCATACGTCTGCCGTCAGGGCAGTGCAACCGGGCACCACGGCGATTTCCCTGCTGCTCTGCCGGAAAAGCGGGCAATCAGGCCGATCCGCAGGCAGCCATATCCGCAACTCGCCGACCGGCACCCGATTCCGCCATCGGATCCCGCCCTGTACCGCGCGGCGGAATTGGTCCCAGAATTGCATACAGTTTGGCCTGGACCTGTGTCCGATTTCGCCCTTGGCGGGCGGTTTCTGCCCGGCATAGACTGCCGGGCCTAAGCCGAAGACCCGACTCGCAATAATCGGCCAGGAATCATTTACGGGGAGACCGTCATCATGACTTTCGTTCGTCCGCTTACCTTTGCCGTCGCCGGCCTGACGCTCGCGCTCGGCCTGGGCGCCACCGGCCCGGCCGCAGCCCAGACCAAGCTGAAATTCACCCTCGACTGGGCCTTCCAGGGCCCCACCTCCGCTTTCCTGCTGGCCGAGCAGAAGGGCTATTACAAGGCCGAGGGCCTCGACATCACCATCGATGCCGGCCAGGGTTCGGCCGGCGCGCTGCAGCGCGTGGCCACCGGCGCCTACGAGATGGGCTATGCCGATATCAACGCCCTGATCGAATACAACGTGAAGAACCCCGACAGCCAGGTGAAGGCTGTGATGATGGGCTACGATGCCGCGCCGTTTGGCGTGTATGCCCTGAAATCCTCGGGCATCAAGACCCCGAAGGATCTGGAAGGCAAGAAACTCGGCGCGCCGGTCTTCGATGCCTCGTTCAAGCTGTTTCCCGCCTTCGCCGCCAAGGTCGGTATCGACCGGACCAAGGTCACCCACATCAACCTGCAGCCGCCCCTGCGCGAGCCGAGCCTGAAGAACGGCAGCGTCGACTTCATCAGCGGCCACTACTTCTCCTCGATCCTGGATCTGGAGAAGATCGGCGTGAAGGCCGATGAAGTCATGGCCTTCCCCTATGCCGATTACGGCATGGACTTCTACGGCAACGCCATCATCGCCTCGCCGAAATTCATCAAGGAGAACCCGGCGGCCATCAAGGCGGTGGTGAAGGCCACCATCAAGGCCTGGAAGGAAATCGCCGCCAATCCGGAACTGGGCGTGAAGGCCACCAAGACCCGCGACGGTCTGACCGACGAGGCGCTGGAAATGAAGCGCCTCAAGCTGTCGCTCGAACGCAATGTGCTGACCAAGTGGGTCAAGGAGAACGGTTTCGGCGGCGTCGACATGGCCCGCCTGCAGCGCTCCTCTGATGCCGTGGCGTCTGCCGTCGGCCTGCCGCGCGCGCCGGCCGCCAAGGAACTGTTCGAGGACGGCTTCCTGCCGCCCAAGGCAGACCGCATGATGCCGTGATCGACGGCTGAAAACCTGCTATCAGGAAGGCGGCGGGGCAACCCGCCGCCTTTTCTGTTTTCCAGTCCCCAGTCCGCCGTCGCGCCAAAACATAACAATGACCGTTTCCCAACCCAGCATTCCGGCACAGCCCGAGCTGACGCAGTCCGGGCCGGCGCAGACACACTGGCTGGCCGTGGCCGCGGTGCTGGCGGCCGGCGTGATCATCTCGATGCAGGTCGGCAAACTGCCGCCGCTGCTCAATATCCTGCGCGCCGAATTCGGCCTCGATCTCGTCTCGGGCGGCCTGCTGGCTTCTTCGGTCAGCCTGCTGGGTGGCGTCATCGGCATCGCCGCCGGCTTCATCTCCGACCACATCGGCGGCAGGCGCAGCCTGGCGCTGGGCCTGGCCATCGGCGCCATCGGCAGCCTGGCCGGCGCCTTCAGCCCCTCGGCCCTGCCGCTGCTGGCCGCGCGCCTGCTGGAAGGCCTGGGCTTCGTGCTGACCGTGGTATCCGGCCCCAGCCTGATCGCCATGGCGGCCCGGCCCGACCAGCGCCATCTCGCGCTGGGATTCTGGAGCAGCTACATGCCGCTGGGCGTCACCCTGGGCATGCTGGGCGCGCTGCTGGTTGGCAGCCTGTTCGACTGGCGCGGCCTGTGGCTTGCCATGGCCGGCCTGCTGTTCGTGGCTGCCATCGCGCTGTATCGCCTGACCGATGGCATCCCCCAGCCGCGCGCGCGCCGCTTCAGCGCAGCAGTTCTCCGTCGCCCTGGGCCATGGCTGCTGGCCGGCTGCTTCGCCTGCTACACCACGCAATGGTTTTCCATCGTCACCTGGATGCCGACCTACCTGCATCAGAGCGGCCACCTGAACGACACCGGCATCGCGCTGGGCACGGCTGCGGTGGTGCTGGTCAACGCCGTGGGCACCACGGCGGCAGCCGGCCTGATGCATCGCGGTTTGCCGCGCTGGCTGCTGATCGCCGGGGCCGGCATGGTGATGGCCATATTCGGCCTGCTCAGTTTCGGTCCGGATATGCCGGTGGCCGGCAAGATCGCCTGCGCCATGGCGGCCAGCGGTTTCGGCGGCATGCTGCCATCCGCCGTGCTGGCCAGCGTGCCGGTCGAGGCGCGGGATCCGGGCGAAATCGCCACGGTGAACGGCGTGGTGATACAGCTGCTCAATATCGGTTCTTTCGCCGGCCCGCCGGCCCTGGCCGTTCTGGTCACCTGGTTCGGCGGCTGGGAAAACGGCCGCTGGCTGCTGCCGGTCGCCGGCCTGGTCAGCATGACCCTGGCGCTCGGCCTGCGCGCCACGGAACGGCAGCGGAGGCATGCGGCATGAAACTCGGTCGCGGCGACGCCTATCTGCTGCTCACCGTCATCATCTGGGGCAACACCTTCCCCACGGCGAAATACGTGCTGGGCGTGATACCGCCCAACGTCTACGCCTCCACCCGTTACCTGCTGGCCGCCGTCACCCTGATGCTGGTGCTGGCCTGGCGCGACGGGTTGCGTCTGCCGCGGCGGCAGGATCTGCTGCCCCTGATCGGCTTCGGCCTGCTCGGCATCACGCTGATGCAGCTTTTGTGGACCAATGCCCTGTCGCTGACGGCTGCCTCGAAGGGCGCGATCCTGGTGGCGGTGTCGCCGATCTGGGCCATGTTGATCTCGACCCTGCGCGGTCAACGCCCGTCCATCCCCGCCTGGGCCGGCATCCTGATCTCGTTCGGCGGCGTATTCCTCGTCATCAACAACAGCATCACCGCGATCACGGTGGGCGGCGGCTCGCTGCTGGGCGACCTGCTGTTCCTGACCGTCGCCTTCTGCTGGGCCTGCTATTCGGTTTTCGCGCCGCCCTACCTGGCCCGGCTGGGCGCGCTGTATCTCTCGGCCTGGTCGATGCTGTTCGGCGCCATCGCGCTCAGCCCGGCCATGCTGTTCGGCATCGCCGATATCGACTGGAGCATCGTCACGCCCCTGCACTGGGTCGGGTTCCTGTTCACCGCCATCTTCGCCGGCGCGCTGGGCTACCTGTTCTGGTACGAAGGCATCGCGCGCCTGGGTGTGGCGCGTTCAGTGGTCTATTCCTACCTGATCCCGGTTTTCGCGTTGCTGTCCGCCGTCAGTTTCCTGGGCGAACACGTCTCGGCCATCCAGCTGGCCGGCGCGGCCATCGTGATCGGCGGCTTGGCGCTGACACGGATCAGCACCACAAAAACCTGATCAGCTTTCGGCGATCAGGCACAGGGCCGGCCCGCCATCGGGCAGGCTGACCGGCTCGACGGCGATCACCACCAGGCCCTCGGCCTTGGCCATCTCGCGCAGCTCGGCTTCGTCATGGGCGGTGGTAACAGCAATGAACACGCCAGCCAACGCCAGGGCGATCTTCACGGCCGAGAAAACCGCCGACAGGTCATGCTGGCGATCCAGCAGATCGGCCGCCAGCATCAGGTCGTAATGATCCGGCCGCGCCTCCAGGAAGGGAATGATCGCATCGGTGTCGCAATCGTCATAGACGCCGGCCTCGAAGGCGCGGCGGCTGCGTTCGGCATCCTCGGAGACCATGTCCAGATGCTGCGCCAGGCGGCGCAGCTCGGCGGTATGCCGGCCCATGCCGCCGCCGATATCGACGGCCCAGCCGACGGCGAAATCGCTGCCGATCATGCGTTCGGCGGCCTGCAGCAGGATGGTGGCGGCCGGCGCATCGAGGCCGTCCAGCAATTCATCGGTGCTCAGCGTCGTCAGCGGATCGACCGGTGCCGGCGGTGTTAATCTCAAGGCGAAGACATAGCCGTGCACCGGCCGGCCTTCCTCCTGTCTTAGATCCACCTCTTCCAGCGCAGCCACGTCGAAGCCGGCTTCGGCGGCGCGTTTGCGCAGATAGGTTTCGCCATGCTGGTAACGGCCGGTCTTCGATGCCGTGTAGCGCGCCTCGGCGCCTTTCTCCACGGTGGCGACGAACAGACCATCGGACTGCAGGCAGTCGCGCACGGCGATGAACAGCGAACGAAGGTCACCGAAATAGGACAGCACGTCGGCGGCCAGCACCAGATCATAGGCCGTCGGACGTTTGAGCAGCGCGGCGACGATCTCACCCACGATCAGTTCATCATACACACCGCGCTGGCGCGCCTTGTCGACCATGCGCGGCGACAGATCGATGCCATCCAGCCGACGCACAAGTTTCTGCACCTCCGGGCCCAGCAGGCCGGTGCCGCAACCCAGGTCGATGGCGCGCGACGCCATCCGGCCATCCAGCAAACGTTCCGTAATCGCCGCCACCTGCTGCGGCGCCTTGTAGCCGAGCCAGCCAACCAGCTTTTCGTCGAAACTGTCGGCAAAGGCATCGAACAGGCCGGCGATATAGTCGGCATTCGCCTTGTCCGGCGCCTCGCCGGCCAGCACGGCGGCCATATGCCGCGCCTCGGCATGATCGGGGCGCAACGCCAGCAGCCGACGATAGGTCAGCAGTGCATCGGCACGCCGGTCGAGCCGGATCTGCAGCCGCGCCACCTGGTGCAGCAACGGTTCGGAATCGGGATTGGCCGCCAGGGCCTGTTGCAGGCGGGCCAGATTGTTTGCCAGTGTCTCGTTCAGGCGCAATTGCGCCAGGGCGGAATGCACACGGTCGATCTGTTCCGGCTGCGGCGGCGCTACTGGCAGGGCGGCTTTGACACCCCCCAGGCCCAGCAGCATGTCGGAGACCGAAACCGACCGGGCAACTGGCGCGGCCGGCCGGCCGGTGGCAGCCCCGCCGGCCTTTTTCCGCGCCCGTCGTTCCCGCCGGTTCATCGCGCCGGGATCAGCCGCGGGTCAGCGGCTTGTAGCGGATACGATGCGGCTGGTCGGCATCGGCCCCCAGGCGACGCTTCTTGTCGGCCTCGTAATCCTGGAAGTTGCCTTCGAACCATTCGACATGGCTGTCGCCCTCGAAGGCCATGATGTGGGTGGCGATGCGGTCGAGGAACCAGCGATCATGGCTGATCACGATGGCGCAACCGGCGAAGTTCAGCAGCGCCTCTTCCAGCGCGCGCATCGTGTCGACATCCAGATCGTTGGTCGGTTCGTCGAGCAGCAGCACGTTGGCGCCGGATTTCAGCATCTTGGCCAGGTGCAGGCGGTTGCGCTCGCCGCCGGAAAGCATGCCGACCTTCTTCTGCTGGTCGGCACCCTTGAAGTTGAACCACGAGCAATAGGCGCGGCTCGGCACCTCGCGTTTGCCCAGCAGGATCATGTCGTCGCCGTTGGAGAGTTCCTCCCACACGGTCTTCTTGTCGTTCAGGCTGTCGCGGCTCTGGTCGACATAGCCCATCTTCACACTGTCGCCGACGCGCAGCGTGCCGCCATCGGGCTGCTCCTGGCCGGTGAGCATGCGGAACAGCGTGGTCTTGCCGGCGCCGTTCGGGCCGATGATGCCGACGATGCCGCCGGGCGGCAGCTTGAACGACAGGTCGTCGATCAGCAGGCGGTCGCCGAAAGCCTTGCTCAGATGCTCGGCCTCGACCACCACGTTACCCAGGCGCGGGCCGGGCGGGATGGTGATCGACACCTGGTCGGCCACCTTCTCGCTCTGCTGCGCCAGCATTTCCTCATACGCCTTGAGGCGCGCCTTGGACTTGGCCTGGCGGGCGCGTGGACTCTGGCGCACCCATTCCAGTTCCTGGGCCAGCGACTTGCGCCGCGAATCCTCTTCCTTGCCTTCCTGGGCCAGGCGCTTTTCCTTCTGCTCCAGCCAGGACGAATAATTGCCTTCCCACGGAATGCCCGAACCGCGATCCAGTTCGAGGATCCAGCCGGCGACGTTATCGAGGAAATAACGGTCGTGGGTGATCGCCACCACCGTGCCCTCGTATTCGTGCAGGAAGCGCTCCAGCCAGGCCACCGATTCCGCATCCAGGTGGTTGGTCGGCTCGTCGAGCAGCAGCATGTCGGGCTTGGACAGCAGCAGGCGGCACAAAGCCACGCGGCGCTTCTCACCGCCCGACAGCTTGGTTACATCGGCATCGCTGGCCGGGCAGCGCAGCGCATCCATGGCGATCTCGACGTTGCGCTGCAGGTCCCATGCATTGGCGGCGTCGATCTTTTCCTGCAACTCCGCCTGTTCGGCGATCAGCGCATTCATCTCGTCGTCGTCGGTGACCTCGGCGAACTTGTTCGAGACTTCCTCGAAACGGTCGAGCAGGGCCTTGGTCTCGGCCACGCCCTCCATTACGTTGCCCAGCACGTCCTTGGCCGGATCGAGCTGCGGCTCCTGCGGCAGGTAGCCCACCTTCACGCCGTCGGCGGCCCAGGCCTCGCCAGTGAAATCCTTGTCCAGGCCGGCCATGATCTTCAGCAGGGTCGATTTGCCGGCGCCGTTCAGACCGAGCACGCCGATCTTGGCGCCCGGCAGGAAGCTGAGCCAGATATCCTTCAGGACCTGCTTGCCGCCCGGATAGGTCTTGCCCAGGCCCTTCATCACGTAGATGTACTGGTAACTCGCCATGTCATGCTCCGGCGGTGAAAGACCGCGAAAAGTCGTCAAAAAAGTCGGCCGAGTTGTATAGAAACAGGGGCTTCCGCGCAATGCGGGGCGCCATTCCTGGAATGCGACGAAGGCCGCAAACAGCGGGCTTTCCGGCGCTTTCCGGGTTCAGGCCAGCATCAGCGCCCGGACATGGGCCGCGCTGGCGCTGGCCAGGGCATTCAGGTCATACCCGCCCTCCAGCGCCGAAACCACTCGTCCCGAGGCGGTTTTGGCCGCTACGGCCAGCAGCTGTTCGGTGATCCAGTAATAATCCTGATCCAGCAGCTGCAACTGGGCTAGCGGATCGCTGATATGGGCATCGAAACCGGCCGAGATCAGCACCAGTTCGGGCGCGAACCCCTCCAGTTTGGGCAGCAGCACCTTCTCCACGGCGCTGCGGAAATCCGTCGAGCCGGCAAAGGCGCGCAACGGCACATTCACGATATTGCCGGCCACGCCTTTTTCATTCTGCGCCCCGGTGCCCGGATAAAGCGGATATTGATGCGTGGAGGCGTAGAAAAGATCGGGATCGGCCGCGAAGGCAGCCTGGGTGCCATTGCCGTGATGCACGTCGAAATCGATCACGGCCACGCGCTGCAGGCCCCATTGCGCCCGGGCATGCTGGGCGCCGATCGCCACGTTATTGAACAGGCAGAAACCCATCGCCTGGTCGGGTTCGGCATGATGGCCCGGCGGCCGCACCGCGCAGAAGGCATTGCGCAGATCGCCCTGCATCACTGCGTCCACCGCGGCGCAGACCGCCCCGGCCGCACGCAGGGCTGCCTCGCCCGAACCGGGGGAAACCACGGTATCGCCATCGACATAGCGCAGGCCGTTGGTCGGGATCGACCGCAGCACCCGGTCGACAAAATCGCCCGGATGGACCCGGGCGATCTGCTCGGCGGTGGCCCGGGGGGCCTCACGCCGGTCGAGGTACAGGAACTCCTCGGCTTCCAGACGGGCCAGGACAGCCCGCAGCCTTTCCGGGCATTCCGGATGGCCCTCTCCCGTGTCGTGGGCAAAGCAGGCGGAATGGGAAAACAGCCCGGTTACCATCGCGCCATCCTGACCATTCCCGTGACCATTTTATGGGCTCCCTCCCGGCCTGCCTGTTATCGCAAATTTGGCAGGACCTTGCTCGACCGCACGTATACAATAGATCATGTTACTGACGATCCCGGCAATGCCCCTCGACCGCAGGAAGCGCAGGCCGGATTGATCGGACGAGGGAGACCGTCGGCTGTTAGGCCGTCCGGTGAGGGACTTTGATCGGGGTGGCGTGACAACATGAAGCTTTGGGGCCAGGTGCTTATTGTGGGCGGGATCGCGGTCGCCGCCGGATTGGGATTCATGTATCGCGACAGCCTGCCTTTCATCGGCAAGCCGGACGCCCCCACGGCCTCCCGTCCCGCCGGCCCGCCGCCGCTGCCGATAGACTACGTGCCGGTAAAGCGCCAGGAGATCACCCGCACCATCGAGGCCGTAGGCACCGCACAGGCCAACGAAGCCGTGACAATCACCGCCAAGGCCAGCGGCCTGGTGGAGCGCATCAATTTCCAGGAGGGCCAGCAGGTGAAATCCGGCAGCATCCTGGTGGAACTGGATGCTGCAGAAAGCTCGGCCAATATCTCAGCCCTGCGCGCCGCGCGGGACGGCGCCAAACTGGCCTATGACCGCGCCCGGCAACTGATCGAGACCAAGGCTGTGGCCCAGGCCCGGGTCGATGAACTGTCCAAGGCCTACGAAGGCGCCGAAGCCCGCCTGCGCGCCGAGCAGGCCAAGTTCTCCGACAGCGTGATCCGCGCACCTTTCTCGGGCAAGCTCGGCCTGCGCAAAGTCAGTCTTGGCGCCCTGGTGCGCCCGGGAGACGTGATCACCACACTGGACGACACCACGGTGATCAAGCTGGAATTCGAAATCCCGGAAACCGTGCTCAGCGGCGTGGCCATCGGCAACAGGGTGGTGGCGACTGCCAGCGCCCTGCCGGGCAAAACGCTTGAAGGCACGGTGGCCACCATCGACAGCCGCGTCGACCCCACCACCCGCGCCGTGCGCGTGCGCGCCATGATCGCCAATCCCGAAGACGTGATCAAGCCCGGCATGTTCATGACCGTGGCCATGAGCATCGGCAAGGTGTCGGATGCCATCATGGTGCCGGAGGAAGCCCTGCTGGCCCAGGGCGGCGAGCAGTTCGTCTTCGTGATCCGCGATGGCCGCGCGACCCGTACGCGCGTGACTGTTGGCCAGCGCCTGCCCGGCCTGGCCCAGATCACCAATGGCCTGCATGGCGATGAACAGGTGGCCGTCACCGGCCTGCAGCAGTTACGCGACGGCGCCCGTGTGCGGCCCTCCACCCCGCCGGTTTCCGGCAGCCCGGCGACGAAGTCGGCCAGCTAAAAGCACGCGATACGGAGCGCCGCCATGGTTCTTTCCGATGTCTCGATCAAGCGTCCGGTCTTCGCCACCGTTCTGTCGCTGGTGCTGATCATTTTCGGCCTTTTCGCGCTGCGTACTATGTCGGTCCGCGAATACCCCGACATCGATCCACCCGTGGTCAGCGTCAACACGATCTATCGCGGCGCCTCGGCCGAGATCATCGAGAGCAAGATCACCCAGGTGATCGAGGATGCCGTGGCCGGGATCGAGGGCATCCGCGCGATCACGTCGACCAGCCGCGAGGAATCCAGCTCGGTCAGCATCGAATTCAACCTGACCCGCAATGTCGACGCGGCCGCCAACGACGTGCGCGACAAGGTCAGCCGCGTGCTGGCCCGCCTGCCCGACGAAGCCGATCCGCCGACCATCGCCAAGACCGAGGCCGATGCCCGCCCCATCATCTACATCGCCCTGTTCAGTGACCGGCTCAGTCTGCTGGAACTGACCGACTACGCCGACCGCTACCTGGTCGACCAGATGTCCATCGTCGACGGCGTCGCCTCGGTGAACATCTATGGCGCGCGCCGCTATGCCATGCGCGTGCATCTGGATCGCATGGCCATGGCCGCCCGCAATGTGACAGTGCAGGACATCGAGGAGGCGATCCGCCGCCAGAATGTCGAATTGCCGTCCGGGCGCGTCGAGAGCAGCATGCGGGAATTCACCGTGCGCGCCGAATCCGGCCTGCGCACGGCCCAGCAATTCGGCAATATCGTGCTGCGCGAACAGGATGGATACCTGCTGCGCCTGAACGAAGTGGCCAAGGTGGAGCTGGGCGCCGAGGACGACCGCACCGAACAGCGCGTCAACGGTGTCACGGCCGTCGGCCTCGGCATCATCCGCCAGTCGAAGGCCAACGCGATGGAGATCTCGCGCGGGGTCAACGCGGCCATCGAACGCCTGCAGCCGAGCCTGCCCGCCGGCGTGACCATGGAGGTCGGCTACGACCAGTCGAAATTCATCAGCCAGTCGATTTACGAGGTCTTCCATGCCCTGATGGTGGCGCTCGGCCTGGTGATCGGCGTGATCTTCCTGTTCCTGCGCTCCTGGCGCGCCACGCTGATCCCGGCCGTGGCGATCCCGGTATCGGTCATCGGCTCCTTCATCGTCATCGGCGGATTGGGCTACTCGGTCAACGTGCTCACCCTGCTGGCCCTGGTGCTCGCCATCGGCCTGGTGGTCGACGACGCCATCGTCGTCCTGGAGAACATCCACCGCCGCATCGAACTGGGCGAGCCGCCGCTGCTGGCCTCCCTGCGCGGCGCCCGCCAGATCGGCTTCGCCGTGATCGCCACCACGATCGTGCTGATTGCCGTGTTCGTGCCGATTTCCCTCATGGAAGGCAATACCGGACGGCTGTTCCGCGAATTCGGCCTCTCGGTCGCGGCCTCCGTGCTGTTCTCCGGCTTCGTCGCGCTCACGCTCACACCGATGATGTGCTCCAAGCTGCTGCATCCCGCCAAAGACGAGGGCTGGTTCTATCATGTGACGGAAAAGTTCTTCGTCGGCATGTCCGACGGCTATGGCTGGCTGTTGCGCAAGTCCTTGGGCGCGCCGGTGATCGTCCTGACACTCGGCGGCGTGGTGTCGCTGGTCGCCTACCTGATGTTCCTGGCGATCCCCCGCGAATTCGCGCCCACCGAAGACCGTGGCGTATTCTTCATCCCGGTCACCGGTCCGGAGGGCGCCAGCTACGATTATACCCGCAACAACGTCATCAAGATCGAAGACACGCTGAAGCCCTTTGTGGCCGACGGCACCGTTACCACGGTGCAGTCCTTTATCGCGCCCGCCTGGGGTGGTCGGCCCTCGCCAGTGAATTCCGCCTTCATGGTGGTGCGTCTGAAGGACTGGTCGGATCGCGAAATCAAGCAACAGGAGGTCGTCAAGGACGCCTTCCCCAAGCTGCTCGCGGTCACTGGCGTGCGCGCCATCGCGGTCAACCCGCCGAGCCTGGGTCAGCGCGGATCGCAGCCGCCGGTCCAGTTCGTGCTTGGCGGCCCGACCTATCCGATCCTCGACGGTTGGGCCGACCGGATCGTCGAGCGTGCCCTTGAGAACCCGAAGCTGCTTGGCGTCGACCGGAATTACAAACCGACCCGGCCGGAACTGCGCGTCGCCATCGACCGTAACCGCGCCGCCGACCTCGGTGTGCCGATTGAAACCATCGGCCGCACGCTGGAAACCATGCTGGGCGCGCGCGAAGTGACCCAGTTCCAGCGCGAAGGCAAACAGTACAAGGTGATGGTGCAGGCGCAGGCCGAACAGCGCGTCACGCCGAACGACCTGAACAACATCTATGTGCGGGCCACCGGCGGCCGCCTTGTGCCGCTGGCCAGCCTGGTCACCATCTCCGAGGGGGCGGCGGCGCGTGAACTTGCCCGCACCGACCGCCTGCGCTCCATCACCATCTCCGCCTCGCTGGCGCCGGGATACACTTTGGGCGAAGCCCTGGATTACATGGACCGCATCGCCGCCGAGGTGCTGCCGCCCGAGGCGCGTGTCAGCTACGATGGCCAGAGCCGCGAATTCAAGGATACTTCGGCGGCGATCTATCTGACCTTCGCCCTGGCGCTGATCATTGTTTTCCTGGTGCTGGCCGCCCAGTTCGAAAGCTGGATCCACCCGACCATCATCATCTTCTCGGTGCCACTTGCCGTCACCGGCGCCCTCGGGGCCTTGCTGTTCACCGGCACCTCGCTGAACGTCTACAGCCAGATCGGCATCATCATGCTGATCGGTCTGATCGCTAAGAACGCCATCCTGATCGTCGAATTCGCCAACCAGCTGCGGGATGAAGGCAAGACCATCCTCGATGCCGTGACCGAAGCCTCCATCATCCGGCTGCGCCCCATCCTGATGACCACCATCGCCACCATTTTCGGCGCCATGCCGCTCGCCTTTGCCAGCGGCGCCGGCGCCGAGTCGCGGTCCGCGCTCGGATGGGTCATCGTCGGCGGCATGAGCTTCGCCACCCTGCTCAGCCTGTTCGTCGTGCCCGTGCTCTATAATCTCCTGGCGCGATTCACCAAGCCAGCCGGCTTCATCGCCCGCAAACTGACGGAACTGGAGAAGCGTCCGGACGTTGATTCCGCTAAGGCCGGAGTCGCGGAATAGTGGACGAATTAGCGCTTGGGCCGAGGTTACCGGTTGATAACCTAGACGGGAGCCCGGCCAGCAGGGTCAAATGACGTCTGGCCACTCTCCCAGTCCTATCCGCAGCAGCATGACCGATAAAGACCACAGCGACGAGACCGAACGCATCGCCTTCGGCGCCGCCGTCGCCAATGCACAGGCAGCCGTTGCCGGCCTGTCGGACCAGTATATCGGCTGGGTCAATGCCGACCTGGAGCGGCTCGACACAGCGGTCGCCGCCGTCACCGATGGCATGGAAACGGAAACCCTGCGCGCCGTTTACGACGTGGCCCACGACATCAAGGGCCAGGGCAGCACCTTCGGCTATCAGCTGGTGACCGATATCGGCCAACTGCTCTGCCGCTATGTCGACGAGGCGATCCGGCGCAAGAAGGTGGATCGTGACATCATCGACGCCCACGTGGCCGCCCTGCGCACCGTGGTCGACAACCGCATCCAGGGCCAGGCCGGCGAGATCGGGGCGGAAATCCTCGATACGCTACGCTCTGCGGCGGCGAAAAGCTTCGCCTGAAAAATCTTCACTTCAAAAGTCTGATCTGAGGTTACCGCTTCCGTCGGTCGTCGCCGCGCCGGAAGGGTCCCGCGTAATCGACCCGTGCCTGGCGGCGGCGGTCCGGCCCGAAATAGCTTTCGCCCCGCACGAATGTCCGCGGCCGCTCGATGATCTCGCGCAACCGCGTCTCCAGTGCCCTGGCCGAGGGCGGCAGGACCAGGATCTCGTTCACGCCGGCATCCAGCGCGGCCCGCACCCGGTCGCGGGTTACACTCGCCGTCGCGATGATGATCGGCAGGAAGGGATTGGGCGAAGCCGGATCCTGCCGCAGCCGGCGGGCAAAGGTGAGGCCGTCTTCCGCCCCATCCGCGCCGGCTCCCGGCAATTCCCAGCGGCAGATCATGACATCGATCTTGCCGCCCGCCGCCGCGTCGGCAGCGGGGTTTGCCAGGGCGGTCCAGGCCTGCGCGATGCCGGGCACGCAGACGGGCCGCCGAATCCCGAGGCTGCCGCACAGGCTGCGCCAGGTTGCCTGCATGCCGGGATCCGCTTCCACAAGCAGCAGATCGAGGCGGCTCAAATCGTAAGGCATCGCATATCTTCTCCGCGCCGCACCCTTTACAGCGAGGCTGCTTCGCCCTTTGTTACTACAGGTCAGCGGAGCAGCGAAATGGCCTCACCCGATTACGACGACGTCCATTATTACGACCCCGCCACCGGCCATGGCCTGGCGCATGATCCATTCAAGGCCATTGTCGGGCCGCGACCGATCGGCTGGGTATCCTCCTGCGACCGCGACGGCCGGGTGAATCTCGCGCCCTACAGTTACTTCAACGCCTTTCACGACAAGCCGCCGATCATCGCCTTCGGCAGCAGCGACTGGAAGGACAGCGTCGCCAATATAGAGGCGACCGGAGAATTCGCCGCCAGCCTGGCAACCAGGCCGCTGGCCGAGGCGATGAACCGCACTTCTGCCCCCGTCGCCCACGGGATCGACGAATTCGAACTGGCAGGCCTCTCGCCAGCCCCCTGCCGGCAGATCCGGCCGCCACGGGTTGCGGGCAGCCCCGCCGCACTGGAATGCAAACTGTTGCAGATCGTGCGCCAGCATGACCTGCAGGGCCGGGCGCTCGATGCCTGGATGGTAATCGGCCAGGTGGTGGGCGTGCATATCGCCCGCGCCTTCATCCGTGACGGGCTGTTTGATACGGCGGCGGCCCGGCCGATCATGCGCGGCGGCTATATGGCCGATTACTTCGAGGCCACGCCGGAAACCCTGTTTCGCATGCGCCGCCCCACGGCCTGAACCAGGGCGCTTGATGGCCTGCGCTGCATTGCAGCATCCTCCCGTATAAAGTGCGGCCTCGTAGGGCAGACGGCCCTGCGACCCCTCGTCGCGGCCGGAGCGCCCAAGCCCCCCTAGCCAGCCCGGCAGCGGGGGCGCTAATATCCGGCACCAGCACAGGATTTCCACGCCGGAGGCGGATCGCCGGCCGGCCCGACCAGGCAGTAACAGCCCCATGGATTACGAAGCCCTCTTCGGCCAGGCGGTCGACAAGTTGCGCGCGGAAAAGCGCTATCGGATTTTCACCGAACTGGCCCGCAATTGCGGCAGCTTTCCGGTTGCCGACAATTACAGCGGCATCGGTCCGGCCAAGATCACCATCTGGTGCTCGAACGACTATCTCGGCATGGGCCAGCATCCGTCCGTGATCCAGGCCATGCAGCAGGCCGCCGCCCAGTTCGGCGCCGGCGCCGGTGGCACGCGCAATATTTCCGGCAACAGCCATGCCGTGGTCGAACTGGAAGCCGAACTGGCCGATCTGCACGGCAAGGAAGCCGCCCTGGCCTTCATGTCGGGCTACATAGCCAACCAGACCTCGCTGTCGACGCTCGCCAGACTGCTGCCCGGTTGCATCATCCTGTCGGATGCCGACAACCACAATTCGATGATCGAGGGCATCCGCCAGTCCGGCTGCGAGCGTCATATCTTCCGCCACAACGACGTTGCGCATCTCGAAGAGTTGCTGAAGGGCCTGCCGGCGGACCGACCGAAGCTGGTTGCCTTCGAAAGCGTCTATTCGATGGATGGCGATATCGCCCCGATCCATGCCATCTGCGACCTGGCCGACAGATACGGCGCCATGACCTATCTGGACGAGGTGCATGCCGTCGGCCTTTATGGCAACCGGGGCGGCGGCATCGCCGACCGCGACAATGCCATGCAGCGCCTGCACATCATCCAGGGCACGCTGGGCAAGGCCTTCGGCGTCGTGGGCGGCTATATCGCCGGCTCGAAGACCATGGTCGATGCCGTGCGATCCTATGCCCCGGCCTTCATCTTCTCCACCGCCATGCCGCCGGCGATTGCCGCCGCCGCAGCCGCCAGCGTACGGCATCTCAAACAGAGCCAGGCCGAGCGTAACCGCCATCAGGAACGTGCCGCGACCCTGCGCCGGATGCTGCTGAACGCCGGCCTGCCGGTGCTGGTCAACCAGAGCCATATCGTGCCCGTCATGGTCGGCGATCCGGCCCTGTGCAAGGCCGCCTCCGACATGCTGCTGGCCGATCACGGCATCTACATCCAGCCGATCAACTACCCGACGGTGCCGCGCGGCACCGAGCGGCTGCGCATCACACCCACGCCGGTGCATACCGATGCGATGATGCAAGCCCTGACCACCGCGCTGCTGGATGTCTGGCAGCGCCTGGGCCTGAGCCGCAAGGCGGCCTGAAGCCACCGGCCCAACCGGAAGATTCATAAACCGGGTCGGAAATCCCCTCTGCGGCGGGCGAGGGCATATTTTCCGCCGCGTTTCCAAATTTTTATCTGTTTGGGGCGTTTCTGTATGGCATGAACGATGGATATTCATGAGCTACTTGTAGTAGTTTTTGAAATATTCAAATCTCTATCCTGCAACGCCGCGATGTCGCAACAGATCTTCCGCTCGCTCACGGATTTCGGGTTTTCCATTTCCCAGCTGCAGACCCTGCGGGAACGGCTGAGTGTGCCCCAGTTCGTCTATTTTTCCGGCCCGGCCGGCGGCGGCAAGACCAAGGCTGCCTTGATGGTGGCTTGGACCTATTTCCAGGCCCTGAACCGGCCGATCAGGTTCGACGGCCAGGACATGACCACCGACCAGATCCGCCAGGCCGCCAAGGAGCATAACTACGCCATCCTGTTCAACGACATGGCATCGGTGCACGATTACATGAAAGCCGGCTATTGCCTGGATTGCCGGATGATAGCCCTTGGCATCGCCTTCGATGGGCCGGCGATCGCCGCCCAGGCCCATGCGTATCTGCTGGCCTATCTGCCGGGATTGGCGACCCGAAACGATGTCACCGTCATCGCCGTCGGCCGCGACAGCGAGGATCCCGACAACCCCGTTCACAACGTCGATCTCTACGCGCCTGAGTAACTGCGCATGCTCTGCGCCATGTTGCCGCAGATCGCATATTCGACCCGGATTCGTTTGATCTCGATCAACGCGGACTGACTCCCGATTGTCATGATGCGCCCGCGACGTTCCTCCCCGGACGCGCGGAACAGGCATCGCTACAGTTTGGCGATGCGGATAAATGACAATGGAGCGCATGATGCGTATCGGAAAAACTCTCGCGGCCGCCGGCGCGGCTCTTCTGCTGTTTGGCGCGCTTCCCACTGAAGTCTTCGCCCAGGATGGCAAGTCCGCCGGCGACATCATGGTGCGCGGCCGCATTATCGGCCTGCTGCCCGACGAGGATTCCACGGTGACTGTAATCGGCGGCGACGTCGATGCCAGCAACGCCTATACCGGCGAAGTGGATTTCACGTATTTCTTCACCGACAACATCGCGGCCGAACTGATCGCGGCCACCACCAAGCACAAGATGCAGGTGGATGGCAGCAGCAGCGGCAATGTGGGCCTGGGCAATGTGTGGCTGCTGCCGCCGACGCTCACCCTGCAGTACCACTTCATGCCGAAACAGGCTTTCAGCCCCTATATCGGTGCCGGCGCGACCTACGCGGTTTTCTATAACAAGGATGTCCCCAGCACTCTGCGCAGCGTCGACTATGACAATGCCTGGGGCGTCGCCCTGCAGGCCGGCTTCGACTACAAGATCGCCGGCAACTGGTACTTCAACGCCGACGTGAAGAAGATTTTCCTGAACACCGACGTCACGGTGGTTACGAGCAACGGCACCGTGGTCAACGCGGATGTCGATCTCGACCCCTGGGTGGTCGGCGTCGGCGTCGGCTACAAGTTCTGATCAGGCATCCGGGTCCGAGCGATCGGACCCGGTCCGCCCTCGGGTCGTATCCGGCGGTTAATCCACCCTCGCCGCCGGACTCCGCCCCGCCGCCTCCGCCTCCTGGCGGGGGCGTTTTTTTGCCTGCCGGCCTGCTTGACCCTCGCAGCGCGGCCCGCATCATGGGCGCCCCGAATGCGCCCACCCGGCAGGATCCGCCATGACCATCCATCCCGAACTGCAACGCTTGCGCGACAGCATCGACAATATCGATGCCGCCTTGATCCATCTGCTGGCCGAACGCTTCAAATGCACCCAGGCCGTCGGCCGCCTGAAGGCCGCCGAGAACCTGCCCCCGGCGGATCCGGCCCGCGAGGCGCGCCAGATCGCCCGCCTGCGCCAGCTGGCCGAAACCGCCAAACTGGATCCCGATTTCGCCGAGAAATTCCTCGCCTTCATCGTGCGGGAAGTGATTCATCATCACGAGGCCATCGCCGAACAGGCGAAATCGGCCCGCTAGGCAAACTGCTATATCCGGCCCATCAGCAACAGAACGATCACGATGATCAGCAGGATGCCGATGCCGCCGCTGGGGTAATAGCCCCAGCCGCTGCTGTATGGCCAGGTCGGCACGGCGCCGATCAGCAGGATGATCAGGATGATCAGGAGAATGGTGCCGATACCCATGCCATCGCCCTTTCGGAGTTGAAGTTACGGGCCAATATGAATTTATGAGACGGGCCGGCGGGCATGCCCGCCGGCCGCGGCACGCGCCGGTTCCTACTTCACCACGAGGTCGTTACGCACGCTGCGCACGCCCTGCACGCTGCGGGCGATCTGCTCGGCCCTCGTCTTGGCCTGGGCGGTATCGACGAAACCGCTCAGCTGCACGACATCCTTGAAGGTCTCGACACTGATCTGGCCGGCCTTGGTGACCGGATCCCGGATCAGCTCGGCCTTAACCTTGGTGGTGATGGCCGCCGAATCGATATATTCGCCGGTCGATTCCTGCTTCGACGTCGAGGAGCAGGCAGCAACGCCTCCACCCAGCATCGCCACGATGGCAAGGCTGCGGGCAACAGAACCAATGGTCAGCATGTCAATTTCCTTTTTTCAGGTTGCTGATAGGGGATTGAGAATGTGCAGTGAAACGGACTGAACAGCCCGAACAGCCAGTGGCGCCGTTAAAACCCTCAGCGCCAGGCCGGTTTGCCGAGATTGATCTGGTCTTCGTCCGTCATCGCGCCGGTCGCCGCGCCGGCGGCGCCGCCGATCACCGCGCCTGTCAAGGGCGCACCCATCACGGCACCGCCCACTGCGCCGGCTCCGGCGCCGATTGCGCCGCCTGAGAGCGCACGATCCGATGTGGAACTGCCGCAGGCGCTGACGCCGAGGCCGGCCGTCAGCAGGGCCATGGCCGCTGCGGCACCGACCAGCCGCTTTCTCGTCATGATCTGCATGATCGCCTCCATCGCTGTTTCTCTGCCTGCGCGGGGCATCCCACGCAGGGCAGTCGAAACCAGAACGATGTCAACTCATGCCGGTTCCCCACGCAGGCAGGGAAAGCCGCAGAAATCTCACAATTGCGGGAAATCCCGCGATTGAGGCGTCAGACGAAGAAATCCGGGATCAGGTCGGTTTCAGCCGTGCCGGGATGCCGGTAACGGGCAAGATCCGTCAGCCCGGCTCCGCGCAGGACCTCATCGTCGATGAAGAAATTCCCGGTGCAGTCGCGCGACGGACGGGTCAGGATCACATGGGCCGCATCGGCCATGATCTCCACCTTACGGCATTTCTTGCGCAGCTCGGGCCCGGTGATCACGTTCATCGCGTCGGTGTCGATGGCAGTGCGCGGCCACAGCGCGTTCACCGCCACGCCCTTCTTGCGGAACTCGCCGGCCATACCCAGCACGCACATGCTCATGCCGAATTTCGCCATCGTATAGGCGACATGCGGACTGAACCAGCGCTCCTCCATGCTCAGCGGCGGCGACAGGTTCAGGATATGCGGATTCTGCGCCTTCAGCAGATGCGGCAGGCATTTCTGGCTGCACAGATAGGTGCCGCGCGTATTGATCTGGTGCATCAGGTCGTAACGCTTCATCGGCGTTTCCAGCGTGCCGGTCAGCGAGATGGCCGAAGCGTTGTTGACCAGGATATCGAGGCCACCGAAGGTTTCGACGGTCTTCTGCACGGCGGCTTCCACCACCGCCTCCTCGCGCACATCCACCACGATGGGCAACGCCTTGCCGCCCGCCTTTTCGATAGCCTCGGCCGCCGTGTAGATCGTGCCGGCCAGCTTGGGATGCGGCTCGGTGGTCTTTGCGGCGATGGCGATATTGGCGCCGTCTTTCGCTGCGCGCAGCGCGATGGCCAGGCCGATGCCGCGGCTGGCGCCGGTGATGAACAGGGTTTTGCCCTGCAGCGATCCGGTCTTGATGACTTCGGTCATGATGTCCTCCCGGTTTTTTTGCTTATTGCGCTGCCTGGTCGACGCTGTCGCAGCGCTGGAATTCGTAAACGCCCTTCTCATTCAGCCGCCGCACCACCAGCCCCTCGCGCATCAGGTGATGCAGATGGGCCAGCGCCTCGCCGGCCGCCAGTGTCATGTGATCGCTGATATCCCGCCGGAACAGCAGCGGCAGCGTCTCGATCACCGTATGCGGCCGTTCCAGCGCCGCCAGCAGGGCATCAAGCCTGGTGGCATGGTGCCGCTGCAGCATGGCGATGCGCTGGTGCAGGCCAACGAAAGGATCGCCATGGGCCGGCAGCACCAGGATATCGCGCGGCAGATGGCTGAACTTGGCAAAGGAATCAAGATACTGCGTCAGCGGTCCAGCCTCGGGTTCGCCGGGATAGACGCCGATATGCGGCGAGATGCGCGGCAGCACCTGGTCGCCGGAGATCAGCACGTCGAGCGACGGGCAATACAGGCAGGCATGTTCCGGCGAATGGCCGCGACCGACGATCACCTGCCAGTCATGGGTGCCGATGCGGATGATGTCGCCCTCGGACATGCGATGGAAACCGCGCGGGATCGGCGTCACCGCCTTGGCGAAATTGCCGAAGCCGCGCGACCTGATCGCGTCGAGCTGTCCCGCATCGAAGCCCAGTCGCTCGTAGAAGGCGACCACATCGGCCGGCACTTCGGGCAACCGCTCAAGCTCCAGCATGCGGCCAAAGCTCCATTCGCCCAGCGTCATCCACAGCGGCGCATCGAATTTCTGCTGCAGCCAGCCGGCCAGGCCCAGATGGTCGGGATGGAAATGCGTGCACAGGATGCGAGTGATCGGTTTGCCGCCCAGATGGGCGGCGATCACCTGTTCCCAGATCGCCTGCAGCTTCGACGACCGCACGCCGGTATCCACCAGGGTCCAGCCCTCGCCATCCTCCAGCAGCCACAGATTGATGTAATCCAGGCCCGGGATCGGGATCGGCATGCGCAGCCACAGCACGCCCGGCCGCATCTGCATCACCGCGCCATCGCCCGGCCGGCCGCCATTCGGCTCATTGGCAAAGGGATATTTCAGGCTGGCGCCGCCATCGGGCGTCGGCGTGCCGTCGATCATCGGAATGGAATCGTCTGCGGTATCTGCCACGAAAGGCCTGCGGAGCTGGGGTTTTTGTTATGAGCGCCAACTGTAGTTTCCCGTTGACGTAAGCGTCAATGCGGCGAAGTCCAGCGGATCGGCCATGAAAAAGGCCGGGGCTATGCCGCCCCGGCCCGTTAATGACGTGTGACGCTACGGAAAAGGCGATTTAGGCCCGTAGCAGTTCCGGCGTCACTTCGGCGAGCGCCGCGCTGCCTTCGGTGGCCGACCGGCACAGGCCATCCACCGTGGACAGCACCTGTTCGGCAAACAGCCGCGCCGACACGATCTTGGCGGTGAAATACGGATCGGTGGACCCGCCCGCGATTTCCGCCTTCGCCGCCAGTGCCTGCCGCGCCAGCAGCCAGCCGCCCACCGTGGTGGCAAAGCCGCGCAGGAAGGGCGTCGCGCCGGCCAGCGCCGCGTTGGGATCCTTGGCCAGCTGCTGGCCCATCCAGACCGAGGCTTTGCCCAGCGACTTCAGCGCTCCATCCAGGTTCGCCTGGATGCTGGCGAAACCCTCGCCGGCCTTGGCCAGGTCCGCCACCGTGCCGCCAATCTCGGCGAACAGCGCCTTCACCGTCTCGCCGCCATTCAGCGGCAATTTGCGCGTCACCAGGTCGATGGCCTGGATGCCGTTGGTACCTTCATAAATCGGCAAGATGCGGGCGTCGCGGTAATGCTGGGCCGCGCCGGTTTCCTCGATGAAGCCCATGCCGCCATGGAGCTGCACACCCATGGATGCGACTTCGCAGCCGATATCGGTGGCCCAGGCCTTCGACAGCGGCGTGAACAGCTCCACCATTGCCTTCCAGTGCTTGCGCTGGGCTTCGTCGGGATGATGATGCGCGCGGTCGATGGCGGCCGCGTTCAGGTAGATCAGGCCGCGACACGCCTCGGTCAGGCTGCGCATCAGCATCAGCGTGCGGCGCACGTCGGGATGCTCGATGATCGCCACATGCTGCTCGGCATTCATGCCGGGATGGCGGCCCTGTTTGCGCTGCTCGGCGTAATCCAGCGCCTGCTGGTAGGCGCGCTCGGCAATCGCCAGACCCTGGCAGCCCACGGACAGGCGAGCGTTGTTCATCATGGTGAACATGCAGCGCATGCCCTGGTTCTCGGCGCCCAGCAGCCAGCCGATGCATTCGTCATTGTCGCCGTAGCTCATCACGCAGGTCGGGCTGGCATGGATGCCCAGCTTGTGTTCCAGCGACACCACGCGCAGATCGTTGCGCTTGCCCGGGTTGCCGTTGGCGTCGGGGATGAATTTCGGCACGATGAACAGCGAGATGCCCTTGGTGCCCGGCGGCGCATCGGGCAGGCGGGCCAGCACGAGATGCACGATATTCTCGGCCATGTCGTGTTCGCCATAGGTGATGAAAATCTTCATCCCCTTGATCTTGTAGGTCCCGTCGCCCACCGGCACGGCCTTCGACTTCAGCGCCCCCACATCCGAACCGGCCTGCGGCTCGGTCAAGTTCATCGAGCCGGTCCACTGGCCCGACACCATCTTGGGCAGGTACAGCGCCTTCTGTTCATCCGTGCCATGCGCCATGATCGCGTCGATGGCGCCCTGGGTCAGCAGCGGGCAGAGCGAAAACGAAAGATTGGCCGCCTGCACCATTTCCTGCGCCGCCATGGTCAGCGCCCAGGGCATCGCGCCGCCGCCGAGCTCTTCGGGAAACGGCATGCCGTTCCAGCCGCCATCGACGAATTTCCTGTAGGCATCGGCGAAGCCCGGTGCGGTGCGCACCACGCCGTTGTCCAGCTTGGCACCTTCCTTGTCGCCGCCGCGGTTGAGCGGCGAGAGCACGCCGGCCGCGAATTTGGCCGCCTCTTCCAGCACGGCGCCGGCGGTTTCGCCCTCGGCATTTTCCAGACCCGGCAGGGTGGCCAGTTCGGCCAGCCCGGCTATCTGCTCCAGGGTGAAACGCATATCCTTGACGGGGGCGGCGTATTCCATCTCGGTCTCCCTTGAACCGCGCGACTGTACAATAAGGCGCTGCATAATATGGTCCGGAACGCCTAGCAAGGCCAATGCCCGCCGGCGTAAACTTGGCCCATGGTTGACGTAACGATTTCAGAGGCCGCCGAGAAGTTGAAATCCGGCGCGGTGGTCGCTTTCGCCACCGAAACGGTCTACGGGCTGGGGGCCGACGCCACCGATCCGGCAGCGGTGGCGAAAATCTATGCCGCCAAGGGCCGGCCGGATTTCAACCCGCTGATCTGCCATATCGCCGACCTCTCGCAGCTGGACGGGCTGGTGCTGGTCGACGAGCGGGCACGCCGGCTGGCCAAGGCCTTCTGGCCTGGCGCATTGACGCTGGTGCTGCCGCGCCGGCCCGACTGCCCGGTGGCGCCGGCCGTCTCCGCCGGCCTGCCCTCGCTGGCGCTGCGCATGCCGGCCCATCCCCAGGCGCGCGAACTGCTGCGCCTGGTCGGCCGACCGGTGGCGGCGCCCTCGGCCAACCGCTCGGGCCATGTCTCGCCCACCACCGCGCAGCATGTGCGCGACAGTCTGGGCCCAGACATCGCCGTGCTGGATGGTGGCCCCTGTCCCGTGGGCCTGGAATCCACCGTGATCGGCCTGACCGGGCCGCAGGCAACCCTGCTGCGGCCGGGCGGCGTGGCGGCCGAGGAGATCGAACGCGTTCTTGGCGAACCGCTGGCGCGACCGCAGGACATGAAGCTGGAATCGCCCGGCATGCTGCTGAAGCATTATGCGCCACGCCTGCCGGTACGGCTGAATGCTGCCGCGCCGCTGCCCGGCAGGCAGGAAGGCCTGCTCAGCTTCGGCCCGCCACTGCCGGGTTTCGCCCATGTTGTGCCGCTCAGCGCTTCTGGCGATCTGGCGGAAGCGGCCGCCAATCTTTATGCCGGGTTGCATGAACTGGACCAGCAACCCGGCCTCGACGGTGTCGCGGTGATGCCGATACCCGGCCATGGCCTGGGCCAAGCCATCAACGACAGGCTTACGCGCGCGGCGCGCGGGCGCTAGGATCGCCGCCACAATCACGGTGACTGAATGAACGCTCTCGCTCCCGATCTGCTCGACCGTTTCCGCGCCATCGTCGGCCCCAAAGGCTGGACCTCCGAGCCCGATGCACTGGCCCAGCATGTGCGCGAATGGCGCGACCTCTATGCCGGCACCACACCGTTGGTGCTGAAGCCGGCCAACACGGCGGAGGTGGCCGCCATTGTTAAGCTGGCGAACGAGACCAAGACCAAACTGGTGCCGCAGGGCGGCAATACCGGCCTGGTCGGCGGCGGCATCCCCTTCGATGGCGGTGACGAGATCATCCTGTCGCTACAGCGCATGAACAAAATCCGCGCCATCGATCCGCTGAATGACACGATCACGGTGGAAGCCGGCTGCATCCTGCAGAACGTGCAGCAGGCCGCGCGCGAGGCCGGCCGTCTGTTTCCGCTCTCCATCGGCTCGGAAGGCAGCTGCACCATCGGCGGCAACCTCTCCACCAATGCCGGCGGCAACGCCGTGCTGCGTTATGGCAATACCCGTGAACTGACGCTGGGTCTGGAAGTGGTGCTGGCCGACGGCCAGGTCTGGGACGGCCTGCGCGGCCTGCGCAAGGACAATACCGGCTACGATCTGCGCGACCTGTTCATCGGCGGCGAGGGCACGCTGGGCATCATCACCGCCGCGGTGCTGAAACTGCATCCGCTGCCCAAGGCAATGGCCACCGCCTTCACGGCGATTCCCAGCCCGCAGGCCGCCATCGAGCTGCTGGCGCTGGCCAAGGCCGCCACCGGTGGACAGGTGACCGGCTGCGAGATCATGCCGCGCATCGGCCTGGATTATGTGCTGCGCCACACGCCGGCCACCAGCGACCCCATCGCCGGACGCCATCCCTGGTACCTGATCCTGGAATTCTCCTCGGGCCGCGACGACGGCGCCATTGCCGAGACCATGGAGGCCGTGCTGGCGGAGGGCTTCGAGAAGGGCCTGGTGCTGAATGCCGCCATCGCCCAGTCGGACGCCCAGCGCGCCGCCTTCTGGAAAATCCGCGAAGCCATGTCGAGCGCGCAGAAACCCGAGGGCGGCAGCATCAAATGCGACATCTCGGTGCCGGTGTCGCAGATGCCGCTGTTCATCGAACGCGCCAGCAAGGCGGTGGAAGACCTGATCCCCGGCGTGCGCATCGTCGCCTTCGGCCATATCGGCGACGGCAACGTGCATTTCAATCCGTCCCAGCCGGTGGGCTGGAAGCCGGAAGACTTCATGGCCTACTGGGATCGCGTGCACCAGATCGTGCACGACATCGCCCACGAGATGAAGGGATCGATTTCGGCCGAACATGGCGTCGGCCGCATGAAGATCGACGAGATCACACAATACAAGCCGGCCATCGAGATCGAGATGATGCGCCGTATCAAGCGCGCCTTCGATCCGAACAGCATCCTCAATCCCGGCAAGGTCGTTCGGCCCTGACATGGCCGCGCTGTTCCGCGCCTATCTGGCGATCAGTGCCGACGGCTTCATCGCCCGGCCCGACGGTTCGGTCGACTGGCTGCACGACTACGATCCGGTTGAGTTCGGCTTTGAGGCATTCATGGCCGGGATTGGCAGCATCGTCATGGGGCGCGCCTCTTACGAAATGAGCCGCAGTTTTGGCGACGTCTGGCCCTATGCCGGAAAAACGGTCTATGTCGTGACTTCGCAGGATTTGCGAAATCTGCCGGACGGCGCGCAGACGCGGCGGGCCGATTTCTCCGCACTGGCGCATGAGCTGAAGGGCATGGGCGGTGATGTCTGGCTTTTCGGCGGTCCGCAACTCTGGGCGGGGTTCCTCGACATCGGCGCCATCGACCGCTTCGAGTTGTATGTCATCCCGCGTCTGATCGGCGACGGCCTGCCGCTGCTGCCGCAGCAGCGGCGCGACTTGCGGCTCGAACTGGTCGAGTCCGAGCCGCTCAGCCGTGGCGTGATCAAACTGGTCTACAAACCGCTGCTATGACGCCCTGCCCAGGTTCGGATCGCGGGCAATCGTCTTCTGGGAAACGAACACCGCCACGATCAGGCCGATGCCGATCAGGTCGGTGGCCAGGCCGGGTTTGATCAGGCAGATCGCCGCGGCAACCAGCAGCCCACGTTCCCACATCAGTGCCGGCCGGATCAGATAGCCATACAGGCCGGCCGCGAGCGCCAGACAGCCGATGGTGGCGCTGGCGGCGGCATGCAGGATGTCGGGCCACTCGCCGATGGCCAGCAGGGCCGGCTCGTAGACGAACATGAACGGCACGATGAAACCGGCCGCGCCGGTGCGCACGGCGGCCCAGCCCGCTTCCCATATATTGGCTTTCGCCAGGCTTGCGGCGGCATAGACCGCCAGCGCCACCGGTGGCGTGATCGCCGAGAGGATGGCGAAGTAGAAAGCGAACATATGCGCCGCCGGTTCGATCACCCCCAGTTTCATCAGCGCCGGCACCATCAGCGACACCATGACGATATAGGCAGGCGTGGTCGGCATGCCCATGCCGAGGATGATGCCGGCCACCGCCGTCAGCATCAGAGCCAGCACGAGGCTGTTCTGCGACAGGCCAACCACCCAGTTGGTGAAGGTAAGGCCCAGGCCGGTCAGCGTGATCGAGCCGATCACCAGACCGGCGCAGGCGCAGGCCAGCGCTACCGCCAGCGTGTTGCGGGCGCCATCCTGCAGGGCGTCCCAGACCAGTTCCGCGCGCAGGCCCTCACGCGTATTGGCGCGCAGCATGGCGACGGGGAAGCAGGCCAGCGTGCCGGCCAGCGCGCAGAGCGGTGCCGAATAGCCCATGAACATGCCGCCCAGGATCACCGCAACCGGAATGAACAGATGGCCACGCTCCTTCAGCACTGAAACCAGACGCGGCACTTCATGGGCAGGCAGGCCATGCAGGCCGCGCCGCTTGGCCTCGAAATGCACCGCACCGAAGCAGGCGATGTAATACAACAGCGCCGGAATCAGGGCCCACAGCACCACCGTGGCATAGGGGACGGCAAGGAACTCGGCCATCACGAAGGCCGCGGCACCCATGATCGGCGGCATGATCTGGCCACCGGTGGAGGCGACCGATTCCACGGCGGCGGCGAAGGATGGCCGGAAGCCGCTGCGCTTCATCAGCGGAATGGTGATCGGGCCATCGACCATCACGTTGGCCACCGCCGAACCCGAGATGGTGCCGAACAGCGAGGATGACACCACCGCCACCTTGCCCGGCCCGCCGGCCTGCCGGCCGGTCAGCGCGAGCGCAAAATCCATGAACAGCTTGCCGGTGCCCGTGCGTTCCATGAAGGCGCCGAACAGCACGAAGATCATCACATAGGCCGCCGAAACGCCGAGTGTGGAGCCGAAGATGCCCTCGGTGGTCATGTAAAGCTGGTCGAGCAGCGTAAGCGGGTCGACCTGGGTAACAAATAGGGCATGCCCCATGAAGACCAGCGCCGTGATCGGCAATGCCCAGCCGATCACGCGACGTGTGGCATCCAGAACGATGACGACCAGGAAGATGGCGGCGACGATGTCGAGCGGCTTGAGGTCGTCGATATAGATGATGCGATCGATGAAATAATCGAGATTGATGAACAGGTGGCCCAGCGCCAGCGTCGCCCCGCCGAACAGCAGCGCGTCGAGCCAGATGAAGCGCCGCCGGCCGGCCGCGTCCCGCGCGAAGGGATAGATCAGCAGAACCAGCGCTAGGGCGAAAGAGAGGTGAATGCCACGGAAGATCAGGGCCTGTGGCGGCCCCATGGCGATGACCCACATGTGATACAGCGCCATCGCCACGCCGATCGGCGCGACCACGCGCCCGACCAGGGTTCTACTATCCATCGTCCGCCCCTCCCGGATCGATTCCGCCGCCCTGTTAGGGGCAGCGAAAAAAAGGACCGGCGTCGCCCGTCCAGAAGCGACGCCGGCCAGTACGCCTCAAACGGTTACTTCAGCGCGCCGACTTCGCGGTAGTACTTCGCGGCACCCGGATGCAGCGGCACGCCGATATCCTCAGCCATTTCCTTCGCGGTCAGCTTGGCCATCGCCTTGTTCACGGCGGCCATGTCGGCAACGTGGGTGGCCATGGCCTTGGTCACGGCATAGACCTTGTCTTCCGGCAGCTTGCACGACGTGATGAAGTGCGTGGAATAGCCGATCACCGGCACATCCTTGTCCTGCTTCGGATAGGTACCGGCCGGTACGGTCACCTTGTTATAGCCGGCATTGATCTTCTTCATCTCGGCCAGGCCTTTGTCGGTGATCGGCACCAGCCTGACGTCGCGGGCCGTGGCCAGGTCCATCACCGAGGAAGCCGGGATGGTGGTGCCCAGCGTGAAGACCTGGGCATGGCCGTCCTTCAGCAGCGCGGCGGCGTCGTTGTACGACGCCATGAAGTTGACCTTGCTCATCGCTTCATACGACAGGCCATGCGCCTGCAGGATCTGGGCCGAGATCGCTTCGGCCGTATTGCCCCGGGTCTGCACGGCAATCGCCTTGCCCTTCAGGTCCTCGATCTTCTCGATCTTGGAATCGACGGTCACCACAACCTGGAAATACTGCGGATACAGGTTGGCGACCTGGCAGACATTGGCGGTCTTCTCAGTGAACGGCGCACGGCCGTTGATGGCATCCACCGTGGAAATCGAGTTGCCGAAGCCGAAATCGGCCTTGCCTTCCTGCACGCCCTTCACGTTGGCGATGCCGGCGCCCGGCAGGGTCTGGATCGTCACGCCCGGCACGGCTTTTTCGAACATCGCCTTCATCGTGCCGCCCAGCGGCACCCACACGCCGCCCTGCGGGCCAGTCATCAGCTTGTAGGTCTGTGCTTGCGCGTCGGCCCCGGCGAATCCGGCGATACCGAGGGTTACAGCCGCAACGAATACGGCGCGACTGATGCTGTTATGACGCATGGTGTCCTCCCGAGTGATTTTTGTGCGTGGAAGTTTGCTCAGATGATGTCCCCACGTCAAGCAAAGATCAGTCAACTGAACAGATCAAGCTGTGGTTTTGCCTTGATTGTTTCTTGCTGCAGCGCGTCATGATGCAGCGGCACACCATCAGACTGAATATGCACCACACTTACACCGTGTGGCAGCAGGGCAGGCGTCACCAGATGCGTGCGATGGCAATGGCGCGGATCGGCTTCGGCGCACATCATGGCCGTCGGCGCGGATTCCGCCCAGGCGATCAGCGCGGCGATGCCGCGTTGGAAATCGGGCTCCGCCGCGCGCGGCTTGCCACCCAGCGTCTCGCCAAACCAGCGATAGCCGATCCCGGCCCGGTCGAGCGCGGCCTGCAGGGCGGTCCGATTGAATTGCGGGACGAATCTCGAAGCCGGCCGCGAGCGCAGGTCGGCCAGCTGGCGGATGCCATGCTGCTCCAGCAGGGCAACAAATCGCTCCACCGGATGATTGGAATGGCCAATACTGTATATCTGCATCCTCTTGGCCTTGCTGCTCCCGCCCCGCCTCATATCGGCCTGATCGGGTTTTGTGACCGCTATCACAGTTACCTAGCGGTAACCTACGCAGGATAGACGGATTTCCAGCGTATCTATATATACAGCGCGGCCGCGGAAATACGGCCCGGGCGGGGGAATATCGTGCCATGAAACGTGTCGCCAAGATTGGTCTGGCCGTGCTTGCCCTGGCGGTTGTCGCCAGCGGCGGATTGTATCTGGCAAAGGGACGCCAGCCGGTGAAGGCCGTCAGCACGGCCGAGCCCGCCCGCTTCGAGGGCATCGAATTCTCTCCCGCCGACCTGACCGAGGCGAAGATCGCCGATCTGCGCCAGGTGGTGCGCATGAGCGGCAGCCTGCAGCCCCTCAACCAGAGCCAGATCCGCGCCGAGGTGGCCGCCGTGGTCCAGGACGTGACCGTGCGGCGCGGCGAAACCGTGAAGAAGGGTCAGCTGCTGGCCAAACTGGATACCGCCGACCTTGCCGCCCGCCTGCGCGAAAAACAGAGCAACCTGGAAAGCGCCCGCTCCGCCCTTACGCTCGCCCAGACCAATCGCGAAAAGGCCGTGACGCTCACCCAGCGCGGCGTGAAGTCGCAGACCGCGCTGGATGAAGCCGAGAACAGCTGGCGCAATGCCCGCGCCAACGTGGCCGCCCTGGAGCAGCAGGTGACCATGGCGCGCAAGGCCCTGAACGATGCCGCGATCTATGCCCCGCTGGACGGCCTGGTGGCCGAACGTTTCGTCAATCCGGGTGAGCGCGTGGCGGTGGATGCCAAGCTGTTCGTCATTGCCGACCTCGACGTGATGGAGGTCGAGGCCCTGGTGCCCGCGCGCGACGTGCCGCAATTGCGCACCGGCCAGAAGGTCCTGCTGCGCGTGGAAGGCTTCGGCGACCGCGCCTTCGACGGCCATATCGAACGCATCAACCCCACCGCGCAGAGCGGCTCACGCTCGATCCCGGTTTATGTCCTGCTCAAGAATCCTGATTTGGTGCTGCGCGGCGGCATGTTCGGCAGCGGCGAGGCCGTGCTGGCCGAGCAGCGCAATGCCGTCGCAATTCCGGTCGAAGCCGTGCGACGCGAAAAAGACGCCGATGTCGTCTACGTGCTGAAGGACAATCGCCTGGAACGCCGCGTCGTGCAGGTCTCGCTCACCGGCACGCCGGATGGCCGCGTCGCCATCGCCAGCGGCGTGGTCGCCGGGGAAACCGTGGTCGCCACCCCCGGCCTGCGCCTGGGCGACGGGCTGGCCGCCCGCATCGCCGGCCGCTGACCGGCCATTGAAGGCCCAGAGGGGGTAACACCGCATGTGGCTCACCCGCGTCAGCGTCAATAACCCCGTCTTCGCCACCATGATGATGGCGTCGCTGCTGGTGGTGGGCCTGTTTGCCTATTTCAAGCTCAGCATCGAGCAGTTTCCCGATGTGGAATTTCCCATCGTGGTGGTCGGCACCAACTACCCCGGCGCCACACCTGAAAGCGTGGAAAGCGAAGTCACCCGCCCCATCGAGGACGCCGTTAACACCATCAGCGGCGTGCGCTCGCTCACCTCGCGTTCGCTGGAAGGCCGCTCGACCGTCATCATCGAATTCGAGCTGACCGTCGATGCCGTGGAAGCGGTGCAGGATGTGCGCGAGAAGATCGCACAGGTGACCCCCGGCTTCCGCGACGAGATCAAAACCCCGGAAATCACCCGCTTCTCGCCCGACAGCCAGCCGATCGCCTCCATCGCCGTGCGCACCGAGCGTCGCGACCTGCGCGAGCTGACCACCCTGGCCGACCAGGTGATCCTCAAGCGCCTGCAGACCGTGCGCGGCGTCGGGCAGGCCTACATCGTCGGTGGCGTCAAGCGGCGCATCAACATCCTGCCGAACCCCGAGAAGATGCAGGCCTACGGCATCGGCATGGATCAGCTGATCAACGTGCTGAAAAGCGAAAACCAGCAGCTTCCCGTCGGCACGCTGACGCGGCCGCAGACCGAATTCGTCGTGCAGATCGAAGGCCGCGTGATCGATCCGCGCAACCTGGCCCAGCTGGTGCTGGCGCGGCGCGGCGGCGCCTCGGTCACGCTGGGCGATGTCGCCACGGTGGAAGACGGCACCGAGGAAAAGGACGCCGTCGCCCTGTTCGATGGCGACCGCCTGCTGGCGATCAGCTTCATCAAGGTGCAGGGCTCCAATACCCTGGAAGTGATCACCGGGCTGAAGGAAGCCGTGAAGGAACTGCAGGCCGACCTGCCCTCCGACATAACCCTGCAATTCATGCGCGACGACAGCCGCGCCATCCTGGTCTCGGTCAATGGCGTGCAGCGCACCCTGATCGAGGGCGCCATCCTCACCGTACTGATCGTCTTCCTGTTCCTCAATTCATGGCGCAGCACCATCATCACCGGCCTGACCCTGCCGATTGCCGTGATCGGCACGCTGGCGGCGGTTTATGCCGCCGGCTTCACGCTGAACAAGCTCACCCTGATGGCGCTGTCGCTCGCCATCGGCATTCTGATCGACGACGCCATCGTGGTGCGCGAGAACATCACCCGCCATGTTGCCATGGGCAAGAGCCATCGCCAGGCGGCGCTGGACGGCACCAACGAGATCGGCCTGGCCGTGCTGGCCACCACCTTCTCCATCGTCGCCGTCTTCCTGCCGGTCGCCTTCATGGGCGGCATCATCGGGCGGTTCTTCCTGCAGTTCGGCATCACCGTCACTGTGGCGGTGCTGATCTCTCTGTTCGTCAGCTTCACGCTCGACCCGATGCTGTCCAGCGTGTGGCACGACCCCGACAGCCTCCCCAATGCCAAACGCGGACCGATCGGTCGTGCCGTGGCCGTGGTCGACCGGCTCATGGAACGGCTCGGCCGGTTTTATCGTCACGTACTGCGCTGGAGCCTGCGGCGCCGCTGGGCCGTGCTGCTGATCGCCGTCCTGAGCCTGGTCGGCAGCGTCATGCTGGTCGGCCGGCTGGGCACAGAATTCGTGCCCGAACCCGACCTTTCGGAAATCCTGGTCGAGATCACCACCCCGCCCGGCTCGGCCATCGATTATACCGAGGCCAAGATCCGCCAGGTGCAGGATGCCCTGAAGGAATTCCCCGAGGTCGAATATTCCTTCGCCTCGATCAATGCCGGCGCCTTCTCCCGCCGCAATGTCGGCACGCTGTATGTGCGTTTCGTACCCCTGGAGCAGCGCAAACGCACGCCGCAGCAGATGACCCAGCCCTTCCGCGACCGCCTGAACCGGATCGCCGGCATCGACAACATCAATATCGGCCTGCCCAACCTGGGCGGCGGCCTGAACAAGCCGATCATGATCGCGCTCAAGGGCCAGGACATCGCCGAGCTCGACCGCCTGTCGCAGGAAGCCATGGCGATCATCCGCACCGTGCCCGGCGTGGTCGATCTGGAATCCAGCCTGAAAGCCAACAAACCCACCGTGGCGCTGGATATCGACCGCGCCCTGGCCGCAGACCTGGGCGTCAGCATTTCTTCCATCGCCGCCACCCTGCGTCCGCTGCTGGCCGGCGAGGAAGCCGGCACCTGGAAGGCACCCGACGATGAAAGCTACGACGTCTTCGTGCGCCTGCCGCGCGACGACCGTACCGGCCTGCCCGACCTGGAGCGCATCTATGTCGCCTCCACCCAGACGAATGCCGACGGCAATCCCAGGATGATCGCCCTGGCCCAGGTGGTGACGATCCAGCCCTCGACCGGCTCGACCCAGATCAACCGCCGCGACCTGGCCCGCGAGGTGCTGCTGACCGCCGCCACCTACAATCGTCCCGTCGGCGAGGCCGGCCGCGAAATCCAGGCCAAGCTCGAAGAGATGAAACTGCCGCCGGGCTATCGCTTCTGGTTCGGCGGTGCTTCCAAGGACATGAAGGAGTCGGCCGGCTTCGCCGCCGCCGCCCTGCTGCTGGCCGTGATCTTCATCTACCTGATCCTGGCCTCGCAGTTCGGCAGCTTCCTGCAGCCTTTCGCCATCATGGCCTCGCTGCCGCTCTCGCTGATCGGCGTGATCGTCGGGCTATGGCTGTGGGGCTCCACACTCAACATCTTCTCGATCATCGGCTTCATCATGCTGATGGGCCTGGTGACCAAGAACGCCATCCTGCTGGTGGATTTCATCAACCATGCCCGCCGCAGCGGGTTGGACCGGCTGGAGGCGATCCTGGAGGCCGGCGAAATCCGCCTGCGCCCGATCATGATGACCACGTTGGCGATGATCTTCGGCATGCTGCCGCTGGCGCTTGCTTTCGGCGAAGGCGCCAAGCAGACCTCGGCCATGGCCCACGCGGTGATCGGCGGCCTGATTTCATCCACCCTGCTCACCCTGCTCGTCACGCCGGTGATCTTCACCTATCTCGACGATCTGGGCGCCTGGGTCAGCCGCAAACTCCCGAAAGCGCCCGATCACGGTCATGACGTTGCGTCAGCCGAAAAACATCCCGCGGAATAACAGCGCAATACCGCTAAATCGGGAAGACGGCGGTTCTAAACTTGTCATATCGGCGTCCGCATCCCTGCCCTAGATTAGAGGCATAATGCCTCATCACAGGGAGGGCTCATGTCGCAGATTCTGACCGCCACCGCCAAGGACCAGCTGACCATCCGCAGTTTCCTGGTGCGCAAGGACGACCTGCGCCAGACGCAATTCATCGACACGTCCTTCGACCAGAACAGCCTGCAGCCGGGCCAGCTTCTGCTCAAGGTCGACAGCTTCGCCTTCACCGCCAATAACATCACCTATGCCGAACTGGGCGACCGACTGGCCTACTGGAAATTCTATCCGGCCGCCGACCCCGCCTGGGGCATCATTCCGGTCTGGGGCTTTGCCGAGGTGATCGCCTCGCGCCATCCCACCATCGCCGTGGACGAACGCATCTTCGGCTTCCTGCCGATGGCGAGCCGCGTGGTGCTACAGCCGGGCAAGGTCAGCGACGATGCCTTCATCGATGCCACGCCGCATCGCACGGAACTGCCGCCGGCCTATAACCGCTACGGCCGCGTCACTGGCGATCCGGATTACGCGCCGGACTTCGAGGCGATGCAGTCGTTGCTGCGGCCGCTGTTCATCACCTCGTTCCTGATCGACGACTTCCTGGCCGATGAACGCTTCTTCGGCGCCGAAACGGTGATCCTCTCCTCCGCGTCGTCGAAAACCGCCTTTGCGCTGGCGCGCCAGTTGCACAAGCGCAAGGCCGTGAAAGTGATCGGCCTCACCTCGGCGGGCAACCGGGCCTTCGTCGAGGGGCTGGGCTGCTACGACCAGGTGGTGACCTATGATGCCATCGCCGGCCTGCCCCGGCAGCCGGCGGTGTATGTGGACTTCGCCGGCAGTGCCGAAATCCGCCGCGGCATCCATGAGCATTTCGCCGACGACCTGAAATATTCCTGCGCCGTCGGCCTGTCGCATCGCGAGATGAACCCGCCAGGCAAGGGCCTGCCTGGGCCGAAACCGATCTTCTTTTTCGCGCCCGACCGCATCGTGAAGCGCAACAAGGAATGGGGGCCGGGCGGTTTCGATCTGCGCCTGGTTGCCGCCTGGCGCGACTTCATGCGCACGGCGAAAGGCTGGCTGACCGTGCAGACAGGGGGCCGCAAGGATGTGGAAGCCGTCTACCGCGCCACGCTGGAGGGTCGCGTGAAACCTGACGAAGGCCATATCCTCAGCCTGTGGGATTGACCAGCCGTCCGGTTGTCTCGGCGCTTATCAGGTCTAGATCGAATCGCATCGCTTGATCCTGACCGGGAGGCCTGATGCGGAAGATCCGGCATTTCACCCGCCGTACCCTGCTGGCCGGCATGGCGGCAACGGGTCTTGCTGCGCCCATGCTGCCGGCCGCCGCTCGTGGCCAGGCCGGCAATTTCCTCTCCCGAAAGATTCCCTCCAACGGCGACATGCTGCCGGCCATCGGCCTGGGCAGTTGGATCACCTTCAATGTCGGCAACGATCCGGTCGGCCGCGCCGCCAGCTTTGCGGTGATGGAAGACTTCTTCCGCCTGGGCGGTCGCATGATCGATTCCTCGCCCATGTACGGGTCGTCGCAGGCGGTGATCGGCGCGGGCCTCGCCCGCCTGCAGGCGAAAGATCGGGTTTTCTCGGCCGAGAAGGTCTGGACATCCTCGGACCGCAACGGACCGGACCAGATCGAACAGACCCGCCGCTTCTGGGGTGTCGACCGGTTCGACCTGCTGCAGGTGCATAACCTGCTGGGCTGGGAAGCCCATCTCGATACCCTGCGCGCGATGAAGGCCGCCGGCCGCCTTCGCCATATCGGCATCACCACCTCGGAAGGCCGTCGGCATCGCGAATTCGAGCAGATCATGCGCGCCATCCCGCTCGACTTCATTCAGGTCAGCTACAACATCCTCGACCGAGAAGTGGAGCAGCGCCTCCTGCCGCTGGCGCGCGAACGCGGCATCGCCGTGATCGCCAACCGGCCCTTCCGCCAGGGCGACCTGATCCGCGCCGTCGAACGCCATCCGCTGCCCGGCTGGGCCGCCGAGATCGATGCGGCGAACTGGGCGCAGGTGCTGCTGAAATTCATCCTTGCCCATCCCGATGTCACCTGCGTGATCCCGGCCACCAGCAAGGTCGAGCACCTGCGCGAGAATGTGGGCGCCGGCCGTGGTGCGCTGCCCGATGCCGCCCTGCGCCGGCGCATGGTCGCCGATATCGGGGCGCTGTGATGTCCGAATGGTGGACCTACGGCCTGTCCGATTTCCTGCTGTTCTCGCCCCAGACCTATCAGCGCCTGTTCGAGCTGCATAACGCCGCGCTGTGGCCAGCGCAGGTCGCGGCGCTGGCCGCCGGTATCGGCCTGATCCTGCTGACCATGCGCCAGTCGCGTGCTGCCTGGATACTGGTTGCGCTGGCATGGCTGCTGGTGGCCTGGCTGTGGTTCCATCAGCAATACGTCACGATCAACTGGGCCGCCGACTGGATTGCCATCGGCTTCGTGCTGCAGGCCCTTCTGCTGCTCTGGCAGAGCCTGCGCGGAAGGCTGGCATCCGGGCGCCGCAATGTGGTCGGCCTGGCTTTGATGGTCTTCGCCATCGCCGCGCAGCCGCTGCTTCCGCTGCTGCTCGGCCGGCCCTGGCGGCAGGCAGAAATCTTTGCCCTCATGCCGGGGCCCACGGTGATCGCCACGTTTGGCCTGCTGCTGGCGCTGTGGGCGCCGCGCCATCTGCTGATCCTGCCGCTGCTCTGGTGCGCGATAGACGGCGCCACCTTGTGGACCATGGATGCGCCGGAATTCTGGCTGCTGCCGGCGGCGGGCCTGCTGGCCGTGGCGATGATGGCGCTTCGGCGCGGCTGAACCGGTCTTAAGCGAGCAATTTCGCCAGCAGGCCGTCCAGCACGGCGCGACCTTCTCTTGTGGCAACGATCTTCTCTGGCCTGCGGATCAGCAGGCCGGCGGCTTCCAGCGGAGCGCTGCGTTCCGGCGGCACCACCTCGTTCAGATCGAGGCCGCAGGCGGCCCGGAAATTCTCGGCGTAAACGCCCTCGACCAGACGCAGACCCATCATCAGCGCCTCTTCGGCGCGCTCGGCGTTGCTCACCGGCATCAGGCTTTCGCGGCCCTCGCCCTGCTGTTCCACCTGTTCCAGCCAGGCTTCCGGCTTGCGGCGGTTCTGGATCGCCTGCCAGCCCTCATGGCCGCGCAGCCGCGCATGGGCACCCGGGCCGATCCCCAGATATGCGCCGCTGCGCCAGTAGACCAGGTTATGCCGGCTCTCCCCGCCTAGCCTGGCATGATTGGAAATCTCGTAGGCCGGCAGGCCGGCCTGCTCCATGATCTCCTGGGTCAGGTCGTAGAGCGCGGCCTGCGTATCGTCGTCCATCGGCTTCAATGCGCCGCGCGCCACCGCGCCGGCAAAGCCGGTATTGGGTTCGATGGTCAGCGTGTAGAGCGAGAGGTGGTCGCCGGCCAAAGCCAGCGCCTCATTCAGTTCGACGCGCCAGTCCTGCGCTGTCTGGCCCGGCCGGGCATAGATCAGGTCGAAGGAATAGCGCGGCACGGCCTTCTGCGCCGCCGCGATGGCCCGCCGCGCCTCATTGGCGTCATGCGCGCGGCCGAGGAATTTCAGCACGGCCTCGTCGAAGCTCTGCACGCCGATCGACAGCCGGTTGACGCCGGCCTGGGCGAAGGCGGCGAATTTTTCCGCCTCGGCCGAGTTCGGATTGGCCTCCAGCGTGATTTCCGCATCCTTGGCGAAGCGCCAGTGCTGGCGCGCGGCGGCCAGAATCGCCGCCGCCGTTTCCGGCGGCATCAGCGACGGCGTGCCGCCGCCGAAGAACACCGAGCTGACGGTCTCGCCGCGGCCATAGCCCGCTTCGGCATATGCCGCCAGTTCGGCCAGATAGGCCTTTTGCCAGCGCGCCGCGTCCACGCGCTCGCGCACATGGGAGTTGAAGTCGCAATAGGGGCATTTCGAAACGCAGAACGGCCAGTGCACATACAGGCCGAAGCCGCGCGGTGGAACTTTGCCGCTAGCGCCGGAAACAGGCATCGATCAGTTGCTTGAAAGCCAGCGCGCGGTGGCTGATCGCGTGCTTCTCCGCCGGCGGCATCTCGCCGAAGGTTCGGTTGCCGAAGCCGACTTCGCTTTCGGGCAGGAACATCGGATCGTAGCCGAAGCCGTATGCGCCGCGCTGCGGCCAGACCAGCCGGCCATGCACCACGCCCTCGAAGCTTTCCACATGGCCATCGGGCCAGGCGAGCGACAGCGCGCAGACGAACTGGGCGCGGAAAGGCGGCTCGACGCCCTTCTCCTGCACGGCGCGCCAGACCTTGTCCATGGCGTAGTTGAAGTCCTTCTTCGCCCCGGCCCAGCGCGCGGAATAAATCCCCGGCGCGCCGTCCAGCGCATCCACGCTCATGCCGGAATCGTCGGCCAAGGCCGGCAGGTTTGCCCCGCGCGCCGAGGCCAGCGCCTTCAGCTCGGCATTAGCCACAAAGGTCTCGCCAGTTTCGTCCGGCTCGGGCAGGCCCAGTTCGCCGGCCGACACCGCCTGCACGGCGAACGGCGCCAGCAGGTCGGCGATCTCGCGCAGCTTGCCGGCATTGTGGCTGGCGATCACCAGCCGGCCGCCATCGAAAAGGCGCCGCGACACGGCGGTTACTTTCCTATCGCCTGCCGCTGCAGGACCATCAGTTCGGTGATGCCGGCCTTGGCCAGCTTCAGCATGGACGCGAACTGCTCCTCCGAGAAGGGGTCCTTCTCGGCCGTGCCCTGCACTTCCACGATGGCGCCGGTATCGGTCAGCACGAAATTGGCATCGGCCTGCGCGGTGGAATCTTCCGCATAATCGAGGTCGAGCACCGGCTGGCCGTCGCACAGGCCGCAGCTGACTGCACCGACCTGGCCGATCAGCGGAATCTGCGCGATGGCACCGTCCTTCACCAGCTTGGCGAAGGCATAATGCAGCGCCACCCAGCTGCCCGTGATCGCCGCCGTGCGCGTGCCGCCATCGGCCTGCAGCACGTCGCAATCCAGGCGGATCTGGCGCTCGCCGAAGCCGGAGAGATTCGTCACCGCGCGCAGGGAGCGGCCGACCAGGCGCTGGATTTCCTGCGTGCGGCCCGACTGCTTGCCGCGCGAGGCCTCGCGCTCGGTGCGCGAATGGGTCGAGCGCGGCAGCATGCCGTATTCCGCCGTCACCCAGCCACGGCCGGTATTGCGCAGGAAGGGCGGCACCTTCTCTTCCACCGTGGCGGCGCAGAGCACATGGGTCTCGCCGAATTTCACCAGGCAAGAGCCCTCGGCATATTTGGCGAAGCCCGGCTCCAGCCGGATCGGGCGCAACTGGTCGGCTTTGCGGCCGCTCGGACGCATGGGTCTCTCCTTGCGAAAAGTCTTAATTTAACGGCTGTTCTAGTCGATCCGGCCCATGGGAACAAGCCGTGCTTGACAGCGGCATGGCAAAGAATAGAAGCAATCTGCCTGTAATGCTCCCGCCGACAGCCGCCGCCAGAGAAGCCCGGAGTGATGTGATGCCCCGCCGCCTGCTTTTTGTGCCTGCCCTGCTTGCCGCCTGCGGCATGGCCCTGCCCGCCCTTGCCGCCGACGACGAGCATGAGCCGCGCGGCCTCACCCATTCGCTCGGCGATCTCGACCTGACGCTGACGCTGGATGCCGGTTTCGGGCTGTTCAGCGTCACCAATGCCATTCACGGCCTGGGCAGCCAGGCCCGCGGCAGCAGCACACGCGAAGGCGGCCGCGCCTGGAGCGAAGGCTTCATCGCGCCGGGCCTGACTGGCGACTGGAACATCGGCGACAGCAGCCTCTACGGCGGCTTCAAACTGGTGGGCAGCGCCACGCGCGGCGAGGGCGATGCGCAGCGCGATTCCTCCACCAGCGACCGCCCGGAATCGCTCGGCGTCGAGGATGCCTATCTGGGCTGGAAGTCCGGCATCGCCTTCGCGTCGCTGGGCGAGGATGCCGTGGATGTCTCGGTCGGCCGCCAGCCTTTCGGCGTGGGCGACGGCTTCCTTCTGATGGATGGTACGGCTGAAGGCTTCCGCCGCGCCGCCTATGTGCTGGGGCCGCGCTCAAGCTTCGACCGCACGGCGATCGTGAAACTGAACACCGAACCGGTGCGCGCCGATATCTTCCACCTGGAGGGCAATGTCGACCAGCGCCTGATGACCGGCAGCGATGCCGCCGCCACCAGGCTGTATGGCGGCAACATCGAATGGTTCGCCTCCAGCCACAAGGACCATGGCCGCTTCGAGTATGACGAGCGCCTGTGGTATGTCGGCGCCACCGCGCTCACCGTCTACGAGGCCGACAGAGGCGTCGCCAGCAACCGCGACGGGCTGGATGTCTATGCCCTGCGCGCCGGCGGCGCTTTACTCAGCGGCCTGGGTGAAGCTTTCCAGGATTTTGCCTTCTACTCGGAAATCGGCTTGCAGCGGAACGGCGAAACCGGCCGCAAAAGCCGCGCCCATGCCTGGTATGCCGAACCGCAATACACCTTCTCGGCCCTGCCCTGGACGCCGCGGCTGAGTTACCGCTACGCGCATTTCAGCGGCGACAGCGATGCCAATGACGGCCGCAACACCGCCTGGGACTCGCTTTATACCGGCGGTGGCCCGCGCGGCTTCGGCACCTGGGATCTGGGCGAGATCTATGCGCGCTACACGCCCAACGGCAATTCCAACCTGAACAGCCACATGGTGCATCTGCGGCTGCAGCCGATGGAGGAGCTGGCTGTCGGCGGCCTCGTGTATCGGCATTTCTTCGATAAACCCGACACCGCCAACGGTGTGACCTCCGACGACCTGCTCACCGAGGTGAACGTCTATGCCGAATGGGAGACACCGGTGCCGGGCCTGAGCGTGACCGGCCTGCTGGGCGCGGCCAAGGCCGGCGACGGCCGCCGCCAGCAGCTCGGCACCACGGACGCCACCGACCGCACCACGTATCTGGGCCAGATGGTGTTCGGCTATTCCTTCTAGGCCGCCACCGGCCCCGAATCCGGGGACGAGCTTGCCGGGAACCGCTCGATCATGGCGCGGGCGATCTCACGCTCGCCCATGATCACAGTGGTCGCGCCATGGCCGGTCAGGTGATCGACCTCGGCATCGGCATGGGCGCGGGCGATGATGCTGAGTGCGGGATTGATGTTGCGCGCCATCTGCACGACGGCGCCGGCCTCGAACACATTCGGGATGGCCAGGATCAGCTGTCGTGCCTGCGCCAGGTTGGCGGCGGCCAGCACATCGGCACGCGTAGCATTGCCGGCCAGTACCTCGATGCCCTGGCTGCGCAGGTCCTTCAGCCGCGTATCGACATCCTCGATCACCAGGAATGGCAGGCCGCGCTCGCGCAGGGCCGCGCCGACCAGACTGCCGACCCGGCCATAACCGACCAGCACCACATGGTCGCGCAGCGCGGTGGGCTGCGGCGTGACTTCATGGTCTGGCACGGCAGCAGATGCCTGCCCGCTCGGTTCCGGCGCCGGTTTCCCCGGATCGCGGCTGGCCAGACGCTGCTCCAGCCTGGGTTTTAGCCATTCCAGGCTGGCGAAGGCCAGCGGGTTGAGCAGGATGGAGAGAATCGCGCCGACCAGGATCAGGTCGCGCCCTTCCTCGGGCAGCAATTTGAGTTCAACGCCCAGCGCCGCGAGGATGAAGGAGAATTCGCCGATCTGCGCCAGGCTGGCCGAGATCAGCAACGCGGTATTCAGCGGATGGCGGAAGGCCAGGACTATCAGGAAGGCGGCCAGCGACTTGCCAATCACGATGATGAACACCGTGGCCAGCACCGGCAGCGGATCGCGCAGCAGGATCGCCGGATCGAACAGCATGCCGACCGAGACGAAGAACAAAACGGCGAAGGCATCGCGCAGCGGCAGCGACTCATTGGCCGCCTCATGGCTGAGCGGGGATTCGCTCATCACCATGCCGGCGAAGAAGGCGCCCAGCGCAAACGACACGCCGAACAGCTTGGCCGCACCGAAGGCCACGCCCAGCGCGATGGCCAGCACGGCCAGCCGGAACAGCTCGCGCGAGCCGGTATGCACCACGTAATGCAGAACCCAGGGGATCAGCCGGCGGCCAACCACCAGCATCAGCACCATGAAGGCAAGCACCTTGCCGAAAGTGATCGCCAGGGTGATCAGGATTTCCCGGCTGGGCAGTCCATCCTGCAGCGAAGCGCCATCGCCCTGGCTGAGCATGCCGCCCAGCGCCGGCAGCAGCACCAGCGCCAGCACCATGGCGAGGTCTTCCACGATCAGCCAGCCGACCGCGATGCGGCCACGTTCGGTCTCAACCAGCCGGCGCTCCTGCAAGGCGCGCAGCAGCACCACGGTAGACGCGACCGACAGCGCCAGGCCGAAGATGAAGCCGCCGGCCAGCGGCCAGCCCATCGCCCATGACAGACCCAGGCCCATCAGCGTCGCCACCGCGATCTGGCCCACTGCGCCGGGAATGGCGATGGCCTTCACCGACAGCAGGTCCTTCAGCGAAAAATGCAGGCCGACGCCGAACATCAGCAGGATCACACCGATCTCGGCCAGTTCGTTGGCCAGCGCCTGATCGGCGACGAAGCCGGGCGTGAACGGGCCGACCAGCACGCCGGCCAACAGATATCCCACCAGCGGCGACACCCGCAGCCGATTGGCGACCGCCCCGAAAATGAAGGCGAGCACGAGGCCCATGACAATGGTCGCGATCAGCGGCGTGTGATGGGGCATCCGTGTAGGCGTCCTCTTGGTCTTTGTGATGGAAGGATGTGTCCTAGATAGGAGCCCTCTCTTTTCGCTTCAATTAAAAAATCGCGGATCGACGGCAAAAACACCGTCGCTCAGCGGAAGGCTTCATGCCGCAACTGCCGTGCGGCCTCGGCAACCGGCAGCTCCAGCTGACGCCCGCTGCGCCAGCGTAAGCTGAGCGATCCCCGTTCTGCCTCGCGCTCGCCCGCCACGGCCACCAGCGGCACGCCCTGGTCATGGGCCTCGGCGATCTTGCGGCTCAGGCGTTCCGGCCGACTGTCGACCGCCACGCGATAGCCCTCGCGCCCCAGCGCGGCGGCGGCCTTGCGGGCATAGCCAGCATGGGCATCGGTTACGTTGGCCACGACGAGCTGCTCGGGCGCCAGCCAGAGCGGCAGGGCGCCCCGGTAATGCTCCAGCAGCATGCCGATGAAACGCTCCAGGCTGCCCAGCACGGCGTGATGGATCAGCACCGGCCGCGCACGGGCATTGTCGCTGCCGACATAGTCGGCACCCAGCCGTTCGGGCATCACGAAATCGAGCTGCACCGTGCCGCATTGCCAGCTTCTGCCGTGGCTGTCACGCAGATGGAATTCCAGCTTCGGCCCGTAGAAGGCGCCTTCGCCGTTGCGGATGGCGAAATCCAGCCCCGCCTTGCGCGCCGCCATCACCAGGGCGGCCTCAGCGCGGTCCCAGGTGGCGTCGTCGCCGGCGCGCTTGGCCGGCCGCGTCGCGAAAAACACCAGCGGCGCACCGAAGCCGAAATCGGCATAGATGCTGCGCAGCAGCTCGCAGAACCGCTGCACCTCACCTTCGATCTGCGCCTCCGTGCAGAAGATATGGGCATCGTCCTGCACAAAGCTGCGCGTGCGCATCAGCCCCTGCAATGCACCCGAGGGCTCGTCGCGGTGGCAGGCACCGAACTCGCAGTAGCGCAACGGCAGCTCGTGCACCGAGCGCAGCGTCTTGTTGAACACCTGCACATGGCCGGGGCAGCTCATCGGCTTCAGCGCAAAAGGCCGGTTGCCGGAATTCAGCCGATACATTTCATTGGCGAACTTCTCGGCATGGCCGCTCTGCTCCCACAATGAGTAGCTGAGCAGTTGCGGCGTGCGGATTTCCTGGAAACCGGCCTCGCGCATGCGGCGGCGGATGTAATCCTCCACCACGCGATACAGCGCGAAGCCGCGCGGGTGCCAGAACACCATGCCCGGCCCTTCCTCCTGCTGGTGGAACAGGTCGAGCTTCGTGCCCAGCACCCGATGATCGTAAGCGTCCATACTCTGATTCACGGCGATAACTCCTTCATCTGCGGAGCGTGCCGGAAGCGGACAGGACCCTGAAACGACCGGGGCCCCGTCCGTTTCCGGCGGGGCCCCTGGGTGGATGCGATGCGCTATCTGCTCACGCGTGACACCAGGGCTCCCCGCCGGTGGCGGTAACCTTAATGGTGACGACGGTGAGAATAATGCTCTGCATGGTGGGCGCGACGGTAAGCGCCGCGCCCCAATGCGTCAAGCGGGAATTTTCTGCCGCAATGCCGACGGCGGTTTGAAGCCGCCGAATTCGCGCGCCACTAACCCGGCGAAGGCAATGGTTGTGCGGTCCTCGAGGAATCCGCCGATGGCCTGCACGCCAACCGGCAGACCGTCTGCGGACACAGCCACCGGAAAAGCCGTGGCCGGCTGGCCGGTCAACGTCGCGATACTCGCCCATAGCGGTAGCTCGCCATAGGGAATGACGCGGCCATCGATGCTCACCGTGCGTTCGGCCATCGGACGATGGTCATGGGCCAGCGCCGTGGTCGGCATCACCGGGCAGAGCACGATGTCCCAGTCGCGGAAAACCCGGCGCCACTGGTCGGCAATGCCGGTGCGCATGAAATCGGCCTGCATCCAGTCGCGATGGCTCATCACCAGGCCGCGCTCCGCCACGCTGTGCAGGTCGGCGGCGGCGTCTGGAATGCCGGCCGCGCGCGCCGCCGCCGCCTCGTAATCGGGCTGCGGCATGGTGCCGCCGATGAAGGCCATCAGCAGGCGCAGGTACATGCTGCCGATCAGCGACAGGTCGGGCAGGCCCGCCCCGCTGCGTCCCACCCTGCAGCCGACCGTCTCCAGTCGGTCGGCCAGGTCGTTCAGCGGCCCGCGTATGGCGGCGGCCGTCGGCGTCAGCGGATGTTCGTCGATCACCAGCACGCGGTAATCCTTTAGCGTCGTATGGCGTGGTGCCGGTAGATCAAGCCGCCAGGCGGTGGCTTCATGGTCGTCGGGACCGGCCAGCACATCCAGGCCAAGCATCAGATCCTGCGCCGACCGCGCCATCGGGCCGGACACGGCGAGATCGACCCGCGGCGCCAGCGACAATACCGGAATGCCCGGCGGCGTCTGGCCGCGGGCCGGGATGATGTCGCTGCTCGGCTTGTGGGCATAGACGCCGCAGAAATGCGCCGGCACGCGCAGCGAGCCGGCCAGGTCGGAACCGAGTTCCAGCGCCGTGAAGCCGGCCGCCAGCGCCGCCGCCGAACCGCCCGACGAACCGCCCGGCGTATGCGCCAGACTCCATGGATTGTTGGTGGTGCCATAGACCTGGTTGTAGGACTGCCAGTCGCCCAGCACGTAAGCCACATTGGTCTTGCCCAGCACCACCGCGCCGGCTGCCTTCAGCCGCGCCACCGCCACGGCATCCTGCGCCACCGGTATCTGGCTGGTCTTCGGTATGCCCCAGGTGGTGGGCAGGCCGGCGATATTGAAACTTTCCTTCACCGTCATCGGCAAGCCGAGCAGCGCACCGGCCTCGCCTCTGGCCAGCGCGGCATCGGCGGCCTTGGCGGCTTCGCGGGCGCGCTCGAAATCGCGCACCACCACGGCATTGATCTCGCCGTCATCGGCCTCGATGGCGGCAATTGCCGCCTCGGTCAGCTCGATCGAGGAAACCTGCTTCGCGCGCAATGCGGCCGTGAGTTCACTGGCGGTGCGGAAGTCCATGGCATTCTCCGGATCGGTCTGCTGAGGCGTGCGACACTATAGACCGCCGGATGGCGTTCACACCAAGCCCTCGGCGCGGCGCCGCGCGCGCATGAAAGCGATAGCGGGCCGCGACAGTTTCTTCAGCGTGGGCGATGCATCGTCCAGCACGCGCCAGACCGGCGTCAGGTCGGCCGGCTTCGCGCCGGCGTTATGCGCCTCCCAGACAGCCTCGGCCACGATGCGCAACTGGAAACCCATGGTGATCGGGCAGGTCACCTCGGCGCGATGGCGCCGCGCCATGGCGTGGCGCAGTTCCGGCAACGTCATGCCATGGCCTTCCGGCAGGCGGCGGATGAAGGCATCCACAAGCTGCGGCGAAGGCACCAGCATCACCTGTCCGGTCTTCATGCCGGCGATGTCGAGCGGCACGGGCTTCACCTGGTGCGGCCGGTTGTTCCGCAGCTTGTCGGTCCAGGATGTCGGCATATTCGCACCGTCACTTCAACGGCAGGCAGATGTCGGTCAGCAGTTCGGTGGGCGGCACTTCGCGCGGGTTGTTGAGATAGTCCTCGAAAACCGGCGCATCGGCCGCCTCGCGACCCGACTGCACCAGCCATTCGCCATACAGCCAGTCATAGGCGGCCTTCATGTCGGAATACGGCCCCTTGTGGCGCAGCACGGCATAATCGCCGCCACGTAGCTCGGCGCGCTGCAGCGGCGCTTCGATCGGAAAGGAGGCATCGGGCACCATGATACCGGCAGCCGATTGCAGGTCTGCCTCGGGCACCGAGGTGGGGTCGGAATAGAACAGGCCCCTCATGCACAAGCCCGGCCGCAGCAGGTTACGCGCCCCGAGCGTGCCGAACAGCATCTCGAAGGCCTTGCCGATTTCCATATACGAACCCCTGTGCGGAATCACGGCCAGCGTGGCGGGCGGCAGCTTGCGAATGGCGACATCGTGCATGGGCGAATATCCTTTCGGAGCGTTGAGCATGGAAAAGCGGGTATGGCTGCCCGCCTTGCGGTATTCCGCCGGCGGCATGCCATAGGCATCGCGGAAGGCGCGGGTGAAAGCGGCCAGGCTGCCATAGCCGGCGCGTGGCCAGATCGCCTCCAGCGCCATGTCGGTATGGGTCAGGTCGGCGGCGGCGCGCTGCAGCCGCAGGCGCTTCACCGTGTTGACGACCGACTCGCCGTAAACCGCCTGCCAGGTGCGGTGCCAGTGCCAGGGCGACAGCGCCGCCACATCGGCCAGGGTGTTCAGATCCGGTGCCTCGTCCAGATGGGCGTAGATGTATTCCACCACGCGGGTGAAGCGGCGGACATAGCCGGCCTGGCTGGCGGACTCGGATGACGGGGATACGGACATGAAAGCCTCGGTGAGTATCAACTAGGGCCGACGCTAGCAGAGGCCGGTTTGATAAATCTTGCGGAAGTGGCCCTGCCTGCGCATCCCGATATATCCCCGTATGCAATTGATGAGCATCAGAAATATCGCCCCGAACCGGCGGATTTGTTATCGTCACCGCATGTCCAGAATCGCCTTGGCCGTCTTCATGCTTCTGTCGGCGCTTATCGCGCCGGCAATGGCCCAGACTCCGGCCGACGGCCCCGATCTGCCGCAGCCCCACCCACCCGGTATGTGGCATCGCGTGACCCCATCCGATGACACGACGGACAGCAAATGCATCGGCAATCCGGTCACGCCGATCTGCGCCATCGAAACCTATTTTGCCTGTTTCGTGCGGCTGCAGCCAGAGTTGTGCCGTCTTGTAAATGCTGGCGTCGAGCCTATTTCAAGCGACTCCGGAGCCGTACTTCACTGGACCGAATATCGCGTCGTTTACGCACGGCGGCCATCTAAGTTGAACCCGGTCGAACCTGCCACCGAAGGCAGGCTCAAGCCGCAGCCCGGCGATATCCTGATCGGCGTCATGCAGCGAAGTTGCTTCGTCAGTTACACAAACCCTAATTGCGAGATTGGCGTTGAGAATGAACCGTTAGGCGTTTTCATGACGCGCAAGGTCGACGGATACTGGACCAATCCCTATTTTTTCCGGCCGCGCTTCTAACGCCGCTCCTGCCGCGCGGCAGGAAGCAGCCGCTGGATGCGTTCGATTTCACCGTCGTCGCGTTGCTTGCCAGTGACCCGGAAGTTGACGATATGCCTCAGAAGTCGATCACGCATTTCCGGATCGCGGCCCAAGGTCTCCAATGCCGCAAACGTCTGCGGCCCCATCTTCCCATCGACCACGACATTCACGCCGGTTTTATTGAGCGCTTTTTGCAGGAACCTGGTGCCCATGGCACGGCCATCGAGGAACAACGTGTCCGCCAGCACCCTGGCCACGCCCGGATGCAGTTTCTCCAGCGCCTGCGCACCACCCGCCGGCTTCAGCACGTCGTCGAAATAGGCCCGGTAAACGTAGGCTTGCTGCCCCGGTGTTAAATCGCCGGGCCCAAGATCGGATGGCAGATCGGGAAGCCATTTACGCACCCGCATGTCATTGAGCGTGCCCGGCAGAATACCGCCAACCGCACCGCTCGCCGGATCGGCCAGGCGCCCACCCTCCTCGATATACAGATTCAGCAGCGCGTCATGCTGGTTCGTACCAGAGGGGATCAGCCTTTTCATCTCCCGGTCAAAGTCATCCGCCGCCCCTTCATTTTCCTTGCGTGTAAAAATCGCCGTCTTGTGTGGAGGCACAAGAGCCTTGACTGATTCGGCCTTTGATCTGACCACGGGCGGCGTATCCACGGACTGGGCCTGAGCCCATTGCGTCTCCATTCGACGCAACGGCGGCGCATGCAGCATGTCTGACACTGATCGTAAAACGCCCAGGGGAGTACCATCGGCTTCGGCAGTCGTGACGATGGCCCTGGACGCGCGGCCGGCATCGTCACCGCCATGCCGGCTCCGTTCGGCATAATATCGGTCCACATCCTGCGGCCCCGGGACCCGATAACCTTTTAGACTGTCACCCAGTTCATCCCGCAGAGCCTGCAAAGTTTCGCCCTGTGGCAGCATCAGACCGTCGACCTGCAGACCGCGCTCTTTCTGGAAACGCCGCATGGCTTGTTCAAGGCTGGCACCCGGCCAGCCTGTCGGCGCACCAAGGGCTGCCAGGTCGTAATGGCCGGTATTGCCAAACAGCACCTGGGCTTTGATCACATCGGCGCGGTCGTTCTCGCCCGCATGACCGACCGAACCTCCCAGAATGAAAGGGTCATCAGGGAGGCCGTCGTCGTCGGAAATGGGCAGAAGCGACATGGTTTGCTCCGGACTGAAAAGGGGTGAAGTATCGATTTGACTTTAATCCCATATTATGTACTATATTTGTTCTTATCAATCAAGTCATTCTCATGCTGCTGGAACTGTCTGGTTTTATTTCCGTGTGCTGATTATTTTCGGATCAATGGCCATTGGCCTGGCGCGGCGCGGCGACCACATAACGTGCTGGCCAAAACCGCATTTCAGTAATTTCAATAGTTTAACACATCAAAACATGCGCAAAACGATGCAAACCGCTACTTCACCACGGTGAACTGGATGCCGAACCAGCGGAAACGCCCCTGCTCGGTCGAGGGTACGGTGCAGCTGATGCGGTCGCGCGGCGGCATGAAGGCCTCGGGCGGGGTCAATTCGTAACGCCGCTCGGCGATCACCTTCGGCTGGATCGGTTTGCCCTGGCCGGTATAGCAGACCATCTGGTTTAGCCGCTCGATGCCCGGCGCGACGGTGAAACGCAGCGTCGGCGGGTTGGGTGTCCGGCCCGGTTTCACCAGCACATCGGCCGGCTCCACGTCGCTCACCGGCAGCGGCAGGGCGTTCAGCGACTGGCGCACGCGCTCCACACTGCCGAAGCTTTCGTTCATCGGAAAGCGCGGCAGCCAGAACATGTCGTGTTTCGAATGGGCGATGCCGGAATGCTGGCCGAAGGCGACGCTGTAGCCCATGTCCTGCACCAGCTTCAGCGACATGGCGTCCCATTCACCGAAGGGATAGGCAAACAGGCTGGGCTTTTCGCCCAGCTCCTGCTCGAACAGCTTCATCGAGGTTTCCAGATCCTCGCGGGCTTTTTCCGGGCTTAAGCCCGGCAGCGAGGGATGGCGGTGGCTATGGGCGCCGATGGTGACGCCCTCTTTCTTGAGCTGCCGGACCTGGTCCCAGGTCAGGTAGCCGCGCAGCTTCGAGGTCACCGGCTCGGTGGCGACGAACAGCGTGAAGGGCAGGCCGGCTTTCTTCAGGCGCGGCCAGCCCTCGGTCAGGACCGAGACATAGGCGTCATCGGCGGTGATCGCGACGGCGCGGTCGGGCAAGGGCTGGCCGGCTTTCAGTTTGGCCACGATCTCGGGCAGCGGCAGCACGTGGTACTTGCCGGAGGTCAGCTCGGCGATATGGGCGTCGAACTGCTCCAGCCGGATGTTGGTGCTGGGTACCGTGTTCTCGCCGAAGCGGTGGTACATCAGGATGCTGGCATGATCCGCCGCCATGGCCGGGGCGGCGCCGGCCAGGATCGCGGTCAGCCCCATGGCGGAAAGGGTAAATTTCAGGGTTTTCATGGCCGCCAGCATAGCCGGCCGGCCCGGCAAAGGGGAGACTTGGGCGGCGGTTTCCGCTATAAGCCCGGCCCATGCCTCAGACCGCCAATCCGGGCCGCATCGCCCCCGTCTTCTGCGCCATCGACACCATCGAACTGGCCTTTGCCGGCCGCTGCGCCCGCGCCGCCGCCGCCGCCGGGTTCGGGGTCAAGCTGGGCAAGGAATTCTTCACTGCCCATGGCCCGGCCGAAGTCCGCGCCATCCTGCCCCAGGGCACGCCGCTGTTCCTGGACCTGAAATTCCATGACATCCCCAACACCGTGGCCGGCGCGGTGCGGTCCGCCGCCGCCGCCATGGGGCCGATGATGCTCACCGTGCATGCCTCGGGCGGACCGGCGATGATCCGCGCCGCCGTGGACGCCGCCCGCTCGGCCAAACAGAAGCCCTGGATCCTGGCCGTCACGGCACTCACGTCGCTGGATACGGCCGACCTGCGCGCCGTGGGCGTGAACGAGGACGTCAGCGCCTATGTCGTGCGGCTGGCGAAGCTGGCGCAGGAGAACGGCGCCGATGGCGTGATCTGCGCCGCCACCGAAATCGAGATGCTGCGCAAGGCCTGCGGCCCCGATTTCAAGCTGGTGGTGCCCGGCATCCGCCCCAAGGGCTCGGCGGCCGGCGACCAGAAACGCGTGATGACGCCGGGCGAGGCCTTCAGGCTCGGCGCCGACCATCTGGTGATCGGCCGGCCGATCACCGAGGCCGACAGCCCCGAGGCCAGCGCCCGGGCCATCGCGCAGGAACTGCGCGAAACCGCGGCGGCCTGAGCCATGCCCGTGCTGGCCAAGATCTGCGGCCTGACCGACGAAGCCGCCGTGGAGGCCGCCGTGCAGCACGGCGCCGACATGCTGGGCTTCGTGTTCTTTCCCGCCTCACCGCGCAACCTGTCGGCCGAACAGGCCGAGGCGTTGCTGCACAACGTGCCCTCGGGCATCGACCGCGTCGGCGTCTTCGTCGATCCGGAAACCGATTTCCTCGACAGGATACTGGCCAAGGCGCGGCTCGACCTGTTGCAACTGCATGGCGACGAGACGCCGGAACGCTGCCGCGCCATCAGCATCTATTTCGGCCTGCCGATCATCAAGGCGATCAAGGTCTCCTCGAAGGCCGACCTGAAGGCCGCGAAAGCCTACGAGGATGCCGTCGACTGGCTGATGTTCGATGCCGCCCCGCCCAAGGATGCCACCCGGCCGGGCGGCAACGCCGCCAGCTTCGACTGGAGCATCATGCAGGGGGCGAAGTTCAACCGGCCCTGGCTGCTCTCGGGCGGCCTGACGCCGGAGAATCTTTCTTTGGCGGTGCGGCAATCCGGTGCCAGTGCCGTCGACGTATCATCAGGGGTGGAAAGCGCCCCGGGGAAGAAGGACCCGGCGAAGATCCGCGCCTTCCTCGACGCCGCCCGCGCCCTGTGACGCAGTTTGTAGGACCGAACCGATGACCATGCTGAATTCCTACCGCTCCGGCCCCGACGAGAAAGGCCATTTCGGCAAGTTCGGCGGGCGTTTCGTCGCCGAGACGCTGATGCCCCTGATCCTGGATCTGGAAAAGCATTACAAGGCGGCAAAGAGCGATCCGGCCTTCAAGGCCGAGATGGACTACTTCCTCAACGATTATGTCGGCCGGCCGAGCCCGCTCTATTACGCCGAGCGCATGACCGAACATCTCGGCGGCGCCAAGATCTATTTCAAGCGTGACGAACTGAATCACACCGGCGCGCACAAGATCAACAACTGCATCGGCCAGATTCTGCTGGCCAAGCGGATGGGCAAAAAGCGCATCATCGCCGAAACCGGCGCCGGACAGCATGGCGTGGCCACTGCCACCGTGGCGGCCCGCTTCGGCCTGCCCTGCGTGGTCTACATGGGCGAGGTCGACATCGAGCGGCAGCAGCCCAACGTCTTCCGCATGAAACTGCTGGGCGCCGAGGTGCGGCCGGTGAAATCCGGTTCCCGCACCCTGAAGGACGCGATGAACGAGGCCCTGCGCGACTGGGTCACCAACGTGCAGGACACCTTCTACATCATCGGCACTGCCGCTGGCCCGCATCCCTATCCCGAACTGGTGCGCGATTTCCAATCGATCATCGGCCGGGAAGCACGCGAACAGATCCTGCAGAAGGAAGGTCGCCTGCCCGACAGCCTGGTCGCCTGCATCGGCGGCGGCTCGAATGCCATCGGCCTGTTTCATCCGTTTCTTGACGATAAGGGCGTGGAAATTCACGCCGTCGAGGCGGCCGGCGAAGGCCTGGATACCGACAAGCATGCCGCCTCGCTGGCCAAGGGCGTGCCCGGCGTTCTCCATGGCAACCGCACCTATCTGCTGCAGGATGCCGACGGCCAGATTACCGAGGCACATTCGATTTCCGCCGGCCTGGATTATCCCGGCATCGGGCCGGAGCATGCCTGGCTGCATGATGTGGGCCGCGTGAACTACGTCTCGGCCACCGACAAGGAAGCGCTGGATGCCTTCCAGCTCTGCTCGCGCCTTGAAGGGATCATCCCGGCGCTGGAGCCGAGCCATGCGCTGGCGCATGTGATCAAATGGGCACCGACCCTGCCCAAGGATCACCTGATGATCATGAATCTGTGCGGCCGTGGCGACAAGGATGTGTTCAACGTCGCCCGTGCCCTGGGAGTGAAGCTGTGAGCCGCATCGACAAGCGTTTCGCCGACCTGAAGGCTGCCGGCCGCGCCGGCCTGATCACCTTCATCACCTCGGGTGATCCCGATCACGAGACCTGTGCCCGGCTGCTCGCCGGCCTGCCAGCAGCTGGCGCCGACCTGATCGAACTGGGCGTGCCCTTCACCGATCCGATGGCCGACGGCCCTTCCATCGAGGCCGCCAACCTGCGCGCGCTCGCCAAGGGCGCAAGCCTGCGCAAGACGCTGGACCTGGTGCGCGGCTTCCGCAAAACCGACGATGCCACGCCGATCGTGCTGATGGGGTATTTCAACCCGATCTCGGCCTATGGCGTTGATGCCTTCCTGAACGACGCCAAAACCGCCGGTGTGGACGGCCTGATCGTGGTCGACCTGCCGCCGGAAGAAGACGACGAGCTCTGCATCCCCGCCATCAAGGCCGGCCTGCATTTTATTCGCCTCGCCACCCCCACCACCGATGATGCACGCCTGCCGGCCGTGCTGAACAACACCTCGGGTTTCCTGTATTATGTGTCGATTGCCGGCATCACCGGCGCGGCAGCCGCCGATCCCAATGCTGTCGGCAAGGCGGTGGCGCGGATCAGGCAGAAGACAAAACTGCCGGTTGCGGTCGGCTTCGGCATCCGCGACGGCAAACGCGCCGCAGAGATCGCTGCCGTGGCCGATGCCGCCGTGGTAGGCTCGGCCCTTGTGGATCGCGTCGCCGAGGCCCAGGTGAAGGGCATCGATCCGGCGGAGCACGTGCTGGCGCTGGTGCGCGAGCTGAGCAAGGCCATCCGCGGCGTCGCCAAGGCGGCGGCCTGAAGCGTTAAGGAGTATCGCCATGAACTGGTTGACCCGCACCGTCCTGCCCAAGATCCGCGAGTTCACGACCAAGAAGGACACGCCGGACAATCTGTGGAAGAAATGCCCCAATTGCGGGCAGATGATCTACACGAAGGAGCTGGAAGAGAACCAGCATGTCTGCCCGAAATGCGACCATCACATGCGCGTCGGGCCGAAGCAGCGTTTCGCGGCTCTGTTCGACAACGGCGAATACCAGACCATCGAACTGCCCGACGTGCTGCAGGACCCGCTGCATTTCCGCGATTCCAAGAAATATCCCGATCGCCTGAAGGACGCCCGCTCCAAGACCGGCCAACGCGATGCCTTCGCCGTGGCCCATGGCACGCTGCATGAGCAGGACGTGGTGATCGCGGTGCAGAATTTCGCTTTCATGGGCGGCTCGATGGGCATGGCCACCGGCGAGGCGCTGATCGCTGCCGCCAACCTGGCCGTCACCCAGCGCGCGGCACTGATCCTGTTCGCGGCCGCCGGCGGCGCGCGCATGCAGGAAGGCATCCTGAGCCTGATGCAGATGCCGCGCACCGTGATCGCGGTGCAGCGCCTACGCGAGGCCCACCTGCCCTTCATCGTGGTGCTGACCGATCCCACCACCGGCGGCGTCACGGCATCGTATGCGATGCTGGGCGACATCCAGATCGCCGAGCCCGGCGCACTGATCGGCTTCGCCGGCCCGCGCGTGATCGAGCAAACCATCCGCGAGACCCTGCCGCAGGGCTTCCAGCGCGCCGAATACCTGCTGGAACACGGCATGCTGGACATGGTGGTGCATCGCCGCGAATTGCGCGACACGCTGGGCCGCATCGTCAGCCTGCTGCTCGACCCCGCGCCGAAGGCCGATGTGGTGTCGCTGCCGCGTCCGGGCCTGGAAATCCCGCCGACCGGTGAGATTCCCCATGGCGCCCCCGCGCCCCGCAGCCGCTGAACTGGATTCCATTCTGCAGCGCCTGATGGCGCTGCACCCCAAGGCGATCGACCTTTCGCTGGAGCGCATCCGCGCCCTGCTGGGAAAACTCGGCGATCCGCATCTGTCCCTGCCGCCGGTCTTCCACGTGGCCGGCAGCAAGGGCAAGGGTTCGACCACCGCCTTCCTGCGCGCTTTTGCCGAGGCCGCCGGCTATCGCGTGCATGCCTATACCTCGCCACATCTGGTGCGGTTCAACGAGCGCATCCGTTTAGCTGGCACATTGATCGACGATGAAAAGCTGATCGCCCTGCTGGAGCGCTGCGAAGGCGTCAATGCCGGCCAGCCGATCACCTTCTTCGAGATCACCACCGCAGCCGCCTATCTCGCCTTTGCGGAAATCCCCGCCGATCTGGTGTTGCTGGAAACCGGCCTCGGTGGTATCGCGGACACGACCAATGTGATCCCGCGGCCGCGCCTCACTGCCATCACGCCGATCGGCATCGATCATGTCGCCTTCCTGGGCGACACCATCGCAAAGATCGCCACAGCCAAGGCCGGTATCATCAAGCCTGGCGTCCCCTGCGTGGTTGGACCACAGCCTGACGAAGCGATGGCCGTGATCGCCGCGCAGGCGGCGGAATGCCGCGCGCCGTTGATCCGCCATGGCCACGAATGGGATGTGCAGGCGACGCCGAACGGCATGCATTGGCATCAGGACGATCAGGAACTGACCCTGCCGCGCCCGGCCCTGCTGGGCGAACACCAGATCGTCAATGCTGGCACGGCGGTGACCTGCGCGCGCAACCTTGCCGGCTTCGACATTCCTCCGGATGCCATCGCACGCGGCCTGCGCGAGGTGGACTGGCCGGCGCGCATGCAGCGCCTGACCATGGGCCCGTTATTCGATCTGCTGCCGCCGGGCACCGAGCTGTGGCTGGACGGCGCCCATAACGCCATGGCCGGCGCGGCGTTGGCCGAAACACTGAAGACCCTGCCGCCCAAACCGACCTGGCTGCTGGCCGGGATGCTCAACACCAAGGATGCCGCCGGCCTGCTGCGGCCATTGCAGCCCCTGATGCGAGGCGCGCGCTGCATCGCGATTCCGGGCGAGGCCAATTCCCTATCGGCTGAAGACCTGGCCACTGCCGCCCGCAGCACCGGCATGGATGCCGCGCCGGCGGAGAACGCCGTATCCGCGATGCGACAGATCGCCGAAGCGATACGGGCCGAGGCAGCGTCTGCCCCGGCCCGCGTGATCATCACCGGCTCGCTCTATCTGGCGGGCCGGATCCTGGCGGAGAACGCCTAATCCGCACTCTGATGTATTCAGCTTATTCATATTCTTGTAGGCAATTTTTTTCGAATACACAAAACTCAGAGCATGGAAATCCGCCTATAATTTCCACCGCAGGGAAAAGGGGGATGACATGCCACACATGAATATTCGCTTGTCCGGTTTGATGCTTGTGAGTCTATTGTCGTTTTTCGCAACGCCCGCCATCGCCGCAGACAATTCCGGCCAAGTTAACACAAAAACAAGCACAGAAAGCTCACTAACAATCGATGAGAAATTTAGAGAGCATCGACGCAAACGAGCTGAGCTTGTCCAATCTATAGACGAAACAAAGGCCAAGCTTGACACAATCCGCAACACGATTGCTAGCCTAGATTCCGACATTTCAAGGCTTACTAATGATCTAACTTTTATTGACCCTGAAGATTCGGATGAACGATATAACTCAGCAAAAAGATATCGAGATAAGCAGTCAGCAGAACTGAAGGTTCTTGAAGATAAAATCAAGTCTACATCCAACCCGAACGAGAAGGTGCGCCTTTCACTCGATTTGGAAAAAACCCAGCGAAATTTAGAGAACGTAAACTACGATATCGAGCGCATCGAAAAAGCGAGCGAGCAAAACAAGAAGCGACGCGACGCACTACAGAAGGATATTTCAGAAAGAACGAAAAAACTGGATGATACAAAAGCAGAGGAGCGGGATCTCATCTCAAAATTGAAAGAAGACGTCAAAAGCCAAGCCGCCCTGGAAGATGAAATTGGTCAGCTACTGACTCCCGAAAGCCAGCGCAATACTTTTAAAACCATGATCGCATCGGCTTTTGCTCTTTTGGTCGCTTTTGTGATCTTCGGGTTCTTCGCAGTCGCTTGGCGGGACGAGATCGTACGCCGCACCATCTTTTCCAGCGATTCAGGCATTCAATTCTTAACGCTGTTTTCTCTGGTGATTGCGATCATTCTATTCGGAATAACCGGCATTTTGGAATCTAAGGAACTAGCCGCGATGCTAGGCGGGCTGTCGGGCTATATCCTGGGGCGCGCCAATTCTCGTCCGCATGACACGCCCCGCCCACAAGGCAAATCCTCACAAACAGAACCAGTCCCGCCTCCTGTTCAGCCTCAACCTGTATAAAAAAAGCCGATGCCATATAGGCACCGGCCTTTTTATCTTGCACTCCGGTTCGCTCTATCTGGCGGGCCGGATCCTGGCGGAGAACGCTTAGATCGCGGAGTTGATCCACTCCAGGATGCGGCTCTTGGGCATCGAGCCGACCTTGGTGGAAACCGGCTTGCCGTCCTTGAACAGGATCAGGGTCGGAATGCCGCGCACGCCGAATTTCGACGGCGTCATCGGGTTCTCGTCGATGTTGACCTTGGCGATGGTCAGCTTGCCGGCCATCTCGCCGGCGATCTCGTCCAGCGCCGGGGCGATCTGCTTGCAGGGACCGCACCATTCGGCCCAGAAGTCGACCAGCACGGCATTGGAAGACTTGAGGACATCGCTCTCGAAGGAGGCATCGGTAACTTTGGTGGGCGCGGACATGCGGGAATCCTCGTTGGGATGGGGAGGGACCGGGCCGGGCCGGCCAAACGAAGCCGGCGGGCGATTCCGGTACGGTGGCTAAAGGTAGAAAGACACCCCCGGAGCGTCAAGCGGGCGGGTAAAATACAGCAAATCTATGATTTTATTGAAAAACCGGGCAATCCCGCGGCGAATCAGGGGTGGACAAGCCCCTCGGGGGCTTGTTACAACTCGTAACAGCTTGGCGGGCCGCACCCGCCAAAGAGGTTCAACAAAGGCTTAACGGGGGATCGATGGCCGGGGGCAACGCCACGACACTGCTGGATGCCAGGACGCTGGTCGACGCCAGGATGCTGATGGGCAATGCCCTGCGGCAGGCCTGCCGCATTTCCGCGCTTGCGCTGATCCTGGGCAGTATCGCCATGGCTCCCGTCGCCGTGCAGGCCCAGCCGCGTGCCGGCCACACCAAGGCCGCCGTGACGCCGAAGCCGGATGCCAAGCCAGCCAAGGCCAGCCCGCGTCGCCAGAAATCCGCCGAACCCGCCCGCCGCGCCGCCGAGGCCGAAAACACCAATGGCTTCAATATCGATGGCCGCCGGGTGCGCGTTGATGTGGTGAAGGCGGAAACCGACCTGCTGGGCCCCGATGGCCGGGCGCCGGCCGTGCTGATCCTGCATGGCGCGCGCGGACTGGGCGACGGTTCGCTGTATTACCCGCCGGCCAAGGCGCTGGCCGAGCGCGGCATCAACGCGTTTGTGATCCACTATTTCGATGGCATCCCGCAGGTCAGCAAGGCGGCGCCGACCCTGCATGACGAACGCGAACGGGTGATCGCCGAAGCCGTGTCCTACGTGCAGAAGCAGGCTTATGTCGACCCCGAGCGGATCGGCGTGTTCGGCCTGTCGCTGGGCGGTTTCCACGCGCTCAGCCTGGGCAGCCGCGATCAGCGCATCCAGGCGGTGGTGAATGTGGTGGGCGCGATGCCGTCCGAGGTGCAGCGCCGTGGCGTGCACCGCATGCCGCCTACCCTGGTGCTGCACGGGGACCGCGACGCCACCGTGCCGGTGCGGCGCGCCTATGAACTGGCCAGCCTGCTGGACGAGATCGGCGCCGAACACGAGGTAAAAATCTACAAGGGCCAGGGCCATACCTTCCGTGGCGATGCCAAGGATGACAGCATCACCCGCACAGTCGATTTCTTCGAACGCCATCTGGGCGGCGACCGCGGTCTGCTGGACAAGGAACTGGAAATCGATATCGCGCTGGCGCCGGTGGTGCCGGAAACCGAGACGCTGCCGATCCGCGCGCTTACCATTGCCGACGAAGCGCTCTGGGCCCTGGCCGAACAGGATGCTCCGCCGGGCAACTGACCGGCAGTAATCGATCCACGACCAATTAAAAAGGCCGCCGGAACCTCCGGCGGCCTTTTTACTTTTACGCTGAGGACCCCAGCGACAGGATCAGGCTGCGGTAGCCTCGTCGCGCTCGCCGGGCTGCACCTCGGCATTCGGATCGAGGGCCGCCTCGAGTTCCATCTCCAGGCTCGGCTGCTCGCCATCGGCGCCGGGCGCCTGCTGCGGCTGCGCCTGCGGCTGGTTGCCACCTTGCTGGGCCTGCGGCGCCTGCTGGCTGCCCTGCTGCTGGCGCTGCAGCGGTGTCACGCCCTGGGCCAGCATGATGCGGTAGTAATGCTCGGCATGCTGCAGGTAATTCTCTGCCGCGATGCGGTCGCCGGATGCATTGGCATCGCGGGCGAGCTGGCAGTAGCGCTCGAAGATGGTATTGGCCGTGCCGCGGATTTTGACGTCGGGACCGTTGGAGTCGAAATTGCGGTGGGAATTATTCATCCCGCCGCCGCCGCCACCGCCGCCACCACCATGCGGCCTACGGCCCTGGGGCCGGCCACCACGTTGACGATTCTTGTTGTTCACAGGTTCATCTCGCTTGTTTTCAGCAAATCGCGCATCAGGCTCGTTGCGCACCGTATCGCGTGGTTCAAGTATCCGCGCGCAATACGGTCGGCCTCTCGATCGGATCCAAACCCGGTTTCAGTCGAAGAGGCGATGACGCTGCCTGCCTTATCCGCCCCCGGCTAACTCACCCCTTTGATCAAAGCCTGATCAATGCCTCGGGCGTGCTTCCTTGGGACCGCGTCATCCCGAATCTCAAGATAAGGGGGGCGGCTGCGGCTGCCAACCCCTTTTTGCCGGGAATTTACAGGGATTTCCGCCCGATCACGACCCGGCCGATCCCGGCCAGGTCGGGTAATACGGCAATACCGGCAAATCCGGCCTCCGCCAGCAGGGCGGAAACTGCGGCATCTTGCCCCAGGCCGATCTCCAGCGCGGCGATGCTGCCCAGCCGCGCCAGCCGCGCCAGATCGGGGATCAGCCGCCGATAGGCAGCCAGCCCGTCCGGCCCGCCATCCAGCGCCAGACGCGGCTCGTGCCGGGCCACCTCGGGCGCCAGTCCGGGCACCACGTCGCTTTCTATATAGGGCGGGTTCGAGATGAGGATATCGAACGGCTCATCGATGCCGGTACCCCAGTCGCCCTGCCGGAAATTCGCCCGGCCGGACAAACCGAGACGTTCGGCATTGCCTTGCGCCACCGCCAGCGCGGCCGACGAGGCATCGACGCCAAGGCCGGTCGCATCGGGCAGTTCATGCAGCAGACTGAGCAGCAGGCAGCCCGAGCCGGTGCCGAAATCCACGATCCGCAGAGGCGCGCCGCGATCCGGTATCGCCGCCAGCACGCCGGCAACCAGCGTTTCGGAATCCGGTCGCGGATCCAGCACATCGCGGGTGATATGGAAATCCAGCCCCCAGAATTCGCGACGCCCGAGAATCTGCGACACCGGCTCGCGGGCCAGCCGGCGCTGCACCAGCGCCTCGAACCGCGCCGCAACATCCGGCGCCAACGTCGTTTCGGGCTGCAGGCGCACGCGATCAGGGCTCAGTCCTGACGCCTCGCTCAGCAGCAGCACGGCATCCCGGCGCGGACCTTCAATGCCGGCCTGCTTCAGACGGCGCGTGGCATCGAGCAGCAGGCCGGCGATGTCAGGCATTCAACTCGGCCAGGCGGCTGGCCTGATCCTCGGCAATCAGCGCCTCGATCACTTCATCGAGCGCCTCGCCGGTCATTACCTGCTCGATCTTGTAGAGCGTCAGGTTGATGCGGTGGTCGGTGACGCGGCCCTGCGGGAAATTGTAGGTGCGGATGCGCTCCGATCGGTCGCCCGAGCCGACCTGGCCCTTGCGGTCGGCGGCGCGGGCCGAGGCCAGCTTCTCGCGCTCGGCCTCATAGAGTTTGGCGCGCAGCAGTTTCATCGCCTTGGCTTTGTTCTTGTGCTGCGACCGCTCGGTCTGCTGCGCCACCACGATGCCGCTGGGGATATGGGTGATGCGCACAGCAGAGTCTGTGGTGTTCACATGCTGGCCGCCGGCGCCCGAGGAACGATACACGTCGATGCGCAGATCGTTCTCGTTGATGTCGATATCGACATCCTCGGCCTCGGGCAGAACCGCCACCGTGGCGGCCGAGGTATGGATGCGGCCCTGGGTTTCGGTATCGGGCACACGCTGCACGCGATGCACGCCGGATTCGAATTTCAGCCGGGCGAAGACGTTGCGGCCGGAAATGGTCGCGATGGCCTCGCGGAAGCCGCCCAGCTCGGTTTCGGACAGGCTTTCCACTTCGAAGCGCCAGCCATGTTTGTCGGCATAGCCGCGATACATCTCGAACAGGTCGCGGGCGAACAAAGCGGCCTCGTCGCCACCGGTGCCGGCACGCACTTCCAGGATGGCGTTCTTCTCGTCGGCTTCGTCCTTGGGAAGCAGCATGATCAGCACGCGGCGTTCGGCTTCGGGCAAGGCCGCCTGGGCCTGCTTCCATTCGGCCTCGGCCAGATTGCGCATCTCCGGATCGGAGGCCGGATCGTCGCGCATGGCCGCCAGATCGGCAACCTCGCGGCGCAGCCGGCGCCATTCGGCGATACCCTGCACCAGCGGCTCGATCTCGGCATATTCCTTCGACAGCCTGACAAAGGCATCGGCGGCGAGGCCGCCGGCCGACATCTGGGCCTGCAGCATCTCGTAACGCTCGATCACCTTGTCGAGCTTGGCCTCGGGCAGGCCCGCAACATCCATGGCGTCAGGCTTTCAGTTTCGCCAGCAAATCGCCGCGTGGCAGCGTGACTTCCTCGCCGCTCCTGAGATCCTTCAGCTTCACCGCGCCCTGCGTCAGTTCGTCCTCGCCGATCACGATAGCGGCGAAACAACCCAGCTTGTCGGCACGCTTGAAGCGTTTGCCGGCATTGCCGCCATAGGCGAGTTCCACCGCCACATCGGCGCGGCGCAGTTCGGCGGCCAGTTTCGCCGCCTCGGCCTCGGCGGCGGCGCCGATGGGAATGATCGCCACGCTGCGCGGCAACGCCGGCTGCGGATCGGACAGCATCACCAGGCGTTCGATGCCGCCGGCCCAGCCGATGCCCGGCGTCGGTTTGCCGCCAAGCTGCTCGATCAGGCCGTCGTAACGGCCGCCGGCCAGCACCGTGCCCTGGGCACCCAGCATGTCGGTAGTGAACTCGAAGGCCGTATGGGTGTAGTAATCCAGGCCACGGACCAGACGCGGACTGATCTTGAACGGCACGCCGGCCGCGCCGAGGCCATCCTGCAGGGCCGCGAAAAAATCGCGCGCCGCAGGCGTCAGATATTCCTGGATCAGCGGCGCATCGGCCACCAGCCTGCGATCGCCCTCGTCCTTGGAATCGAGGATGCGCAGCGGGTTCTTCTCCAGGCGCTTGCGGCTGTCTTCCGACAGTTTGTCGACGTGGCCGGAGAAATACTTCACCAGCGCCTCGCGGTAGCCCACGCGGCTTTCCGGATCGCCCAGCGTGTTCAGTTCCAGTACGCATTTGTCGAGGATACCGAGCCGGCGCAGGATTTCGGCCGCCACCGAGATCACTTCCACATCGGCCTGCGGCTCGGCCGCGCCGATCACCTCCACGTCGATCTGGTGGAACTGGCGCTGGCGGCCCTTCTGCGGCCGTTCGAAGCGGAACATCGGGCCCCAGCCGAAGGCCTTGAAGGGCACATGCTGCTGCAGGCCGTTGGAGATGAAGGCGCGGCAGATGCCGGCGGTGTATTCCGGACGCAGGGTCAGGCCTTCGCCGCCCTTGTCGGTGAAGGAGTACATTTCCTTCGACACCACATCCGACGTCTCGCCCATCGAGCGGGCGAAGACCTCGGTGAATTCGAAGATCGGCGTCGCCATTTCGCGATAGCCGAACAGGGACGCGGCGAGCCGGGCCGTTTCCACCACATGGCGGAACCGGGCATAGTCGTCGGGCAGAATGTCATGCGTGCCGCGCACGGGCTGCAACTGGGCCACGGCGTGTCTCCGTCGTTGAAGGGTGGTAGCTAGGAAGCGGCGTCGGCCGCTTCGGAAGAACTGCCGGCCGCCCGGGCGGCTTCGATCTCGCGAGCCTTGTCCTCGACCAGCCTGACCAGATGCGCGACGATATCCTCGTTCTGCAACCGGTGCGCCGGCTGGCCTGCCAGATAGACCTGGTGCGAACCCTTGCCGCCGCCGGTGAAGCCGATGTCGGTCTCGCGCGCCTCGCCCGGACCGTTCACCACGCAACCGATCACACTGAGCGTCATCGGCGTGGTGATATGGGCCAGGCGCTGTTCCAGCACTTCGACGGTCTTGATCACGTCGAACTGCTGGCGCGCGCAGGATGGGCAGGAAATCACGTTCACGCCGCGATGACGCAGGTTCATCGACTTCAGGATATCGAAGCCGACGCGAACCTCTTCCTCGGGCGGCGCCGAGAGCGAGACGCGCAGCGTATCGCCGATGCCAGACCACAGCAGCATGCCAAGGCCGATGGAGGATTTCACCGTGCCGATGCGCTGGCCGCCGGCTTCGGTGATGCCAATATGCAGCGGATAATCGCAGGCCTCGGCCAGCCCCTGATAGGCGGCCACCGCCAGGAAGACGTCGGAGGCCTTCACGCTGATCTTGAATTCGCGAAAATCGTGGTCTTCCAGGATGCGCGCATGGTCCAGCGCGCTTTCCACCATCGCCTCCGGGCAGGGTTCGCCGTATTTCTCCAGCAGGTGCTTTTCCAGCGAGCCGGCATTGACGCCGATGCGCATCGAGCAGCCATGGTCCTTGGCCGCCTTCACCACCTCGCGCACGCGCTCGGCGCTGCCGATGTTGCCCGGATTGATGCGCAGGCAGGCGGCGCCGGCCTCGGCCGCCTCGATGGCGCGTTTGTAGTGGAAGTGGATGTCGGCGACGATGGGCACGCGGGCGGCGCGCACGATCTGCTTCAGCGCCCGGGTCGAATCCTCGTCGGGGCAGGAGACGCGCACGATATCGGCCCCGGCTTCCTCGCAGCGCCGGATCTGCTCGATCGTGGCCGCCGCATCCGAGGTCAGCGTATTCGTCATGGTCTGCACGGTGATAGGCGCGTCGCCACCCACCGGCACCTTGCCGACGAAAATCTGCCGCGATTTGCGGCGCTGGATATCGCGATACGGTCGGATGCTCATTGCTGCTGCCTGAAGCCCCCGCCCCTCTCATGTGTCGGGCGGGGCCGGATGCGGCGTAACATGGCGTCTTTGCCCCGCGATGACAAGCCAGCGGGGCGGTAACGGCAGGCGGAAAACCTAGCCCTGGCCGCCGGTTTTCAGCCGTTCGGGATCGAGCGGGATGCCGCGCTTGACCTCGCCCTCGGCCCCGAATGGTGGCAGGGGCTGGCCATCGACGACGATGCGCACGGCACCGGCATTGCCGGTCAGCAGGGTCAGGCCCTCGCGATCCGGCACCACGTAGCGTTCGCCGGCATTCAGCAGGCGGGTGAAAACCTGTTCGTTATTCGGGCCGCGCACCTGGATCCAGGCCGGACCGGTGGCTTCGACGCGGATCCGGCTGTTTCCGGCATCGGCGGCGCCGAAACTGGCAGGGGCGGACGGTGCGGTCGCGGGCGTCGGCGCCGTATCGGCGGCCTGGGCCGGCGGCGCGGCGGGAGCCGCAGGGGCCGTCGGCGTTTCGACGGCGGGACTTGGCGCCGCAGCCGGGGGAACCGGTGCGGAGGCTGCCGGCGGCGCGGCAACAGTAACGGCCGGCGCAGAAGCGGCGGGTGCTGGCAGAACAGGGGCCGGGGTCGATTCAGTGGCCGGCGAAGCTGCCGGCGCGGAGGCCACGACAGCCGGAGCCGGTGGCAGAGCCGCCGGTACAGGCGTTGCGGGCGCAGACGATGCAGGGACCGGCGCTGCAGGCGGCGGGATCACGGCCGGCGCGATCGGCTGCGGACTGGGCACTAGGTCGGCCAGCCGGGCCGGTACGGCCTGGATCAGGTCCTGGCCCACGCGCAGGGTTTCCTGGTGGCGATACCACATCACATAGACGATGCCGGCGATGACCAGCGCACCAACCACCAGCCACAGCCGCGGCGTACGCTCTTCCGGGCGCGGCAGCGGGAAATTCAGCACCACGCGCTGAACCTGGCCATCGGCCTCGGACTGGTAGGTCTTCAGTATCTGGTCGGGATCGAGGCCGAGGAATTCGGCATACTGGCGCAGGAAGCCGCTGACATAGACCGCGCCCGGCAATTCGCCGAACCGTCCGGCCTCGATGGCTTCCAGATACGGGCGGCGGATGCGCAGGCGCGCGGATACATCCGCCAGAGCGAGGCCCCGTCGTTCACGCACCACTTTCAGGCTATGGCCGACACCGTCGTAGCCATTCGCTACGGCTGCTGCAGCCGAGGCCGTCTGTTCGCCGGATTGGGCATTCATCCTGGATTGCCTACCCTTGTTCGCCTTTGACATATTACGGCAAATGACCGGCAAGGCCAGCTATTTCAAACAATTACCCCGTTTTCCCGGGCAAATTCTTCTAGCTGGGCGCGTATGCTGTGGTCGGGCGAGGCATAGAGGTTAGACATAAAATCAGCCAAACGGAGAACATCCAGGCTACGCAGCATTTCCTTGACCGGGCCGACCGCGCTGGCCGGCATGGATAGGCGGCGGAAGCCCAGCCCCAGCAGCGCCATGGCCTCCAGCGGCCGGCTGCCCATCTCGCCGCACATGGTGATCGGCTTGGCGGCGGCATGGCATTGCTGCACCACCCAGTGCAGGAAGCTGAGCATCGCCGGGCTCAAGGGGTCGTAACGGTCGGCCAGCTTCGGGTTGCCGCGATCGGCGGCGAACATGAACTGCATCAGATCGTTTGAGCCGACCGAGACGAAATCCACCAGCGGCAGCAGGGCGGGCAACTGCCAGGCCAGCGCCGGCACTTCCAGCATCGTGCCCACCGCGATCTTCAGCGGCACCGGTTTGCGCAGAGAGACCAGCCGCTGCACCTCGCGGTCGAGCAGCCGTCGGGCGCGGCGGAACTCGTCCACTTCGGCGATCATGGGGAACATCAGGTGCAGGGAGCGGCCGGCCGCCGCTTCCAGCATGGCACGCAGCTGCACCTTCAGCAGAGCTGGGCGATCCAGCGCCAGCCGGATGGCGCGCCAGCCCATGGCCGGATTCTCTTCCGGATATTTCACCAGGTAGGGCAGCACCTTGTCGCCGCCGATATCCAGCGTGCGGAACACCACCGGCCGGTCGCCGGCATGTTCGATCACGCGGCGGTAGATCGCGGTCTGCGCCTCGGCCTTGGGCATGGTCGGCCGCACCATGAACTGCAGTTCGGTGCGATACAGGCCGATGCCATCGGCATTGGTCTCATCCAGATGGCCCAGATCGATCAGCAGACCGGCATTCACCAGCATGGCGATGCGCTGGCCGTCGCGCGTCACCGGCGGGTCCTCGCGCTGGGCGGCATACTTCGCCAGCCGGGCCCGGCGCAGGGCCACACCCTGATGGAAGGCCGACACCACATCGGGTGCCGGACGCACGAAAACCTGGGCATGGTCGCCATCGACCACCACGGTATCGCCCGGCTCGACCTTGGCGATCACGCCCTCGACACCACCGATCACGGGGATGGACAGCGCACGCGCCACAATGGCGACATGGCTGACGCTGGAGCCCTCTTCCAGCACCACGCCTTGCAGCTTGCGGCGGTCGTAATCCAGCAATTCGGCCGGCCCCATGCTGCGCGCCAGCAGGATGGCGTTGTCGGGCAGGTTCTCGGCCGCCGAGTGATAGGGCTTGCCGGCCAGATGCAGCAGCAGGCGGTTGGCCAGATCGTCCAGGTCAGCCAGGCGTTCGCGCAGATAGGGATCGGTGATCGCCTGCATGCGATGGCGCGTGTCGCCCTGCACGCGCAGCACGGCGGCCTCGGCCGTCAGGCCGGAGTCCACCGCCTGATGCAGCTTAGCGAGCCAACCGGTATCGTGGGCGAACATCTTGTAGGTTTCCAGCACGTCGCGGCTTTCGCCGACGATGTCGCTGTCCGGCGCTTCCAGCATCCTGTTGACCTGGTCGCGCATCGAGGCAACGGCCGCGTCCAGCCGATCCTTTTCGTAGGGAATGTCGTCGGCGATGGTCTTTTCGACGTGGATACGCGGTTCGTGCAGCACCGCCACGCCAATCGCCAGGCCTTCCGACAGCAGCCGCCCGTCGGCGCGGAATGGCATGGTGGAGGCGCGGCTGACGGCGGCCAGTTCCTCGCCGCCGCTGAGCTGGCCCGAGGCCACCATCTCGGCCATGACCATGGCGATGGTCTCGAGCGCCTCGACCTCTTCCTCGGCATATTGCCGGCGGGTCTGGTTCTGCACGACCAGGACACCGATCACGCGGTTGTCGCGCAGGATCGGCACGCCGAGCAGCGAGTGATAGATTTCTTCGCCGGTTTCCGGCTTGTAGGCGAATTGCGGGTGGGTCTGCGCATCGGCCAGCATCAGCGGCCGGGCATTGGCGGCGATGTCGCCGACGAGGCCCTCACCCACCTTCAGCCGGGTCTTGTGCACGGCTTCGGGATTCAGACCCTCGGTGGCGTAAAGTTCGAGTTCGTCGTTGCGCAGCAGATAGACCGAGCAGACTTCCGCCACCATGTTGGCGGCGATGTTGCGCACGACGCGGCCAAGGCGCTCGTCGACGGTGCCGGCTTCCGCCATCACCTCGCGGAGACGGCGCAGCAGGCCGCGCGGCCCGGGCGGCGGCGCCCGACCCGGCATCACAGCCGGTCTCCGCTAACGATTACCGGAGCGGCTGGTGTGGCGCGCCCTCCCCGCATCGGCCCTCCGTGTTCATGCGGCCCCTGTTCATTCGGCATCCAGCCCAAAGGCCGTGTGCAGGGCGCGCACGGCAAGCTCAGTATATTCCGAGGCGATCAGCACACTGACCTTGATCTCCGAGGTGGTGATCGCAAGAATGTTGATGCCCTTCTCCGCCAGCGTCTTGAACATGGTCT